>NZ_JAKRNN010000001.1:0-724052 GCF_022346785.1 Pantoea sp. ACRSC
AAGGAGCGGGTTACTGGCCCGTAGAGTACGCAGACCGTAACCGTGCAGTAGCGAATCAGCGGCTGACCGGGAGTAATGCCCGGTGGAAATGGACAACAGATTACAACCGTCGCTCGATAGCGGAGACGGCCATGTACAGGATAAAGCAACTGTTCGGAGGTTCACTGACGCTGCGTGATTACGATGGTCAGGTAGCAGAGGCTTTGGGCATGGTGCGTGCGCTGAATAAAATAACGAAGGCTGGTATGCCAGAAAGCGTGCGTATTGCCTGAAAACCCGGTCAGCTACAGAGTCACTCGTCCTGAAGCTGATTTATTCAACAAAGCCGCGAGGGGGTCAGAAACTACAGGATATGAGGTTTTTTGATTCGGGAAGCGCTGGGGAGAGTGTGAACTGGTGCCGGAAACAGGAGTCGAACCTGCGACCTTCGCATTACGAAAATAAAAAATATCGATTCCAGCATGTTTCACTACATCCCATGCCATCCCAATAAAACACGTAAAATTATAAAGTTAAAATAAAATACCGTCTCATATTGTTCCATCAGATTTCACTCTATACAATGCTAAATAAGTACGCCAGCAAGTACGCGAGATGAGGCCAATATGGCAACCGTGATCACCCAGGACAGACAGGTAGCAAACCTGACACCAGAAGATGGTAAAACCCGTATTGTCGTCAGCGTTAAATCAAAAGCAGGTTCTGGCCTGTCAGTCGAATCCCGATCCGGGAGTCGAACAAAGAGCTGGCTGTACCGTCCCTATCTCAATGGGAAACAAATCAAAATCACCCTGGGTTCTTATCCTGCTATGACGTTGGCTCAGGCGCGTGAGGCTCATGCAGAAGCGGTAGAACTGGTTAAGCAAGGTATTGATCCACGCTATGTCCGAAAAGCGGAAAAGCGACAAAATGAGCAAATGCCGATTTTCTCAAAATTGTGGGAAGACTGGCTGGTGCTCCGTGAAACAAGTAAACCTATTGGAGTCCGCACCCTGGCAGATTACAAGGGAACCTATCATCGCCATCTGGAAAAAGGATTAGGTTCAGTGCGTGTCTGTGATTTATCCAGAGCCGTTATTTATGAGCATCTTATAGGAGTAAGGAAAACCAGTGTTGAAGGAGTCCGCAAAGGACTTATCCTTCTCAATATGACGCTTGATCACGCTGCGTTACAGGGGTTGATTGACCACAACCCGGCACGCTTACTCAAACCAGCCATGTTTGGTGCCTCAATGGGTAAACCACGAGAAAGATGGTTGCCACAAGATGAGCTGCAAATGCTGTGGAAAGCACTGGACGAAGCCGGATTTGGCGGTGGTGGTGTTTCATCAGGAGGTCGGGGTATCGCATCCAGCGTCATCCTTTCCCAGGCTATCGCTAATGCACTGCGCGTGATTATTCTTACGGGTGTGCGGCGTTCAGAAGTAGTGAATATGCGCTGGGAACAAATCAAAGGAGACCGCTGGACAATACCCGAAACCAAAAACGGTAAAAGCCATGTTGTTACGCTCCACCCTCTTGTCCTGAGCATACTGGAAACGCAACGCATTATTTCAGAAGATGCCTGGGTATTCGAATCTCTCAGTAAACCAGGTTTCCCCGTTACTGGTGATGCCATAACTCGTGCTCTTGAACGTTTAAGAACAAAGCATATGGCAGAAGTCGCCACATTCTCACCACACGACTTACGTCGCAGCGTTGCAACAGGTTGTGCTGAGTATCTGGACGCACCTGAGCGCCTTATTGAGTTACTTCTGAACCATATACCCAAAGATCGGTTGATCAGAACCTATCAAGTCGGTCAGCAAGCAGAAAAATTGCGGAGTCTGTTTCTTAAATGGGGTGATTTTATTGAACATGAAGTCATTAGGCATGACGATAATGTACCTAATAACGTTATTAAAATTAGCTTTGGCAAAAAATAACCTATCGCACCCGGTGGGCTTGCTCAACCCTTCACAGCCGAAAACAAGTTTTCGGCTGTGAAGCCTTTACGGTTTAATAAATTTATTATTTCTATATACCTTGCTGCAAACAGATTTATCTTTTTTACATTTTTCAAGTGCTCTGGAGAGCTGCCGCGACTACAGGTAAAAGTTGGCAGGCATCAGCAGCGATCAATATGGGAGGTGCTGCGATTGGCAGTGCGATTAAAGGGGAAGATCCAACTAACTCTGTGATAAGTACTGGCCTTGGTAGTGCGGCTGGTAGTTTAGGGGGAAAAGTTGTTGATTCATTGTCTCCGGTAACTGATCAAGTGACAAAGGATGTTATTGGTGCAGTTACAGGTTCTACTGCTTCTGAACTTACAGGAAAAGCTGTAAAAGATGAGTTAGACAAGCGGGAGAAGAAGCAATGAATCTCTTCAGCAAGGTTGGTATCCTTTGGCTTCTTTTCCTGGTTGTGTACTGTACTGCCTTAATTTCTGTTGTTCTTTTCATATGCCAACTAGGAGTGTCAACAATTTTCTACTTCAAGGATGGGGCATTCCTTTTTTCATGGGAAGAGGCATTATATATCGCATTGAAAAAAGGGAGTATCGCAGGAGTAGTATTAGGTGCTGGAGTATGGTTGAAAAATAAATTGCATGAGAGTCATAGGAAATAATAATCGTTGAGAATAATGCGCCATGCGCTACAGCTGGCTCATTCCTGGTTCCTGACCAGGTAAAACGCCAGACGCCACGACCGAGGACAAAGCAAAACTGGCGCACGATACAGCAAAGGGTTCTTCAATCACCTCCTCCCAACAGGCCGAGAGACTCGCATTAGCTGTGCTGCGAACAATAGTGTCCTCTTCTTATCCCACACGTCTCCCGCAGGCAGCGACTGAACACCACTCCATACGCCGCAAAATCGCGGTTAACCTCTCTTGCCAGTTCCCGAATCACGATCGCTTCTACGCCTTTCATCGCCTGGATGGTTTGCCAGCGACCGGGTGAAGACAGGGCAGGTTTTGACAGCCTGTGCGCTAAGCCATTTTTAAAATCATTATTTATCAATGCATTAAAGTAAATTGCGTGCAAGCTCTCACTTTTATGTTTGCTATTAAATAGCGCGCTATATATATTCACCTCATCCCGAATGCGCCGCAGTAAAGGCGATGCATTTAAATAGTGTGCGATTTAATAGTGAATAAATTAAAGGAGTAATCTCATGACCATTAAGCATACCGTTTTAGCGCTGGCGCTGGCCGCCGCGTCCGCCAACAGCTTTGCCGACGCGCCTCAGCCGGAGCGTCACGTAGAGAATTTTCTGCATGCGCTAAACAGCAGCGGCGGCAAACCTATTGAACAGCTCTCGCCGCAGGCGGCACGCGAAGTGCTGATCGGCGCGCAAAAAGGGGCAACGCTGCCTGACGCCGAGGTAACGGAAAAGACGATTGAGGTAAACGGCCAGCCTTTAAAGCTGAATATCGTGAAGCCTAAAGGGGCGCAGGGCACGCTGCCGGTATTTATGTTCTTTCACGGCGGCGGCTGGGTATTAGGGGATTTCCAGACCCATGAACGTCTGGTGCGCGACCTGGTGGTTGAGTCGGGCGCCGCCGCGGTGTTCGTTAACTACACGCCGTCGCCGGAAGCGCACTATCCTGTCGCCATCAACCAGGCTTACGCCGCCACCCGCTGGGTCGCCGAGCACGGCGCCGAAATTGGCGTAGATGGTAAGCGGCTGGCGCTGGCAGGCAACAGCGTCGGCGGCAATATGGTGGCGGCCGTGGCGCTGCAGGCGAAGCAGCAGCATACCCCGGCGATTCGCTACGATCTGATGCTGTGGCCGGTGACCGACGCGCGCTTCGATACCGGCTCCTATCAGCAGTTCCAGAAGGGCTATTTCCTGACGCGCAATATGATGAAATGGTTCTGGGATAACTACACCACCAGGGCGAGCGACCGTAACAATATTCTGGCGTCGCCGCTGCGCGCCACCCGCGAACAGCTGCAGGGGCTGCCGCCAACCTTAATCCAGACCGCCGAGCTTGACGTGCTGCGCGACGAAGGTGAGGCCTTTGGCCGCAAGCTGGACGCCGCGGGCGTCGACGTCACGGTAACGCGCTACAACGGGCTGATCCACGACTACGGCTTGCTGAACGGGTTGAGCGACGTACCGGCGGTGCGTACCGCGCTGCGCCAGGCGGCAGACGGGCTGAAAACGCACCTGAAGTGATGCTGCGCCAGGCGAAACGCCTGGCTTTTTCCCCTTCGCGGCAGCACAAAAAAAGCAAGGCATCCGCGCTAGGCCAAGTTAGATTAGCAAAATCAGGCTGTTAATCTGCTCACTACCGCGAGATACGGAACATGTTTGCAAAGCACTATGAAGTTGATGAAAAGCATATCGATTTCCAGGGCATCGTCGATGGCCTCTACTATCCCTTCTATATGGAATGGACACGCCATGCCTATATGCGCGAAGCGCTGGGCATCGACATAGAAGAGGAGTTTAAGCAGGGACGCCTCTATATGGTGCTGGAATATTCGCTGCGCTTCCGCAAAAGCCTGCAAAAGGGCGATCGTCTGGAGGTGACCTGCACGCTGGAGAAGAATGAAAAGCGCAATCGGGTCAACTTCGTTCAACAGATTAAGGTCGATGGCGTTATCTGTGCAGAAGCGACCTTTGTTGCCACCTGTCTCAGCAACGGCAGGCCGAGCATGCCGGATGCGGTGATGAACGCCCTTAATTCGCTTTAATAATCAGCACGAAGGGCTGCTGCCAGCCCTTCATAACCCGGCACCGACGCGATGCCTGGTTTCCCTCTGTCCTGACGCCTCGCTCAATTCCTAATCCGCCCCACAACATTTACGCGACCTGCGTCACATTAAGCGCCTTAATTTTTTGCGCCTTTTCCTCTGATTTTTTCATATCAGCTTTGTTTAAGCTGGCGCTACAGGCTAAAGAGATCCTGTTATCATTCTTAAGAGCGCATAACTGACCGCTGATAAACAGGGCGCGCCTTGAGAAAAGAAAATAATCAAGCCACGCTGGTAAGCTCGCATATCTAATTTTGCGATGCCATGAAAGCACAGCATTTTTTGTTTTCACCCTCCAGGATAATTCCTAATGAATAAAAATTTCTCCAGGTCAGGCTGGCGGCGCTGTTATTCTCTTTATCGTTGCCTGTTAATGCTTCCTGCTTAAGGCTGCGAAAAATCTTGCAGATAACCCTAATGTCCGCTTATCCATTAATTCTGATAGATAAGCAGAGCGGTCATGCGGAAATTCCGGTTTAGCGCACCACCCATTGACGGAATAAAAGCGGCACGTAATATCTCATCATTCAATCCTGATTTTTTCTTTAGTCGTATCTGATCTATCCGGGAAAAAAACAAAAATGTCGACGTGAGCCCGGCACTAAGGCGTTATTGCGGCTATTTCTGCGCGCTTTTAACGCGCACGTAAAATATTTTATCCAGAGGATCTATGGTGACGCTTAACAACCCGTTAATTAGCGTAATTGTGCCGGTATATAATGCCGAAAACTCGATTATTCGCTGCGTTGAAAGCGTGCTGGCGCAGCAGGCGCCGCGCATCGAGCTGATTCTGGTGGATGACGGATCGACCGACAGTTCGCCGCTCATCCTGGAGAGCTGGGCCGACCATCCCCAGGTGCGCATTATCACCCAGCGCAACGCTGGCGTTTCCTCAGCGCGCAACGCCGGTATTGCGGCCTCGCGCGGCACCTATTTGCGCTTTGTCGATGCGGACGATTTCTTGCCCGCCGACGCGTTAAGCCTCTGCCTGGCGCTGATGAATAGCGAGGTCGGCCTGATTGTCGGCGAGTCGCAGCACTTTACGCCGCAGGGGCAGCCGATCGCACGCGCCTTTCCGACCGAGGCGCAGCGCGTGCTCAGCGCCAGCGATGCGGTTAACGATCTGCTCTATTTTCATCCGCGCCACGGCATTTGCGACAAGCTGTTTAACGGCGAGCTTATTCGCGCCGCTCAGCTGCGCTTTAATGAACAGATCGCGAACTTCGAGGATCTGCTGTTTGTTATGCAGTATCTCAGCCTGCTCGGCACCCGGCGGGTAATCTGCATCAACAGCGTGATTTATCACTACGTCGAGTCAGAGAACTCGGCGACGCGCTCGTCGGTGCGCGAAAAACATTTCTCCTTCGCCCGTTCATTTAGCGAAATGCAGCGGCTCTTGTCGCGCAGCAACGATAAGTTTTTCTATTTTCTGTTGCTGAAGGTCTCTTCCGCCTATTTATATAAGGCCATCGCCTCCGGCGAATTTAATTCTGCCTTTATTAACGAGCATATTCGACGCTATCGAGAGGCTTTTAAAGCCTATCTCTCTTCAGGCGTTATCGTTAACGGCTGGAGCCTCTACTTCACGCTCTTTTTCTGCTCGCCGCGGCTGGTGTCGCAATTGCGCAAGCTGGCGCAAAGCGCGGGGCGGGGAGAGCAGCTATGAAAGACAAACTGAAGAACTCGATGTGGATGATCGCTGAGAAGATTATCGCGGTCTTCGGCCTGATTTTTGTCACCTCGTTTGTGGCGAAATATGTCGGGCCGACCACCTTCGGCATTATTTCTATTTCGCTGCTGGTGTTTCAGTTTTTGCAGACGGTGGCCTACATGGGCAGCGACGTTATCCTGCTGAAGCGGCTGTCGCAAAATAAAGCCTCCGGCATCAGGCTGATGATCTCCGCCTCGGTGCTGATTTTCACGCTCTACCTGGCGCTGGCGTCTGCCGGTATGGTGATTATGCGCGAGGAGATGAGCTCGCAGGCGCAGATCTTTATTATCGCCGCGGCCATCGCCTGCCTCTTTTCCGCCATCGACCTGGTCAACGTTTTCAACGAGGCGATGCTGAATGCGAAGCTGAACGTCATCGCCAATGCCATCGGGTTAACCATCAGCCTGACGATTCGCTTTGTTATTTCATACTGGGGAGCGGATCCCGCCTGGCTGGCGCTGCCGATCGTGCTGGCAACCTTGATTCCCTTCGTGATCAAGCTGGCGCTGTTCCGCCGCTACGAAGGAGGGCTGCGCACGCCGAACCGCAAACAGCTTAAAGCCTATTCGCGCTATATGCTGGCCTCCGGCGGCACGCTTATCTTCTCGGTGATCGCCGTGGCGCTCTATACGCGGCTCAACCAGTTCAGCGTCAGCTATTTTCTCGGCGTAAAAGAGGCGGGCGTCTTTTCCGTGGCCCTGACCCTCTCCGGCGCCTGGGTCTTTTTGCCCAATGCGCTGCTGGCGTCCTTTTATCCGGCCTTTTTCTCGGAGCGCGATCCCAAACGCGCCATCGTAAAAATTCAGCAGCTGCACCTGCTGGTGGTCGGCGTCTCGGCGCTGGTGATCGCAGCGGTCGCGCTGCTGGCGCCACCCTTTATTCACTACTTTTACGGCCCGGCGTACCAGGACGCGGTCGCGCCAACGGTCTGGCTCTGCCTGGGCGCGATGTTCGGCCTGCTGAGCAGCGTTATGGATCGCTTTATTATCAAGTACAACGGTTACGCCTATCTGGTGAAAAAAACCTTTTTCGTGCTGCTGATCTGCCTGGTTTCCTCCGCCGTGCTGGTGCCGCTCTATGGCCTGACCGGTGCGGCCTTTAGCGTTATTTTGACCGAGCTGCTCTCTTTTACGCTGCTGAATTACTTTTTTGCCGCTCAACCGATGTTCACTATTCATCGCTCTTTTTTCAGCCCCAAAAAAATATGGTTTTTATTAAACGACGCCAAAACCCTCAGATAGTTAAGAGGAATTAAACATGATTCCAACACCAAAGTTCAGCATTATTATTCCCGCGTGGAATGCGCAAAAAACATTGAGAAGAACCCTGATCAGTGTATTGCAGCAAACCTGCGATGATTACGAGGTGATAGTGGTTAATGACGGCAGCACCGACGGCACCGCCGCGTTGCTGGAGGAGTTTAGCTATCAGCCCACGATTCGCGTAATCAACCAGCCGAATGGCGGCGTCAGCGCGGCGCGCAATCGCGCGTTAAAGCAGGCGCAAGGGGATTTTATTATTTTTCTCGACGCCGATGACTGGGTAGAGGATTCATTTCTTGCCAGTTTTCAGCAGTCGCTGGATAACAGTCGCGGCAGGCCGGTAGATTTAATTGTCGGCAACCTGGTGGACGACCGCATCGGCACCCTCCGCAAATATGGTTATTTCGCGGCGCAGGAGATGCCTTATCTGCTGGGCGAGCTGGAGATGAGCGATAATATCGGCTATCTGCATAATAAGTGTTACAGCCGGCGCGTCATTGAGGTGAACAATCTCTATTTCCTGGAGGGGATCTCCATGAGTGAAGATTTGCTGTTCAACCTCAACTATTTCTACAACGTCAGCAACTGTCTGGTGATCGACAGCGCCGCCTATCATTACGAAAACGTTATGGATTCGCTGTCAAAGAAGCGCGTGCAGTACAACGAGCTAAAAGAGCGCAAACAGTTTCTGACCGGGCTGTATGACACCATTATGCAAAAGTATATGCATCGCGATCTCGACTACTTTCTTAAAGGGGTGTCGAAGCGGGTGCTGGCGCTCGATATGCAGATCGTAACCTCGATGTACCACGACGCCTTTACGCATAATGAAATTTCGCGGGAAATTAACGAGATAAAACGCGGAAAATATTCGAAAGGGATTTTTATCCTGCTGAACCGCAACGAAAAGCTGAAGTATATTATTATGAATTTAAATAGCTTTGCGGCTTACTACTGTCTTTACGCCCTCTATAAGGCGCGTGCTTTTTAATGGATGTCTTTCATCCGCTACACACGACCGGGTTACATGCCTCTGTGGTTTACTCGCGTTAATCACATCGGGCGGCCCTCGGGGTCGCCCAATGCTGAACGGCTTACTGCGCCGGGCGCAGCGCGCCGGTTTTAAATACGCTCATCGCCTGCGCCATACGCTCGGCCTGATCCTGCAGCGCCTGCGATGCGGCGGAGGCTTCCTGCACCAGCGCGGCGTTCTGCTGCGTTACCGCTTCCATCTGGGTAATCGCCATATTGATCTCACTGATGCCGGTGCTCTGCTCGCTGCTGGCAATAGTGATTTCGCTCATAATGCCCGCCACGCTCTTCACGCTGTTCACCACCTCGCCGATGGTGGAGCCGGCATGGGAAACCAGCCTGCTGCCTTCCTCAACTTTGGCCACGGAATCTTCAATCAGCAGTTTGATCTCTTTCGCCGCCGATGCCGAGCGCTGCGCCAGATTACGCACCTCGCTCGCCACCACGGCGAATCCGCGTCCCTGTTCGCCGGCGCGCGCCGCTTCGACGGCAGCGTTGAGCGACAGAATATTGGTCTGGAAGGCGATAGAGTCGATCACGCTGATGATATCGACGATTTTCTTCGACGACAGCGCAATGGCCTCCATTTTCTCAATCACCTGTTCCATCACCACGCCGCCTTCGCGCGCTACCGCCGAGGTGTTTGCCACCAGCTGATTGGCTTCGCGCGCATTGTCGGCGTTGTGCTTCACGGTAGAGGTCATCTGCTCCATCGCCGAGGCGGTCTCTTCCAGCGAGCTTGCCTGCTGTTCGGTGCGGGTTGAGAGGTCCAGGTTGCCGCTGGAGATCTGATTCGACGCCACGGCGATGGTATCGGAGCCGGTGCGCACTTCGGTCACAATGCTCAGCAGGTTATCGTTCATCTGCTGCAGCGCGCGCATCAGCACGCCGGTTTCGTCGCGGCTGTCGATGGTGATTTTAGAGCTGAGGTCGCCTGCGGCGACGCGTTCGGCCACGCCGAGCGCCTCCTTCAGCGGACGCACAATCGAGCGGGTCAGGTAAATGCCCAGCAGTATCGAGGCGAGGATCGCCAGTACGGCGCAGACCAGCGTAATCATAATCGCCGTGCTGGCGGCGCTAATAATGCTCTGGCCTTCGCCGCGCAGCTGTGAATCCTGCGAATTAGCAAATTTCTCGGCGCCCTCAAGGAAAGCGTTCTGGGCTGGCGTCATGGTTTTCAGCGCGTAAACGCCTGCGCCTTCAAAATCACCCGCTTTGATCAGCGCAATCAGCGCGTTTTTTGCCACTTCAAACTGCTGGCCCGCCTCAATCAGCCCCTTGATTTTCTTTTTGCCGATGGGGGTAACCTGAATAGCGGCGATGCGGTTCATCGCGGTATTGGTGCGCTGGGTCGCTTCATCCAGCTGGCCGTAGCGCTTGATGTTTCTGTCGGGATGGGCGGTATCAATCACCAGGCCGCGCAGATATTTAATCTGGTCGTTGACGCCGTCGCGCACGTCGAAGGCGAGGCGGACTTTGACATAGCGGTCATCGATGATGGCGGAAATGCCGCTGTTAATGCTCTGGATTTTGCTAACGGTGGTGATGCCGATGATGACCATCAGCACCACAACAATACCGAAGGCGATGCCAAGCCGGGCGCCGACCTTCATATTTTTCAATCTCAACATCTCTGTTCTCCCGCGATTACCTAAGTGTTTTGCTGAAATAGTTAAGTTTTTTAACGCTTTTGTGTGATCCCTCTTTACTGCCCCCAGGCCGCCCGCAAAGGGCTAAAAATGAGAGCCGGTGCACAAGTTATCGGATGCTTCTGTTTTGACTTTAATTTTTTCCGGGTTATTTCTGCACAAAAAGCAGGGTTAATTGAGGCGGTGAAGGACAATCATTAGTGGCACAAACGGCAGCCCGGCGGGTGAGTGCGATAATATTAGTCACGCTAAGCAATTACATTAAGGCGGTGAGCCTGCGGGGAGAGCAGGGCGGGCTTAGCCGAGATCGACGGCACGCCGCGAGGCGATCGGCATGGGCGGAGAGGGGGATAAAAGGATTGAGGCAACGCAATAAAAGAGAGGATAAAGCGGGGTCGGAAAAGGCACGCGCAACGGGGTGTCGCGCGTGCCGGGTGCATCAGGGGGCTTTTTCCAGCACGCTGTGGATCACAGCGGAGAGTTCGTTGATTTCGAATTTGGCGACGTAGCCGTCGGCGCCCACTTTGCGCACGTGATCTTCGTTGGCGCTGCCGGAGAGCGAGGAGTGAATCACCACCGGAATGTCCTTCAGCGACGCCTCACGCTTGATATTGCGCGTCAGGGTAAAGCCGTCCATCTCCGGCATCTCAAGATCGGTCAGCACCAGTGCGATCTTGTCGTGGATCGATTCGCCCGCCGCCTGCGCCGCTTCGTTCATCTCTTTAATCTTCAGCCAGGCTTCCAGGCCGGTGTTGTGCATCAGCGCGGGAATGCCCATGCTCTTCAGGCCCTGCTCCAGCAGCTGACGCGCCACTTTCGAATCTTCCGCGACGATAGCCACCGCGCCAGGCTTGATCTTAAAGCTGCGCACCGTTTCCGGCGTCGGCTCGTTGCCGCGCACCGAAGGGATCACGTCATAGAGGATCTGCTCGACGTCGAGCACCATAGCCAGGCTGTTGCTGCCCTTTTCATCGTCGAGGCAGGCGATGCTGGTGATATTGCGGCCGCCGATGCCTTTCTCAGCGGTATGCACCTGGCTCCAGTCGAGGCGCACGATGTTATCCACCGACTCCACGGCAAAAGCCTGGGTATTACGCGCATACTCGGTAACCAGCAGCAGATTCAGCCCGGTTTCCGGCGTGCAGCCCGCCACCGCCGGCAGGTCGATCACTGGAATAAACTGGCCGCGAATATTGGTCATGCCCAGCAGCGGCGAACGCATGCCGGCCGCGCGGGTAATCGGCTGCATCGGCACAATTTCCCGCAGCTTGAAGACGTTAATGCCGAACAGCTCCGATTTCCCCCTGGCCTGATCGGTGCCCAGACGGAACAGCAGCAGTTCAAAGCGGTTCGATAACGCCAGATTCGCTCTTTCATCTATCTCTTTTTGAAAATTATCCATCGTTGCTCTGCCTTGCTGCCGCCTGTGCGCGGCGAAAGTGAATGATAAAAGCGTTATCGGCACGACTGGCTAAAAAGTGAGAGGCGAGTGCGCAAATTTGATCGCGCGCGCAGTTAGCGATTCTTGTGCCAGGCTTAGAGGGTCACAACGGAAAAATTTCATTAAAGGAGCGCACCATGAAAAAAGTCATGACGTTTACGCTGTTGGCCGTATTGAGTCTGCCAGCGCTGGCTGAGAAGGGCGGTTTTGAAGCGGGCGCAACGCCGCCGCCGCAGAAAAAGCAGGATGCAGGCTATAAAGGTTCAGAGGATACCGGCCAGACCCATATCAACCAGATCCGCGATTTTCGTCAGGACGGTTACGTCACGCTTGAAGGCTATATTCTGAAGAAGCTGCAGGGCGATAACTACCAGTTCCGCGACAGCACCGGCACCATCACCATTATCGCGCCGGAAAAAACCTTCGACGGCAAAACCTTTAAGGCGGACGAGCAGGTGCGCGTCAGCGGCCACGTAAAAGGTAAAGGCGAGAATACGGTGCTGCACGTCACCCAGATTGACCTGCCGTAACCCGGCCGGCGTTTCGGCGCATTTATTTCCGGCGCGGGGCAGTTAACCCCCGCGCCGCTCCAGCGTTACAGTTAATCCTGCAGCAGAATCGCCCGCACGCTCTTACCCTTCATTTTTCCCTGCTTCAGCCTGACCAGCGCCGCTTTGGCTTCGCTCGCCGCTACGGCGACATAAGCATGGGTCGGGGTAATATCGATTTTGCCGATCTGGTCGGCGCGGAAGCCCGCGTCGCCGGTCAGCGCGCCGAGAATATCCCCAGGCCGAATCTTCGCCTTGCGCCCGCCGTCGATGCAGAGCGTCATCATGGCGGCCGGCAGCGGCTGGCGCGCGCCTTTTTTCAGCGCGCTGGCCGACAGCCAGCTGAGCGGCTGCTGCAGAAAATCTTCCAGCGCGTGGGCGCGCGCCATCTCATCCGCCGCGACAAAGCTCACCGCGCTGCCCTGTTCGCCGGCGCGTCCGGTGCGGCCGATGCGGTGTACATGCACTTCGGGATCCCACGCCAGCTGATAGTTCACCACCATCGCCAGCGCTTTAATATCCAGGCCGCGCGCCGCCACGTCGGTCGCTACCAGCACGCGCCCGCTACCGTTGGCGAAGCGGATCAGCACGCGTTCGCGATCGCGCTGCTCCAGATCGCCATGCAGCGCCAGCGCGCTGATAGCCTGCTGGTTAAGCGCGGCGGCGATATCGTCGCACTCGCGTTTGGTGTTGCAGAAGACCACGCACGAGGCTGGCTGACGCTGCGCCAGCAGCGCCTGCAGCAGCGGCAGCTTTTCGCCTGGGCTTGCTTCGATAAACGCCTGCTCAATAGCGGGCAGCTCGCTTACCTCTTCGGTGGCAACGTGCAGCGCGTCGCGCTGAAAGCGTGCGCTAAGCGAAGCGATACTCTCTGGCCAGGTGGCGGAGAAGAGCAGCGTCTGGCGGCTGGCGGGCGTGAGCGCGGCCACCGCCTCCATATCGTCGCGGAATCCCATCTCCAGCATGCGATCCGCCTCGTCGAGCACCAGCGTGTCGAGCCGATCGAGCTTCAGCGTCTCGCGCTTCAGATGATCGAGAATACGGCCCGGCGTGCCGACCACGATATGCGGGGCGTGTACCAGCGAGTCGCGCTGCGCGCTCATAGGCTGGCCGCCGCACAGGGTAAGGATCTTGATATTGCGGGTAAAGCGCGCCAGCTGACGCAGCACGTTGCTGACCTGGTCCGCCAGCTCGCGCGTCGGGCAGAGCACCAGCGCCTGGGTAACGTAGCGGCTGCTGTCGATATGCTGCAGCAGGCCGATGCCGAACGCCGCCGTTTTGCCGCTGCCGGTTTTCGCCTGCGCCCGCACGTCGCGCCGCGCCAGGATAGCGGGCAGCGTAGCGGCCTGAACAGGCGTCATCTCGGTATAGCCCATATCGGCCAGGTTGGCGATCTGGCTGGCGGGAAGAGCGGTAAGGGTAGTAAATGCGGTCACGGGCGGCCTCGGCGGCAAAAGGTGGTCGAAAAATAGCGCGGCAAGTCTGGCAGAATGTGCGACGCGCGGCAACCAGCGAAAAGGGTTACCTGCATGATTGCTTCGCCATGCAGGCGCTTAGGAATAACCCGAAGATCGGTGAGAATGGATGTTATCTTCTAATGTTTGCCCGCCGCGCGCGAGCTTTTGTGCATATCGTGTGGCTTTTTAAGACCAGCTGAAGCTTTATAACTGCCCGATCGGGCAACTTAATTTCTTTTTGTATCAGATGATTCCCTTTTTTTTTCCTCCAGCAAAAGAATTAATCATTAAATAAACTCCCCGATCGAGCCGATAAAATAATCACTGCAATTGCTTTATATTTAGCGCGCCAGCTTCTATTACAACGACAGTTTGAGGGTTCTCCATTGAGTAATATTGCCCAGGGATCACATGAAGAAGTGCTGAAAATCGTTGGTCGCGCAGTGCTTACGCTGCATGTCCACGGTGAAAGCTTATCTGCTGACAAGGTTGTCTCAATGATCGGCTGCTATGCCGAAAGCGCGGAACAGCATCAGCAGCAGCTGTTTGCGCTGGCGATGGAAATGATGACGGCCCAGAAATGGGCAAAAAGCGCCTGACGCCATCGTCCCAGTAGAACCAAGCCTCCAGCCGGAGGCTTTTTTATGCCTCTCTTTTCTCTCCGCCCGCCTTTTTGGTCCTACCAATTCCAGCCTGCTTTTTAGCGCAAGTCACAGAAGCGGAAAATTCGCGCCCGTAAGGTTGTCTCGGGTTAACAAAAGATTAACCATTTAAGTCCATATTGACGCACCGCGCGCTTTTGGTCCGACCAAAAGCGCGCCGCTTCGGGACGACGCCATGAGTGAATCGACATCGCCAGCCGCTGAGCACCTTGTGGTGCGGCTGCGGCGCTATATAGAGCAGCAAAAACTGGAGCCGGGCATGAGGCTGCCCGCCGAGCGCCAGCTCGCCGCTGAGCTGGGCGTGTCGCGCTCTTCGCTGCGCGAAGCGCTACAGCAGCTGGTCAGCAGCGGCTTGCTGATCAGCCGTCGCGGCGGCGGCACCTGGCTGCGCCAGCAGCTGGCCCCCTGGGCAGAGCAGCGCATCGTCGCCCCGGTACGCGCGCTGCTGCAGGACGATCCCGACTACCGCTACGACATTCTCGAAGCGCGCCACGCGATCGAGGCGAGCACCGCCTGGTACGCGGCGCAGCGCGCAACCGAGGCGGATAAGGAGCGGCTGCGGCTCGCCTTCGACGCCACCCTAAAGCTGAAAGAGAGCGACGATCCCGATCTCGCCGCGCAGGCTGACGTGCGCTTTCATCTCGCTATCGCCGAAGCGTCGCACAACCTGGTGCTGCTGCAGACCATGCGCGGCTTCTTTGCGCTGCTGCAGTCCTCGGTACTGCAAAGCCGCCAGCGTATGTACAGCCAGCCGGCGATTTTCGCCCGTCTCACCGAACAGCATCAATGCCTGCTCGACGCCATCCTCGCCGGCGAGGCGGAGGCGGCGCGCCGGGCGGCGATGGATCACCTCGGCTTTGTCCACGCCCCCCTGAAAAACCTGCATGAAGACGAAGCGCGCCAGGCGCGCATTACGCGTCTGCCAGGCAATGACTCTTTTTAACCGCAAGGAAAACGACCTGTGATTATCTCCGCCGCTTCCGATTATCGCGCCGCCGCGCAGCGTATTTTACCGCCGTTTCTTTTCCACTATATCGACGGCGGCGCCTACAGCGAGCGCACCCTGCAGCGCAACGTCGAGGATCTCTCCGACGTGGCGCTGCGCCAGCGCGTGCTGAAGAATATGTCCGAGCTAAGCCTGGAAACCCGCCTGTTCAACGAAACGTTATCGATGCCGGTGGCGCTGGCGCCGGTCGGGCTATGCGGAATGTATGCGCGTCGCGGCGAGGTGCAGGCGGCGCGTGCCGCGGCGCTCAAAGGGATCCCTTTTACCCTGTCGACAGTGTCGGTCTGTCCGATTGAAGAGGTGGCGCCCGCCATCAACCGCCCGATGTGGTTCCAGCTCTACGTGCTGCGCGACCGCGGCTTTATGCGCAACGCGCTGGAGCGCGCCAAAGCCGCAGGCTGCTCGACGCTGGTATTTACCGTCGATATGCCAACGCCCGGCGCGCGCTATCGCGACGCGCACTCCGGCATGAGCGGGCAGCACGCCGCGCTGCGTCGCTACTGGCAGGCGGCGACCCACCCGCAGTGGGCATGGGATGTCGGCCTGCACGGCCGCCCGCACGATCTCGGTAATATTTCCACCTACCTCGGCAAGCCGACCGGGCTGGAAGATTATATTGGCTGGCTGGCGAACAACTTCGATCCCTCGATCTCCTGGCGCGATCTGGAGTGGATCCGCGAATTCTGGGACGGCCCGATGGTGATCAAAGGCATTCTCGATCCTGAAGATGCGCGCGACGCGGTGCGTTTCGGCGCGGACGGCATCGTGGTGTCGAACCACGGCGGCCGCCAGCTGGACGGCGTGCTCTCCTCGGCGCGCGCGCTGCCCGCCATCGCCGATGCGGTGAAAGGCGACATTACTCTTCTCGCCGACAGCGGCATTCGCAACGGGCTGGACGTGGTGCGCATGATCGCGCTGGGCGCCGACAGCGTGCTGCTGGGGCGCGCCTGGCTCTACGCGCTGGCGACCCACGGCCAGCGCGGCGTGGAAAACCTGCTTGGGCTGGTGGAAAAAGAGATGCGCGTGGCGATGACCCTGACCGGCGCGAAATCGATCGCCGAAATCACGCGCGACGCGCTGGTGGATGCCGGCGCGTCGCTCGCTTATGCCAGCGAAGCGCCGCGTCCGCGTGCTGTTAGCTGAGCCTTGTCTATACTTACTCACTCTTCATCAACAGGAGGATTGAAATGACTATTCACAAGAAAGGATCGGCGCACTGGGAAGGCGATATCAAAGGGAAAGGCACCATCAGCACCGAAAGCGGCGTGCTGAGCCAGACGCCTTACGGTTTTAACACCCGTTTTGAAGGCGAGAAGGGCACCAACCCGGAAGAGCTGATCGGCGCGGCGCACGCCGCCTGCTTCTCGATGGCGCTGTCGCTGATGCTGGGTAATGCTGGCCACAAGCCGCAGAGCATCGACACCACCGCTGACGTCTCGCTGGACAAAAAAGGCGAAGGCTTCGCCATCACCAAAGTGGCGCTGAACAGCACCATCAGCCTGCCGGGCATCGACAGGGCGGCGTTTGACGAAATCATTCAGAAGGCGAAGGCGGGCTGTCCGGTTTCGCAGGTGCTCAACGCTGAGATCACCCTCGACTATACCCTGAATAATTGATTCAGCAGGCCGCCAGCGATTAAGCTGTGCTGGCTGATATCGGTTCCGATGAACCGCAATGGATGCGCCCTGGGGCGCATCTTTTCTTTCTGCGGAAGGAGGGGGAGCGTGGCGAAATATCTGCCGGCTAAAAGACACTGGAAAATGGTGCTGGTGCTGCTCTGTATTTGCGGCGCGTTAATGCTGATCCGCTGGGCGGCGATGATATGGGCCTGAAAGCGTGGGTTTGCCGCCACAAGCTGGGCGTATTAGTGATGATTGTGCTGGCACTGGAGCTGATTCACTTTCTGCTGACCTCATCCTGGCTGCCCTGGGTCTCCTCCTGAGCGGCGCTACACATATTCACGCTCCTCCTGCTCGCGCCGTTTAGCGCGCACGTCGCTGCGGGCGATACGATACGCCTTGCCGGGATCGCCGGCGACGAACTCGAAGGTCGGCGAATAGTAAAACGGCAGCCAGCCGCCGTAGCCGCTTTCCCACTCCCAGCGTACCGGGCAGGGCCAGATAATGCCGTCATACAAAATGTAATAAACCCAGCGTCCAGTCGGACGACGGGGGCGTGGTGTTTTCATGGGATTCACAACGATAATAGGTTAAAACAGCTTATATTTTGAACGCTGTTGCCGCTGGCTGCAACGTTTAAACCGCCCTCTTTTTTCTCCACATCCTTTAGCGGCCTTAATTAGCGATGCACTTCGCCGCACAGCAGGACCACGCCGGGCCGCACTTTATGAATGCGATCCGCCATGGTTTCACAGGCCGCTTTCGTCGGGTAAATACGCTCCGATACCGGCAGGGCATCGCAGGCGTCATGGCCGCAGGCGCTCACTAACAACACAAATCCAATCAACATGGCTCGACTCCTTTACACGGTCTCGTTGGTACGGACTGTGATGCTAAGATTCCTTTTTTACGATCCAGTATAGACAAACGTGTCGGCAAGGCATTATCAGCCAGAGCGGTATGGCGTATCAGGAGAAAAACCAGGCGGGCAGCAGGGCGATAAGGTTGTTAAGGGTGTGCAGGAAAATCGGCAGGGCCAGGCTGTTGCTGCGCAGGCGCGCATAGCAGAGCAGCAGGGAAAAGAGCGTCAGCGCCACCAGGGTTTCCCAGTGAACATATTGCGTATGCATCGCCGCAAACAGCAGTGAGGTCAGCAGCATACAGGCGAAGCGGCTGCGCGGCGCCCACAGAAGAAATCCCTGCAGCAGAAAGCCGCGGAACAGCACCTCTTCAAACACCGGCGCCAGCAGCACGGCGGTAAGCAGCAGGATCAGCATCGAATTGCGTCCCTGGTGCGCCTGCTCCACCAGCCAGCCTTCAGGCTGCAAAAACTGCGTCTGCGCCGCCATCAGCACAAAGAGTACGAGGATAAAAAAGAGCGTCTGACGAACGCGCAGCTCTCCCAGCGGCAGATCGCTGCGGCGCTGGCAATAGAAGCGGTAGAGCGGGTAGATCACGGCGAATTCAAACAGGCAGAGCACCGGCACCAGAAGCCCGTCGTTACGCAGCACGCCGTAGTTGGGAAACAGCGTAATCAGCATCGTCACGAGGTAATAGACCACAAAGCTGCCGACGTAGAACAGCGTCAACGTCACTCTGTCGGGATTGGTGTTCATAGGCGACCCAGCCATCGAAGGAAAGCGCATAGTAGCAACGCGCCCGATCCCTGTCGAGGGAGGCGCGCGTACAAACTTAGCGCAGTAAATTACCGCCCCAGGCTAAATCCGCGACGGTGCGCGCCGATAACCGCTTAATCCTGTTCGGCTCCCCTGCGTCAGCCGTCGACCCGCTGTCGCCCGAACGCATTTAACCGTTTTGCTGTGAGCGCCCCTGATGACATTTGTTCCACCGCAATCGCCGTCGCGCCGCTTTGCGCCGGCGGCTGAAGAGCGCACGCGCCGCAGCCTGCGCATCTTTTCGCTGCTGCTTGCCGTCGTGCTGCTGCTGGTCGTGCTGATGGTGCTCGTCATCGCCCAGCGGCAGAACCGCGACGCGACGGATCAGGATCGACAGCGGCTGCTCCAGGCGTGGGAAGCCCGGCAGGAGACGATGCTGACCGACGTGCGCGACTACGCCTTCTGGGGTGAGGCGTGGCGCAACCTGCACCTGACGCTCAACACGCGCTGGGCCTGGGATGAGGAGAATCTTGGCCCGGATCTCTATAACGAGTATCACTACGAAGGCGTTTTTGTCGTGGATAGCGCGGGCCGCACGCGCTACGCGGTGATCAATGGAAAACTCACCGATCTGCCGCTGGAGGCCTGGCTCGGCGCCCAGAGCGCCTCGCTGCTGCGCGACGCGCGCAGGCTGCAGCACGCGGCGCTGGCGCAAAACGCCGTTATTGCGCGCCAGCCCGCCCTTGTGGTGGCGGCCCCCATCTCGATGGGCAAGGCGTCGCGCCTCGCTGAGCCGCCCGGCGCGCCGTCGGTGCTGGTGTTTGTTAACCTGTTTACCCCCGCGAAGTTAGAGGCGCTGGGCAAGATGCTCGACGTCTGGGCACTGCGCGGCGCGGCGCAGGCTGACGCGCCTCAGCCTGCGAGCCTGACGCTCGGGGCGGCAGGGGGCGAAGCGGTGACGCTGCGCTGGCAGCCGAAAATGCCGGGCACGGGCCTGCTGATGCTGCTGCTGCCGATACTGGCGGCGGTGGCGCTGGTCACCGGCTGGATTACACGCCGCGTCAGCCGCCACGCGCTGCATCACGCCCTTCTCTCCGATCGCCGCTTCGCCATGCTGACCCTTAGCCAGCAGGAGCTGGCCAACAGCGAAGCGCGCTTTCGCGATCTGGCAGAAGCCGCCTCGGACTGGATCTGGGAAACCGATGAGCAGGGGCGGCTGATCTATCTCTCTTCACGCTTTCATCGCCTGACCGGCCACGCCATCGCCGACTGGATGGGAGAGCATATCGACCGTCTGCTGACCCATCCGAGTCATTCGCTGGTGGCCTGGCTGATGCGCCAGGAGAGCAACGGCTCCTCCGCGCCGCTGCGCTGCCAGTTTATGAGCGCGCAGGGCGAACGGCGCATTGGTCATCTGGTGGCGAAAACCATCTGGCAAGAGGGCGCCGCGCCGGCTTTCGCGGCACGGTGTCCGATATTACCCAGAGTATGGAGGCGGAGGCGCGCATCCAGTTCCTGTCGCGCCATGACGCGCTGACGGGACTCGCCAACCGCATTCAGCTGCAGGAGTATTTAACGCGCCATCTGGAGCTGCCTCAGCCGCTGGCGATCCTCAGCCTCGATCTCGATCAGTTCAGACCGCTGAACGATAACTGGGGGCACGCGGCGGGCGAGCAGGTGCTGAATCAGCTGGCGCAGCGGCTGCAGCGCGGCGTCGGCGCCCACGAGCTGGCGGCGCGGCTGGGAGACGACGAATTTGTGCTGGTGCTGCAGGAGAGCGACGCAGGCGAAATAGCGCGCCGCTGCGCCCGGCTGCTGCAGGAGGTGCAGCTGCCGATCTACACGGGCCAGCAGGCGCACTACCTTACCGCCAGCGTCGGTATCGCCTGCGCGCCGCAGGACGCCAGCCATCCTGAGGCGCTGCTGCGCATGGCGGATATCGCCCTTAACGAGGCGCGCGCGGCGGGGCGCAACCGCTGGGTCTGGTACGCCAGCAATATGGCCAGCCAGCGCGAGCATAAGCGCGAGATGGTGCAGCGCCTCGAGCAGGCGCTGCGCAACGATGAGTTCTGCCTGCATTACCAGCCGCGCTATCAGCTGCAAAGCGGCAGGCTGGCGGGCGCGGAGGCGCTGATCCGCTGGCAGCCTTCGGACGGCGAGACGATCGCGCCCGATCGCTTTATTCCTCTGGCGGAGGAGAACGGCCTGATTGTCGCCATTAGCGACTGGGTGCTGGCGCGCGCCTGCCGCGACGCCAGCGGCTGGGGGGCGGATCGCTATGTATCGGTCAATATCTCGCCGGTAGAGTTTCGCACTCATGATTTAGTGCAGCGCGTTGCGCACGCGCTGGAGAGCAGCGGACTGCCCGCGACGCGGCTGGAGCTGGAGATCACGGAAAACGTCACCTTCGACCATCCGCAGCAGGCGCTGGAGGTGATGCAGGCGCTGCGCGCGCTCGGCGTCAGGCTGACGGTCGACGATTTCGGCACCGGCTATGCGGCGCTCGGCTATCTGAAGACCTTTCCATTTAACGGTCTGAAGATCGATCGTTCCTGGATAAAGGATTTCCCGGAGTCACAGCAGGCAGCGTCGGTCGTGGCGGGTATTATCGCGCTGGCGCATGCGTTTGCGCTGACGATTACGGCGGAAGGGATTGAGACAGAAGCGCAGCTCGACCAGCTAAAGCGGCTCTCCTGCGAAGAGGGGCAGGGCTACTTTCTGGGACGCCCCGTGCCGCTGGCGGTCTTTACTGCGCTTCTGGAGACAACATCTCAACAGGTTCGGGCTTAACGCACTTTAACCGCTACAGCGGTCATCAGAACGGCAAAGCCCACAAAAATTGCCAGTTCCATAGGATCCTCCGAGGAAAATTCCTAATAATTTTAGCCAGCCGCTGAGGGAAATTTGTTCAGTAAGTGCGATTTATCTGAAAAATTCGGTGCGATCGGCCGCCTGCTGGCGATCTTTTTAGCCGCAAAGGGTTAAGGCGAGGGCGCGCCTTTGCTACTCTCTGGGGCGAGTTCACCACGTCCATGAGGAGAAAACGTGAAATATTATGGAAAAGCGCTGCTGGCGCTGGGAATGTTCGCCTTAGCCGGCTGCCAGTCGGCGACTAAAACCGAAAGCGCTGCGGCAGGCGCGGATGCGGCAAGCGACACCTGTGGTGCTTCGCAGTATCAGAGCTACGTCGGCAAACCGCTCAGCGCGGCCAGCAGCGTGCGTCTGGAGACGCCGGTACGCGCCATCCGCTGGAACAGCGCGGTGACAATGGACTTTAATCTGCACCGCCTCAACTTCCTGGCGGACAAAGATGATGTTATCACCCAGGTTTACTGCGGCTGAGCCGTCATAAAAAAAGCGTCGCACTGTCACGCGCTGGTCATCAACCAGGCTGAGTATAGAGAGCGGATAACAGAGATTTCCACGTCACTCTCAATATGCAATGCTCGTCTTGTTTATTCCCGCTTCGGCGGGAATTTTTTTAGCCTATTCCGATGAACCGGTCTCCATTAGCTGCGCCAGCAGTTGACGATAATTTTCCAGGCGGCGCGCGTCGCCTTCCACCTCCAGCCGCTCAATAACGCGCGCGATCACCGCTTTATTGGTAGCGGGCTCGCCAGCCTCCATTAGCTCGCGCAGGATCACCGCCAGCAGATCGGACTCCTGCGGCGCGTTCCACGCCGGGCTGTTGAAATAGTCCACAATCGCACGGCTGGCACTGTTTTGAGTTCTCATATCCACCTCCGCTAAGGCGACGGCGCGTCTGTCACGACCTGCGCAGCGCAGCGTGAAAGTCAACGTAAAGGGTAACTGTGGACCTCGCCGCGACAGGATGTGGCGGAGGCGTTAGCGCAGCCGGAACGGGGCGCCGACGCCAGAGAAACTGGCGTTTTTTTAAACATACAACCGACACCGGAACTTGTCAGTAACAGCCTGACATATTTTTTCATCTCTGCTGACACGCCAGCGGGAATGCCCTCACGATTCACTGCAAAAAAGCGCTAACGCCCTCTGCGGGAGGGTGAAAAGGGCCTCAGACAGCGAAAAACGGTTTTTTTCATTTCGTGCCATGATTTGCCGCTCAGCAACAGGGAGCCGTTGTTAAACTCTCTTCTCCCTCTGATAGCGCCAGTTTGCTCATGCCACGCACAATAGAATCCTGGAAAATCAATCTTATCTCCGTCTGGTTCGGCTGTTTTTTCACCGGCCTGGCCATCAGCCAGATCATTCCTTTTTTGCCGCTCTATATCGAACAGCTTGGGATCACCGACGGCGATGCGCTTAGCCTCTGGTCGGGGCTCACCTTTAGCATCACCTTTGTGATCTCGGCCGCCGTCGCGCCGCTGTGGGGCAGCCTCGCCGATCGCAAAGGACGCAAGCTGATGCTGCTGCGCGCCGCCTCAGGCATGGGGATAGTGATCCTGCTGCAGGCCTTTGTCACCCAGGCCTGGCAGCTGCTGCTGCTGCGCGCCCTGATGGGGCTGACCTCGGGTTATATCCCCAACGCCATGGCGCTGGTGGCGGCGCAGGTGCCGCGCGACCGCAGCGGCTGGGCGCTGAGCTGCGTCTCCACCGGCCAGATCGGCGGGGTGATCCTTGGGCCGATGCTCGGTGGGCTGCTGGCGGACTGGGTCGGCCTGCGCATGGTCTTTATCGTTACCGCCGCGCTGCTGCTGGTGAGCTTCCTGGTGACGCTGTTGCTGATTAAAGAGACCGGCTATAAGCCGGTCAGTAAAAAGGAGAAGCTGAGCGGGCGCGAGGTGTTCGCCTCGCTTGATAACCCCAGGCTGATGCTCTGCCTGTTTGTCACCACGATGGTGATCCAGATGTGCAACGGCTCGGTTAACCCGATTCTGACGCTGTTCGTGCGCGAGCTGGCGCCGACGGCGGACAATATCGCCTTTCTCAGCGGGGTTATCGCCGCGCTGCCCGGCATCTCGGCGCTGATTGCCGCGCCGCGCCTCGGCAGGCTGGGCGACCGCATCGGCACCCAGCGTATTCTGCTGGCGACCATGGTGGCGTCGCTGCTGCTGCTGATCGCCATGTCTTTCGTCACCAGCGCCACCCAGCTCGGCGTGCTGCGCTTTCTGCTCGGCTTTGCCGACGGCGCGATGATGCCTGCGGTGCAGACGCTGCTGGTGCGCCACTCGCGTGACAACATTACCGGCCGTATCTTCGGCTACAACCAGTCGTTTATGTATCTCGGCAACGTCGCCGGTCCGCTGCTCGGCGCCGCGGTGTCGGCGCTGAGCGGCTACCGCTGGGTTTTCTTCGCCACCGCGCTGGTGGTGCTGATTAACGTGCTGCTGCTGAAGCGCTTTTACCGCCGTCCGCGCACCCTGCTGGAGCCGAAGGGGAGAAGCGCAGCGCATAGCGCCAGCGACGCTGAGTCAACAGAAACTCGGCGCTAACGCTCGGGCTCCAGGAGTCGTCGCCGCCCACGCCCATATGCGCGGCGTCCAGATGCAGCCAGCATCCCGGCTCCGCGCGCAGCAGATGGCGATGCGACGCGTCGCGCAGCTGCTCAAGGCTGTAGCGGCTCAGCGAGAAGCTGAACGCGCCGCTGACGCGCCAGCCTTCCGCCTCGAGCCAGCGCGTGCCGCCGCGCAGGCCGTTTTCGCTCGGGAAGACGTAGGGCGTGTGCAGCGCGTCGAGCGGCAGCTGCCAGCGCGAAAACTGCGCCGCCAGCTGGCGGTCCGGGTAGTTTTCATGGGGGCCAAGCCCCAGCCAGGCAACCTGCTGCGGCGCGTCGGCGAGCTGGCAGCGCAGGCCGATGCGCGCCGGGGCGGGCGCGTCGGCGGCCTGTTCCACCTCTACCTCCAGATACATTTCGCCCTGCGCGTCGAACCGGTAGCGCTTATGGCTAAGAAAGGCCAGCCTGCCCTGGGCATACCAGCCGTGCAGCACGCTGATCTGCACCGCGTTCGACAGCGTCTCCGTCTCGATGCGCGCTACGCGGTGGGTCATGGCGTCATAGCCGGCCGCTTTCCAGCGCTCCGACCAGGCGTTGGGATCGACGCGCTCCGCTTCGCTGGTGCCGATATCGTTATCGAGCGGCGCGCGGATAAAGCAGTCCTGAAGCGGCGACAGCAGCATCGGCCGATCGTCAACAAACCACTGCGTCAGCTCGCCGCTCTGGCGGCTAAAGTGCCAGCGCTGGCCGCGGTGCGTCACCGCGATAACCGCCTGTTGCGCGTTAAGCGTCGGCGGCTCGCCCTGCGGCGGCAGCGGCGGAAGCGCCAGCGCGGCGGGCAGCGGCCACTGGTGCCAGGCGACGCGCCAGTCGGCGTCTGACCAGGGGGTTGCGGCGCGCTGATGAACGGCGACGTTGAGCCAGCACTCCCCGGTGAGTTTCTCCAGCGGCGGAATGCTGAAGCGCTGCGTTCCCTGCGGCGCGATATCGAGCGCGGCTTCGCCCTGCGCCACCACGTCTCCCTGCTGCTCGACGCGCCAGCGCAGCACCTCGTTATCGCTGTGGCGGAACAGGTAGTCGCTGCTGACGCTAAAGCGCCAGGGATCGTCGGCGTCCGGCGTAAAGTGGAAGAACTGCTGCGCGCGCTGCGCTTCAAACAGCGCCGGGTGCGGCGTGCGGTCGGCGAACACCAGCCCGTTCATACAAAACTGGCGGTCGTTGGGCTTGTCGCCAAAGTCACCGCCGTAGGCCTGCCAGGGCTGTCCGTTTTCATCGTAGCGCGTCAGGCTCTGATCGACCCAGTCCCAGACGAAGCCGCCCTGCAGGCGCGGAAACTGACGAAACGCCTGCCAGTACTTCGCAAAGCCGCCGAGGCTGTTGCCCATGGCGTGCGCATATTCACACAGGATCAGCGGCCGGTTTTCCCCCGGCAGGCCGATCCACTTTTTCAGCGACCATTTCGGCACGGCGGGAAAGGGCTGGTCTTCATCGACGCGCGCATACATCGGGCAGAGAATATCGGTTGCCGCGCTGTTGGCGCCGCCGCCTTCATACTGTACGGGCCGCGTCGCATCAGCGCTTTTTACCCAGCGATAGAGGGCGTCGTGCGTGCTGCCGTGACCTGACTCATTGCCCAGCGACCAGATAATAATGCTGCAGTGGTTGCGATCGCGCTGCACCATGCGCGTGACGCGTTCGCTGAAGGCGGCGAACCAGCGCGGATCGTCCGCCAGACGGCTCATGGGCTGCATGCCGTGGGTTTCAATATTGGCTTCGTCGACCACGTACAGGCCGTAGCGGTCGCACAGCCGGTACCAGAGCGGATGGTTAGGGTAGTGGGAACAGCGCACCGCATTGAAGTTATGCTGCTTCATCAGCTCGATGTCGCGCCGCATCGTCACCTCATCCACCACCTGGCCGCTCTCTGGATGGTGCTCGTGACGGTTTACGCCGCGTATCAGCAGCGGCTGGCCGTTCAGGCAGAGCAGGCCGTTTTCGATGGCGACACGGCGGAAACCGATATCGTACGCCTCGACCTCAATCGTTTCGCCCTGCGCGTCGAGCAGCGCCAGCGTGGCGCGGTAGAGCGTCGGCGTTTCAGCGCTCCACAGCGCGGGCGCGTCAACGTGCAGGCGTAGCTCGGCGCGATCCGCATAGTTGCCGCGCTCGTCGATAATTGCGCTGCCGAGCGGCTGCTCGACGACGCCCGCCTGCGCGCCCTCGCGCCACAGGGTCAGTCGCAAACGCAGCGCCTTGTCCTGAGCGGTCACGCGCACGCGCGCCACCAGATCCGCGCTGCGGTATTCGGGACTGAGCTGCGTCTCCAGCTGGAGGTCCGCCAGATGGGGCGTCGGCTTATGCAGCAGCGAGACGTCGCGGAAAATGCCGCTCATGCGCCACATATCCTGATCTTCCAGCCAGGTGCCGTCGCTCCAGCGCAGCACCATGACCGCCAGCCGGTTAGCGCCCGGCACCAGCGCCGCGCTAAGGTCAAATTCGGCGGGCAGACGACTGTCCTGGGAGTAGCCGATAAAGCGGCCGTTGCACCAGAGATAGAAGGCGGAGCTGACGCCGTCGAAGATGATGCGGGTCTGCCCCTCCGCAGGCCAGCCGTGGTCAAGATTAAATGTGAGCGAATAACAACCTGTTGGGTTCTCCTGCGGCACGCAGGGCGGCGTTGCGGCGATGGGATACTGAACGTTGGTGTAAACAGGCGCGTCGTAGCCGTGCAGCTGCCAGTTAGAGGGCACCGGCAGAACGGCGGCGTCGGGCAGATCTTCCTGCAGCCAGCGCTCTGGCACCGCCTCAGGGCAGCTGAAGTAGCTGAAGTTCCAGCTGCCGTTCAGGCTGCGCTGCGCGAGAGAGGGACGGTCGTCGCGCGCTGCCGCTTCGCTGCGCCAGCTGGCGAAGGGAGGATGTGCGTCAAGGCGATTCAGGCTGGTAACGACCGGATTTTCCCAGTCGCGGCGGGTAAGAAGTTGGCTCAGTGAGATCGGCGGCGTTGGCATAGGGGGATCCTTAATTTGTATTGCGCTCACAATGCAATGTTTTCCGCTGGCTGTAAAGAGCGGCAGCGAGGCGACAGCCGCGCTTTTTTAGCGGACGCTGCGCCGCAGCGGGCTGGAATGCGGGATTTGTGTCGCCTTAGTGCCAGTAAATTGTTAAGCCTGGTATGCAAGGATTAATAGCGCCCCGAGTCAGAGAATTCTCTCTTGTCGGCCCGTTTTGACGCTCATACACTCAGCCCGATTTCATCCACCCAGAGGTTGTTATGGTACGCATTATTAAAGTTGCCGCGGTTGTGGCGCTGATCGCCGCGCTGAGCGGCTGTATTTTTCCGCCTCCGGGCGGCGGCTGGGGAGGCCCTGGCGGCGGCGGTGGTGGCGGCTGGGGCGGTCCCGGTCACGGTTTCGCTGGCCCGCATTAATCCCGCATAATCTCTATTATATTCCGGGCTGAAACGATTTACGTCTCGCTTAATTAACGGTAAAACGTTTCTCCCGCTTCTTAAAATAGGTTTAGCCCCTGTTTTAATAAAAGTGGTGATAAAGCGCTGAGCAAAATCGGCCAAAAGCGCTGTTTTTTTATTTTGCTGAGTGATACCGTCTGCTTTTATTTAGCCACGGGACAAGGGCATGAAGAACCTTATCGCTGAATTACTGGTAAAACTGGCGGCAAAAGAAGAAGAGTCTAAAGAACTGGTGGCTCAGGTTGAGGCGCTGGAAATTATCGTAACGGCGATGCTGCGCAAGCTGGATCCCGAACAACAGCACGCTATCGCCGCAGGTATTGATAATGCGATGCACAATGCTAACGCTGACGCCAGTAATGAAGACGCGCTTCTGTTACGCAACTACCTGGATAAATTACTTAACCATCCGCGCGTCTGATTGTAAATAGTCCGGCAGTGCGATCGCTGCTGCAAATTTGCGCAAAAATCCACCGCTCTGTTTATCTCGTGCCAGAATTAACGGACTATTCATAGAGGGAGTCATACCATGAAAGTGCATTTAGCGGCAGTCGTGATGGCGGGTCTGCTGGTCAGCGGCGTCAGCGTAGCGCAGGCCGCTGAAAAAACGGCGCAGCAGCAAAAAATGACGCAGTGCAACCAGCACGCCAGCACGCAAAATCTCAAGGGTGACGCGCGTAAATCTTTTATGAGCGAATGCCTGAAGAAAGAGAGCAAGATTTCCGGCATGACGCCGCAGCAGGTGAAAATGAAAACCTGTAATAGTGAAGCGAGCGATAAAAAGCTCAGCGGTGACGCCCGTAAAACCTTTATGAGTTCCTGCCTGAAAAAAGCCTGATACCTTATTTATAACGGCCGCACTGCGGCCGTACGCATTCTTTTGCCTCTCCCGCTCCGCTTTTTTATCCGTTTACACTTGCTAAAACTTTAAACCGGCAGCTTAACAACGGGTTAAACGCTTTTTCTCTTTTCCGACTCTGCCTTTCGCTTTCTTTTGCCACACTTACTTTTTGCAGGGGAATAGCGGCGCCCGCACGGGACGCCCTGGTGAATAACGACAAAGAAGGAGCCGAGTCATGAATTATCAGCCTGTCATCGCCTTAAAAGATCTGCCCGACCGCCAGCCGACCAAAACAAAAATAGCCGATACCGATATTCTGCTGGTGCGCGATGGAGAACAGGTGCGCGCCTTTCAGGCCACCTGCCCACATGCGGGTGCGCCGCTGGAGCAGGGCGCTATCTGCGGCGATAAACTGGTTTGTCCCTGGCATAAAGCGGTGTTTGCGCTGGAGGATGGCCATATGTGCGAACCGCTGGCGCTGGCGGATCTCAAACAGTTTCCGCTGCGCGTCGAGAACGGCATCGTGCAGGTCAACCCTAAACCGATGTCATCTGCGACGCCCATCGGCAGCGGCGGCGAGGCGCCGGTGTATGCGGTGCTTGGCGGCGGCGCAGCTGGCAGCGCCGCCATCTGGACGCTGCGGCGCGAAGGGTTTAAAGGAAAGGTGGTGCTGGTGGAGCGCGAGCCGGAAGCGCCGTACGACCGCACCGCGCTGACCAAATTCGTTCCCTCCGGCAAGATGGATATCAAGGATGTGCCGCGCATCCTGAAAGAGGACATTTTGCAGCATGTCGATCGCCTGCAGGGGGAGGTGACGCGTCTCGACACGCGTGAACAGCGAATCCACTTCGCCGACGGCACGTCGCTCTTTTACGATAAGCTGCTGATCGCATCCGGCGGCGCGCCCCAGCGTCCCGAACTGCCCGGCAGCGAGCTGGCGGGCGTACACCTGCTGCGTTCGCTGGCGCAGGCTGACGCGCTGCTGCAGGAGGTCGATCAGAGCCAGCAGCTGGTGATTATCGGCAACAGTTTTATCGGCATGGAGATGGCGTCGGCGCTGCGCAATCGCGACGTTGAGGTAAGCGTGGTGGCACGGCATCCGCTGCCTTTTGCGCGTCAGTTCGGCGAGCAGATCGGCCGCTATTTCCGCGATCTGCACGGCAGCAACGGCGTACACTTTGTCGACGGCGAGCCAGCGGCGCTGGAGGGGGAACATCAGGTTACCGCGCTGCGCCTGCAGGATGGCCGCCGCATCAAAGCGGACGTGGTGCTGCTGGCGACCGGTATTCAGCCAGTCACCGGCTTTATTCACGATCTGCCGCTGCGCGAGGATGGCAGCCTGCTGGCCGACAGCCAGCTGCGCGTGACGCCAGACGTCTGGGTGGCGGGGGATAGTGCCAGCTATCTGACGCCGCAGGGGCCGCTGCGCGTCGAGCACTATCGCGTCGCCCACCAGCAGGGGCGCATCGCCGCCTTTAATATGCTGGACAAGCGCATGATGTACGATCGGGTGCCCTTTTTCTGGACCACGCACTTCGGCACGCGCTACGAGTATCTCGGCCATGCCGACAAGTGGGATGAGTATCGCCTGATCGGCTCGCTGGAGAAGAAAACCTTTATCGCCCTCTACGGCCAGCAGGGCAAGCTCGCGGCGGCGTTCTCCTGCGGCATGTATACGCTGACCGCAGCGCTGGTGCTGGAGATGCAGCAGCCGATGACCATGGAACAGGCGCTGGCGACGGTGGCGAGCTACCAGCAGTAGCGAAGGCGGGCGGAGCGGACGCTCCGCCCCGCATATTACTTTTTGCTCAGCGCTTCAGACTTCGCCATGCACTGCTGCATCGCCTCCATAACGGCGGCGCGGAAACCTTTCTCTTCCAGCACCTTCACCGCTTCGATAGTGGTGCCGCCGGGCGAGCAGACCATATCTTTCAGCTCGGCGGGGTGTTTGCCGCTCTCCAGCACCATCTGGGCAGAGCCTTTTACCGCCTGGGCGGCGAACTGATAGGCCTGGGCGCGCGGCATGCCGCCGAGCACGGCGGCGTCCGCCATCGCTTCGATAAACATAAAGACGTAGGCGGGCGCGGAGCCGCTGACGCCGACCACCGAGTGAATCAGATATTCGCTCACCACGGCCGCCTTGCCAAAGCTCTCAAACATCGTCACGACTTCGTCGATCTCCGGCTGCTCAACCAGCACGTTCGGCGTAACCGAGGTCATGCCTTCGTTGACCAGCGCGGGCGTGTTCGGCATCACGCGGACAATTTTGCGGTCATGGCCCAGCACCGTCGCCAGCGAGTCCAGCGTCACGCCCGCGGCGATAGAGATCACCAGCGCCTCTTTCTTCAGCTGGCTGGCCAGATCTTTCAGCACTTTCAGGATAACGTTAGGTTTGACCGCGCCGAACAGAATATCTACCTCGCGCGCCAGCACCTCGGCGCTTTCGGCGGCCTGAATGCCGTACTCGCGCGCCAGCGCCTCGTTGGTTTCCGCCTTGCGGTCAAATACCCAGATGTTCGAGGGCGCGATCTGACCGCTTTTCACCAGCCCGCCGATAATGGCTTTGGCCATATTGCCGCCGCCGATAAACCCAATTTTCTTCTCCAGCATCGCCGTATCCTTAAGAAAGTTCGAAAATCTTAACGTGTTAGCTTACTTCAGCCAGGATTAATAACAAGTCAGCAAGGAGAACACTGCATGGGCGACAATGAAAATCAAAGCCGGCACTACCCGGTCAAAGAGAATATGCCGTGGCAACGCCTCGAGTGGCGCATTCAGCATGTGGGCTTCGTGCTGCTGCTGCTGATTGTGATCGCCGGGGCAGCCGGTCTCTTTTCCAAAGGATGGCTGAGCAATCAACGCGTTGTCAGCGCGGACAGGCGGCTGAGCGTCGACTATGAGCGTTTCGGGCGACGCGAAAGCAACATGGATATGACGCTGCGCCTGAAGCAGCTGCGCGGCGACGCTTACCAGATCAGGCTGCGCGGTCCGCAGCTCGACAGTATACAGCTACAGACCCTGCAGCCGCAGCCGGATGAGGCCTGGAGCACCGGCGACAGCCTGGTGCTGCGCTGGCACCGGCGCGCGGATCAGCAGGAGGCCACCCTCTGGATCGGCACGCAGCCGCAAGACTTCGGCCGCTATCGCCTGTCCGTCACGCTGGACGAGGCCTCGACCGCGCGGTTTAGTCAGTTTATTTATCCCTAGGAGATTGGCATGGAAACGGTGTTACGCGCAGCCAGCATGTATCTGCTGTTGATGGTGGTATTTAAAATCGCCGGACGGCGCACGCTGATGGAGATGACCTCTTTTGATCTGATTTTGCTGCTGATTATCAGCGAGGCGACCCAGCAGGCGCTGCTCGGCGATGACTTTTCTGTTACCGGCGCCGGGTTGACCATCGTGACGCTGATCGTGATTGATATTGTATTCGGCGTGATGAAAACGCGCTTTCCCCGCATGGAGCGGCTGATTGACGGCTCTTCGCTGATTCTGGTGGAAGAGGGCAGGCTGCTGCACCAGCGGGCGAAGCGGGCAGGGATAGATGAAGAGGATATTCTGCAGAGCGCGCGCAGCTCGCAGGGACTGGAGCGGCTTGACCAAATAAAGTTTGCCATTCTGGAGAAGACCGGCAAGATCTCCATCATTCCCAAAGAGTAAGGAAAGAACATGGTTATCTGGGTTGATGCTGACGCCTGCCCCAACGTTATCAAAGAAGTGCTCTACCGCGCGGCGGATCGCACCAAAACGCAGGTGACCTTTGTCGCCAACCAGTCGCTGCGCGTGCCGCCCTCACCCTGGCTGAAAACGCTGCGCGTGCCTGCCGGGTTTGACGTTGCGGATAACGAGATCGTGAAGCGCGTGGAGAAGGGGGATCTGGTGATTACCGCCGATATTCCGCTGGCGGCGGAGGTGCTGGAGAAAGGGGGCGAGGCGCTTAATCCGCGCGGCGAACGCTATTCGCCCGCCACTATCCGCGAAAAGCTCACCCTGCGCGACTTTATGGATACCATGCGCGCCAGCGGCGTGCAAACCGGCGGCCCCGCGGCGATGAGTCCGCGAGACCGCCAGCAGTTCGCTAACGCGCTCGACAGCTGGCTGACGCAGCGTCAGCGCTGAAATCAGACGAAGCTGTCATCGTCGTCGTTAAAGCCGTCGAAGCTGTCATTACCGAGATCGTTGAAGTCATTATTGTCCGCGTAGTTGTTATCCCAGCCGTTGTTCTGGTCAAGGAAACCGCTGCCGCCGCTGTTAAAGGTATCGAGGTTCTCATCGACCTGCGGCAGCGGCGGTTCGTTAATGATATTCACAATCTCTTCCGGCTGAGAGTGGTGGAACAGGCTGGTCAGCATATCCGCCATCACCACGCCGCCTGCGACGCCGACCGCGGTTTGCAGCGCGCCGCCGAGGAAGCCGGTGCCGCGCGCCGGTGCGGCAGGGGCATTGTTATACTGCGGCTGCTGCGGTGCGTTGTTCCACGCCTGCTGCTGGGGCTGCTGCACAGGCGCAGGTGGTTGCTGACGCGAGCCGCCGCCGAACAGGCTCGACAGAAAACCGCCGCTGCTCTGCTGCTGAGGCTGCTGCTGCTGCTGCGCCAGACGGTTCTCCAGCTCGGTGATGCGATCGTTGAGTTTCTTCATCGCGGCTTCCTGAATCAGGATCGCCTGCGCCATATAGTAAGGCGCGCCGGGCTGCTGCTGCAGATGCTCTTTAATCAGCTGTTCCGCCGCCGCGTCACGCGGTCCGGTCTGGCTCTCGGCCTGTTTCAGACGGCTGAACAGACCCTCAATCAATTGGTGTTCCTGGCTATACATGATGGCTCTCCTGTTGAGATTAAATAAGTATATGGGGGCGGGGCGCGGCAAAGTAAAATCTGCCAGGTAAGCAAATGTTGCCGCCGCCGGGCTTAGGGCGCTCTGCACGAAATGCGCATGGTTAACCCCTTAATATTTAATTAAATATAGGCTGAAACCCGAAAAGGATGCGCATTTCTTGCTTCGCGGGTGGAGGCTATGGCGGTTTCCAGTTATTATGCGTCGCATTATTAAGCGATATGCCGCGATATACGGCCTGTAACGGCGGAGGAACTGCCCGATGTCTCTACCCATTTATCTGATCGGCGCGCGCGGCTGCGGCAAAACCACCGTAGGCGAGGCGCTATCGCACGCGCTGGGCTACGCCTTTCGCGATACCGATCACCATCTGCAGCTCAGCACGCAGCGCAGCGTCGCGCAGATTGTGGCGGATGAGGGCTGGGAAGGCTTTCGCGCGCGGGAAACCGAGTCGCTGAAAGCGGTCACCGCGCCGGCAACGGTCATCGCCACCGGCGGCGGCATGGTGCTGGCGGAGCACAACCGTCGCTTTATGCGCGAGCACGGGCGCGTAATCTGGCTTAGCGCGCCGTCGCATATTCTGGCGCAGCGGCTGGAGAGCCAGCCGGAAGCGGCGCAGCGCCCTACGCTGACCGGCCGTCCCATCGCCGAAGAGATGGGCGATATCCTGCGCGAGCGCGCGCATCTTTACCGCGACGCCGCCCACCATGAAGTCAACGCCATGCAGACGCCGGATCGCGTTATCGACGATATTCTTCAGTCACTGTCGCTGGCGCGCGCCAGCTAGCCTCCACGTTTTTTCTTCAGATTCTTCCCGCTTTCCCGTCTGGGTTGCGTAGCCTGGCTATACTGATCCTCAGACGGGAATCGTCTCGTCGTGTGGAATACGCTTAGCCAGGAGGGATTGAATATGCCGACCAGACCGCCTTATCCACGCGAAGCTCGCGTCGTCACCGTTGAGAAGGGGCCGCCGGGCAGCACCGTAACCTCATGGGAATTGCGTGCCGATCATCCATCGCCTAATACGTTAATTAGCGAGCACACGTCAGAAGCGGAAGCGCATGACGCCAAAGTTCGCTATGAGGATGTGGAAAAAGAGTAGCGCAATCTCTCTGGCAGGGACGCCAGCCTCAATAGCGTTTTTCTGGTAATGCTATTTGCTGTTATTCGCTGCCTGCGCGCGGTGAAGCTAATATCCATTCTGCACTTTCTCTCTGCGACCCTATAAAATCATTTCTCTTTGCCCCTCGCCCGGTTATTTCACTGCGCCTGATCTTCGCTGACAAAAATTGACGCTTGACCCCTGTTGCCCCGCGTTTTAGTTTAAAACATCGATACAGGAACTCGGTTCCATATAGTGAAACTGACGCCATGACCACACTCGAAAACGCCGCCGCGGTGCTTAAGCTGTTTCAGCAAAAAGGGGTAACGCAGGGAAATCCCGGGCTGACGTTTACCGATGTCGTGGAGGCGCTGCGCCTGCCGAAAAGCACCGTGTCGCGCCTGCTGGCCACCATGGAAAGTCAGGGCATGCTGGAGCGTGACGCAGAGAGCCGTTGTTTTCATATTGGCCGCGTGCTGCTGTCGGTCGCCGGACACTATCTCTCCGCGCCGCTGGTGGACAGCGCCGCGCCGGCAATGGCGCGGCTGGCGGATAAAACCGGCAGCATCGGCTATATCTCGCGCCTCGACGGACGCGATCTGGTGGTGATGCGCATGTTTCACGGGCGCCACTTTACCCAGCTGGTGACGCCGCCGGGAAGCCGCATGAGCGCCGCCGCCACCTCCACCGGCCGCGTACTGCTGGCGCAGCTCAGCGAAGAAGAGGTATACGAGCGCTACCGCGACGCCTGGCAGCCGCTGCCGCCCAATTCGCCGCAAACGCTCGAGGTGCTCTGCGCGCAGCTGGCGGCGATCCGCAGCCAGGGCTGGTCGCTGGCGCGCAACGAAACGCTGCCCGGCATCAGTTCGCTCTCCGTCGCGCTGCATAATAAATATCACGGCGATACGGTAGCGCTTTGCCTCTCATTTTTATCGCAGGAGAGTTCGCCAGGCTATCCGCCCGCGCTGCTCGATGAATTACGCATAACGGCCAGCGACCTGGCCGAGAAATATGGCGCAACGCCACTCTGAATTTACTTTTTTATCGGCGCAATACTTTCGCCACACCGGGAAAACGCCAGGCCTTCGGGCCTGTTTATTCATGCTCACGGACGAAATAAAAAAACGACGTAAGCGAGTCTGATTCAGGCTCGCGAAGCGTCATTTCATTTCTACCGGCATTCCTGACGGGGACAATATGGAGAAGGTTAATCCAGTAAAACAGGCTGGCGTGGCGATAGTATTAATCGCCCTGTCGGTGGCGGGCGCAATTATTGGCGTGCAGCTTATTACCACTATCGGCGTGACGCCGAATACCTCTATTATCGGCGCCTTATTTGCCATGCTGCTGGCGCGTATTCCACTGCAGGTGTTTCGCCGCTATCGCTCGATTGAAATTCAAAACCTCGCCCAGACCGCTATTTCTTCCGCAACTTTCGGCGCCGCAAACAGCTTATTAATGCCGATCGCCGTGCCCTGGGCGCTGGGCGAGCCGCAGCTGGTGCTGCCGATGTTCTGCGGCGTCAGCGCGGCGATGCTGCTGGACGCTTATCTGCTCTACCGCCTGTTCGATACCCGCGTTTTTCCCGCCGGCAACGCCTGGCCGCCGGGCGTGGCCGCCGCCGAGGCGATCAAGGCAGGCGACAGGGGCGGGCGACAGGCCTGGCTGCTGGCGGCGGGCATCGCCGGCGGTATCCTCGGCTCAATGCTCACCATCCCGATGTCCGCGTTCGGCACCGCCTTTATCGGCAATATCTGGGCGCTGGGCATGCTGGGCGTCGGCTTTCTGCTGCGCGCCTACGCGCAACCGGTTGCTGATATCGATATCAACGCGCTCTACCTGCCGCACGGCGTGATGGTCGGCGCCGGGCTGGTGGCGCTGATTCAGGTGGTCATGGTGATCCGCAGCCGCCGCCACGACGAGCAGAAGGTGAGCCGCGGCGGCAATGAGGTGAGGCGCGCCCTCGGCCTCGGCGGCGCGGGCTACCTGATTATTTCGGCGCTGCTGGCGCTGGCGGGCGGACTGTGGAGCGAAATGAGCCTGCCGATGCTGCTGCTGTTTGTGATTTACGCCGCGTTCGCCGCCTTTGTGCATGAGCTGATCGTCGGCATTGCTGCGATGCACTCCGGCTGGTTCCCGGCGTTCGCGGTGGCGCTGATCACCCTGATCGTCGGCATTCTGCTCGGCTTTCCGCCGCTGGCGCTCTGCCTGCTGTGCGGCTTTACCGCAGCGACCGGGCCCGCCTTCGCCGACATGGGCTACGATCTTAAAGCGGGCTTTATTCTGCGCGGCAACGGCGCGGATCTGCAGCAGGAGCTGTGGGGGCGCCGCATTCAGCTGATCGCCGCGATGATTGCGTTTCTGGTCTCTGTTCCCATTGTCTGGTACGCCCACAACCTGTTTTTTGCGGAAAACCTGCTGCCGCCGGTGGCGCGCGTCTACGCCAAAACCATCCAGGCGGGCGCGGAGCCGGGCATCGCCGGTAGCCTGCTGATGTGGGCGATTCCCGGGGCCATTATTCAGCTGATCGGCGGGCCGAAACGCCAGCTCGGCGTGCTGCTCGCCACCGGCCTGCTGATCAATAACGCGATGGCCGGCTGGGCGGTAGTCGTGGGCATCGCGCTGCGCATCATCATTATTCGCGTATGGGGCGAACGCGGTCGCTCGCCGATGGAGGTGCTGGCGGCGGGCTTTATCGCCGGCGACGCACTCTATAGCTTCTTTCACTCGCTGTTTGCCAGCGGCAAAAAATAATTAAGGGATGTCATGAGTCTGCACCAGACGTTACAGGTATTTGAGTTATTCGACAGCGCATTTATCGATGGCCAGCAGGTGGCGGATCTCTTCGCCGGCTTTCCCGGCGTCAGCGCCAGCGTTAAGCGCGTTAGCGGGCCAAAAGGGCGCACCGATTTTGTTCGCATCGATATTCCCGGCGCGCAGGGCAAAGCGAGCGGCGGCAGCGCGCCGACGCTGGGCATTATCGGCCGCCTGGGCGGCATCGGCGCGCGCCCGACCCGCATCGGCATGGTTTCCGACGCCGATGGCGCCGTGGCGGCGGTGAGCAGTGCGCTGAAGCTGGCCGTAATGCAGACCAAAGGCGACGTGCTGGCGGGCGACGTTATCGTTACCACGCATATCTGTCCCGATGCGCCGACGCGCCCGCACGAGCCGGTCGACTTTATGGATTCGCCTGTTGACGACGTCACCATGAACAATAATGAGGTGGTGCAGGAGGTGGACGCTATCCTGTCGATCGATACCACAAAGGGCAACCGCATTATTAACCACAAGGGATTTGCGCTGTCGCCTACGGTAAAAGAGGGCTATATCCTGCGCGTATCGGACGATCTGCTGCGCATTATGGAGATGACCACCGGCCGCCCGGCGGTAACCTTTCCCATTACCACGCAGGATATTACCCCTTACGGCAACGGCATTTATCACCTGAACAGCATTCTGCAACCTTCCACGGCGACCGACGTGCCGGTGGTGGGCGTGGCGATCACGGCGGAGTCGGTGGTGCCGGGCTGCGGAACCGGCGCCAGCCATGAAGTGGATATTGCGGCGGCGGCGAAGTTTGCGGTAGAAGTGGCAAAAGAGTTTGGCCGCGAGACCTGCCATTTCTACGATGCCGACGAGTACGCCCGCCTGCTGGCGCTTTACGGCAGCCTGAGTCACCTGCGTAAACGAGACGAATAATGACGAAATCCCTGGTTACCCTGACCATTGGTCAGTCGCCGCGCAGCGATATTATGCCGCTGCTGGCGGCCTGTTTACCGGCTGAGCAGACCGATCATGTCGGCCTGCTGGACGGGCTGAGCGAGGCGGAGATCGCCGCGCGCTTCGCCCCTGACGCGCAGGATGGCGTGCTGGTGTCGCGCCTGCGCAACGGCACGCAGGTGCGGCTGGCTACGGCGAAGGTCGAGCAGGGATTGCAGGCGAAAATCGCCGCGCTGGAAGCTGAGGGCTACGACACTATTCTGCTGCTCTGCACCGGCGAGTTCGGCGCGCTGACCGCCAAAAGCGCGCTGCTGCTGGAGCCTGACCGCATTATTCCGCCGCTGGTCTCCGCCATTGTGCAGGACCATCAGGTCGGCATCGTGGTGCCGGTTGAGGAGCAGATGCAGCAGCAGGCGAACAAGTGGCGCAATCTGCAGCGCCGACCCTGCTTCGCCGTTGCCAGCCCCTATATTCCCGATAACGAGAAGCTGACCGACGCGGCGCTCTCGCTGCAGGAGCAGGGCGCGGACGTGGTGGTGCTCGACTGCATCGGCTATAACCAGACCCATCGCGACTTTTTGCAGAAGCTGCTCGGCATTCCGGTGCTGCTCTCCAACGTGCTGGTGGCGAAACTGGCCGCTGAACTTATCGTCTGATAACGGCGCGATCACAAAGCGGGAGGCGAAGCTGCAATTCGCGTGACAGATCAGCGAGTTCCGCTCTACACTGCCAGATACCTTAATGTGCTGTGAGGAAGTAACATGCTCAATGTAAGTGAGTATTTTGACGGAAAAGTAAAATCTATCGGCTTCGACAGTGCCAGCACCGGTCGTGCCAGCGTGGGCGTGATGGCCGAAGGCGAATACACCTTCGGCACAGCGCAGCCGGAAGAGATGACGGTGGTGAGCGGATCGCTGAAGGTGCTGCTGCCGGGCGAAACCGAATGGCAATGGTTTGAGGCGGGTTCAGTGTTTAACGTGCCGGGCCACAGCGAGTTTCATCTGCAGGTGGGTGAGCCGAGTTCCTATCTCTGCCGCTATCTGAAAGAGTAATAAAACGGGCCATGGCAGTGTGCCAGTGCGGATGACATGGCCCGCTCGGCCCGCGACCTCCCTGTCGCGGGACGCTTTGCACTTCGGGCCATGTCATTCGCTTTCAGATAGTGTTAACCGGCCTGATGGGCCGATTTCTTAACGCTTTGCCTCCCCGCCCAGCGCCTCAACCAGATTACTGGTCAGCGCGGCGAGTTCGCTGGTCATCAGGATAAAGTCAGCGTCGAAACGCTGGGCGAAATCCTCGCGGTCGATATCGTCGTTCTGCTCGCGCAGGGTATCGCTGAACTTCAGGCGCTTCACCGAACCGTCGTCCGCCAGCACAAACTGGATACGCTCCTGCCAGTCGAGCGCCAGTTTAGTCACCAGCTTGCCCGCTTCGATATGGTTGGCGATCTCGTCGCATACCAGATCCTGCTTTTTACAGCGGATCACGCCGCCATCTTCGAGGATCGCCTTCAGCTCCGCTTCGTCCATCAGGGCGAAACCGGCGGGCAGATCGCCGGAGCGCACCCATTCGGTCAGCGTCAGCTCAATCGGCCTTTCCAGCGTCAGCGGCACCACCGGCAGCGAGCCGAGGCTCTTACGCAGCAGCGCTAGCGTATCTTCCGCCTTTTTCGCGCTGGCGCAGTCGACCATGATCAGGTTGTTTACGGTGTCGATCCAGATAAAGGTCTGGCTGAGACGGCTGAACGCGCGCGGCAGCAGGCTGTGCAGCACCTCATCTTTCAGCGAATCTTTTTCCGTCTTCTTCAGCTTGCGGCTCTGTTCCGCTTCCAGCTTGCTGATCTTCGCTTCCAGCGCCTGCTTCACCACCGGCGACGGCAGGATCTTCTCCTCTTTGCGGGCGCAAATCACGATCTGACCGTTGTTCACATGGGTCAGCGCATCGCTGCGGTTGCCCATCGGCGACACCCAGCCGGTTTTGCTCATATCCTGGCTGCCGCAGGGGGAGAAGGTGTAAGCCTCAAGTTGTTTTTCCATGTCGTCTGCAGAGAGCGGAATGTCCCGATTCAGACGATAAACCATCATATTTTTAAACCACAACATCACAATTCCTTACCGGGTCGCGCGATCGGGCGCACAAGTCGAGAGGTCAGCGCGCATGATAGCGAAACATCGAAACGGTTTCATTGCCTTTCCCCGGCGCCGCTCCTAATGTATCTCTCACCCTGACGAATAATGAGGAATAACGCGTGCGTATAGGTATTGATTTGGGCGGCACCAAGGTTGAAGTGATCGCCCTGTCTGATGAGGGAAGCGAGCTGTTTCGCCACCGCGTGGATACGCCGCGCGACGATTACGCCGCCACGGTGCAGGCGATCGCGGGTCTGGTGCATCTCGCCGAGGCGAAAACCGGCCAGACCGGCAGCGTCGGCGTCGGCATTCCCGGCACGATCTCGCCTTACGCCCACCGCGTGAAAAACGCCAACTCCACCTGGCTTAACGGCCAGCCGCTGGATCGCGATCTGGCGCTGGCGCTGCAGCGCGAAGTGCGCATCGCCAACGACGCCAACTGCCTGGCGGTCTCCGAGGCGGTAGACGGCGCGGGCGCAGGCCAGCCGCTGGTGTTTGCGGTGATTATCGGCACCGGATCGGGAGCGGGGATAGCGATCAACGGCGAGGCGCGCATCGGCGGCAACGGCAACGCCGGCGAGTGGGGCCATAATCCGCTGCCGTGGATGGATGAGGATGAGCTGCGCTATCGGGAGGAGGTGCCGTGCTACTGCGGGCAGAAGGGCTGTATCGAAACCTTTGTCTCCGGCACCGGCTTCGCCATCGACTACCGGCGGCTGAGCGGCCAGGCGTTAAAGGGCGCCGAGATCGTTAAGCTGATCGCGCAGCAGGATCCGATCGCCGAGCAGGCGATGCGCCGCTACGAAACCCGGCTGGCGAAGTCGCTGGCGCAGGTGGTGAACCTGCTGGATCCCGATGCGATCGTGCTCGGCGGCGGCATGAGCAACAACGATCGTCTCTATCAGACGGTGCCGACGCTGATGAAGCAGTGGGTATTTGGCGGGGAGTGTGAAACGCCGGTGCTGAAGGCAAAACACGGCGATTCGAGCGGGGTGCGCGGCGCGGCCTGGCTCTGGCCGCTGATAAAGTAAGGGTTACTGCGTTGAGCCGAAGGCAAACTGCCAGTCTTCCGGCACGCCCACCGGCGGCAGCGGCAGGTTGCGCGCGCTGCTGACCTGCTGCCAGGCGCGCAGGCAGAGCGCTTCGTCTCCCTCGGTGCGCAGCACGCTGTAGCCGCCGTCGGCGCGGCGGTGCGCCGACACCAGGCAGGTCTGGCCCGGATAGCGCGACGCGACGCTGCTGTTAAAGCTGCTGACCAGCTGATGCTGAACGTCGCGCAGATAGTTGCACTGCGCCGCCGAATACGTGCGGCCGCAGCTGAGATCGCTTTGCGGTGTGCTGCTGCATCCCGCCAGCAGCGCGCTGGCGAGCAGCAGCGCCATGCCTGTTTTCATTACGCCTCCTGAGCGCGGGGCAGTTCCAGTTTGCTGTAGCCCAGCCCGTTAATTTTGCGCACCCGGATCTGAACCGGAATGCGCTCTTTCATCGCCTCGACGTGGCTGATTACGCCAATGGTTTTGCCGCTGGCGTTGAGCGCGTCCAGCGCATCCAGCGCGGTGTCGAGCGTTTCGGCGTCCAGCGTACCGAACCCCTCGTCGAGAAACAAAGACTCTATGCGGGTTTTCACGCTGACTAAATCTGAAAGTGCCAGCGCCAGCGCCAGGCTGACGAGAAAACTTTCGCCGCCCGACAGGGTGCGGGTGTCGCGCGCGGCGTCCGCCTGCCAGGTATCGATCACGTCCAGCTCCAGCGCGTCGCTGGCGCGGCGCTGCAGCAGATAGCGCCCGTGCAGCCGATCGAGCTGGCGGTTGGCGAGCGCCACCAGGTGATCCAGCGTCAGCCCCTGCGCGAAGCGGCGGAACTTGTCGCCGCTGGCGGAGCCGATAAGATCGTTCAGCTGACTCCACTGCGCCAGCGCCGCTTCATCCTCTTCGATCTGCATCATCAGGCTTTGCTGCTGTTCGCGCAGGCGCGCATCGCTCTGAAGCTGCTGCTGCGCTTCACCCTGCTGGCGCGCGTTGTCGCGCAGCGCCAGACGCAGCTGCTCGAGCTGCGCTTCCAGCGCGGCGGCGCTTTCCGCCGCCCCCTCGGGTCGGCTCTGCTGATGCGCCTCGCGCCGCTGCGCCAGCTGCTGCGCCTGCGCCTGCAGCGACTGACGCTGCTGCTCAAGCTGCTGTAGCCGGGCGCGCAGCCTGTGCGCCTCCTCTTCGTCAAGCAGCGCGGCGCGCAGGCTGGCTTCATCGTCGAAGGCGGCGGCGGCCAGCGCGGCGCTGAACAGCTGCTGCGCCTCGCGCAGCGCCTGGCTGGCTTTTTCCTGCTGCGCGTCCAGCTCTGCGGCGCGTCCGGCCAGCTGGCTGAGGTGGCTCTGGGTTGCCTGCATTCCCTCCAGCGCGGCGGCGAGGGCCGCCTCCTGCTGCTGGATCTGCGCCTGCATCTGCCGCCGCGCTGCGGCAACGTCGCCATCGCCGAACAGCGCCTGCCGCGTTGCGCGCAGCTGCGCCAGCGTCGCCTCGCTCTGCGCGCGCTGCTGGCGCAGTGCGTCGAGCCGCTGTCGTTCGCTCTCTACGCGCTGCTGCAGGCTGCTGCACTGCGCCTCGGCGCGCGCCAGCTGCGGCTGCAGCCGGGCAAGCTGCTGTTCGCTCTCATTCCAGCGCTGCCAGCGCTGCTGCTGCTGTTGCAGCCAGCCGTCGCGCGCCGCCGCGTCGGGCAAGGCGAGGCCGGCGTCCGCCAGCTCCTGATGCAGCGCATCGCGGCGCTGCCGCCAGTCGCGCTCCTCCTGTTCCAGACGCTGCGCCAGCGTTGCCGCGCTCTCCTGCAGGTTAGTAAGCGTTTGCTGGGCCAGCTGAAGCTGCTGCTGATGCTGCTGCAGCGCCTGCTGATGCCGCAGGTGCTCATCTTTCGCCTGCTGACGCTGACGCGCGGCCGCCTCCTGCTGACGAAGCTGCTGCTGCAGCGCCTGCTCCGCGCCGTTTTGCTGCTGCTGCCAGGCGGCCAGCGCGGCGCTGTCGCCCGCATCAAATGTGAGCGCCAGCTCACTCTGTAATACCTGCCACTGCTGGGCTAGCTCTTCCAGCCGTCGGGTTTCCGCCGCCAGCTCCTCCTGCAGCCGCTGCCGTTCGGCCTGCGCCTGCTTAACGGCCTCGCCTTTTTTAATGCCCTGTTCGCGCAGTGCCTCGACCTGCTGCTCCTGTTCGGCCAGCCGTCGCTGGTTCGCGCTCAGCTCCAGCGCGGCGTAGCGCTCCACCGCCGGATGCTGGCATGAGCCGCACAGCGGGCAGGGCTGCTCAGGCTCCAGGCGCGCGCGCCAGGCGGCCAGATCGGCGATATGCTGCTCCAGCTCGCAGATTTTTTTGATATCGGCAAGGGCGGCCTTTTCGCGCGCGAAGGTGGCGCGCAGCCTTTGCAACGTCTCATCATCCTGCTGCAGCGTCTTGTCCAGCGCGGCGAGGCGCTGCTGACGCGCGGCGATGTGCTGCTGCAGCGGCGCCCACTGCGAGGCCAGCACCGCCAGCTGCTGGTGCTGCGGGCGGCTCGCCTCGATCTGCGCCAGGCTGGCCTGCAGCGCCTGCGGCGGATGGTGCTGCTCCAGATCGGCCAGCGCCTGTTGCGCCCTCTGCAGGGCGCTCGCCGCCTGCTGTTCCGCCAGGCTCAGCGGGGCCGCCTGCTGCTCCAGCCGGGCGATCTCCGCCTGCCGCTGCGCCAGCGTCTGCTGCTGCTGACGCTGCTGCGCGCCGAGCGCCGCCAGCGCCGTTTCCCGCTGCGTCAGCTGGGTGAAACGCTCCTGCCACAGCGCCAGCGAAGGGCCCCACTGCGGCAGCGCGCCCTGATCCGCGCGCCACTGCTGCTGTTCCGCCAGCGCGGCCTGCAGGCTGTCGCGCTGCCCCGTTTCCTGCTGCAGCGCGCGCTCGCTCTGCGCCAGCGTCTGCTGCTGCTGATCGCTCTCCCGCTGCTGCTGCTGCGCCTGCGCCAGCAGGGCGGCAATCTGCTGGTCGAGCGGGATAACCTGTTCCGTCAGCAGCGTCTCCTGCGTCTGCTGCTCGCGCAGCGCGGCGTCGCGCGCCGCCTGAGCCGTCTCGCGGCGATGCCGATCGCGCTGCGTCTGCTCTTCTGCCGCCTGGCGCTGCGCTGCCAGCTGCTGCTGCGCCTGCTGCAGGCGCTGCTGCTCCTGCAGCAGGCTGTCGCGCTGAACTAATTTATCGCGCAGTTTTTCCGCCGGCTCGCTGCGCGCCAGCCGCTGGCGATCCGTTTCCGCCTCGCGCCACGCCTGTTCCGCCTGCGCCAGCGCCGCCTGCGCGGCCTGAATATCGCTGTCCAACTGCTGCGCCTGCGTCAGCCACTGATGCTGCTGGTGCAGTCTGCTGTTTTGCTGAGTAAGCGCCTGCTCCGCTTCGGTCAGCGCGGCCAGCTGCTGCTGCAGCGCGGCGCGCGCCTCGGGATCGAGCAGCGCCAGCGTACCGGCGCGGCTGCGCAGATTCTCTAGCGCCTGCCGTGCCGTCTTGTGTTGCTCGTAGATGGCGACAGAGATCTGGCCGTAGATCTCGGTGCCGGTCAGCTCCTCCAGCAGTTCGGCGCGCTCGCCGGGCTTCGCGTTAAGGAACGCGGCGAACTGTCCCTGCGACAGCATCATCGATCGGGTAAAGCGCTCGAAGTCGAGGCCCGACAGTGACTCGATCAGTTTTAATTTGTCGTTAACCTTGTCCGCGAAGATTTTGTCGTCGACGCAGCGCGCCAGCTCAACGCGCGGCGCCTGCAGCTTGCCGTCGGCCGCGCCGCGCGCGCGGTTCTGGCTCCAGAAGGCGCGCCAGGCTTCGCCTTTGATCTCAAACTCCACCTCGGCGAGGCATTCGGCGGTGTCACGGGTCATCAGCCCGTTTTGCGTCTGCGACAGTACGCCGAGGCGCGGCGTCTGGTGATAGAGCGCCAGACAGATGGCGTCGAGCAGCGTGGTTTTGCCTGCGCCGGTTGCGCCGGTAATGGCGAACAGGCCGTTGCTGGCGAAGGGCTCGGTGCGAAAGTCGATAAACCATTCGCCTTTCAGCGCGTTCAGGTTTTTAAAGCGCAGCGTGAGAATTTTCATTCGCTCTCCTCCAGCGAGGCGAGGGTTGAGCGGAACAGGGCGCTGAGGCGCGCATGCTGAGGCGCATCGATATCCTCCGCCAGCGCGATGCGGCGGGCGAAGACCTCTTCCACTTTCAGTTCGCTCAGGGTTTCGTTTTTCAGCTGCGCCAGGCTGTGCTGGCGCTGTTCGCGACTGCGGCGCAGCAGCAGCACTTCAACCGGCAGCCCGGCGGTCAGCGCTTCGACCCGACGCTGCAGATCGCTGAGAAATTCCTGGGTGGTAACCTCAATATCGAGCCATACCGGCTTTTCACCCTGATGGTCGGCGAAGGGAGCCAGCTGCGCCTCAATCTCTGCCAGCGAGCCTTTTAGCATCTTCATCGGCTGAAACTGCGGAACAGGCAGCGGCGTTACGGCGCGCAGGCCGCGGGTGTCCAGCTCCAGCAGGAAGACGCTTTTCTCGCTGCCGAGCTCGTCGAAGCTGAGCGGAATCGGCGAACCGCTGTAGCGGATATGGTCGCTGTTGGCGACGCGCTGGGCGCGATGGATATGGCCCAGCGCCACGTAGTCGACGTCGGGAAAAGCCGACGCGGGAAAGGCGTCGAGCGTGCCGATATAGATATCGCGCACCGAATCGCTTTTGCTGACGCCGACGGTGGTGAGGTGGCCGGTGGCGATCACCGGCAGCGCCAGCGGATGCGCGCGCGCCGCGTCAACGCTGCGCTGGTAGTGGGCGGCAATCGCCTCCAGCAGGCTCTGCTGCTTCTCACGCCCCGACTGGCCCGCCCGGCTGCGCAGAATATCGCGCGGCCGCAGGTAGGGAATGGCGCAGAGCAGCGCGCCCGGTTCGCCGGCGCGGTCGCGCAGCAGCAGCAGATTATGATCCGCCTGCGGCGTGGTGATCACCTGAGTATTCAGGCAGGCGAGCAGGGCGCGCGACTCGTTAAGCGTGGCGACCGAGTCGTGGTTGCCCGCCAGCACCACCAGCTGGCAGCCGGTCGGCTGCAGCGCCACCACGAAACGGTTAAAGAGTTCGCGCGCGTAGCTCGGCGGCGTGCCGCTGTCGAAAAGATCGCCCGCGACGATCAGCGCATCGACCTGATGCTCTTCAATACGCGCCAGCAGCCAGTCGAGAAAGGCCTGGTGCTCGGCCGCCCGGCTCTTGTTATAAAAAAACTGACCGAGGTGCCAGTCCGCGGTATGAATGATGCGCATAAAACTCCCTGCCGTAACGATTTGCCGGACGATTATACCGGCTATGGCGCAAAAGCGAAAAAAGCCGCGCCGGCTGTCATAAAGCAGTGTTAACGCGCTGATTAAGCGGCTATGTTTTTCATAAAAGTGTCATAAATCTGACGCATAATGGCGCCGCATATAACGGTGACAGCAGTCATATCAGCAGGAGTTACAATGGCTAAGCGCATTTTGGTTGTGGAAGATGAAGCCCCTATCCGTGAAATGTTGTGCTTCGTGCTGGAGCAGAACGACTACCAGCCTATCGAGGCGGAGGATTATGACAGCGCGATAGGGAAACTGATTGAGCCCTGGCCAGATCTTATTCTGCTGGACTGGATGTTGCCGGGCGGCAGCGGTATTCAGTTTATCAAGCACCTCAAGCGCGAAGCCCTGACGCGCGATATTCCGGTGATGATGCTGACGGCGCGCGGCGAAGAGGAAGATCGCGTGCGCGGGCTGGAGGTGGGTGCCGATGACTACATCACCAAGCCTTTCTCGCCGAAAGAGCTGATGGCGCGCATCAAAGCGGTGATGCGCCGCATTTCGCCGATGGCGGTGGAGGAGGTCATCGAGATGCAGGGGCTGAGCCTCGACCCCTCGTCGCACCGCGTGATGTCGGCCTCGACGCCGCTGGAGATGGGCCCGACCGAATATAAGCTGCTGCACTTCTTTATGACCCACCCCGAGCGCGTTTACAGCCGCGAGCAGCTGCTGAACCACGTCTGGGGCACCAATGTCTATGTGGAAGATCGCACCGTTGACGTGCATATTCGCCGCTTACGTAAGGCGCTGGAGGTGTCCGGCCACGATCGCATGGTTCAAACCGTTCGCGGAACGGGGTATCGTTTCTCCGCCCGCTACTAAACGGAGCCTTTACCGTGCTGGAACGACTCTCCTGGAAGAGACTGCTTTCCGAGCTGGCGCTGGCCTGCCTGCCGGCGCTGATTATCGGTTTAATTTTCGGCTATCTGCCCTGGCTGCTGCTGGCCAGCGTGCTGGGGGTGCTGCTGTGGCATTTCTATAATCTGATGCGGCTGTCGCACTGGCTGTGGGTGGATCGCACCATGACGCCGCCCACCGGACGGGCGAGCTGGGAGCCGCTGTTTTACGGGCTCTATCAGATGCAGCTGCGCAACCGGCGGCGGCGGCGCGAGCTGGGCAACCTGATCAAGCGCTTTCGCAGCGGCGCAGAGACGCTGCCCGACGCGGTGGTGCTCACCACGGAAGAGGGGGCGATTTTCTGGTGTAATGGCCTGGCGCAGCAGCATCTTGGCCTGCGCTGGCCGGAAGATAACGGCCAGAACATCCTCAACCTGCTGCGCTACCCTGAATTCTCCCGCTATATTCGCCAGCGCGATTTCAACAAGCCGCTCACCCTGATCCTCAATAACCAGCACCATATGGAGTTTCGCATCATGCCCTACAGCGAAGGGCAGTGGCTGATGGTGGCGCGCGACGTGACGCAGATGCACCAGCTGGAGGGGGCGCGCCGCAACTTCTTCGCCAACGTCAGTCACGAGCTGCGCACGCCGCTGACGGTGTTGCAGGGCTATCTGGAGATGATGAACGACTCGGTGATGAACGAGCGCTCGCGCGGCAAGGCGCTGCAGACTATGCAGGAGCAGACTCGCCGCATGGACAGCCTGGTGCGCCAGCTGCTGACGCTGTCGCGCATTGAGGCCGCGCCGGCTCTCGACATGAAAGAGACGGTGGATGTGCCGATGATGCTGCATCTGCTGCAGCGCGAAGCGGAGACGCTGAGCAGCGGCCGCCATGAGATCCATTTCCATACCGATCCCCATCTCAAGGTGCTCGGCGATGACGATCAGCTACGCAGCGCCCTCTCTAACCTGGTCTATAACGCGGTAAACCATACGCCAGAGGGCACGCGCATCGATATCAGCTGGCTGCGCAGCCGCCAGGGCGCACAGTTCAGGGTATGCGACAACGGGCCGGGCATTCCGGCGGAGCATCTGCCGCGCCTGACGGAGCGCTTCTACCGCGTAGATAAGGCGCGCTCGCGCGCCACCGGCGGCAGCGGGCTGGGGCTGGCGATCGTCAAGCACGCCCTCAGCCACCATAATGCGCGGCTGGAGATCACCAGCATTCCCAATAAAGAGACCTGCTTCACCTTTACGCTGCCGTCGAGGTTGATCGTCAGCGCGGGATTGCAGGAGAATGCCGTCCATTAACCGTTAATGGAACCTCTCATGCGCGCCTTGCTGCTGTTGCTCTCACTCTTCTCGCCCGCGCTGATGGCGGCGCCTCAGCCTGCCATGCTCACCGGCAACCTCAGCAGCGTCGGCTCTGACACTCTGGGGACGCTGATGATGCTGTGGAGCGAAGATTTCAGCGCGCAGGCCCCTGGCGTCAATCTGCAGGTGCAGGCCTCTGGCTCTTCCACCGCGCCAACCGCGCTGGCGGCGGGCGCCGCGCAGCTCGGGCCGATGAGCCGCCCTATGCAGGCGGAGGAGCGACAAACCTTTCAGGCGCGCTACGGCTACGCGCCGCTCGCCGTGCCGGTGGCGCTCGACGCGCTGGTGGTGGTGGTGAATCAGCGCAACCCGCTGACGCAGATCGACGCGCGCCAGCTCGACGCTATTTTTTCCGTGACGCGCCTGTGCGGCGGACCGCAGGTGCCGACTCGCTGGGGCGATATGGGCGTGCGCCAGCCCGACTGGGCACGGCGGCCGATTCAGCGCTACGGGCGCAACTCTGCCTCGGGCACCTGGGGCTTCTTCAAGCAGCAGGCGCTGTGCAACGGCGATTTTCGCGCCGACGTGGCTGAGTTTCCCGGCTCGGCCGCCGTGGTGCAGGCGGTCGCCGCCAATCCGCGCAGCATCGGCTACGCCAGCTTCGGCTTTCATCTCAGCGGCGTGAAGATGCTCGCCGTGGCCGACGGCCAGCGCGCGGCGGTAGCGCCGGACGCTGACTCTATCCGCAGCGGCCGCTATCCCTGGGCGCGCCCGCTCTATATCTACGTAAATAAGCCCCCAGGCAAGCCGCTGCCGCCGCTGGTTGACGCCTTTCTGCACCAGGTATTGTCGCCGCAGGGACAGCGTCGCGTCAGCGAAGCGGGCTATCTGCCGCTGTCGACGGCGCAGCGAGAGCAGGCGCTGGCTGCCATAGAAGCGAAGTAATCGCTAACGTGAATTTTTTTCAACTCTACTGAAATTTCTTCTGTTGCAGAAGCGTCGCGCGCGTGCCACTCTATCCGCAGACGTTTAGCCATCCAGATGGCTACATATAACAGAGTGAAATTATTCCCTGCCGTGATTAACGACAGCGATCAGGAGTAGAAAATGACCGCACAGACCGCCCCGTTCCGCGCCGATACCGTCGGCAGCTTCCTGCGTCCCGCCGCCATTAAAAATGCGCGCGAGCAGTATGCCGCCGGGCAGATTGATAAAACCCAGCTGACCCGTATCGAAGACGAAGCGATCCGCGACGTCGTCAGCAAGCAGATCGCTAATGGCCTGCAGGTCGTGACCGACGGCGAATTCCGCCGCGCCTGGTGGCACTTCGACTTTTTCGGCGGCCTGGAGGGCGTTGAGCTGTTCGAAGCCGAGCAGGGCATTCAGTTCAACGGGGTGCAGACCAAAGCGCACGGCGTGCGCGTGGTGGGCAAGCTGGGCTTCCGCGATCACCCGATGCTGGAACATTTTCGCTTCCTGCAGAGCATCGCGGGCGATGCGGTGCCGAAGATGACCATTCCCAGCCCGAGCGTGCTGCACTTCCGCGGCGGCCGTAAAGTGATCGACGAAAACGTCTATCCCGACCTGGCGGACTACTTCGACGATCTGGCCGAAACCTATAAAACGGCAATCAAAGCCTTTTACGATGCGGGCTGCCGCTATCTGCAGCTGGACGACACCGTCTGGGCCTACCTCTGTTCAGAAGATCAGAAGCGTCAAATCCGCGAGCGCGGCGACGATCCCGAGCAGCTGGCGCGCACCTATGCCCGCGTGCTGAACAAGGCGCTGGAGGGCAAGCCGGCCGATCTTACCGTGGGTCTGCACGTCTGCCGCGGCAACTTCCGCTCTACCTGGATCTCTGAAGGCGGCTATGAGCCGGTGGCGGAGATCCTGTTCGGCGGCGTCAATATCGACGCTTTCTTCCTGGAGTATGATAACGAGCGCTCTGGCGGCTTCGAGCCTCTGCGCTTTATTAAGCCTGGGCATCAAAAAGTGGTGCTGGGCCTGGTGACCACCAAAAACGGCGAGCTGGAAGATCCGGCGCAGGTGAAGGCGCGCCTGCAGGAAGCGGCGAAGTTCGTCAGCCTGGACCAGATCTGCCTTAGCCCGCAGTGCGGCTTCGCCTCTACCGAAGAGGGCAACAGCCTGAGCGAAGAGCAGCAGTGGGCGAAGATTCGCCTGGTGGTCGATATCGCCAGCCAGGTGTGGTAATGCTGTAAACTTGTGCAAACAGGCGCGTAAAACGCGCCTTTTGTGCACCATGACGCGCACTTACGCTGAAATTTCTCACGCGATGGAGAAAAAATAAGCACATCATCTGATGCCCTGCGGAGATATATCCGAGATATTCACTGCTTTCTGCCTGTTTTCCGCCATAACCTTCTGGTTTTCCGATCCCGTATTGCCTTTCTCCGCTATAAACGTTCTACTTACGGCCGTTGTCGTATCATCCCACTTGTGAACAGAACAAAAGCAGCGTAATTCACCTGCGCGACACGATTAAGGCAAGCACAATGCGCTGGCATCGTGCGCTAAGTCGTTGTCAACGCGCGGTCTGGGGACAACATAAACCCAACTTCCACCGCAACACTCGTTACAGGCAATACAGTTGTATGACACATCGTTTAACCTCGAAGGATATCCTCGCGCTGGGCTTTATGACGTTCGCCCTGTTTGTTGGCGCGGGTAACATTATTTTCCCGCCGATGGTCGGTATTCAGTCTGGCGAACACGTCTGGACGGCCGCTATTGGCTTCCTGCTGACCGCCGTGGGTTTGCCGGTGATGACCGTTATCGCGCTGGCGCGCGTCGGCGGTGGCGTTGACGCGCTCAGCACCCCGATCGGCAAGGGCGCTGGCCTGCTGCTGGCGACCGTCTGCTATCTGGCGGTCGGCCCGCTGTTCGCCACGCCGCGCACCGCGACCGTGTCGTTCGAAATGGGCATCGCGCCGCTCACCGGTGACGGTGCGCTGCCGCTGTTTATCTACAGCTTTATCTATTTCGTGCTGGTGATTGGCGTGTCGCTCTATCCCGGCAAGCTGCTGGATACCGTGGGCCACTTCCTTGCGCCGCTGAAAATCGTCGCGCTGACGGTGCTTGGCATCGCGGCGCTGATCTGGCCGGCGGGCACTGTCGCGCCTGCTACCGTAGATTATCAGCGTGCCGCCTTCTCCAGCGGCTTCGTCAACGGCTATCTCACGATGGATACCCTGGGCGCGCTGGTGTTCGGCATCGTTATCGTTAACGCGGCGCGCTCGCGCGGCGTTGAGAGCGCCAGCCTGCTGACGCGCTATACCGTGATGGCTGGCCTGATCGCCGGCGTCGGCCTGACGCTGGTCTATCTCAGCCTGTTCAAGCTCGGCAACGGCAGCGGCGCGCTGGTGGAGCAGAGCGCGAACGGCGCGGCGATCCTGCATGCCTACGTGCAGCAGACCTTCGGCGGGATGGGCAGCTTCTTCCTGGCGGCGCTGATTTTCGTTGCCTGCATGGTAACGGCGGTCGGCCTGACCTGCGCCTGTGCGGAATTTTTTGCGCAATACCTGCCGTTGTCGTATAAAGCACTGGTCTTTATTCTGGGTCTGTTCTCAATGGTGGTGTCGAACCTCGGCCTGAGCCATCTGATTCAGATTTCGATTCCGGTGCTGACGGCGATCTATCCGCCGTGCATCGTGCTGATCGTGCTGAGTTTCACCCTGAACTGGTGGAACAAAAGCAGCCGTCTGATTGCGCCGACCATGCTGGTCAGCCTGATTTTCGGCATTATCGACGGGGTGAAAACCACCAGTTTTAAAGATATGCTGCCGGCGTTTAGCCAGCAGCTGCCGCTGGCGGACCAGGGTCTCGCCTGGCTGCCGCCCGCGCTGGTGATGCTGCTGATCGCGGCGGTGGTGGATCGCGTCAAAGGACGCGAGCAGGTTACGGCGCACTCGTAACCGCCACCGCTGTTTGCTCTGACCACGGGCTTGCCCGCGGTCAGTTTAGTGACAGAGTGCTGATGCGGGAGAAATGGCCCGATCGCAAAGACGCAACATGGCATCCATGCCAGCTCGTCCCACTCCATTCATGGCGCGGGACGCTTTGCTCTCCGGTCCATCTCACCCGCCTGCAGGCTTTGGCTGCAATGTAACCACGGGCTTGCCCGTGGTTTTTCTTTTACAGGTACAGGTTGTTATGCAAGAAACCAATAAGCTCAAACGCGGACTGAGCACGCGCCATATCCGTTTTATGGCGCTGGGATCGGCGATTGGCACCGGACTGTTTTACGGGTCGGCGGATGCCATCAAAATGGCGGGGCCGAGCGTGCTGCTCGCCTATATTATCGGCGGCGCGGTCGCCTATATCATTATGCGCGCGCTCGGCGAGATGTCGGTGAATAACCCCCAGGCCAGCTCGTTCTCGCGCTATGCGCAGGACTATCTCGGGCCGCTGGCGGGCTATATCACCGGCTGGACCTACTGTTTTGAAATCCTGATCGTCGCCATTGCCGACGTGACCGCCTTCGGCATCTATATGGGCGTCTGGTTTCCAGAGGTGCCGCACTGGATTTGGGTGCTGAGCGTGGTGCTGATTATCGGCGCCGTTAACCTGATGAGCGTTAAGGTGTTCGGCGAAGTTGAGTTCTGGTTCTCTTTCTTTAAGGTCGCCACCATTGTGGTGATGATCGTCGCCGGTTTTGCCATGATTTTCTGGGGCATCGGCAACGGCGGCCAGCCGACCGGCATCCATAACCTGTGGAGCAACGGCGGCTTCTTCGCGCACGGCATCGTCGGCATGCTGCTCTCGCTGCAGATGGTGATGTTCGCCTACGGCGGCATTGAGATTATCGGCATTACCGCCGGCGAAGCCAAAGATCCGGCGCAGTCGATCCCGCGCGCCATTAACTCGGTGCCGATGCGCATCCTGGTGTTTTACGTCGGCACGCTGTTTGTGATTATGTCGATCTATCCGTGGAACCAGGTCGGCACCAACGGCTCGCCTTTCGTCCTGACCTTCCAGCATCTCGGCATCGCGGCGGCGGCCTCTATCCTTAACTTCGTGGTGCTGACGGCCTCGCTGTCGGCGATCAACAGCGACGTGTTCGGGGTAGGGCGTATGCTGCACGGCATGGCGCAGCAGGGCCACGCGCCGAAGATGTTTATGAAGGTGTCCGAGCGCGGCATTCCCTGGGTGACGGTAGTGGTGATGATGGCGGCGATGCTGATTGCGGTCTATCTCAACTATCTGATGCCGGAGAAGGTCTTCCTGGTTATCGCCTCGCTGGCGACCTTCGCCACCGTCTGGGTATGGATTATGATCCTGCTGTCGCAGATCGCTTTCCGTCGCAGGATCGGCAAAGAGGCGGCGAGCAAGCTGCAGTTCGCCGTGCCGGGCGGCATCTGGACCTCGCTGGCTGGCGTGCTGTTCCTCGGCTTTATCATTGCGCTGATCGGCTACTTCCCGGATACGCGTATTTCGCTCTATGTGGGACTGGTGTGGATCGTGCTGCTGTTGGCGGGCTATAAGCTGGTGCGTAAGTCTTGATTTGAACAGCGCTGCAGGGGAGTCGCTGCTCTCTGACGCGTCGGCAGGCATCGCCGGCGCGCAACGGCACAAAAGGCGGCCTCCCTGCCAGCCCGATAACGCACCTTATCCCTGAGCTGCGCCCCTCGCCCGGTCAATGTTTTGCATTGTGTAAAAACGCTACCAGCGGCTGCCCAGCGCGATCTCCACTCCCTGCGGGCTCAGATGGCTGTCGTCATAGTAGAGCGGCAGCCCCTGCCAGGTCACCAGACAGCCGCTGCGATTGCATAAATTCTCCTGTAACGACACCACGCGCACGTCGCGCTGCTCATAGCCGCGCAGCAGTCGGGTGACGTCTGCTTCCGGCAGTGAGTAGAGCCGGGTGCGGGCGTTCTGCGTCGGCAGGGGTTTCCAGTCGCTCAGCCACTGGCTCAGCTCGCGGCGCAGCGGCATATTGCGGTTGTTGCTGTAGCGCAGGGGGTCCAGCGACAGCGAGGGCGCGTCCTCGATCAGCACTACCTTTTTGCCAGCCTGGCGCAGCTGGGCTATAACCCCGTCCATGCCCTGTTTCAGCGCGCTGAGGTTATCTCTGTCGGGATGGTGGATATCGCGATAGCCTGCGCCGGGCAGGGTTTCGATCCCCGCCGTCCAGGCGGCGGCGATCACCACCTCGTCAATGCGCGGACTGACCAGCGCTTTCATCACCGCGGCGTTGAACGCCGCGCACTGGCTGGCGTGCGCTGGCTGCTGGTAGAGCGCGCGCGTGACGCCCGCCGCCAGCAGCGGGCAGGTGACTTTCGTCAGCTGGTAGAGCGGTTTATCCTGCGCCTCGGCGTAGCGCGCGACGGCGCTGCGCATCGCCGCCGCATGGCTGTCACCGACCAGCGCGATGCCGGGACGCGAGCTTTTGGGCTGACAGTGCTGGCTGGGGGAAGGGAGGCCTGCACCGTTATCGACCAGGCAGGTATCGGCCTGGGCGTCGATTTTGTAGGCTTCACTGCTGATCACTTTATCGTTAACGCGCCAGGGCAGGCCGCCGCTGCTCCACAGGCCGACCATCGCGGCGGCACCGGCGACTGAGATCAGGCACCAGGCGGGGATAACCGCGCGCGGCTTTCTGGCCGGGCGGCGGAACGGCAGCTCCACATAGCGCCACGACAGCCAGGCGACGCCGAGCGCTAGCGCGCTGATGCTCAGCCCCTGATTAACGCTGACCGGGCGGTCGCTGCAGATGCGCGCCAGCGCCAGCAGCGGCCAGTGCCACAGATACCAGGACCAGGAGAGTTTGCCGATAAAGCGCATCGGCGCGTTTTCCAGCACCAGGCGGCTGAGTGCGCCGCGCGCCATTATTAGCAGGCAGGCCGCCAGCACCGGCAGCAGCGCCTTGTCGCCGGGAAAGCCTTCGCTGTTATTCAGCCGAAGCGCGCAGAAGGCGATTAGCGCCAGTCCCGCCAGCGTAAAGAGGTTGGCCCAGATGCCGCCAGTCGGCCGCGGTCTCCACAGCGCCAGCAGCACGCCCGCCCCCAGCTCCCAGCCGCGCGTCGGCAGCAGGTAGAAGGCCTGCGAGCTGTTTTGTGGCGTCAGCCAGATACAGCCCGCCAGCGACAGCAGGCTCAGCAGCGCCACCACCGTGATTAACAGGGCGCGCCATCTGGCGACCAGCAGCATGACGATCGGCAGCAGGATATAGAACTGCTCTTCAATGCCGAGTGACCAGGTGATCAGCAGCGGATTTAAATCTGCCGGGGCGCTGAAATAATCTGCGCCTTTAAGCAGAACGATATTGGGCACCGAAAGAAAAACGCCGAAGCTGTATTTTGCCAGCTGGCTATATTCCAGCGGCGAGAGCAGAAAATAGCCGATAAACAGCAGGCCGAACAGCATGGTCAGCAGCGCAGGCGCGATGCGGCGAATGCGGCGCACTGCGAAGTGAAATAGCGAGAACTGACCAGAAACGAAGTCGCGGTAGAGGCTGCCACCGATAAGGAAGCCTGAAATAACAAAGAAGATGTCGACCCCGACATAGCCGCCGGGCAGGGCGCTGACGCCCGCGTGGAACAAGACAACCATCAGGATCGCCACGGCGCGCAGGCCATCAATATCCGCGCGATAATGGTGTGACAGAGGCGTTTTCATTATCGGATCCCCCGAGTATCGACAAAGGTATTTAACACCGCTGATGTCGTTGGCGCCGCTCATAAAGAAATCGGCGAATCCAGTCGCCGAATTAATCAAAAGACAAAATTAAAAAAATAATGATAAAGGGATGATTGACGCCTCTATTTTAAAACAAAAAAAGGCGAAGAAAGCGTGCCGCCGCGAATATAGAAAAGTTCGCAGTGGCGCTGAAAAAATAGTGCAGCGGCGGTTAAGGATAAAATAGCAACAGTTCAGGCGGGCTTAAGGCAGCGAAAGAAGGCAAGGCGCCGCGTTGAGCAAAAGCGTTCCCGGCGTTGCTGGTATGGCGCGGGACGCTTTGCTTTGCGCGTGGGCTGGTGTGCGGTCTCTGTAACAGGGGGGCTGGCGTCAGGCTTCTTTAATGGCGTCGGGGCCGAGCAGCGCGTTGATTTGCGCGTAGATAGCCGGGTTGGCCAGCAGCACCGGATTGCCATTTTTCAGGCCGTCGTTGGCGAGATAGTCATTGGTGACGCCGCCCGCTTCGCGCATCAGCACGATGCCCGGCAGGCTGTCCCAGGGGTTCATATGCGCTTCGTAATAGCCGATCAGACGGCCTGCCGCCGCCCAGGCGGTGGTCAGCGCGCCGGAGCCGATGCGGACAAACATGCCGCCCTCGGCAAGCAGGCCCTGAATAAACGCCGCGGTCTGCTGCGCCGGCGCGCGGCTGGAGTTGCTTAATCCCAGCACGCCTTCGCTGAGATGGCGCGCCCCGTGCGCCTGCAGGCGCGTGTCGTTGACCCAGGCACCGCGCCCCGCGCGGGCATGAAACAGCTCCTGATGATTGGGATCGCAAACCACGCCGATCAGCGCGTCGCCGTCGCACAGCACGGCCAGCGAGACGCACCAGTTATGCAGGCCGTTAAGGAAGCAGGCGGTGCCGTCAATGGGATCCACCACCCACACCCAGCGCGCGCCGTCGACGTTGCCGCCGCTCTCTTCGCCCAGCACCGCATCTTCCGGGAAGCGTTCGGCGATCAGGGTTTTAATCAGCTCTTCAACGTTGCGGTCCGCCTCGCTGACCACATCCTGTAAATCACGCTTGTGTTCCACCACCAGCTGCTGGCGCTGCTGGTACCAGGCGTAGGCGCGGCTGGCCGCGGCGCGGGCGATTTCACAGGCATAGTGGTAACGCGCGTCTGTTTCGGTTTGCGAAGCGGATGACATCCTTTCCCTCTTATGATTGGTCACGCGGCTGAATCGATCATTCGCCGGAAATAGCGCGCAGGGCGCACGCTATTGTTAAGCAGGGTTTCATTAAGCCGCAAATGCGAAGTGCTGGCAAGTCGGGAAAAGATTAGAGCGTTTTGCTGCGCGCCAGCGCCATCAGGCGCGGATAGAAGCGGAAAAAGAGCGTCTCCAGCTGGGTGTAGTGGTCGGTGAAATCCTGGTAGGAGTCGCGCAGCGCGGCGAGACGCGGCCGCCGCTGGGCCATGCCGCTGAGGACGCGCGCCATGCGCGCCGGATCGGCGTAGTGCTCGAACCAGCGTTCGCGCCACATCACCGCGTTCAGCGCCTGAAAGCTCTCTGGCGTGCCCGCCATCTGCGGCACCACGCGCTGTTCGGCAAAGCGCGAAAAGGCCGCCAGCGGCATATCGGGGTGGATGGTTGCCCAGTGGCGGGCGAGAAAGTGGTCCCACACCACGTCAAGGGTAATGGGCGCGACGCGGCGCGTTTCCGGACGAAACAGCGGGCGCGCTTCCTGAACTTCAGGCAGCGCGTCGGTCATCGCGTCGAGCCGGCGGTGCATCAGAATGCCGTCAGCGACCGGCGTCGGCCACTGTTCGTGCGGGTTTCCGCGGACGAAATCCGCCAGCAGGTTGCCGAGCAGCGAGCTTTCGGCGAGGTGAGCGAGGTGAAGATGGGCGAGAAAGTTCATGCCGCATTATAGCCAGAAGTGCGAACGCGCAGCCAGTTGTTCAGAATTGGCCGCTTTTCCGCTAAACTGTGCCGCCTGTTTTTATCCCTGAGTAAGAAGTTAGCCATGCGTGTCGCCGATTTTACTTTTGAGTTGCCTGAATCTCTTATCGCCCACTATCCGCAGGCGCAGCGCAGCGGTTGTCGCCTGCTGTCGCTGGACGGTCCGAGCGGGCAGCTGACGCACGGGGTCTTTACCGACGTGCTGGAGAAGCTGAATCCCGGCGATCTGCTGGTGTTCAACAATACGCGGGTGATCCCGGCGCGCGTTTTTGGCCGTAAGGCGAGCGGCGGAAAAATCGAAATGCTGGTGGAGCGCATGCTGGACGACAAGCGCGTGCTGGCGCACGTGCGCGCCTCTAAAGCGCCGAAGCCAGGCACCCAGCTGCTGCTGGGCGACGACGAGAGCGTGAAGGCAACGATGGTGGCGCGACATGACGCCCTGTTCGAAATCGCCTTTGAAGACGATCGCGCGGTGCTGGATATCCTTAACAGCGTCGGCCATATGCCGCTGCCGCCCTATATCGATCGCCCCGACGAAGAGGCGGATCGCGAGCTTTATCAGACCGTCTACAGCGCGCGTCCCGGCGCCGTGGCGGCACCGACCGCAGGTCTTCATTTTGACGAGCCGCTGCTGGCGGCGCTGCGCGACAAGGGCGTTGAGATGGCGTTCGTCACGCTGCACGTCGGCGCGGGCACCTTTCAGCCGGTGCGCGTCGACAGCATTGAAGAGCATGTGATGCACTCCGAATATGCCGAAGTGCCGCAGGAGGTGGTCGACGCGGTGCTGGCGTGCAAAGCGCGCGGCAATAAAGTGGTCGCCGTCGGCACGACCTCGGTACGCTCGCTGGAGAGCGCCGCGCAGGCAAGTCAGCAAGCGTTGATTGCCCCCTTCTTCGACGACACCCAGATCTTTATCTATCCCGGCTATGAGTATCAGGTGATCGACGCGCTGATCACCAATTTCCATCTGCCGGAATCGACCCTGATTATGCTGGTATCGGCCTTCGCCGGCTATCAGCACACCATGGCGGCCTATAAGGCCGCGGTGGCGGAACAGTATCGCTTCTTCAGCTATGGCGACGCGATGTTCATTACCAAAAATCCGCAGGCGCCGCACGAAAAAGTCGGTGCCTGATGACGTCCGGTTTGCGGCGACGCCGTGAACTGCTTGTTTAACCATCGCATCAGACTGTTTCTCTGATGGAGGCTTTGTGAAGTTTGAACTCGACACTACCGACGGGCGCGCGCGCCGTGGCCGTCTGATTTTCGATCGCGGCGTGGTGGAAACCCCGGCGTTTATGCCGGTGGGCACCTACGGCACGGTTAAGGGTATGACGCCGGAAGAGGTACAGGATACCGGCGCGCAGATTATCCTCGGCAATACCTTCCATCTCTGGCTGCGTCCTGGCCAGGAGATTATGAAGCTGCACGGCGATCTGCATGACTTTATGCAGTGGAAAGGGCCGATTCTCACCGATTCCGGCGGCTTTCAGGTGTTCAGCCTCGGCGATATTCGCAAGATCACCGAAGCGGGCGTGCACTTCCGCAACCCGATCAACGGCGATCCGATCTTCCTCGATCCCGAAAAGTCGATGGAGATCCAGTACGATCTGGGATCGGACATCGTGATGATCTTTGACGAATGCACGCCTTACCCGGCGGACTGGGACTACGCGAAGCGTTCGATGGAGATGTCGCTGCGCTGGGCGCGACGCAGCCGCGACCGCTTTGACAGCCTGGGCAACAAGAACGCGCTGTTCGGCATTATTCAGGGCTCTGTTTACGAAGATTTACGTGATGTCTCCGTCAAAGGTCTGGTAGAGATTGGCTTTGATGGGTACGCTGTGGGCGGCCTGGCGGTGGGTGAGCCGAAAGAGGACATGCATCGCATCCTGGAGCACGTTTGTCCGCAGATCCCGCAGGATAAACCTCGTTACCTGATGGGCGTCGGCAAGCCGGAAGATCTGGTGGAAGGCGTACGTCGCGGCATTGATATGTTCGACTGCGTGATGCCGACGCGCAACGCGCGCAACGGTCATCTGTTCGTCACCGACGGCGTGGTGAAAATTCGTAATGCGAAGCATAAAGACGACACCTCGCCGCTGGATGCGGAGTGTGATTGCTACACCTGTCGCAATTACAGCCGTGCCTACTTGCATCATCTTGATCGCTGTAACGAAATACTCGGCGCGCGCCTGAATACCATTCATAACCTGCGCTACTACCAGCGCCTGATGGCGGGTTTACGCCAGGCTATTGAAGAGGGTAAATTGGAGCGCTTTGTTAGCGAGTTCTACCAACGGACGGGCAAAGCGGTTCCACCGTTAAACGTCTGATAATTCTATCAATGAGGGAAATTAAATGAGCTTTTTCATTTCTGACGCCGTGGCTGCCGCAGGTGCACCGTCGCAGGGAAGTCCGTATTCTCTGGTGATCATGCTGGTGGTGTTTGGTCTGATTTTTTACTTCATGATCCTGCGTCCGCAGCAGAAGCGTGCGAAAGAGCACAAAAAGCTGATGGATTCCATCTCCAAAGGCGACGAAGTGCTGACCAGCGGTGGCCTGGTAGGCCGCGTAACCAAAGTTTCCGACACGGGCTATGTTTCTATCGCCCTGAACGAAACCAACGAAGTGGTTATCAAACGTGATTTCGTGGCTGCCGTCCTGCCGAAAGGTACGATGAAGGCGCTCTAATATTTACTTCCCTAAGGGAACTGCCGTGTTAAATCGTTATCCTTTGTGGAAGTACGTGATGCTGGTCGTCGTCATTCTCGTCGGCCTGCTCTATGCGCTTCCCAACCTGTATGGTGAGGATCCGGCCGTTCAGATCACTGGCGCGCGCGGCGGCGCCGCCAGTGAGCAAACGTTGGATCAGATTCAGAACCTGTTAAAACAAGAGAATATCCAGAGCAAATCCCTCGCGCTGGAAAACGGCGCCATTCTGGCGCGCTTCGCCAACACGGATGTGCAGCTGCGCGCCCGTGAAGCGATTATGAACAAGCTGGGCGAAGATTACGTCGTCGCGCTTAACCTTGCGCCGGCAACGCCGCGCTGGCTGAGCATGCTGGCGGCTGAGCCGATGAAGCTCGGTCTCGATCTGCGCGGCGGCGTTCACTTCCTGATGGAAGTGGATATGGACACCGCACTGGGCAAGCTGCAGGAGCAGAATGCCGACAGCCTGCGCAGCGACCTGCGCGAAAAGAATATCCCCTATACCAACGTCAATAAAATCGCCAACTACGGCGTGGAAATCCGTTTCCGCGACGGCAACAGCCGCGATGCGGCGATTAACTGGCTGAGCGCGCGCCATCGCGACATGGTGATCTCCTCCAGCGGCAGCGACGCGCTGCGCGCGGTGATGAGTGACGCACGCCTCAGCGAAGCGCGCGAATACGCCGTACAGCAGAACATCACTATCCTGCGTAACCGCGTTAACCAGCTCGGCGTCGCCGAACCGCTGGTGCAGCGCCAGGGCACTGACCGCATCGTCGTTGAACTGCCGGGCATTCAGGATACTGCGCGCGCCAAAGAGATCCTCGGCGCCACCGCAACGCTGGAGTTCCGTCTGGTGAACACCACCGCCGATCCGACCGCCGCCGCCAACGGCCGCGTACCGGGCGACTCGGAGGTGAAGAAGACGCGTGAAGGCCAGCCGGTCGTGCTCTACAAGCGGGTGATCCTGACCGGTGACCATATCACCGACTCAACCTCCAGCATGGATGAGTACAACCAGCCGCAGGTTAATATCTCCCTGGACGGCGCGGGCGGTAACATCATGTCTAACTTCACCAAGGACAACATCGGCAAGCCGATGGCGACCCTGTTTGTGGAGTACAAAGACAGCGGTAAGAAAGACGCCAACGGTCGCGCGGTGCTGGTGAAGCAGGAAGAGGTGATTAACGTCGCCAATATCCAGTCTCGCCTCGGCAACAGCTTCCGCATTACCGGCATCAACAACCCGAACGAAGCGCGTCAGCTTTCGCTGCTGCTGCGTGCGGGCGCGCTGATTGCGCCGATTCAGATCGTGGAAGAGCGCACCATCGGCCCGACCATGGGCGCGCAGAATATCACACAGGGGCTTGAAGCCTGCCTGTGGGGTCTGATCGCCTCGATTCTGTTTATGGTGGTGTTCTATAAGAAGTTCGGCCTGATCGCCACCAGCGCGCTGCTGTGCAACCTGGTGCTGATTGTCGGCATTATGTCGCTGCTGCCGGGCGCCACGCTCACCATGCCGGGTATCGCCGGTATCGTGCTGACGCTGGCGGTGGCGGTGGATGCGAACGTACTGATCAACGAGCGTATTAAGGAAGAGCTGAGAAACGGGCGTTCCGTGCAGCAGGCGATTCATGAGGGCTACAAAGGCGCCTTCTCCAGTATCGTCGACGCTAACGTAACGACGCTGATCAAGGTCATCATCCTGTATGCCGTTGGTACGGGTTCAATTAAAGGCTTTGCGATTACCACCGCTATTGGTATCGCCACCTCGATGTTTACCGCGATCGTTGGAACGCGCGCCATCGTGAACCTGGTGTACGGCGGCAAGCGCATCAACAAGCTGTCTATCTGAGGAGTGCGTTGTGGCACAGGAATACAATATTGAACAGCTGAACCACGGGCGTAAAGTCGTCGACTTTATGCGCTGGGACACGCTGGCGTTTATTATCTCCGGCCTGCTGATCGTGGCATCTATTGCCATGGTCTCCGTGCGCGGTTTCAACTGGGGTCTCGATTTTACCGGCGGTACGGTGATCGAGATCGCGCTGGAGAAACCCGCCGAGCTGGATACGCTGCGTGACGGGCTGGAAAAAGCGGGTTATGCCGATCCTATCGTGCAGAACTTCGGCAGCAGCCGCGACGTCATGGTGCGCATGGCGCCTATGGACGGACCGGCTGGCCAGGAGCTGGGCAACAAGATCATTACCATTATCAATCAGACCGCCCAGCAGAACGCGACGGTGAAGCGCATTGAGTTTGTTGGCCCGAGCGTGGGCAACGATCTGGCGCAGGCGGGCGCGATGGCGCTGCTGGCGGCGCTGATTGCGATTTTGATCTATATCGGCTTCCGCTTTGAGTGGCGTCTGGCGCTTGGCACCGTGCTGGCGCTGGCGCACGACGTGATCATCACCTGCGGCATTCTGTCGCTGGCGCATATCGAGATCGATCTCACCATCGTCGCTTCGCTGATGTCGGTGATCGGCTACTCGCTCAACGATAAAATCGTGGTCTCCGACCGTATTCGCGAGAACTTCCGCAAGATCCGCCGCGGCTCTTCTTACGATATCACCAACGTGTCGCTGACCCAGACGCTGAGCCGTACCCTGATCACCTCGCTGACCACGCTGGCGATGATCCTGATCCTGTTCATCTTTGGTGGCGCGCTGCTGAAAGGCTTCTCGCTCACCATGCTGATCGGCGTCTCTATCGGTACTATCTCGTCAATTTATGTCTCTTCGGCGCTGGCGCTGAAGCTGGGCATGAAGCGCGAACATATGCTGGTGCAGAAGGTCGAGAAAGAGGGCGCGGATCAGCCTTCTATCATGCCGTAACGCACAAGCGTAATAAAAAACGGGCTGCCATCTGGCAGCCCGTTTTGTCTGGACGCGCGACTTACTGCGCGGCAGGGGCGGCAGGCGGCTCGCCCACCACGTCATGCACGCGCACGAAACCGAGCTGGCCCGGCGCAAAGCCGCTCAGACGCAGCGGCACGGTTGCCGAAGCGCGCGGCAGCAGCGTCGCCGGCACCGCGATCTCCTGGCTCAGGCTGGTGGCCTCAAGCGGTTTGCCCGTCGCCGGATCCCGTTCGCCCCAAACCACCTGCGCACGCAGCGCCGGAACGGGCTGGCTGCCGGTTGCGCTGATGGTCAGGTTAGCGCGCGCGCCGTTGGCTTCCGCCGCCACGCGCGTCAGCGAGAGGCGCAGCTTGCCGAGCTGGGTTTGCAGTTCGACCGGCGTATTAGCCTGCGGCACCAGCCAGGCACCCTGCGTGGAGTTGCTGTTAAGCTGCCCCTGGATTTCGATGGCGCTCGCCTGAGTAGTCAGGTGGCGCATCTGCTGATTCAGCTGGCTCACTTCCTGATGCAGCTGATTCACTTTCGGGCTGGCAGGTGGCGAGCTACACCCGCTTAACAGCGCCATCGCACACGCCAGCGGCGCCCAAACCGTCCTGATCATAAACTCTTCCTTGTGCTTATTTAGGAATACGTAATACCTGGCCCGGATAGATTTTGTCAGGGTGGGTCAGCATCGGCTTGTTGGCTTCGAAAATCTTGTTGTACTCGTTAGGGTTGCCGTAAACCGCTTTCGAAATCGCGCTCAGCGTGTCGCCTTTTTTCACGGTATAGAATTCCGCTTCCGGCGCGCTGTCGGCTGTTTTAACCTGATCGTCCACTTTGGTAATGCCCGCGACGTTACCGGCCGCCACTAAAATTTTCTCTTTCAGCTCCTGGGAAATGCCGTCGCCGCTCACCGTTACGGTATCGCCGTTGACCGCCACGTTCACTTTGTCGCTGTCAGGTAAGCCCAGCTTGTTGATGTGCTCTTTCAGCTTCTCGCTGGCATCATCATGGCCGGATACCGCGTCCCACAGTTTTTCGCCTGCCTCTTTCACAAAGTTAAACAAACCCATATATATCCTCCAGATGGTTATGGTGTAGGCCGTCTTTCTGACGACATCAGTAAGCATAGACACTTTCTCGCTACGTCTCCTGCCGAATGGCAAAAGAGGAAAGGCACGCTTATACATTTTGTTGACTTGTCATTCGCGCTACACTGTGTAGCCCATTTATTTAGCGTCAGGAAAGGTCATGCACTGCCCATTTTGCTCTGCTGTGGACACTAAAGTCATTGATTCGCGTCTGGTTAGTGAAGGCTCGTCCGTGCGGCGGCGGCGGCAGTGTCTGATGTGCCACGAGCGCTTCACCACCTTCGAAGTGGCGGAGCTGGTGATGCCGCGGGTAGTGAAAAGCAATGACGTACGCGAACCCTTTAACGAAGACAAGCTCAGCAGCGGCATGATGAAGGCGCTGGAGAAGCGCCCGGTAAGCGCCGATGCGGTCGAGAGCGCGGTAAACCATATCAAAACCCAGCTGCGCGCCACCGGCGAGCGCGAGATCCCCAGCAAGCTGATCGGCAATCTGGTGATGGACGAGCTGAAGAAGCTCGACAAGGTCGCCTATATTCGCTTCGCCTCGGTCTACCGCAGCTTTGAAGATATTCGCGATTTCGGCGCCGAGATCGCCAGGTTACAGGATTGACCATGAACGAACGCTATATGGCGCGCGCGCTGGAGCTGGCGCGACGCGGACGCTTTACGACGACGCCTAACCCCAACGTCGGCTGCGTTATCGTACGCGACGGCGAGATTGTCGGTGAAGGCTGGCATCAGCGCGCCGGCGAGCCGCACGCTGAGGTGTACGCGCTGCGCATGGCGGGCGACAGGGCGCGCGGCGCTACCGCCTACGTCACGCTGGAGCCGTGCAGCCACCACGGCCGCACGCCCCCCTGCTGCGACGCCCTGATTGCCGCTGGCGTCAGTCGCGTGGTGGCGGCGATGCAGGATCCCAATCCACAGGTCGCCGGGCGCGGCCTCTATCGCCTGCAGCAGGCGGGCATTGAGGTGAGCCACGGGCTGATGATGGCGGAAGCGGAGGCGCTCAACCGCGGCTTTCTGAAGCGCATGCGCACCGGTTTTCCCTTCGTTCAGCTCAAGCTCGGCGCGTCGCTGGATGGCCGCACCGCCATGGCCAGCGGCGAAAGCCAGTGGATAACCTCAGCGGCCGCGCGTCGTGACGTGCAGCGCCTGCGGGCGCAAAGCTCGGCGATTCTCAGCAGCAGCGCCACCGTGCTGGCGGACGATCCGTCGCTGACGGTGCGCTGGCCGGAACTCGATAGCGAGTCGCGGTCGCTGCTGAACGAAGCTGAGCTGCGCCAGCCGCTGCGCGTGATTGTCGACAGCCGCAACCGGGTCACGCCGCAGCACAAACTTATTGCCCAGCCGGGCGAGACCTGGCTGATGCGCGCCGCGCCGGACCAACAGGCCTGGCCGGAGAGCGTCACGCAGATCGCCGTGCCGACGCGCGGCGAGCAGCTCGACCTGGTGGCGCTGATGATGCTGCTGGGCAAACGGCAGGTAAACAGTCTGTGGGTCGAGGCGGGGGCGTCGCTGGCTGGCGCGCTGCTGCAGACCGGCGTCGTGGATGAGCTGATTGTCTATATGGCGCCAACGCTGCTCGGCGACGCCGCGCGCGGCCTCTGCCAGCTGCCTGGCCTGGCGCAGCTGGCCGATGCGCCAGCCTTTTCATTTAGCGACGTGCGCCAGGTTGGCCCCGATCTGCGCCTGACGCTGACGCCGCGCTGACCGCGGCGGAAAAGCAAGAGCACGCCGCCAAAGAGTGTGATAGAATCCGCCCCCCTGCGGGGCCATAACAAAACCCTGAAAGGATAAGTATGAAAGTTATCGAAGCTGCTGTTGCCACGCCTGAGGCCAATGTTGCCATCGTTATTGCGCGTTTTAACAACTTCATCAACGACAGCCTGCTGGACGGCGCGATCGATGCCCTGAAGCGTATCGGTCAGGTGAAAGATGAAAACATCACCGTCGTCTGGGTACCAGGCGCGTACGAACTGCCGCTGGCAGCCCGCGCGCTGGCGAACAGCGGTAAGCACGACGCCATTGTGGCGCTGGGCACCGTGATTCGCGGCGGCACCGCCCACTTTGAATATGTTGCCGGCGAAGCCAGCTCCGGTATCGCTAACGTCGCGATGACCAGCGAAATCCCGGTAACGTTCGGCGTACTGACCACGGAAAATATCGAGCAGGCTATTGAGCGTGCCGGTACCAAAGCGGGTAACAAAGGCGCCGAAGCGGCCCTGACCGCACTCGAAATGATTAACGTATTGAAAGCCATCAAAGCCTGATTTTTGTAAGGGGAATTTTGTGAAACCTGCTGCTCGTCGCCGCGCCCGCGAGTGCGCTGTCCAGGCGCTCTACTCCTGGCAGTTGTCTAACAACGACATTGCCGATGTGGAATACCAGTTTCTGGCGGAACAGGACGTCAAAGACGTCGACATTACCTATTTCCGCGAACTGCTGTCCGGTGTGGCGACCAACAGCGCGTATCTGGATGGGCTGATGAAACCTTACCTGTCGCGCCAGCTTGAAGAGCTGGGCCAGGTAGAAAAAGCAATCCTGCGTATTTCGCTGTATGAACTGAGCAAGCGCGCTGATGTGCCCTATAAAGTGGCGATCAACGAAGGTATTGAGCTGGCGAAAGTATTTGGCGCTGAAGACAGCCATAAGTTCGTCAACGGTGTGCTGGATAAAGCCGCCCCACAAATCAGACCCAATCGCAAATAAAGAAAAGGCCAGCTTGCTGGCCTTTTTTCATCAGTAAGCGGAACGCAACCATGTCCTGTGGCGAATTCGAACTCATCGCACGCTATTTCAATCGCAGAACCCGCAGCCGCCGCGACGTCGAGACCGGCATCGGCGACGACTGCGCGCTGATGAGCGTGCCGGAGAAACAGACGCTGGCGATCAGCACCGATACGCTGGTGGCGGGCGTCCACTTTTTACGCGATATCCATCCTGCCGATCTCGGCTATAAGGCGCTGGCGGTTAACCTGAGCGATCTGGCGGCCATGGGCGCCGATCCGGCGTGGCTGACGCTGGCGCTGACGCTGCCGGAGGTCGACGAAGAGTGGCTGAAAGCCTTTAGCGAAAGCCTGTTCGAGCTGCTGGAGTATTACGATATGCAGCTGGTGGGCGGCGACACCACGCGCGGTCCGCTGAGCATGACGCTCGGCATCCACGGCCTGGTGCCGCAGGGCCGCGCGCTGAAGCGCGCCGGCGCGAAGCCGGGCGACTGGCTCTACGTGACCGGTACGCTGGGCGACAGCGCTGCGGGCCTGTCGCTGCTGCAGCATCACCATCGCATCCAGGATCCGGCGGTGCACGAGGCGCTGATTAAGCGCCACCTGCGGCCGATGCCGCGCATCCTGCAGGGGCAGGCGCTGCGCTCGCTGGCATCGGCGGCGATCGACATTTCCGACGGCCTGATTTCCGATCTCGGCCATATCCTTAAAGCGAGCGGCTGCGGCGCGCGGCTCAATCTGGAGGCGCTGCCGCTGTCATCGGCGCTGCGCGACCATTTTGCCCCTGAGCAGGTGCTGCGCTGGGCGCTGAGCGGCGGCGAAGATTACGAGCTCTGCTTTACCGTGCCGGAGATGAACCGCGGCGCGCTCGACGTCGCGCTGGGCCACCTTGGCGTGCCCTTTACCTGCATCGGGCAGCTGATGCCTGAAGCCGAGGGACTGACGCTGCTGGAGCACGGCAAGCCGGTTACTTTCAACCATAAAGGATTTGACCATTTTGACGCGAAATAAGGATGTGGCAAAGAGCCGCCTGCGCATGAGCAACCCCTGGCATCTGCTCGCCACTGGTTTCGGCAGCGGGTTGAGTCCTTACGTGCCGGGCACCATGGGGTCGCTGGCGGCGATCCCGTTCTGGTGGCTGATGGCACGGCTGCCACAGGATCTCTATTCGCTGATTGTGCTGCTGGGCATTAGCCTTGGCGTCTATATCTGTCACCGCACCGCCAAAGATATGGGGGTGCACGATCACGGCAGCATCGTCTGGGATGAGTTTATCGGCATGTGGATTACGCTGATGGCGATTCCGGCGAATAGCTGGCAGTGGGTACTGGCCGGTTTCGTGGTGTTCCGCATATTCGATATGTGGAAGCCCTGGCCGATCCGCTGGTTCGATCGCAACGTGCACGGCGGCATGGGAATTATGGTGGACGATATTATCGCCGGGGTTATTTCGGCGGCGCTGCTCTATGCGGCGGGGGTGTGGCTGGGCGCCTGAGTCGTTGACCCGCTGTGCCCACGCAGGTGGCATGGGCCGATCGCAACGTCGCTCCAGACATCCATGCTCGCCCGGCCCGCGCAGATACGCACCTCTTCCATGAGGTGCGCCCGTAAACGGGCCAACGCTTTGCTCTGCTGCCCATGCCCCCGCTTTTGGCGACATGGTGCGGCCTGAAACAAACCCCTATTCAAAGCCTACCACTGGATGAGGCTGATAAACCGTCTCCAGCTCGGCAATCTCCTCGGCGCTCAGATCGACCTCAACCGCCTTCACCAGATCCGCCAGCTGCTCAGCGCGCGATGCGCCGATAATCGGCGCGGTAACGGCGGGCTTATGCAGCAGCCAGGCGAGGGCCACCTGCGCGCGGCTTACCCCTTTCTGTGCGGCAATCGCCTCAACGCGCTGCGCAATCGCCGCATCGTTCTCTTCCGTCGCGCTATAGAGGGTTTTACCATACTCGTCCGAGGCGGTACGCGCGGTGGCTTCGCCCCAGGGACGCGTCAGCCTGCCGCGCGCCAGCGGGCTCCAGGGCAGCACGGCGATATTCTCCGCCTGACAGAGCGGGTGCATCTCGCGCTCCTCTTCGCGCTGGATCAGGTTGTACTGATCCTGCATGCTGACGAACGGCGCCCAGCCGTGCTGGCGCTGGGTATAGACCGCCTTAGCAAACTGCCAGGCGTGCATTGAGGAGGCGCCGATATAGCGCGCTTTGCCCGCTTTCACCACGTCGTTCAGCGCTTCCAGCGTCTCTTCCAGCGGCGTCTCATAATCCCAGCGATGGATCTGCAGCAGATCGACATACTCCATATCCAGGCGCTTCAGGCTGTCGTCAATCGACTGCATAATATTTTTGCGCGACAGGCCCTGCGACAGATTGCTGAGCGGGAAGTAGACCTTGGTGGCGACCACGATCTCCTCGCGCCGCGCGAACGCCTTTAGCGCGCGGCCGACGATCTCTTCGCTGCTGCCGTCGGAATAGCTGTTCGCCGTATCGAAAAAGTTAATGCCCGCATCCAGCGCCTGCTGGATCAGCGGTCGGCTGCTCGCTTCCGGCAGCGTCCAGGCGTGACGACCGCGATCCGGCTCGCCAAAGGTCATACAGCCGAGACAGAGACGGGAAACCTGAAGGTCGGTCTGGCCTAACTGGGTGGTTTTCATGAAAGCTCCTGCTATGCATTAAACAATCCGTAAGCATAGCAGGAGCGAAGGGCAGGGGACTTTACTCTACGAGCCAGTCGCGGATCTGCTGCTGAATGCCTTGCGCATCCAGCTGGTAGTCACGGCGCACCTCATCCTGCGTGCCCTGCGGAATAAATTCATCCGGCAGACCGAGGTTGAGCACCGACACGCGCAGGCGTTTCGCCATTACCGTCTCGTTGACACCGCTGCCTGCGCCGCCTTTGATGGCGCCTTCTTCCAGCGTCACCAGCGACTCGTGGCTCTGCGCCAGCTCGGCGATTAGCGCCTCATCCAGCGGCTTAACGAAGCGCATATCCACCAGGGTGGCGTTCAGCGCTTCCGCGGCTTCCGCCGCCGCAGGCAGCAGCGTGCCGAAGTTAAGGATCGCCAGCTTCTCGCCCTGGCGTTTCACTACGCCTTTGCCCAGCGGCAGACTCTGCAGCGGCGTCAGCTCGACGCCAACCGCATTGCCGCGCGGATAGCGCACCGCGCTCGGCCCGTCCTGATAGTGATAGCCGGTATAGAGCATCTGACGACATTCGTTCTCGTCGCTTGGCGTCATAATCACCATCTCCGGCACGCAGCGCAGAAACGCGAGGTCGAACGCGCCCTGGTGGGTCTGGCCGTCAGCGCCGACGATGCCGCCGCGATCGATGGCGAACAGCACCGGCAGCTTCTGGATCGCGACGTCGTGGATCACCTGATCGTAAGCGCGCTGCAGAAAGGTCGAATAGATCGCCACGATCGGCTTATAGCCGCCGATCGCCATGCCCGCGGCGAAGGTCACCGCGTGCTGCTCGGCGATGGCCACGTCGAAATATTGTGACGGATAGCGACGGGAGAACTCCACCATGCCGGAGCCTTCACGCATCGCAGGGGTGATCGCCATCAGCCTGGGATCGTCCTGCGCCATTTCGCACAGCCAGCTGCCGAAAATTTTGGAGTAGCTCGGCAGGCCTTCGGCGCTCTTGGGCAGCGCGCCGCTGGCGGGATCGAACTTCGGCACCGCGTGCCAGGCGATGGGATCCTGCTCCGCCGGCGCATAGCCTTTGCCCTTTTTGGTCATAATATGCAGGAACTGCGGCCCTTTCAGGCTGCGCATATTTTTCAGCGTCGCCACCAGCGTCAGCACGTCGTGACCGTCTACCGGGCCGATATAGTTAAAGCCCAGCTCTTCAAACAGCGTGCCCGGCACCACCATGCCTTTCAGGTGCTCTTCGGTGCGCTTCACCAGCTCTTTAATCGGCGGCAGCCCGCCCAGCACGCGCTTGCCGCCTTCGCGCAGGCGCGAGTAGGTCTTGCCGGAAAGGATCTGCGCCAGACGGTTATTCAGCGCGCCAACGTTCTCTGAGATCGACATCTCGTTGTCGTTAAGGATCACCAGCATATCGGGTTTGATATCGCCGGCGTGGTTCATCGCCTCAAACGCCATGCCGGCGGTGATGGCACCGTCGCCGATAATGCAGGCGGTGCGGCGGCCGAGGCCTTCGCGCTCTGCCGCCGCCGCCATGCCGAGTCCGGCGCTGATAGAGGTCGAAGAGTGGCCGACGCTCAGCACGTCATATTCACTCTCGCCGCGCCACGGAAAAGGGTGCAGGCCGTTTTTCTGGCGAATGGTGCCGATGCGGTCGCGGCGACCGGTCAGAATCTTATGGGGATAGGCCTGATGGCCGACGTCCCACACCAGATGATCGAACGGCGTGTTATAGACGTAATGCAGCGCGACGGTCAGCTCGACCACGCCCAGACCCGAGGCGAAATGGCCGCTGGAGCGGCTTACGCTGTCCAGCAGATATTGACGCAGCTCGTCGCACAGCGCCGGAAGCGACTCTTTCGGGAGAGAACGCAGCTCCTCTACGGTGCTTGCCTGCGCCAGTGTCGGGTATTTTGCAATATCAAAACTCATCAGAGACTCATTATGGAAGTTATTTGTCGCGTTCAATTATGAAGCTTGCCAGCGCCTGCAATGCTGTGGTGTCTAACGATTGCGCCGCAAGAATATCCAGCGCGCTCAGCGCCTGCTGGTGAAGCTCCCTGGCTTTCGCTCGGGCGTTATCAAGCCCCAGCAGCGACGGATAGGTGCTTTTATCGAGATCCTGATCGGCACCCTGTTTTTTGCCGGTAACCGCGCTGTCGCCGACGACGTCAAGGATATCGTCCTGTACCTGAAACGCGAGGCCGATGGCGTCGGCGTAGGTATCCAGCGCCGGCAGCGCAGCGCGCCCGCGCTCGCCCGCCGCTAACGCGCCGAGGCGCACGGCGGCGCGGATAAGCGCGCCGGTTTTATGGCGGTGAATCTGCTCCAGCTGTTCCAGCCCGACGCGCTGGCCTTCCGCCGCTAAGTCGAGCGCCTGGCCGCCGCACATGCCCGCCACGCCGCTGGCGCGCGCCAGTTCGGCGATCATCGCAATGCGGCTGGCGTCGCTGACGCCCGGCATCGGCTCGTCGGCCAGAATAGAGAACGCCAGCGTCTGCAGCGCGTCGCCGGCAAGTATCGCGGTATCTTCGCCATACTTGATATGACAGGTCGGCTGGCCGCGACGCAACGCGTCATCATCCATCGCTGGCAGGTCATCATGGATCAGGGAGTAGGCGTGAATGCATTCCACGGCAGCGGCGGGCGCGTCAAGGCTCGTCGGATCCGCGTTGAACATCTCGCCGGTAGCGTAGACCAGAAAGGGACGCAGGCGTTTACCGCCCAATAATGCCCCATAACGCATGGCGTTAACCAGAGGAGAACTCTGAAAGGGAAGCGGCGCGAGTAAGCGAGACAGCGCGGCGTTAGCCCGTTCCGGATAAAGGCTCAGCAGGTGAATAAAATCCATTACTCTTTTTCCGGCGTGAAGGGGCTGAGATCGGCGTCTTTATCGTCGCTGAGCAGAATGCGTACGCGCTGCTCGGCCTGTTGTAATGTTTGCTGACCGTTGCGCGCCAGCTGTACGCCGCGCTCAAACTCATTCAGCGCCTCTTCCAGCGGCAGTTCGCCGCTCTCCAGCCGGCTGACGATCTGCTCCAGCTGCTGTAAGGAGGTTTCAAAACTAGCGGGCTGTTCGGCTTTTTTCGGCATATTCAGTGTCGACTCACGTGTAAGACTTTCTCTCGTAATCGGTCATGGTAGCGGAGAGCGTTTGATTAGCAAAATAATCAATGTGACTGCGGTTGCAGAAGCAGTCATCTGACAAAGGTGATATACTCCCGCGCCTCGGATGCGGTTGCGCTCTTTTGCCCGCAATTTTTGTGATTTTACCAGCTAAGTGCCGCTCTCTCGCACTTATTTGCCCAACGAATTCGTGTCGCCATGAAGTTTATCATCAAGTTATTTCCTGAAATCACCATCAAAAGTCAGTCGGTGCGGTTGCGCTTTATTAAAATTCTCACCAGCAATATCCGCAACGTGCTGAAGACCGTCGGCGAGGATATCGCCGTGGTGCGCCACTGGGATCACATCGTAGTCCGGTCGAAAGACGAAGGGCTGCGCAGCGTGATTGTGGAAGAGCTCACCCGTATTCCCGGTATTCACCATGTGCTCTCGGTCGAAGAGCGCAGCTATACCGACGTGCACGATATTTTCGAGCAGACGCTGGCGCAGTATGGCGACAGCCTGCAGAACAAAAGCTTCTGCGTGCGCGTTAAGCGCCGCGGTAAACATGAGTTTAGCTCGCAGGACGTAGAGCGCTACGTCGGCGGCGGTCTGAATCAGCATATCGCCAGCGCGAAAGTGCAGCTGAACAAGCCGGACGTTACCGTGCATCTCGAAATCGACGACGATCGCCTGCTGTTGATCACCGGCCGCTATGAAGGGCTGGGCGGCTTCCCGATCGGCACCCAGGAAGATGTGCTGTCGCTGATCTCCGGCGGCTTCGACTCCGGCGTCTCCAGCTATATGCTGCTGCGCCGCGGCTGTCGCGTGCACTACTGCTTCTTTAATCTTGGCGGCGCGGCGCACGAAATCGGCGTGCGTCAGGTGGCGCACTATATCTGGAACCGCTTTGGCCGCTCGCATCGCGTGCGCTTTGTGGCGATCAACTTCGAGCCGGTCGTCGGCGAGATTCTGGAAAAGGTGGATGACGGCCAGATGGGCGTGGTACTGAAGCGCATGATGGTGCGCGCCGCGTCGATGGTGGCAGAGCGTTACGGCGTGCAGGCGCTGGTGACCGGCGAAGCGCTGGGCCAGGTCTCCAGCCAGACGCTGACCAACCTGCGCCTGATCGACAACGCCTCCGATACGCTGATCCTGCGTCCGCTGATCTCGCACGATAAAGAGCACATCATTAAGGTGGCGCGCGAAATTGGCACTGAAGATTTCGCCAGCACCATGCCGGAATATTGCGGCGTGATCTCAAAGAGCCCGACGGTGAAAGCGGTCAAGGCGAAGATTGAGGCGGAAGAGCAGAATTTTGACTTCGCGATTCTGCAGCGCGTGGTGGAAGAGGCGAGCAATGTCGATATCCGCGATATCGCCGAGCAGGCTGAAGAGGAGGTGGTGGAAGTAGAAACCGTTGACTCGTTCGGCAGCGACGACGTGGTGCTGGATATCCGCGCCATCGACGAGCAGGAAGATAAGCCGCTGGCGCTGCAGGGCACCGAGGTGAAATCGCTGCCGTTCTATAAGCTCAGCAGCCAGTTCGGTGACCTCGACCAGAGCAAAACCTGGCTGCTCTACTGCGATCGCGGCGTGATGAGCAAGCTACAGGCGCTCTATCTGCACGAGCAGGGCTTTAAAAACGTGAAGGTCTATCGTCCGTAATAAAACGGGCTGCGCACCCTGCGCAGCCTTTTTTACTCGCTGTAATCGTAGATGCCCGCCGCCAGCACCAGCTGGGAGGCCACTTCTGCCGCTTTCTCTTTTCCTGCCAGCAGATCGATCAGCTTAAGCGCAAAATCCATCGCCGTGCCCGGCCCCTGGCTGGTGAGCAGGTTAACGCGCGGATCCCACACCACGCGCCTTTCCATCCACTTCTCCGCTGGGATGGTCTCTTTTAAGCCGGGAAAGCCGGTCATGTTGCCCACCGGAAAGAGATCGTGCGGCACCAGCACCGTGCCCGCCGCCGCGCAGATCGCCGCGACGATACGGCCGGAGAGATGAAACTGGCGCACGGTTTCCACCAGCAGCGGGCTGTCGCGGAAGGTTTCCGCGCCTTTCAGGCCGCCCGGCAGCACGATCGCCGCATAGTCCTCATCGGCCACCTCTACCAGCGGCGCATCCGCCAGCAGGCGCACGCCGCGCGAGCAGACGATTTCACGCGCGCCGTCGCTCTCTACGCTGGCGGTAACGACTTTCAGGCCGCCGCGCACCAGCAAATCAATAGTGGTGACCGCCTCGGTCTCTTCACTGCCATGTGCCAGGCAAACCAGAACCGGCGTGTTCTCGGTCATAATGGGACTCCTTGCGTTTTACAAGCTCATAAAGGCGGGTATTTTCCGGCACGGCGATGCCCTGCGCGCGCGCGCGTCGCAGCAGGAAGCCGGAGATATAGTCGATTTCAGTCAGGCGCTGCGCGCGTACGTCCTGCAGCATTGAGGAGGTATTGGCCGCGGTGGTTTCAATCACGTTGTAGACAATATCCCGCAGGCTGTCGGCGGTAATATGCTGGCCCTCGCGCTCCATCACCCAGCTCAGCTCCTGGCAGAGCTGGTCGATTTGCTGCGGCCAGGCGCGCAGCGCGCCATTCTGGCAGTCGTGCTCTACGGTGAGCGGATTGATGATGCAGTTGACCGCCAGCTTGCGCCAGCAGGCGGCGGCGATATTGTCATGCCAGGCGACGTCCGGCAGCGCTGCGTGCAGGATATCGGCGAGATCGCTGAAGGCCGCACTTTTGCGGTTTGCCGGGCCGATATGGGTAATGCCGCTGGCGACATGCTTGATCACCGTGCCGTCGCGCATCGCCGCGTGCGTGGTAATGCCGCGCAGCAGCGGCTGGCTCAGGCCTTTTAGCTCTTCCAGCGTGCCCATGCCGTTGTGCAGCAGCAGCACCGGGCAATCGTCTGACAGCACGCTCTGCAGGTTGCGCACCGCGGGCGAAACCTGCGGCGCCTTAAGCGTCACCAGCAGCAGCTGGCTGTCGGCGAGGAAGAGCGGGTCGTTGGCGATAAAGGTGTTGTTACTCACCTGGCCCTGGTAATCAATCACGTTGACGGAACAGTAGGGCTGCGGCACGCGCAGCCAGCCCTGCACCTCATGGCCCTGGCGCGCCAGAGCGGCGAGCCAGATCTGACCGATAGCACCGCAACCCAACACGGTAATTTTCATACTGCCTCCCGTATCCGGGGTTGTCGTTTGTTCTGTTATACACAGCGATAATAAGTATAGCGTTGTGCGCAGCCTGATTTTGTTTAGTGCGGCAAGACGCGTATTATGCATGTCACTTTAGCGTCAGGAGAAGAAGAGATGCCATCTTTCGATATCGTTTCAGAAATCGACATGCAGGAAGTCCGCAACGCGGTCGAAAATGCCAACCGTGAATTAACGACCCGCTTCGATTTTCGCAACGTGAGCGCCAGTTTTGAGCTCAACGAAAAGAGTGAAACCATCAAAGTAACCAGCGAGTCCGATTTTCAGGTGAAACAGCTGGTGGATATGCTGCGCGAGAAGATGCTCAAGCGCGGCATTGAGGGCGCCGCGCTCGATATCCCAGAGGAGATCGAGCACAGCGGTAAGAGCTGGAGCGTCGATGCCAAAATGAAAAAAGGGATTGAGACTGAGGTCGCGAAAAAAATCGTTAAGCTGATCAAAGACAGCAAGCTGAAAGTGCAGACGCAGATTCAGGGCGATTCACTGCGCGTTACCGGCAAGTCGCGCGACGATTTGCAGGGGGCGATGGCGCTGGTGCGCGGCGGCAATCTTGGCCAGCCGTTCCAGTTCAAGAATTTCCGCGATTAATCCTCTTCAGGCGTGCGGCAGGTGATCTGCCGCACGCTTTGCTTGCTCCCCCTGGCGTTCCGCCTGTTTCTCCCTCTCCCGCTGCGTTAAATCGGTAGGCTTTCCGCCCAAGGTGTGCAAATCTCTTGATGGAACCCTAAACAGGAGAAAGAAGTCATGAAAATGATGAAAGCTGCCGTGGTTAAGGCGTTTGGTGCACCGCTGGTTATTGAGCAGGTGCCGGTACCAGAAGTTGGCGCAGGACAGGTGCTGGTCAAAATTGCCGCGACCGGCGTTTGCCATACCGATCTTCATGCGGCGGAGGGCGACTGGCCCGTTAAACCCGTGCCGCCTTTTATTCCCGGTCATGAAGGGGTTGGCGAGGTTGTGGCCGTCGGGCCGAACGTTACTCATCTTAAGCTGGGCGATCGCGTTGGCGTGCCCTGGCTCTATTCGGCGTGCGGCCACTGCGAGCACTGTCTCGATAGCTGGGAGACGCTCTGTCATGAGCAGCAGAATGCGGGCTACTCGGTTAACGGCAGCTTTGCGGAGTATTGTCTGGCCGATGCCAACTACGTCGGCATTCTGCCCGATAACCTTGAGTATGCCGACGTGGCGCCGATCCTCTGCGCCGGGGTGACGGTCTATAAAGGGCTGAAAATGACGGAAGCCAGACCTGGAAACTGGGTGGTGATTTCCGGTATCGGGGGGCTGGGTCACCTGGCGGTGCAGTATGCGGTGGCGATGGGGCTTAACGTGGCTGCGGTAGACGTGGACGATGAGAAGCTGGCTTTTGCGCAGCGTCTCGGTGCCAGCGTGGTGGTGAACGCACGTAAAGACGATCCGGCGAAGGTGTTCCACGCGCAGTTTGGCGGCGCACATGCCGCGCTGGTCACCGCCGTGTCGCCAGCGGCCTTTGAACAGGCGATTGGCACGCTGCGGCGCGGCGGAACCATGGTGCTTAACGGGCTGCCGCCGGGCAAGTTCGATCTCTCTATCTTTGATATGGTACTGGACGGTATCACGGTGCGTGGCTCTATCGTGGGGACCCGAAAAGATTTGCAGGAGGCGCTCGATTTTGCCGGACGGCATAAGGTGAAAGCGACCATTGCCGTCGAGCCGCTGAGTAATATCAACTCCATCTTTGAACGTATGCACGCCGGAAAAATTGAGGGGCGGATCGTGGTGGATATGTCACTTTAACGCTGGCGTGAAAAGCAAAGAACCGGCGCGAAGCCGGTTCTTTTGTTTCAGCGCAAAGAAGCCTCTGCGCGCTAGCTGCTTGCCAGCAGCGCCTCCAGCTCAGGGCGGCTGGTGACTTTACTGTCGATCTTGATATAGGCGCTTTTCTCTTCCGGCACGATCAGCACCGCCGATACGCCCGGCTGGGCTTTCAGGCGCTGTTCCAGGTTCGGCTGCGCCAGCGCCTTATCGCTCAGCACGATACGCAGGCTGCTGACGTAGGGCGGCTCCTGCATGGTCATGGCGACAAACAGCCAGAGCGCCGCTACGATGGCGCCCACCAGAAACACGGTCTGCGCATCGAAATGGCCAAATACCCAGCCGCCGAGGCTGCCGCCAATCGCCACGCCGATAAACTGGCTGGTGGAATAGAGCCCCATCGCCGTGCCTTTATAGCCGGCCGGCGACTCTTTGCTCACCAGCGACGGCAGAATCGCCTCCATCAGGTTAAAGGCGAGGAAAAAGAGCTGCACGCCGATCACCAGCGTCCAGAAGTGGTCTTCCGCGCCCCACAGCACGATCTCTGCAATAACGATTAAGCCGACGCAGGCGACGAATACCCGCTTCATGCGGCGCTTTACCTCGGCGTAGATAATAAAGGGCACCACGCCGACAAAGGCGATCAGCATCGTCACCAGATAGATTTTCCAGTGTTCGGCGGCGGGCAGACCCGCCTGCTCGAACTGGCCGGGCAGGGCGACGAAGCTGGACATCAGCAAAATATGCAGACAGAGAATGCCGACGTTAAGTTTGATCAGTCGCGAATTGCCGAGCACCTTGCGGAAGCTGCCTTTTACCATGCCCGATTCGCGGTTCAGCACATGGCCGGGCGCGCTGGGCACCACCAGCAGCGTAATCACGATACCCAGCGAGGCGAGAATAGCGATCATCCAGAAGAGCGCGTGTAGGCCGAGGGCGTGGGTAACGATCGGGCCGACCACCATCGCAATGGCGAAGGTGACGCCGAAGCTGATGCCGATAAAGGCCATCGCCTTGGTGCGATTTTGTTCGCGGGTTAAGTCGGAGAGCAGCGCCATCACGGCAGCGGCGATAGCGCCGGAGCCCTGCAAGGCGCGGCCGAGAATAATGCCCCAGATAGAGGTGGTGGTCGCGGCGATAAGGCTGCCGAGTACGAACAGCAGCAGGCCGCCGACAATCAGCGGCTTACGGCCGATGCGGTCAGAGAGCAGGCCGAAAGGAATTTGAAAGATCGCCTGCGCCAGGCCATAGATGCCGATCGCCAGACCGATAAGCGTTTCACTTGCGCCCTGGAGAGCCATGCCGTAGGTGGTTAATACCGGCAGGACCATAAACATGCCCAGCATACGCAGGGAAAATACCGTGCCCAAACCCCATGTGGCGCGCAGCTCCACCGGCGTCATTTTATTATCGTTCATTCCAACCTCTGTAAGTTTGCCGTATCTATTTTAGGGAGCAGGGCAGGGCGGGTAAAATAATAGTGTTTAAGAAGTGGTAACAAAAAGAAAGGGCGCGAAATCGCGCCCTTAGCAGATCTTAGCGTGCGGCTTTACCACACGTAGGTCAGCAGGTCTTTTGACGCCGGGGCCATAAAGTCCACCGACATCATCACGCTCAGCGCGGTGATAGCCACGATAGAGAAGACGAACAGCTTACGCGCCCAGACACGATCGTTCGAGGTCTTGTAGCCTGATAACGCCATTCCCAGCCACCATACGCTTACGGCCGCCGCGACCACCAGATATTTATAGCCCGCGTAGCCGCCCAGCGTCAGCATCAGCGTAGCGATCATAAACGCCAGAATGTAGAGCGTAATATGATTCTTCGCCACGGAAATGCCTTTTACCACCGGCAGAACCGGGATATTCGCCGCCTGGTAATCTTTAAAGCGGAAGATGGCAATCGCATAGGAGTGCGGCATCTGCCACAGGCTAAAGATCGCCAGCAGGATCAGCGCGCCCGCGTCAAACTCACCGGTGACGGCGCAGTAGCCAATCACCGGCGGTGCGGCGCCAGACAGGCTGCCAATCAGCGTCCCGTAAACCGAGTGACGCTTCATGTAGAGGCTGTAAATACCGACGTAAACCACAAAGCCCATGACCGCCAGCCACATGGCCAGCGGATTGGCACCAAAGTAAAGCAACGCAAAGCCAGCAATACCCAGCGCGGTAGCATAAATCAGGCTTACTTTCGCAGAGATGAGGCCTTTAACCAGCACTCGATTCCGGGTTCTCTCCATCTTGACGTCGATATCGCGGTCGATCACGTTGTTGAAAACACAACCTGAGGCGACAACCAGCGATACGCCGATCAGCGAGGTGAGAAACAGGGCGTAATCAATGCTGCCTTTTGAAGCCAGCAGAAATCCGCCGATCACAGAAATTAAATTCCCGAAAATAATTCCTGGTTTTGTTACTTGCAGGTATTGCTTAATCATTACGCGACTCTTTAGTGAACCATCATGTTGTAGTTGAGGTTCCACATAATCCACAGCGAGCCAACCACGACGATCAGAATAATGACCGCCGAGAAGACGATGGCTACCATGTTCCAGCCGCCTTCAGACTTAGTGTCCAGATGCAGGAAGTAGATCAGGTGAACAACGACCTGGATAACTGCGCAGGCAACCACGACGCCCAGGGTCATACCTTGAGATGACTCGCCGCTCATCACCATCCAGAACGGAATACCGGTCAGGATGACAGAGAGGATGAAGCCGATCATGTAGGACTTCACGCTGCTGTGCGGAACAACATTTCCGTTAGCTGAATGACTCATTACATGACTCCCATCAGATAGACAATGGTAAATACGCAGATCCACACCACATCCAGGAAGTGCCAGAACAGGCTCAGGCAGAGGATACGAGTATGGTTAGTCGACGTCAGCCCACGTTTGGCAATCTGGAACATCAGCACCAGCATCCAGATCAGGCCGCAGGTAACGTGCAGACCGTGGGTGCCTACCAGGGTAAAGAAGCCTGACAGGAAGCCGCTGCGATTCGGGCCGAAGCCTTCTTCGATCAGATGATGGAACTCATAGATCTCCATGCAGATAAAGCCAAGACCGAACAGGAAAGTCAGCGCCAGCCAGCTAAGGACCGAGCTTTTCTTGTCGTGGTTCATGGCGATAACCGCCATACCGTAGGTGATGGAGCTCAGCAGCAGCAGCGCTGTTTCGCCCAGAACGAACGGCAGTTCGAAGATGTCTTTGCCTGCCGGGCCACCGGCAGTGCTGTTGACCATAACCGCATAGGTCGCAAACAGGGTTGCGAAGATAATGCAGTCACTCATCAGGTAGATCCAGAAGCCAAAGACCTTATTGGCTCCTGCATCGTGATGCCCATGCTCCGCATGGGCGTCGTGGTGGTGTTTTGTCAGAGTTTCAGTCGACATTATTTCAGACCCGCTTTGCTAATATCGTCAAAGTGCTGCTTTTCGATCTTCTCAATCTCGGCAACCGGAACGTAGTAGTCCACGTCTTCGTCGAAGCTCTTCACAATCCAGGTCACGATCATGCCCAGGAAGCTCAGGCCAGCCAGCCACCAGATATGCCAGATTGCGGCAAAACCGAATACCGTTGCGAAGGCTGCGATCACGATAGCCGCGCCGCTGTTCTTCGGCATATGAATCTCTTCATATTTCGCCGGCTGCTTGTACGCTTCGCCTTTCTCTTTCATTTCCCAGAACGCGTCGCGCTCGTGGATATGCGGGATAGTGGCAAAGTTGTAGAACGGCGGCGGTGAAGAGGTTGCCCACTCCAGCGTACGACCGCCCCACGGGTCACCGGTCAGATCGCGGTTCTGATGACGGTCACGCACAGAGACGTAGAACATGATGACCTGGCTGATGATACCGCACGCGATCAGCGCTGCACCCACTGCGGCAACAACCAGCAGAGAGTGGAACTGCGGATCGATATCCTGGCTCAGACGACGGGTCATCCCCATGAAGCCCAGCACGTAGAGCGGCATAAAGGCAACGAAGAAGCCGATGATCCAGAACCAGAAGGCGCGTTTGCCCCAGGTTTCGTTCAGGGTAAAGCCGAAGGCTTTCGGGAACCAGTAGGTCACGCCAGCCATACAACCGAATACCACGCCGCCGATGATGACGTTATGGAAGTGCGCAATCAGGAACAGGCTGTTGTGCAGCACGAAGTCTGCGCCCGGCACCGCCAGCAGAACGCCGGTCATACCACCGACAGAGAAGGTGACCAGGAAGCCTACGGTCCACAGCATGGCAGAGTGCATCACGATGCGACCCTGATACATGGTGAACAGCCAGTTAAAGATTTTCACACCGGTCGGGATGGCGATAATCATCGTCATAATACCGAAGAAGGCGTTAACGTTCGCGCCCGCACCCATGGTGAAGAAGTGGTGCAGCCAGACGATGAACGACAGTACGGTGATGGCGATAGTTGCCCAAACCAGCGAGGTGTAGCCAAACAGACGCTTTTTCGAGAAGGTCGCAGTGACTTCAGAGAAGACGCCAAATACCGGCAGAACCAGGATGTACACTTCCGGATGACCCCAGACCCAGATCAGGTTGACGTACATCATCATGTTACCGCCCATATCATTGGTAAAGAAATGGAAGCCAAGGTAACGATCAAGCGTCAACAGCGCCAGGGTCACGGTCAGAACCGGGAACGCAGCGATAATCAGGACGTTGGTGCAAAGAGAAGCCCAGGTAAATACCGGCATTTTGAACAGGTCCATGCCCGGCGCACGCATCTTCAGAATGGTCACGAAGAAGTTGATACCGGTCAGCGTGGTCCCGATACCGGAAAGCTGGAGACTCCAGATCCAGTAGTCGACCCCGACGCCAGGACTGTACTCCGCGCCTGAAAGCGGCGGATAGGCCAGCCAGCCGGTCTGTGCAAACTCGCCCACGCCCAGCGACAGGTTAACCAGGATCACACCGACCGCGGTAAACCAGAAGCTCAGGTTGTTCAGGAACGGGAATGCAACGTCGCGCGCGCCAATTTGCAGCGGAACCGCGATGTTCATCAGACCTACCACGAAAGGCATCGCCACGAAGAAGATCATAATCACGCCGTGCGCGGTAAAGATCTGGTCGTAGTGGTGCGGTGGAAGTATGCCAGCTTCCCCGGCGGAAGCCATTACCTGCTGGGTACGCATCATGATGGCATCGGCGAAGCCGCGCAGCAGCATGACGAACGCCATGATGATATACATGATACCCAGTTTTTTATGGTCGACGGAGGTGAGCCATTCCGACCACAGGTACTGCCATTTACCAAAGTAGGTTAGGGCAGCGATGATTGCCAGACCACCAATGATGATCCCGGCAACCGTAACCATGATAATCGGCTCATGGTACGGCACTGCATCCAGTGTTAATTTTCCGAACATCGTATTATTCCTCGGCTCCCGCGGAAGCGGTATGACTCATGTCCATGCCTTCGTGCTGAGACATGTCCATTTTCCCGTGGCTGGTCATGAACTTAGCAATAACTTGCTTGAACAGTTCAGGATTCGCTGAAGAGAAATATTCCACCGGATGATTTTCGCTTGGTACGGCAACTTTCTCGAAATCTTCCATAGTGGTCAGCGTGTTAGGCGCCGCTTTAACTTTGGCGACCCACTGCTGGAACTCCGCATCGTCCTTGGTTGCAATGGCTTTGAACTTCATACCAGAGAAACCTCGACCACTGAAGTTCGAGGAAATACCGTCGAACGTCCCCGGCTCATTGGCGATCAGGTGCAGTTTGGTCTGCATGCCCGCCATGGCGTAGATCTGGCTGCCGAGCGTTGGAATAAAGAAGGAGTTCATAACGGAGTTAGAGGTAATTTTGAAGCTCACCGGCGTGTTAGCCGGGAAAGCGATCTGGTTAACGGTGGCAATACCCTGTTCCGGGTAGATGAACAACCATTTCCAGTCCAGCGCCACCACTTGGATCTCAACCGGTTTAACGTCGGAGGCCAGCGGTTTGCTCGGCTCCAGCGCGTGGGTCGATTTCCAGGTCAGCACGCCGAGGAAGAGAATGATCAGGATCGGAATGGTCCAGACCACGGCTTCGACTTTGTTAGAGTGCGACCAGTTAGGGCTGTACTTCGCTTCAGTGTTGGATGCACGATATTTCCATGCAAACATCACCGCCATCAAGATTGCGGGAATAACGACGATCAACATCAAGCCAAAGGCTGTCAGAATCAACGAACGTTGCTCAAGTGCAATCTGTCCCTTGGGATTTAACAACGCATTATCGCAGCCACTCATTAACAAAGTGCCTGCAATTAATGACAAAATCCCCAAACTTTTATTGTATTTCCTGAGTCTCATTTAACGACCTCAATGACAAAGGGCTTATTGTCGTTTAAGTGTGCGCGCATTTTACGGGAAGGTTTATGCAGTGTAAACCAGCATAAGGATGTGTCAGCAGCGTGTTGACACCTTTTGCTAAGGGTGTCACAGATGTTGCCTGGGGTGATAAATTATTAACTGCGACAAGCAGTTGGCACTAATATAACAAAAACCAATGAAAGTATCCTTAAAGAAATCAGGGAAAGAATAACCCTTACTTTTGATACTCAATTCTTTAACAAATCTGCATCATTTGTGTGATGAAATTTATACAATATAATTGCGCACCGGTTTTTAATATGTTCGCTAAATGCCAAAACTGGATCTTAATATTTCCAGGAAAATAACACTGGATGACAAATTTTAACTTTTGCCGCCCCTGAAGGCGGCTGGTTTAATTGCTTTGCGAAATAATACCTGAAGTTAATGAACAGGGCTACGCTGCCGCATTTTTTCGCTGCGCCCTGTAGTCAAGCGCCACGCCGCCGCAGACTGCCAGTGCCAGCAGCGCCATGCCGGTTTCAAACAGCGCGCCCGGCACGTTCTGCAGCAGCCCCAGCGCCTGGCACGCCAGCGCCGTCAGCCAGAGGGCGATAAAAAGGCATCCGAGGCAGAACAGGCGCGTCGTCCAGCGATAGCCGGCGGCAAAGCAGGTGCGGGGTAGAAAGCGCTCACGGGTTTGCGCCTCGTTCAGGGTGTCGCGGCAGAGCAGCAGCAGCAGCAGACCGGGCAGCGCTGCCAGCACGGTGAAAGCATAGAAAGTGGGCCAGCCCCAGAGCTCGACCAGCCAGCCAGCCGCCGGGCCGACGTAGACGCGGCCTACCGCCGACAGCGCCGACAGCAGAGCGAACTGGGTGGCGGAGAATGACTTGTTGCACAGCGTCATCAGCAGCGCAACGAAAGCCGCCGTGCCCATACCGCCGCACAGATTCTCCACAAAGACCGCGCTGGCCATGCTCCACAAGTGCTGTGGCGTCACCGCCAGCAGCCAGTAGGCGAAGTTTGAGAGCGCCTGCAGCACGCCGAAAATCAGCAGGGCGCGGAACAGGCTCAGGCGCTGCATCAGCACGCCGCCGTAGAGCGCGCCGATAATGGTCGCCAGCAGGCCGAGCGTTTTATTGACCAGCCCGACGTCGCCGGCGTTAAAGCCGACGCCGCGGATCAGGAAGGTCGTGGTCAGCGAGGCAGCGAAAGCGTCGCCCAGCTTATAAAGAACGATAAGCGTAATAAGCAGCCAGGCGTTGTTGCGCTGGAAAAAATCTTTTAGCGGCAGCGATACCGCCTCGCGCAGCGAGTGCGGCGTGGAGGCGCGCGTGTCGGGCTCGCTCGCCATCAGGGTAGCGATAAGCGCGGGCAGCATCAGCAGCGCCATCAGCCAGTAGGTTGCCTGCCAGCCGAGATAGCGATCCGCCAGCCAGAGTGCGAGCCCGCCTGAAACCAGCATCGCCAGCCGGTAGCCCAGCACGGTGATTGCGGCGCCGCTGCCGCGCTCTTCCGGCGGCAGTACGTCGGTTTTCCACGCGTCGAAAACAATATCCTGCGAAGCGGAGCAGAAGGCGACCAGCACCGCCAGCGCGGCGAGCAGCGTCAGGTCACGTCCGGGCTGCATAAAGCCCATAGCGACGATGCCGGCGATCAGCGCCAGCTGCGTCAGCAGCAGCCAGCCGCGGCGGCGACCGAGAAACGGCGGCGTAAAGCGGTCCATAACCGGCGACCAGAGAAACTTAAAGACGTACGCCTGGCCCACCAGCGAAAAGAAGCCGATGGTTTTGAGATCGACATTTTCTACCGTCATCCACGCCTGCAGCGTGCCGGCGGTCAGCGCCAGCGGCAGGCCTGAAGCAAAGCCGAGCAGCAGTAAGACGGCGGCGTTTCGTTGGGTGAAGATGCGAAGATAGTGATTCATGCTGACCCTGAAGCGATGCCCGGCGGTGCGCCGGGCATACAGTACGGCGGATTAGTGCGCGTTCTGCTTGATGAAGTTGTTGATGCTGGTGTCCTGTGCCATATCGGAGATTACATCGCCCAGCGTCGAGTTCACCGCTTTGGTGATCTTGTCGTTGGTCGCGCTAAATGCGCCTTCGACGCTGTAGGTCTGGCGATAGTTTTTCACCTGCTTATTGCCATTTTTCGCGGTGGCGATAATCGAAATATCCGCTTTGGTCGTGATGCTGTAGCGCACGTTGCCCTGGGTAACGTCTGCATAGAGGTTGTTTACCACGATCTGCAGATCAACAGCGCCTTCCGGGCCGATCATATAGCCGCGCGCGGTCATCTGTTTCTCCAGCACTTCCTGCAGCAGGAAGCGCAGGTCGCGCGACGGCGTCAGGGTCACCAGCTGGCCGTCGCGATTGACTTTCGCCAGCGCCTGGTCGCTGCGCTGATCGGCGCCGTTGATGCTGACGGTCACGCCCATCAGGCTCGGATCCTGCTGGGGCAGCTCGATTTTCGGCTGAATGGTCAACGTATTGCTGTTAGTGGCGCAGCCGGCCAAAATGAACGCGGCCAGCAGGGGAAATAACAGTTTTTTCAACATGCTTATTCTCATTAATGGTGTGGGTTGGTTTGCAAAAACTGCGGCCATCATAGCATTGCGCGGCGGTGAAAAAAGCCCTCGCGAGGGGGAAATTCGCGCTAACCGCCTTTTTTATACCCTAAGAAAAACCGGGGCATTGACCGCCTTTCTCGCTGCGCTATCATGCTGGTCGGTTTAGAGGGCGGTGGAAATATTTTCACACATTTGTGCGGGTACGCCTGAAAAGCTACTAATATTTAACCAGATGGGGCACAGCGCTCGCCATTGAGGAAAGAGACGATGATTCGCGAACAGATTGAAGAGAAGCTGCGCCTGGCTTTTGAGCCGGCTCATCTGGAAGTGCATGACGAAAGCTATCGTCACAATGTTCCGGCGGGTTCAGAAAGCCATTTCAAGGTGGTTATCGTCAGCGACGTCTTTGCTGGCCAGCGCTTTCTGGCGCGTCACCGGGCGATTTATGGCGAGTTAGCCGCTGAACTGGCTGGCAGCGTACACGCGCTGGCGCTGCATACCTACACCCTGAAAGAGTGGGAAGGGCTGCAGGATACCGTACTCGCCTCACCAAACTGCCGCGGCGCCGGCACCCTTGCCTAATCCCTCTCCACATTTAAAAAACGGCCTGCGGGCCGTTTTTTTTCATTATTTAGCGATAAACGCGATCTCCGGCGCAAAAAAGCAGCAAACCCGTTAAAAAGTGGTGAGTTTACAGCCTCGACTCACCAGGGCGATGCCGCTATAATGCTGCGTCTATTTTTCCGGAATGTCTTCGGGACGCTTCTGGTGACAGGGATCAGGTTCTCTTAATGGAAGCCGTCCCGGTTGTTGGATACGGCGCATTGCATAATGTGTGGTGTCTGAAGTTGACCGAGCACGCGATTTTTTGAGGTAACAAGATGACAGTTTCAGTAGAAACCACGCAGGGTCTGGGCCGTCGCATTACGATTACTGTCCCCGCTGACAGCATCGAAAGCGCAGTGAAGAAAGAACTGGTGGAAGTGGCGAAAAAAGTCCGTATCGATGGTTTCCGTAAAGGCAAAGTGCCGGCCAATATCATTGCACAGCGCTACGGCGCTTCCGTTCGCCAGGACGTACTGGGCGAGCTGATGACGCGCAACTTCGTTGACGCCATCATCAAAGAAAAAATCAATCCGGCTGGCGCGCCAAACTACGTGCCGGGCGAGTATAAAGAAGGCGAAGATTTTACCTACGCCGTTGAATTCGAAGTCTACCCGGAAGTTGAACTGCAGGGTCTGGACAGCATCGAAGTTGAAAAACCGCTGGTAGAAGTGACCGACGCTGACGTCGACGCCATGCTGGACACCCTGCGCAAGCAGCAGGCCAACTGGAAAGAGAGCGATGCGGCAGCGACTGCTGAAGATCGCGCGACCATCGACTTCACCGGCTCTGTAGACGGCGAAGAGTTCGAAGGCGGCAAAGCCTCTGACTTCGTGCTGGCGATGGGCCAGGGCCGTATGATCCCGGGCTTCGAAGAGGGCATCGTGGGTCATAAAGCGGGCGAAACGTTCACCATCGACGTGAAATTCCCGGAAGACTACCACGCGGAAAACCTGAAAGGGAAAGACGCGAAGTTCGAGATCGTGCTGAAGAAAGTTGAAACGCGCGAGCTGCCGGAGCTGACCGAAGATTTCATCAAGCGTTTCGGCGTGGAAGATGGTTCAATCGAAGGTCTGCGCGCTGAAGTGCGTAAAAACATGGACCGCGAGCTGAAAGGCGCTATCCGCAACCGCGTGAAAACCCAGGCGATCGACGGTCTGGTGAAAGCCAACGACATCGACGTGCCGGCTGCCCTGATCGACAGCGAAATCGACGTGCTGCGTCGCCAGGCTGCACAGCGCTTCGGCGGCAACGAGAAGCAAGCGCTGGAACTGCCGCGCGAGCTGTTCGAAGAGCAGGCGAAACGCCGTGTGGTTGTTGGTCTGCTGCTGGGCGAAGTGATTCGCACCCATGAGCTGAAGGCTGACGAAGCGCGCGTTAACGCACTGATCGAAGAGATGGCTTCTGCTTACGAAGATCCGCAGGAAGTAATCGAGTTCTACAGCAAGAACAACGAGCTGATGAACAACATGCGCAACGTTGCGCTGGAAGAGCAGGCGGTCGAAGCCGTTCTGGAAAAAGCGAAAGTGACTGAGAAAGCGACCAGCTTCCAGGAACTGATGAATCAGACCACCGCTGCCTGATCGCTGATTTAACCAGAAGTGCTAAGCCCGCGGCTGCAAAGTCGCGGGCTTTTTTGTTTTTCCGGCACCATCGCCTCTTATCCGCCGCTATTCGCTTAATAAATCGGCAAATTATTCACGTTGCGCTTTTTCCCGGTTAGCGAATAGAGAAAAGGTTGTTATGCTTGAAACAGCAGGGCAGTATCCCCAGATTGAGGGAGTATGCAGAAGAGAGTTAGACTGGCTGATTAACCGTCCTTGAAGGTGTCGGAAACGGAGCGGAGCAGCGCTAAGCGTGCTCGCTTCAGAAACAATCGGTACAGAATGTAGCCAATGAACTATATCCAGGAGACGGTAATGTCATACAGTGGCGATCGTGAATTTACTGCGCCGCGCAATGCGCTGGTGCCCATGGTGGTTGAACAGACTTCGCGCGGCGAGCGTTCCTACGACATCTATTCTCGCCTGCTGAAAGAGCGCGTCATCTTCCTGACCGGTCAGGTTGAAGATCACATGGCCAATCTGATCGTGGCGCAGATGCTGTTTCTGGAAGCGGAAAACCCTGAGAAAGATATCTATCTCTATATTAACTCCCCGGGCGGCGTTATCACCGCGGGCATGTCGATTTACGACACCATGAAATTTATCAAGCCTGACGTCAGCACTATCTGTATGGGCCAGGCCTGTTCTATGGGCGCGTTCCTGCTGACCGCCGGCACTAAAGGCAAGCGCTTCTGCCTGCCGAACTCGCGCGTGATGATCCACCAGCCGCTGGGCGGCTATCAGGGCCAGGCGACCGACATTGAGATTCATGCGAAAGAGATTCTGAAAGTGAAACAGCGCATGAATGAGCTGATGGCGGAGCATACCGGCAAGTCGCTGGAAGAAATTGAGCGCGATACCGAGCGTGACCGTTTCCTCTCGGCGAGTGAAGCGGTAGAGTATGGTTTAGTCGACTCCGTCCTGACACATCGCGAATAAGACTCATCTGCCCGTCTCCTTACGCTATAGTTAGTGGGAAACGGGTTTGAGTTGAATGAATATTGGCCGTGTTCGCACGGCCTGCGCCGTACGCCTGTATGGCCTGAGAACAAGAAGAGGTTAACTGATGACAGATAAGCGCAAAGACGGTTCAGGTAAGTTGCTGTACTGCTCTTTTTGCGGCAAAAGCCAGCATGAAGTGCGTAAGCTGATTGCCGGGCCGTCAGTGTATATCTGCGACGAATGTGTCGATCTGTGCAATGACATCATTCGCGAAGAGATTAAAGAAGTTGCCCCGCATCGCGAACGTAGCGCGCTGCCTACGCCGCACGAAATCCGCCATCACCTCGATGATTATGTTATCGGCCAGGAAAAGGCGAAAAAAGTGCTGGCGGTTGCGGTGTACAACCACTACAAACGCCTGCGCAACGGCGATACCAGCAACGGCATTGAGCTGGGTAAAAGTAACATCCTGCTGATCGGGCCGACCGGTAGCGGTAAAACCCTGCTGGCAGAGACGCTGGCGCGCCTGCTGGATGTGCCTTTCACCATGGCTGACGCCACCACGCTGACCGAAGCGGGCTACGTGGGCGAAGATGTGGAAAACATCATCCAGAAGCTGCTGCAAAAGTGCGACTACGACGTGCAGAAAGCGCAGCGCGGCATCGTCTACATCGATGAGATCGATAAAATCTCGCGTAAGTCGGATAACCCGTCGATTACCCGCGACGTCTCCGGCGAAGGCGTGCAGCAGGCGCTGCTGAAGCTGATTGAAGGCACCGTGGCGGCAGTTCCACCGCAGGGCGGCCGCAAGCATCCGCAGCAGGAGTTTTTGCAGGTAGATACCTCAAAAATTCTGTTTATCTGCGGCGGCGCGTTCGCGGGCCTGGATAAAGTGATCTCCCAGCGCGTGGAAACCGGCTCCGGCATCGGCTTCGGCGCCACGGTGAAAGGCAAATCGGAAAAAGCGAGCGAAGGCGAGCTGCTCTCTCAGGTTGAGCCTGAAGATCTGATCAAATTTGGCCTGATCCCGGAATTCATTGGCCGTCTGCCGGTCGTGGCGACGCTCAACGAGCTGAGTGAAGAGGCGCTGATCCAGATCCTGCGCGAGCCGAAAAACGCTCTGACCAAACAGTACCAGGCGTTGTTCAACCTGGAAGGCGTTGAGCTGGAGTTCCGCGACGAAGCCCTGACCGCCATCGCCAAAAAAGCGATGTCGCGTAAAACCGGTGCGCGTGGTCTGCGTTCTATCGTTGAAGGCGCGCTGCTGGAAACCATGTATGACCTGCCTTCTATGGAAGACGTGGAAAAAGTGGTAATCGACGAGTCGGTTATCGAAGGCCAGTCAGAGCCGATGCTGATCTACGGCAAGCATGAAGCCCAGGCATCTGGCGAATAATTCGCCACCGCAAGGGCGTTGATATTATTAAAAAAGGGGAAAATTCTTTCCCCTTTTGTTTTTCTCACTCTCATGACGTTGAATGTCGGACGATCATCCCCATATACTCATAATCCTGTGGGTTTAACTGCACATTCCCTGCATTATGCGGTGCCCATCACCTGGCGGACACTAACTAAGAGAGAGCTCTATGAATCCTGAGCGTTCTGAACGCATTGAAATCCCCGTGTTGCCTCTGCGCGACGTGGTGGTTTATCCGCACATGGTAATTCCGTTGTTTGTTGGTCGGGAAAAATCGATTCGTTGCCTTGAAGCGGCGATGGATCATGACAAGAAGATCATGCTGGTTGCCCAGAAAGAGGCTTCAACGGATGAACCTGGCATTAACGATCTCTTCTCTGTAGGGACCGTAGCCTCTGTGCTGCAGATGCTAAAACTGCCTGACGGCACCGTAAAAGTTTTAGTCGAAGGCCTGCAGCGCGCACATATCACCACCCTCGCGGATAATGGCGACCATTTTACCGCGCAGGCGGAGTACCTAATCTCGCCGGAAATCGAAGAGCGCGAGCAGGAAGTGCTGGTACGTACGGCGATCAATCAGTTTGAAGGCTATATCAAGCTGAACAAAAAGATCCCGCCGGAAGTGCTCACCTCGCTGAACAATATCGACGATGCGGCGCGTCTTGCCGACACCGTTGCGGCGCATATGCCGCTGAAATTAGCCGATAAACAGTCAGTGCTGGAGATGTCAGACGTGAACGAACGTCTGGAATATCTTATGGCAATGATGGAATCGGAAATCGATCTGCTACAGGTTGAGAAGCGCATTCGCAACCGCGTGAAAAAGCAGATGGAGAAGAGCCAGCGCGAGTATTACCTGAATGAGCAGATGAAGGCCATTCAGAAAGAACTGGGCGAAATGGACGACGTGCCGGATGAGTACGAAGCCCTGAAGCGCAAAATCGACGCGGCGAAAATGCCGACCGAAGCGCGTGAAAAAGCCGAAGCTGAGCTGCAAAAGTTAAAAATGATGTCGCCGATGTCCGCCGAAGCAACGGTGGTGCGCGGCTATATCGACTGGATGGTTCAGGTGCCGTGGAACGCGCGCAGCAAGGTGAAGAAAGACTTGCGCAAAGCCCAGGAGACGCTGGACACTGACCACTACGGCCTGGAGCGCGTCAAAGACCGTATCCTGGAATATCTCGCCGTACAGAGTCGCGTCAGCAAAATCAAAGGCCCGATCCTCTGTCTGGTGGGACCGCCGGGCGTGGGTAAAACCTCGCTGGGTCAGTCTATCGCCAAAGCGACCGGCCGTAAGTATGTGCGCATGGCGCTGGGCGGCGTGCGTGATGAAGCGGAAATCCGTGGTCACCGTCGTACCTACATCGGTTCTATGCCTGGTAAACTGATCCAGAAAATGGCGAAGGTCGGGGTGAAAAACCCGCTGTTCCTGCTGGACGAGATCGACAAAATGTCATCCGACATGCGTGGCGATCCCGCTTCCGCGCTGCTGGAAGTGCTCGATCCCGAGCAGAACATCGCCTTTAACGATCACTACCTCGAAGTGGATTACGATCTCTCCGACGTGATGTTCGTTGCCACCTCTAACTCCATGAACATTCCGGCACCGCTGCTGGACCGTATGGAAGTGATTCGCCTCTCTGGTTACACCGAGGATGAGAAGCTCAATATCGCCAGACAGCATCTGCTGCCGAAGCAGATCGAGCGTAACGCTCTGAAGCAGAGCGAAATCGTGGTTGAAGACAGCGCCATCGTCGGCATCATTCGCTACTACACCCGCGAAGCGGGCGTGCGTAGCCTGGAGCGCGAACTGTCGAAGCTGTGCCGCAAGGCGGTGAAAGCGCTGCTGCTGAATAAAGAGCAGAAGCACATCACCATCAACGGCGATAACCTCAAGGATTACCTGGGGGTACAGCGCTTCGACTATGGCCGTGCCGAAAGCGAAAACCGCGTCGGCCAGGTCACCGGTCTTGCGTGGACCGAAGTCGGCGGCGATCTGCTGACCATCGAAACCGCCTGCGTACCGGGCAAGGGCAAGCTGACCTACACAGGCTCGCTGGGCGAAGTGATGCAGGAGTCGATCCAGGCGGCGCTGACGGTAGTGCGCGCGCGCGCCGAGAAGCTGGGTATCAACGGCGATTTTTACGAGAAGCGCGACATCCACGTTCACGTACCGGAAGGTGCGACACCGAAGGATGGCCCGAGCGCCGGTATCGCGATGTGTACCGCGCTGGTCTCCTGCCTGACCGGCAACCCGGTGCGCTCCGACGTGGCGATGACCGGTGAGATCACGCTGCGTGGTCAGGTACTGCCGATCGGCGGCCTGAAAGAGAAGCTGCTGGCGGCCCATCGCGGTGGCATTAAAGTGGTGCTGATCCCGGACGATAATAAACGCGATCTGGAAGAGATTCCGGCTAACGTTATCGCCGATCTGGAGATCCATCCGGTGAAACGCATTGAAGAAGTATTAGGCCTTGCGCTGGAAAACGCCCCTTACGGCATGCAGGTTGCTACCGCAAAATAGTGATTAGTGACATAAAGCATTAAAAAGCGAAGCTGGCAGGCCAATGAGCGCTTGCCAGCTTTTTTTAGTGCCGTTAATTTAGGGGGCTGCGGATTCAGCGATTAAGATGAATTCCGTTGTTTCGGCTCAACAGGCTTGATATAACGTGCTGCGCATTCGTATCCGCCGGGACGCGCGGATATGAAGTGAATAATAAAAGAGGGGATGAAGAGAGTGAATAAGTCACAGTTGATCGACAAAATTGCTGCAGACGCTGACATTTCTAAAGCAGCAGCGGGACGTGTTTTGGACGCATTCACCAGTTCTGTTTCCGACGCGCTGAAAGGCGGCGACGAAGTGGCTCTGGTGGGCTTTGGCACTTTCTCCGTACGCGAGCGTGCCGCACGTACCGGCCGCAACCCGCAGACTGGCAAAGAGATCACCATTGCCGCAGGTAAAGTGCCGGGCTTCCGCGCCGGTAAAGCGCTGAAAGACGCTGTCAACGCCTGACAACGCACCCGTCCGCGGCGCCATTTTCTTCCGTGGACTAGAGGACGGTTCAAGCGTTCTCATGTAACATACGGGCACATCAAATTTGATGTGCCTTTTTTATTCGGATCCGGGGATAAATCGCGCTAAGACTTGTCTCAACAGGGGTGAAGCTGCCAGGCTAAACGGCAGTTGCGTAACGACCTTTATCCGACAGGCGTTGCGCCCGAGATTGATATCCACACTACAGCGGAGCGTTGTCATACCATGATGGACAATTTACGCGCGGCGTCGAATCATGTCGTGCTCAAGGTTATTTTGGGGTTGATTATTCTCTCCTTCGTGCTGACCGGCGTTGGCAACTACCTTATCGGCGGCGGCAGCGATTACGCCGCTAAAGTCAACGGACAGGAGATCAGCCGCGCGCAGCTCGATCAGGCGTTCAACAACGAGCGCAGCCGCCAGCAGCAGATGCTGGGCGACCAGTTCTCTCAGCTGGCCGGCAACGACGGCTTTATGCAGCAGATGCGTCAGCAGGCGCTGTCTCAGCTGGTAGACCAGGCGCTGCTCGATCAGTACATCAACGAGCTGCACATTGTTATCAGCGACGATCAGGTTAAGCAGGCGATTTTCGCGCAGCAGGCGTTCCAGACCAACGGCAAATTCGACAACGCTAAATATAACGGTTTGCTGAGCCGCATGGGCTTTACCGCCGATCGCTACGCGGAAGCACTGCGTAAGCAGCTGGCGACCCAGCAGCTGATCAACGCCGTTGCCAATACCGACTTTATGCTGAAAGGCGAAACCAGCAAGCTGGTGGATCTGGTGTCGCAGAAGCGCGACATTCGTCAGGCGACCATCGACGTGAATGCACTGGCGACGAAACAAACCGCTACCGACGACGAAATCGCGCAGTACTATCAGCAGCATAAAAACAGCTTTATGGCGCCGGAGCAGTTCCGCGTCAGCTATATCAAAATGGATGCCGCCAGCATGCAGGCTAACGTCAGCGATGCGGATATTCAGAATTGGTACGACCAGCATAAAGCGGACTACACTCAGCCGCAGCGCAACCGCTACAGCATTATCCAGACCAAAACCGAAGCGGACGCCAGCGCTATCCTGGCGCAGCTGAAGGGTGGGGCGGACTTCGCCGCGCTGGCGAAAAGCAAATCGATCGATCCTATCTCCGCGCGTAAGGGCGGCGATATGGGCTGGCTCGAGCCGGGCACCACGCCGGACGAGCTGAAAAACGCCGGACTGACGCAGAAAGGCCAGCTTTCGGGCGTGATTAAATCGTCAGTCGGTTTCCTGGTGGTGCGCCTCGACGATATCCAGCCGGAGCAGATCAAACCGCTGGCCGAGGTGCGCGACGCGGTGGCTGATAAAGCGAAGCAGGAGAAAGCCGTTGACGCCTTCTACCAGCAGCAGCAGAAGGTAAGCGAAGCAGCGAGCAACGACAATGAGTCGCTGGCCGGTGCCGCGCAGGCTTCCGGCCTGAAAGTGGTTGAGACCGGCTGGTTCAGCCGCGACAGCGTGCCGCAGGAGCTGAACTTCGACGCGGTGAAAAACGCGGTGTTCAACGGCGGTCTGACCGGCCAGAACGGCGCGCCGGGCAACAACTCTGACGTCATCACCGTAGACGGCGACCGCGCATTCGTGCTGCGCATCAGCGAGCATAAGCCTGAGGCGGTCAAACCGCTGGATGAGGTAAAAGCGCAGATCGCCGACACGCTGAAGCATGATAAAGCGGAACAGCAGGCGAAGGCGCAGGCGGATAAGCTGCTGGCCGATCTTAAAGCTGGTAAGCAGGAGGCGCTGAGCGCGGCCGGCCTGACGCTGAGCGCCAGCAAAACCGTCGACCGCAACAGCCAGGATCCGGTGGCGCAGACTGCCTTCAATCTGCCGCAGCCCGTTGACGGTAAAACGTCGTGGGGCGTAAGCGAAGATATGCAGGGCAATGTGGTGCTGGTGGCGCTGGACAAGGTCAGCAGCGGTACGCTGCCGCAGGAGCAGGTAGACGAAATGATTAAAGGCGTGACGCAGAACAACGCACAGCTGGCGTTTGAAGCGCTGCTCGCTAACCTGCGCAAAGACGCCAAAATCAAATACGGCGCTGCAGCACAAATGCAGTAACGCTCGCAAAAAATTGTTTTGCAGTGAAAAAAGAAAAGGCCGCTTGCGCGGCCTTTTCCATTCATGGATTTTGCCTTTTGAGGCCTTCACTCTTCTCTGTCACGCTCTCCTGGCTGTTAAACATAAGGAGAAACAGAGCATGTCTAAATCACTATTGTCAGCACTTTGCTTTACCCTCGCGCTTGGCGGCGCACTCGGCTACTCCAGCCTTTCGGCGGCGGAAGAGACGGAGGTGACGCCAGCCCTTCAGACGCCGCAGACGCAACACGAGAAGATCAGCATCAATGACGCCAGCGCCGAGCAGCTCTCGGCGGCGATGAACGGCGTCGGGCTGAAAAAGGCGCAGGCGATCGTCAACTACCGCGAGCAGTACGGCCCCTTTACCGCTGTCGAACAGTTGAAGGAGGTGCCGGGCATCGGCAATTCGCTTATCGAGCGTAACGCTGAGCGGCTGAAACTGTGAGCTGAGACGCAACCCTGACGCTTTTGCCGCGCGGCAAAAAGGCTTTTGCTACGCTAAAGAGGTCATACCAGTTAGGTCCTCTTTTACGACAGGAGATGTCAGGCATGCAGACCACCATTAAAGTTCGCGGCTACCACCTCGATGTGTATCAGCACGTCAATAACGCGCGCTATCTGGAATTTCTCGAAGAGGCGCGCTGGCAGTGGCTTGAAGAGGCGGACGCGTTTAACTGGTTGCAGCAGCAGCAGCTGGCGTTCGTGGTGGTGAATATCAATATCAACTACCGTCGTCCGGCCGTGCTGGGCGACGTTCTGGTGATCCACAGCGAAATCACGCAGCTTAACGGAAAAAGCGGCGTGATTACCCAGCGGGTAACGCTTGAGGGAAGCGAAACCCTGGTGGCGGATGCCGCGCTGACCTTTGTCTGCATCGATCTGCGTACGCAGAAAGCGGTCGCGCTGGAGAGCGAGCTGCGCGCGCGGCTGGAAGCCTTCTCTGGCTGAGCGGGCGGCGCGGCACTACCGGGCTGTGCCGCGCCGGCCTCAGGCCAGGCCGCTTTTGCGCTTCATCGCCGCCATCACGGCGTCGCGATCGGCAAGATAGTCGTTCAGGCCGCGCGCGCGCAGATGGCAGGCGGCGCATTCGCCGCAGCCGTCACCCTTGACGCCGTTATAGCAGGTCAGCGTCTCTTCGCGCACCAGCGTCAGGCTCTGCCAGTAGTCGGCCAGCGCCCAGGTCTCTGCTTTGTTGAGCCACATCAGCGGGGTTTCGAAACGCACCTCGCGCGCCATGCCGAGGCTGACCGCATGGTTGAGCGCCTTGACGAACTCGTCGCGGCAGTCGGGATAGCCGGAAAAATCGGTTTCACACACCCCGGTAATCACCGCCTCCGCTTCGACCTGCCAGGCGTAAACCGACGCCAGCGTCAGAAACAGAATATTGCGTCCCGGCACAAAGGTGCTCGGCAGGCCGCTGGCGGCGGGATCGTAAGAGGGGACCGGAATATTGTCGCGGGTCAGGCTGCTCACCGCCAGCTCGTTCAGCAGGGTAACGTCGAGCACCTTATGGGCGCGCGCGCCCAGCTTCAGCGCCAGCGCGCGCGCAACGTCGATCTCTTCGCGATGGCGCTGACCGTAGTCGAAGGTAACGCAGTGTACTTCGTCATACTGCTGTAACGCCTGAATCAGGCAGGTGGTGGAGTCCTGGCCACCGCTAAATACCACAACGGCTCGTTTCATCATATTGTCCTGGTCGAAAATTTTGCGCCTATGGTAATCACTCTGCGGGCCGCTGAACAGCCTGAAGCGTGGCTTCACGCCGTCAGCGGCGGTGGAACCCAGGCGCGGCTGAAGTCAAACCAGCCCAGGGTATTGAGCTGAATGCCCTCTACCCCTGGCGGCGCGAAGATTTGATAGCGATAGTTAAACAGCGGCAGCAGCAGGCCGTCGCACATCAGGCCGTGGTAGAGCTGATGCAGTGCGGTGCGGCGTGCCTCGGGCTCAGCCAGCTGCTGTATCGCCGACAGCTGCTGGCGCAGACGATGGCTGGTTTCCGTCGGCCACAGCTGGTCGATCTCCAGCCAGCTCGCCAGGGTAAAGAGCGGCGCGTCGCCAATCAGCCGGTCGCCCATCACCAGATCGGCCTGCGCCAGATCCTCAATACGTTGCCAGCTTTTTACGTCGTGAAAGATCAGGGTAAGCTCGCAGCCCTCCGCCAGCAGCAGCTGACGCAGCGCCTGCGCCATTTCATGCAGCTCAACCGGAAGCTGGTAGTGTAGCGTCAGGCGCGGCGGCAGATCTGCCGCCTCATCCTCAATCGCTGGCACCGGCCAGCCCGGCAGCAGCTCTTTGCCTGGCGTAATCAGGCCCTCTTCCAGCGGCAGCTGCGCCACAATGCCGCTTTGCTGCAGCAGGCGGATCAGGCGACGCGCCTGCGCCGGGCTAAAGCCAGCGCGCGGCCGGCAGGCGAGGTAGCAAAAGCCGAGGCTGATGCTGCGGCTGACCGGACGCAGCGATGCCAGATCCGCCGCATCGCCGATGGCGATATGCACCGGATGGCGGCAGCTGGTGCCAAGCGCGCGATCGAACAGCGTCGGCGTAATCCAGTACTCAACCGCCTGCATTAGCGGCAGCTGCAGGTGCCAGCGCCCATGGCTCTCGATACGTACCAGCTCGGGGGTAAAGTGCGCCAGCTTCCACGGGCCGCTGCCGAGGTGTGGCTGCTGCGGATGCGGCAATAAACAGAGCTGATGCGCCAGTCGCCAGGGCAGCCAGTAGTCGCTACGGCTGAGCTGAAAACGCAGCGCCAGCGGATGCGGCGCCTCTACGCTTTCAACCTCCGCCAGCAGGCGTCGCGCGCGGGCGTCCTGCAAAATGCGCTGAAACTGCTCGACCAGCTGCGCGGCCTGCAGCGGCTCGTCGTTATGCCAGAAGAGCTGCGGGCGCAGCCAGAACAGCCAGACGCGGCCATCGTCGTCGTGCTGCCAGTGATGCGCCAGATCGCCGACCGGCTCGTCTGCTTCAAAACGCGTCAGTCCAGAAAAGAGCTGGCGCGCCAGATGCTGTTCGGCGCGACCAACAATCTGCAGCGGCGCGACGGAGTCGAGCGGACGATAGTAGGGGATGCGCAGCACCGGCGCGTCGTTTTGCCACTGTCCCCCCATCAGCGGACGCAGCACATTCACCAGCCGCTCCGGCGCCATATCCAGCACCTGCAGTGCTTCGGCGGCGTTGCCCGCCTGCAGCTGCGTCTGCAACAGCTGTTGCCGCAGCTGCTCGGGGGTGCGGAGAAAGGTCAGCAACCCCAGCTTGCCGCGTCCCGGCTCGCCCTGCCAGCGCAGCCAGCCCGCCTGCTGCCACTGCGACAGCAGAGTGCGCAGGTGGCGGTCGCTGCAAAAGCAGCGGCTGGCCATCTCGGTGATGCAGGTCTGCTGGGGCGCGCCCTGGCTGTGCTGCCACAGGCGCTGGAACTGGTTAAGGCGATTAAGCTGGCGCACAGGAAACCCGGAACAGTTTTCTCAAAGTATTCACTATTAGTTCCGGGATTACCAGGCGATAGTGAACCCAGGTTAATCAACGGGAGAGAGCAATGGCGCGACTTGCCGCATTCGATATGGACGGCACGCTGCTGCTGCCCAGCCACCAGCTGGGTCAGCAGACGTTAAGCAGCCTGCTGGCGCTGCATCAGCGCGACGTGCTGCTGGCCTTCGCCACCGGCCGTCATCTGCTGGAGATGCAGATCCTGCGGCAGCGCATCACGCTGCCCGCCTGGCTGATCACCGGTAACGGCACGCGCGTGCACGATCTGGACGGCAATCTGCTGTTCGCCAGCGACCTCTCCCCCTCGGTGGCGGAAGAGGTGCTGCACAGCCGCTGGGAGAGCACCGCGACGGTACACGTCTTCAATGACGACGGCTGGTTTACCGACGTGCCGGTGCCGCAGATGCTGCAGGCACACGCGCTGAGCGGCTTTAGCTATCAGCTGCGCGACCTGAAAAGCTTTCCCACGCATGAGGTCACCAAGATCTGCTTTGTCGACGGCCATGACGCGCTGTGCCAGCTAAAAACGCAGCTGGACGCGGCGCTTGGCGACCGCGCACATCTCTGTTTCTCGGCGCTGGACTGTCTGGAGGTGCTGCCGCTGAACTGCAACAAAGGCAGCGCGCTCGCCATGCTCTGTCAGCATCTTTCGCTGCCGCTGGCGGAGTGCATGGCCTTCGGCGACGCGATGAACGATCGCGAAATGCTGTCGCTGGTAGGGAAGGGGTTTGTAATGGGCAACGCCATGAGCCAGCTCAAGTCCGCGCTGCCCCATTTGCCGGTTATCGGCCATTGCGAGACACAGGCGGTGTCTCACTATTTAAATCACTGGATGGCGACGCCGCACCTCGCGTATTCCCCCGAATGCTGAGGATTACAGTGAAGCGGACAGGGAGTCCGCAATTTTATTCCAGCTCGCGCTGCCAGCCGCTGATGTCGCCAATCTGCCGCGCCACCCACTTCTCATCGTAGTAGCTGTCGGGATAGCGTTCGCCGCTGTCGCACATCAGCGTCACCAGCGCGCCCCTTTCACCTTTTGCGCGCATCCGCTTCGCCACCTGCATCATGCCCCAGAAATTGGTGCCGGTTGAGGCGCCAGGCTTACGACCGATAATGCGCGCCAGCTTCAGCATCGCCGCCAGCGTGGCACCGTCCGGCACCTTCATCACTTCATCAATCACGTCGGGCATAAAAGAGGGCTCGACGCGCGGCCGGCCGATGCCTTCAATCTGGCTGCCGCGCGGGCTACGCAGCGTCGCGTCGCGGCTGTGCCAGTAGTCGTAAAACACCGAATGCTCTGGATCGACCACCAGCAGCTGCGTAGCGAAGCCCTGATAGCGAATATAGCGGCCCAGCGTCGCCGAGGTGCCACCGGTGCCGGCCCCCATAATAAGGGTGTGCGGCACGGGGCAGGGCTCGAGCGCCATCTGACGGAAAATACTCTCGGCGATGTTATTATTGCCGCGCCAGTCGGTGGCGCGCTCGGCATAGGTAAACTGATCCATAAAATGGCCGTCCAGCTCGCGCGCCAGCTGCGTTGAGGCGCTATAAAGCTCGCAGGGATCGGTGACGAAATGGCACTGGCCGCCATAGAACGCGATCTGCTCAATTTTGCGCTTCGCGGTGCTTGCCGGCATCACGGCGATAAAGGGCAGGCCGAGCAGCTGTGCGAAGTAGGCCTCCGAGACCGCGGTGCTGCCGGAAGAGGCTTCGATCACCGGCCTGTTCTCTTTGATCCAGCCGTTCGCCAGCCCGTAAAGAAACAGCGAGCGCGCCAGCCGATGCTTCAGGCTGCCGCTGGGATGGGTGCTCTCATCTTTCAGATAAAATTCGATGCCGGGATAATCCGCCAGGCGAAAACGAATCAGGTGGGTTTCGGCGGAGCGCTGAAAGTCCGCGTTGATCTCATTAATGGCGTGGCGAGTCCAGTTACTCATGATGCTATTCCGGCTGAAAAGTTGTGCTGATTGTAAGGCACGGGCAGGAAAAAGAGTTGGCTTTATTCCAGCTATAATGGCGCGTCTGGAGAAAAATATTCTCTCGGAGAGGCAAATGTTAGATAAAACTGACCGTCATCTACTCGATTTACTGCAGCGGGACTGCACGCTGTCGCTGCAGGCGCTGGCGGACGCCGTTAACCTCACCACCACGCCCTGCTGGAAGCGACTGAAAAAGCTGGAGGATGACGGTATTATCCGCGCTCGCGTCGCGCTGCTGGATGCGGAAAAGCTCGGCCTGTCGCTCACCGCCTTTATGTTCGTAAAAACGCAGCAGCACAGTCGCGAATGGTATCAGCGCTTCGTTACGGCGGTGCAGGAGATGCCCGAGGTGCTGGCGTTCTACCGTACGGCGGGCGAGTTCGACTATCTGCTGCGCATTCAGGTTGCGGATATGAAGCGTTACGACGACTTTTATAAGCGTCTGGTCAACAGCGTGCCGGGCCTGATCGACGTCACCTCCAGCTTCGCCATGGAGGAGATTAAATACACCACGGCGTTACCCGTTGCCCCCTGAGGCAAAAGAAAGAGAAGAGCGTAGTGCGATTATTCAGCCAGTTAAGTTGGTATTTTATCCGCGAGTGGCGACGCTATCTGGGCGCGATCACTCTCTTAATCATTATCGCTATCCTGCAGCTGCTGCCGCCGCATCTGGTGGGGGTGATTGTCGATGGCGTCACGCACCACACCATGAGCGGCCGCACCATTATGATGTGGATTGGCGTGATGCTGGCTACCGCGCTGGCGACCTATCTGCTGCGCTACGTCTGGCGCGTGCTGCTGTTCGGCGCCTCTTATCAGCTGGCCGTTGAACTGCGCGAAGATTTCTATCGGCAGCTGAGCCGCCAGCATCCCGCTTTTTACCTGCGTCATCGCACCGGGGATCTTATTGCGCGCGCCACCAACGACGTGGATCGCGTGGTGTTCGCCGCCGGCGAAGGGGTGCTGACGCTGGTGGATTCGCTGGTGATGGGCTGCGTGGTGCTGCTGGTGATGAGCCTGCAGATCAGCTGGCAGCTGACGCTGCTGTCGCTGGTGCCGATGCCGATCATGGCGCTGTTTATCCACCGCTACGGCAACCAGCTGCATGACCGCTTTAAGCTGGCGCAGGCGGCGTTCTCCAGCCTGAATGACCAGACGCAGGAGAGCCTTACCAGCATCCGCATGATCAAGGCGTTCGGCCTGGAGTCGCATCAGTCGGAGCAGTTTTCCGCCATTGCGCGCGATACCGGTGCGAAAAACCTGCGCGTGGCGCGCGTCGACGCCCGTTTCGACCCCACTATCTACATCGCCATCGGCTTCTCAAACCTGCTGGCGATCGGTGGCGGCAGCTGGATGGTCTGGCATAACCAACTGACGCTTGGCCAGCTTACCAGCTTTGTGATGTACCTCGGGCTGATGATCTGGCCAATGCTGGCGCTGGCGTGGATGTTTAATATCGTCGAGCGCGGCAGCGCCGCCTGGAGCCGCATTGGCGCGCTGCTGGCGGAAGCGCCCGCGGTTGAGGATGGCGATCGGGAACCCCCTGCGGAAGCGGGCGTGCTGCGGGCGGCAATCCGTGAGTTTCGCTACCCCGCCAGCGCGGCGCCGGTGCTGAGCAACCTCAGCTTTGTGCTGAAACCCGGGCAGATGCTTGGCCTTTGCGGCCCGACCGGCAGCGGAAAAAGCACGCTGCTTAGCCTGCTGCAGCGCCATTTCGACCTTGAGCAGGGAGATATTCGCTACCACGATATCCCGCTGACGCAGCTGCGTATCGACAGCTGGCGCAGTCGGCTGGCGGTGGTCAGCCAGACGCCGTTTCTTTTCTCCGACAGCGTGGCGAGCAATATTGCGCTGGGCAAGCCCGACGCCAGCCAGCAAGAGATTGAGCGCGCGGCGAAGCTGGCCTGCGTGCATGAAGATATTCTGCGGCTGCCGCGGGGTTACGAAACCGAAGTCGGCGAGCGCGGCGTGATGCTTTCCGGCGGCCAGAAGCAGCGACTCTCTATTGCGCGCGCCCTGCTGCTCGATGCAGAGATCCTGATTCTCGATGATGCCCTGTCAGCGGTCGACGGCCGCACCGAGCACGATATTCTGCACAACCTGCGTTTGTGGGGCAAAGGGCGCACGCTGATCATCAGCGCGCATCGCCTCTCGGCGCTGTCGGAGGCGAACGAAATTCTGGTGCTGCAGCAGGGCGCGGTCGCTCAGCGCGGCGATCACGACGCGCTGGCGGCGCAGCCGGGCTGGTATCGCGATATGTATCGCTATCAGCAGCTTGAGGCGGCGCTGGATGAAGACGAATCGGCAAAAGGAGCGCGCGATGGCGACCTCTAAACGCTTATGGCCGACGCTGAAGCGGCTGCTCGCCTACGGCAAGCCGTGGCGCAAATCGCTGAGCCTGGCGGTCAGCCTGCTCTGGATCGCCGCCGCGGCCGAGGTGACCGGTCCGGTGCTGGTCAGCTACTTTATCGATAACCTGGTGGCGAAGCATCAGATGCCCTGGGGCATTGTCGCCGGGCTGGTAACGGGCTTTATTCTCCTTCAGCTGCTGGCGGCGGGGCTGCACTATTTCCAGGCGCTGCTGTTTAACCGCGCGGCGATCGGCGTGGTGCAGCAGCTGCGCAGCGACGTTATGGACGCGGCGCTGCGTCAGCCGCTCAGCGCCTTCGACACGCAGCCGGTCGGACAGATTATCTCGCGCGTCACTAACGACACCGAAGTAATCAGGGATCTCTACGTGACGGTGGTGGCGACGGTGCTGCGCAGCGCGGCGCTGATCGGCGCGATGATGGTGGCGATGTTCAGCCTCGACTGGCGCATGGCGCTGGTGGCGATGGCGATCTTCCCGCTGGTGCTGGCGGTGATGCTGATTTACCAGCGCTACAGCACGCCCATCGCGCGCCGGGTGCGCAGCTATCTGGCGGATATCAACAACGGCTTTAACGAAGTGATCAACGGCATGAGCGTGATCCAGCAGTTTCGGCAGCAGGCGCGCTTCGGCGAGCGTATGAGCCAGGCCAGCCGTTCGCACTATCTGGCGCGCATGCAGACGCTACGGCTCGACGGTTTTCTGCTGCGTCCGCTGCTCAGCCTCTTTTCGGCGATGATCCTCTGCGGGCTGCTGATGCTGTTCAGCTTCACCTCGCCGGGCGTTTTTGAAGTCGGCGTGCTCTATGCGTTTATCACCTATCTTGGCCGCCTCAATGAACCGCTGATCGAACTCACGACGCAGCAGTCGATGCTGCAGCAGGCGGTGGTGTCGGGGGAACGTATTTTTGAGCTGATGGATGCGACGCAGCAGCGCTACGGCAGCGACGATAGCCCGCTGGCGTCGGGACGCATCTCGCTGCGTCAGCTGAGCTTCGCCTATCGCGCCGATCGCGACGTGCTGAGCGATATCAACCTGGAGGTGCCAGCGCGCAGTTTTGTGGCGCTGGTCGGCCACACCGGCAGCGGCAAAAGCACGCTGGCCAGTTTGCTGATGGGCTACTACCCGGCGACGCGCGGCGAAATATGGCTGGACGATCGTCCCATCGGCCAGCTCAGTCATCAGACGCTGCGCCGCGGTATCGCCATGGTGCAGCAGGATCCGGTGGTGCTGGCGGACAGCCTGCTGGCTAACGTACGCCTTGGCCGCGATATCAGCGAAGAGGCGGTCTGGCAGGCGCTGGAGCAGGTGCAGCTCGCCTCGCTGGCGCGCGCGCTGCCCGAGGGCATTCATACGCGACTGGGGGAGCAGGGCAATAACCTGTCGGTCGGGCAGAAGCAGCTGCTGGCGCTGGCGCGCGTGCTGGTGGAGATGCCGCAGATTCTGATCCTCGACGAGGCGACCGCCAATATTGACTCCGGCACTGAGCAGGCGATTCAGCAGACGCTGCGCAGGCTGCGCCAGCACACCACGCTGGTCGTTATCGCCCATCGTCTGTCGACCATTACCGAGGCTGATACCATTCTGGTGCTGCATCGCGGTCAGGTTGTGGAGCAGGGCGATCACGCCGCGCTGCTGGCGCGGCAGGGGCGCTACTGGCAGATGTATCAGCTGCAGCAGGCGGGCGATGAACTCGCGTCGGGCAAAACCGTCGCCGCCGTAGAGTAATTTGCACCTTTTTTGCGCGCATTTATCAGAATGTTCCCTATCGCTGCACTTCTTTGAGGCCATCAGCACCAAAGAAGTGCAGCTGCGTGACTATCCCGTTTCGCTTTTCTTTTCCCGCCTGCTTCTTACGCCATGCTAAGCCGTGGCGGGCTGCATTTATGCCGCGTCGCCTGCGCTTTTTCATTCCTGGCACAGCCTTTGCTTCTGTCTCTGCGTGTCTGAGGCGACTCACTTGTCTACTACCCGGAGGGGATGCAATGAAGCTGGTTACCGTGGTCATCAAACCGTTCAAACTGGAGGATGTGCGCGAAGCTCTCTCCTCTATCGGCATTCAGGGGCTGACCGTCTCTGAAGTCAAAGGGTTCGGCCGCCAGAAAGGCCATGCAGAGCTCTATCGCGGCGCCGAATACAGCGTGAACTTTCTGCCCAAGGTCAAGATCGACGTCGCTATCGCCGACGACCAGCTCGACGAAGTGGTGGATGTGATCAGCAAAGCGGCCTACACCGGCAAGATCGGTGACGGCAAAATTTTTGTCGCCGAGCTGCAGCGCGTCATCCGTATTCGTACCGGTGAAACCGACGAAGCAGCGCTCTAATTTCGGCTACGTAATCTGATGGGATGGAAAAAAATGAATAAAGCACTCACCTTGTTGGGCCTCATCAGCCTGTCGCTGTTACCGTCGCTGGCGATGGCTGCGCCGGCCGTAGCGGATAAGGCCGACAACGCCTTTATGATGATTTGCACCGCGCTGGTGCTGTTTATGACGATTCCAGGGATAGCGCTGTTTTACGGCGGCTTAATCCGCGGCAAAAACGTGCTCTCTATGCTGACGCAGGTGGCGGTGACCTTTGCGCTGGTCTGCGTGCTGTGGATTGTGTATGGCTATTCGCTGGCCTTCAGCGAAGGCAACGCCTTCTTCGGCAGCTTCCAGTGGGCAATGCTGAAAAATATCGAGCTGAAAGCGGTGATGGGCAGCTTCTATCAATATATCCACGTTGCGTTCCAGGCGTCGTTCGCCTGTATCACCGTGGGGCTGATTGTCGGCGCCATCGCTGAACGTATTCGCTTCTCCGCCGTGCTGATTTTTGTTGGCGTGTGGGTGACGCTGGCCTACCTGCCGATTGCACACATGGTCTGGGCAGGCGGCTTCCTCGCGCAGGATGGCGCGCTGGACTTCGCCGGCGGTACCGTTGTGCATATCAACGCCGCGATCGCGGGCCTGGTGGGTGCCTATCTGGTGGGCAAACGCGCCGGCTTCGGCAAAGAGGCGTTTAAGCCGCACAACCTGCCGATGGTTTTCACCGGCACGGCAATCCTCTATGTCGGCTGGTTTGGCTTTAACGCCGGTTCAGCCTCAGCCGCCAACGAAATCGCTGCGCTGGCCTTCCTGAACACCGTGGTCGCTACCGCAGGCGCCGTGCTCTCCTGGACCTTCGGCGAGTGGGCGGTGCGCGGCAAACCGTCGCTGCTGGGTGCCTGTTCGGGCTTTATCGCCGGTCTGGTGGCCATTACCCCAGCCTGCGGCTATGTAGGCGTCGGCGGCGCGCTGATTATCGGCCTGGTGGGCGGTCTGGCAGGACTGTGGGGCGTAACCTCCCTGAAGAGAATGCTGCGCGTGGATGACCCGTGCGACGTCTTCGGCGTGCACGGCGTGTGCGGCATCGTTGGCTGTATCCTGACCGGCGTGTTTGCCTCCTCTTCGCTGGGCGGCGTCGGCTATGCGGAAGGCGTCACCATGGGCCATCAGGTGTGGGTGCAGCTGTTCAGCGTCGGCGTGACTATCGTCTGGTCGGCAGTGGTCGCCTTTATCGGCTTTAAGCTGGCGGATATGATTGTGGGTCTGCGCGTGCCGGAAGAGCAGGAGCGCGAAGGTCTGGACGTCAACAGCCACGGCGAGAACGCTTACAACCAGTAAGCCGTCGGGCAGAGAGAAGCAGTGCGCTAAAAATAAAAAGCAAAAAGGGGCTACTATTCGCCCCTTATTTTTTGCCTCTTTGCCTCTGGCAGCTTATTCGCTGCGCTGACGCATCACCCCTTCCTGCACGGTTGAGGCGACCAGCACGCCCTGCTGGTTATAGAACTCGCCGCGCACAAAACCGCGCGCCCCTGAGGCGGAGGTGCTTACCACGCTGTAGAGCAGCCAGTCGCTGAAGTTAAAGGGGCGGTGAAACCACATCGAATGGTCGATGGTGGCGACCTGCATATCCGCCTCAAGAAAACCCTTGCCGTGGGGCTGTAGCGCCACCGGCAGGAAGTTGAGGTCGGAGGCGTAGCCAAGCAGATACTGGTGAATGCGCAGATCGGCGGGCAGCCCGCCGTTGGCGCGGATCCACACCTGGCGCACCGGCTCGTCAACGCGGCCTTTCAGCGGATTGTGAATCTGAACCGGACGTATCTCCAGCGGCCGCTCGGCGATAAATTTCTCGCGCACCTTTTCCGGCAGCAGATGCGCCATCTTTTGCGCCAGATCCTGCTCCGATGCCAGCGTTTCCGGGCCAGGCACCTCGGGCATGGCGTTCTGATGCTCAAAGCCGCTCTCAGGCGCCTGGAAAGAGGCGGTCATATAGAAAATAGGCTGTCCGTTTTGCACCGCGCTGACGCGGCGCGCGCTAAAGCTTTTGCCGTCGCGCAGGGTTTCCACATCGTAAATAATGCCTTTCTTGCTGTCGCCCGGCCGCAAAAAGTAGCTGTGGAAAGAGTGGATAATACGCTCTTCCGGCACGGTCTGTTTCGCCGCGTAGAGCGCCTGGCCGACCACCTGGCCGCCAAATACCTGACGCAGTCCTAAATCTTCGCTCTGGCCGCGAAAGAGACCCTCTTCCAGCTTTTCCAGATTTAATAAATTAAGCAGATTCTGCAGCGCCTGGCTCATAGTGCAATCCTCACAAAGTTAACCCGCTCAGTGTGAAAGATCCGACCAGTTTCCGTCAATCAAAGAGTGCAGCAGAGGCCGCGCGGAGCAGAGAGGAAATATCTGGATTTTATGCCAGGATTAACCACATAAGGCGAATGAAACCCCAGGCGAAGAATTCGCAGCCGATAATCATAGTGATCAGATGGAGACGACATCAATGAAACTCTGGCAAGTGGTAAGTGGTATTACCTTGATTGCAGCCGCTGCAGGCTGCGCCGATCACAGCAAACCGGTGCCGGTGCCGGTGCCGACGCTGGGGGCCAGCGCGGCAGGGCAACAGGCGGCCATTGCGCAGCCTAACGTGAGCGGTTCGGTCTATATCCGTCAGCGGATAGCACTGCCGCCTGACGCGGTGCTGACGGTTACGCTCTCCGACGCGACGATGGCGAACGCGCCGTCGAAAGTGCTGTCGCAGCGCGCTGTACATACGCAGGGTAAGCAGGCGCCGTTCCAGTTCGTGCTGCCGTTTAATCCGGCCGATATCCAGCCCAACGCGCGTATTCTGCTGAGCGCAGCGATCACTATCGACGGCAAGCTGGCGTTTATTACCGATACGGTGAAGCCGGTTATCAACCAGGGCGGCACCAAAGCGGAACTGCTGCTGGTACCGGTGCCGCAAACTGCGCTGCCTACCCAGCCCGGCGCGGTCACCACGGTGCCGTCAACCTCGCCAACGCAGGTTACGCCATCTTCTTCCGTTCCTGCGCCAACCAGCCTGTAACCTGAGAGAAGCGGGGCGCTCTCGCCCCGCTGTCAGGGCTGCCAGCGATAAGCGTCCAGCGCGATGCGGCCATCGTCGCTGATTTCAACGCCTTCCGCCGCCAGCGCGTCGCGCTGTCTGAGCAGATCGTCACCCTGCAGGGAGATTGCGCCGTGGCGGTTAATGACGCGATGCCAGGGGAGCTGGCTGCCGGGCGGCAGCCGACGCAGAACGCCGCCCACCTGACGCGCCGCGCGCGGCGACCCCGCCAGGCGGGCGATATCGCCGTAGGTGGCTACTTTACCTTGGGGAATAGCGGCAACAATATGCCATATGCGCTGCTGAAAACTCTCCTGGGGATCCATACTGGCCTTCCATAGAAGCAAAAACGCTACTGTAGCACAGCGAGGTGGCCGTCTGGTGAGACGCATTGTTCAAGAAAACAACGGTCATCCGGGCGGCGCTTGCAATTGGCGGGGGCTTCCCTGATAATGCCCCCGCCTTCGAAAGAGGGCTTGTCAATGGAGGCTCTGTTGGTCCTCCCGCAATGCTAACTTGTGAACTCGGTCAGGTCCGGAAGGAAGCAGCCGCAGCAGGCGACGCGTGTGCCGGGATGTGGCTGGCAGGGCCTCCACCACTTTCTCCCCTCGAAAAATCCCCAGACGTCTCCCATAACCGCCACTCCATGGCGCGTTAAAGATTTATTTAGAATAAAGCGGGTGGGTTGCAGCAAACGGGAAGGAAAAACAGTGTGTTAACGCACAAACTTCCATACTGAACCAGGGACTTTGTCGTAAAGCTTATTCATCGTCAGTTCAGCAAGACGATGGTCAGCGGCAGAGTAGAATACCGCCAGTTCATCATCAGATAACTCATACTTATTCTTTTCAATTACGCGCTCAAGCGTATCGATCGATCGGCAGCGTCTCAGCCGCATCAAATAATCAGTTTTCGTCAGATTTTTATCGTTCATAAATAAACCGGTCTCATGTTTACCTAAATGGAGTGGCTGGGTTGCTGAAGAAAAGCGCACTCTTCGCTAAACAGATTAAATAAGCGTCGAGCGGAACGCTGCCACCGATTCAGATCCTGCGCGTTGATACCATAATTAGTGAATAGCATAAAGGTATCGTCAAGATAGTCATCGATCTGCGTTATCAAATCTTCATCTTCAGCATGCTTTATTTTGTAATTCATCGTGAAAGAAGCAATGTGCTCAATCAAATCATTAAGCTGTAAATTGTTCTCAGAAGTCGGGTCGTTAACCCAGCCGTGATGGCTGTCGGTCAGCGTCGCCATACTTTCGTCAAACAGGTTCTCACACAGGAATTTAAGCTGGGCAATATCATGCCGTTTCGGTGAGTACTCGTCCATCTTTTTCCCCTCCATAGCTTGCACGGATACCGCTGCGCGGCGAGTTAAGGTTAAGCGGCCAGGAAGTGATTACGAATTGCGGTCAAAGCTTGGGATACATTAAATATAAAACACAATCATTAGATTTGCTCACCTCAATTACCAAATATTACAATTCGTCGGCGGGTGAGGGTTGCTGGTTGGCTATCAGCTCAAACTCAAGCCTGCCGGGCAGAACCTGAAACAGAACCTGCTCTTCGCGGGTAAAAACTTCATTTAAATCCAGACAAGGACTAAATATATGCCCATCAAATTGATAAAGCATTTTAAAACGATTGCTGGCTAACTTTTCAACAGACTTTATTTTAAAACTCTCTGGAACTAACTGTGCATGTGGTGAATACCAGTGCAAATCACCTGCCAGAGGTTGTGCTATTTTGGGAATATTCCGTTGGATAAACGCCGTTAATTCTGGGACGGTCGGGTTTTCCGGGTTGATATTGCTTTCAAGCTGCAGAGACATTTCATTTACCGCTTCAGTAGATTGTTAAACCGATCATTAGACTTGTGCAACCACTTTGCAACGCCTCTTTTAACGACAAAATCTATTGTTGTTATTCATAAAGGCTTTTTCCTCAATGAATCAGATAAATGGCATGCCGATTTGCTGAGCGAAAACGCGCTGCTGATACCTTTTGAAACATATTACCTGCACGTCCCAATCTCAATATGCGGTAGATTGTTGTTATGTTATAACATAATGAGTTAATCATGAGTCAAAGTGGAATGCTGCTTTCGCTGGGCGGAAGAGTCGCGGTTGCCTTGTTTATTATCGCTCTGCTCGCGCTGGCAATAGCGTGGGGAGTCGCATCATGATGCGTTTTACCCGGCTGCAGGCGGGCTATCAAAACAGAGCGGTGACGCCGGTTATTGATGCCGAATTAACCTCCGGAAGCATGACGGCGCTGACTGGCGCCAACGGCAGCGGTAAATCGACGCTGCTGAAAACCATTGCCGGACTGATAAAACCGGTGGCAGGAAGGTGCGATCTGCAGCTTCCTCAGAAGGCTATCGGCTGGATGCCGCAGCGCAGCGAACTGGAGACGCGCTTTCCGTTAACCGTATTTGAGCTGGTGTCGATAGGCTGCTGGCCGCGCTGCGGCTGGTTCGGCGGCATCAGCCGCAGCATGCGGCAGGAGATCGACCAGGCGCTGGATGCGGTTCAGATGCGCGATTTCGCCAGCGCGCAGCCCGCCACGCTGTCGGGAGGCCAGCTGCAGCGCGTGCTTTTCGCCCGCCTGCTGCTGCAGCGTAGCCCGCTGTGGCTGCTGGATGAACCTTTTAACGGTATCGACAGCAAAACGGTGACGCTGCTGATGTCGATCCTGCAACAGCAGCAGCAGGCAGGTACCACGCTGCTGGTGGTGCTGCACGACCGACCGCTGGTGGCGCGCTATTTCAGCGAGGTGCTGTCGCTGGACGAGGCGGTCAGCGAAGTGCCTGTCGCGCCGCGGAGCCTGGCCTCATGACGCTGATTCAGCCTTTTATTGAATTTGGCTTTATGCGGCGCGCCCTTGTCGCCTGCGTGGCGCTGGCGGTCAGCGCTACGCCGCTCGGCGTCTTTTTATCGCTGCGCCGCATGAGCCTGATTGGCGATGCGCTGTCGCACGCGGTCTTGCCGGGAGCGGCCATCGGCTACCTGATTTCGGGCCTGTCGCTGGTGGCGATGGGCATCGGCGGGCTTATCGCCGGGCTGGCGGTGGCGCTGCTCTCAGGGGCGGTAAGCCGCTACACGCCGTTAAAAGAGGATGCCAGCTTCGCCGGCTTCTATCTGGGCTCGCTGGCGCTGGGCGTCACGCTGGTATCGCTGCGCGGATCAAGCGTCGATCTGCTGCACGTGCTGTTCGGTTCGCTGCTGGCGGTAGATAACCCGGCGCTGCTGCTGGTCGGCGCCATCGCCGCCTTTACTCTGCTGATGCTGGCAATTATCTATCGTCCGCTGGTAATTGACGCTTTCGATCCCGATTTTCTGCGCGCGCAGGGCAAATGGAGCGCACCGCTGGTGCATGGGCTGTTTCTGATGCTGGTGGTGCTCAACCTGGTAGCAGGCTTTCAGGTGCTCGGCACCCTGATGTCGGTCGGGCTGATGATGCTGCCTGCCGCCAGCGCCCGTTTCTGGAGCCGACATCTGGCATGGATGCTGGCCACTGCGATGGCGCTGGCGATCGCCGCCGCCGCGATCGGGCTGATGCTCTCCTGGCGCTTCTCGCTGCCGGCGGGGCCGGCGGTGGTGCTGAGCGCCGCGCTGCTCTTTTTTCTTTCCATTCTGGCAGGACCATGCGGCGGCATTTTGCGCCGCCATTAAACAGGGGTATTTATGAAGACGTTATCATTGAGCATGGCGATCGGCGCGCTGCTGATCAGCCCGTTATCCATGGCGAAAACCGTGAACGTTGTCGCCAGCTTTACCGTACTGGCGGATATCGTAAAGCAGGTGGGGGGCGAGCACGTTAACGTGAAGTCGCTGGTCGGGCCGAATGGCGATCCCCATACCTTCGAGCCGACGCCGCAGGACAGCCAGGCGCTGGCTGGTGCGGATCTGGTATTCGTAAGCGGCCTGGGGCTTGAGGGCTGGATGGATCGGCTGGTGAGCGCTTCGGGCTACAAAGGCGACGCGGTGGTCGCCTCGCGCGGAGTGGCGACGCGCAGTATGGAAGAGGATGGCAAGAGCGTTACCGATCCCCACGCGTGGAATAGCATGCGCAACGGGGTTATCTACGCCACCAATGTGATGAACGCGCTGATCAAGGCCGATCCGCAAGACGCCGAGGCTATTCGCCGCAGCGGTGAACATTATATCGAACAGCTGCAGACGCTGGATGGCTGGGCAAAAACCGCCTTTGCGGCGATACCGGTGGCGAAGCGCAAGGTGCTCACCAGTCACGATGCGTTCGGCTATTTCGGGCAGCGCTACGGCGTGACCTTCCTGGCACCGGTCGGCTTCTCTACCGAATCGGAGGCGAGCGCCAGCGAGGTCGGTGGGCTGATCAGGCAGCTCAAGGCCGAGCATATTCACAGCTACTTTATTGAAAACCAGACCGATCCGCGCCTGGTGAAACAGATCGCCAGCGCAACCGGCGCCCAGCCCGGCGGCGAGCTTTATCCAGAGGCGCTGTCGCAGCCTTCTGGCCCGGCGCCCACCTATGTCGCGGCGTTCCGCCACAACGTCGACGCCATGATCCGCAGCATGAAATAAAAAAGGCCGGGGAATTCCCCGGCCAGTTATCACGACACCTTCTAACGTTTTTTCTTTCTTCCCTGTACCGCCTTAAAGCGCGGATTCGATTTGCAAATGACAAAAACGCGTCCGTGACGGCGCACAACTTTGCAATCCTTATGACGTTTTCTGGCCGACGCCAGCGAATTTAATACCTGCATCTTTAGCGACCTTATTTTTTAAGAAAGCGACCAAAGCGCTGGTTGAAGCGCGCGGCGCTGCCCTCTTTAGCAAACTCTTTCTGCTTGCCGGTGTAATAGGGGTGAGAAGCGGACGAGACGTCCAGCGTCATATAGGGCAGGGTCTCGCCTTCAAACTCGATAGTGCGCTCCGTTTTAATGGTGGAGCCGATTTTGAAATATTTATCGACGGTCGTGTCGTGGAACACCACCGGACGGTAATCAGGATGGATATTCGGTTTCATAACGCCTCGCAAATGTTATGTTATAAAGTAACATTATTATGGCGCGCGGCGACGCGAAATGCAACCCATGCTGGCCAGGGCGATCGGAGCTTTTGCCCACTCTTTTGGTGGAAACTCAGGCTGGCTGGTGAGAAGGGGGGAGGCGGCTTGAGTATTTTTGTCACTGGGGAAGCTGTCCGTGCTGGCGCAACACCCATAAAAAAGGCCGCTTGCGCGGCCTTTTATCATTCAGCAAAGATTAATGCTGATGGTTCTGTTCGGTCGGATGACCTTTTTCCAGCTCCGATTTGTTCTTGCCGAAGCGGCGGCGCACCACCACGAAGAACACCGGAACGAAGAATATCGCCAGCGCGGTCGCCGTGACCATCCCGCCCATTACGCCGGTACCGACGGCGTTCTGCGCGCCGGAACCTGCGCCGGTGCTGATCGCCAGCGGCAACACGCCGAGAATAAAGGCCAGCGAGGTCATCAGAATCGGACGCAGGCGCATACGACAGGCTTCCAGCGTCGCTTCCACCAGGCCTTTGCCCTCTTTCTCCATCAAATCCTTGGCGAATTCGACGATCAGAATGGCGTTCTTGGCCGACAGCCCGACGGTGGTCAACAGACCTACCACGAAGTAAACGTCGTTACTCAGTCCGCGCAGCGTGGTAAAGATCAGCGCGCCGATAACCCCGAGCGGCACCACCAGCATAACCGAGAACGGAATCGACCAGCTCTCATAGAGCGCTGCCAGACAGAGGAAGACCACAATCAGCGAGATGGCGTAGAGCGCAGGCGCCTGGTTGCCGGAGAGGCGTTCCTGATAGGACATGCCCGTCCAGTCATAGCCGATGCCCGCAGGCAGTTTCGACGCCAGCTCTTCCATCAGGTTCATCGCGTCGCCGGAGCTTTTGCCTGGCGCAGCCTGGCCCAGAATCTCCATTGACGGCAGGCCGTTATAGCGCTCCAGACGCGGCGAGCCGTACTGCCACTTCGCCGATGAGAAGGCGGAGAAGGGCACCATATTGCCGCTGCTGTTGCGCACATACCATTTGCTGATGTCGTCCGGCAGCATACGGTCTTTCGCTTCGCCCATTACGTAGACCTTCTTCACGCGACCGCGATCGATAAAGTCATTGACGTAAGAGCCGCCCCAGGCTGCGCCGAGCGTGGTGTTGATATCGGAGATCGATACTCCCAGCGCCTGCGCTTTTTCCTGATCGATAGTCAGCTTGTACTGCGGCGTATCTTCCAGGCCGTTGGGACGCACGCCCACCAGCGTATCGGAGTGCTGCGCCACCATGCCCAGCAGCTGGTTACGCGCTTCGGTCAGTTTTTCATGACCAAGGTTGTTCTGGTCGATCAGCTCAAAGTCGAAGCCGGTCGCGTTCCCCAGCTCGATAATCGCCGGCAGGTTGAACGGGAACACTGACGCATCTTTGATCTGGCCCAGCGCGACCATAGCGCGACCGGCGATAGCCGGCACCTTCAGATCGCTGTTGCTGCGTTCATCCCAGGGTTTCAGGCTGACGAAGGCGATACCGGTGTTCTGACCACGGCCGGAGAAGCCGAAGCCGTTAACCGTAAACACCGACTTGACGCTGTCCTTCTCTTTATTAAGGAAGTAGTCAGTAATCTGATCCATGACCTTCTGCGTACGCTCTTGCGTCGCGCCCGCAGGCAGCTGCGCCTGAGCGAGCAGCAGGCCCTGATCCTCTTCCGGCAGGAACGAGGAGGGGAGGCGCAGGAACAGATAGGCCATACCCACCACGATTACCAGATAGATCACCAGATAGCGGCCGGTGCTGCGCACGATATGGCCAACGCTGTCGACGTAGTGGTTGGTGCTCTTGTCAAACAGGCGGTTAAACCAGCCGAAGAAACCGGTGGTTTTGCCGTGATCGCCTTTTTTGATCGGCTTCAGCATCGTGGCGCAGAGCGCCGGCGTCAGGATTAACGCCACCAGCACCGACAGCGCCATCGCAGAAACGATGGTGATGGAGAACTGGCGATAGATAACCCCGGTGGAGCCGCCGAAGAAGGCCATCGGGATAAAGACCGCCGAGAGCACCAGCGCAATACCGACCAGCGCGCCCTGAATCTGCTCCATCGAACGCTTCGTCGCCTCTTTAGGCGGCAGCCCCTCTTCGGCCATCACGCGCTCAACGTTCTCAACTACCACGATGGCGTCATCCACCAGCAGGCCGATGGCGAGCACCATACCGAACATCGTCAGCGTGTTTATCGAGTAGCCGAAGGCGCTGATGATGGCAAAGGTACCGAGCAGCACAACCGGTACCGCGATGGTTGGGATCAGGGTGGCGCGGAAGTTCTGCAGGAAGAGATACATGACCAGGAACACCAGCACGATCGCTTCAAACAGGGTTTTGACCACTTCAAAGATAGAGATCTTAACGAACGGCGTGGTGTCATAGGGATAAACCACTTTCAGGCCGGCCGGGAAGGTCGACTGCAGTTTGCCCAGCTCCGCCTTCACCGCGTTGGCGGTATCGAGCGCGTTCGCGCCGGTCGCCAGCTTGATACCGATACCGGAAGCCGGTTTACCGTTATAGCGCGCGATAACCTCGTAGTTCTCGCCGCCCAGCTCGATTTTCGCCACGTCGCGCAGGCGAACCTGCGAACCGTCGGTGTTCACCTTCAGCAGAATTTTGCCAAACTCATCGGTCGAGGTCAGACGCGTCTGCGCAATGATTGAGGCGTTGAGCTGCTGGTTCGGCGCGGCAGGTGCCCCACCTAGCTGACCCGCTGCGACCTGGGCGTTCTGGGTGTTAATGGCGCTGATGACGTCGACCGGCGTCAGCTGATAGTTATTCAGCTTTGCCGGATCCATCCAGATACGCATCGCATACTGCGCACCGAAGATCTGGGTATCGCCGACGCCCGCGGTACGGCTGATGGGGTCTTTAATGGTTGACGCAACGAAATCGGAGATATCGTTCTGGGTCATTGAACCGTCATCGCTGACGAAACCCGCCACCATCAGGAAGCTGCTGGAGGATTTCTGCACCTGAATACCCTGCTGCTGCACTTCCTGCGGCAGCAGCGGCATCGCCAGCTGCAGTTTGTTCTGCACCTGGACCTGCGCGATATCGGGATCGGTGCCGGATTCAAAGCTCAGGGTCAGCTGCAGGTTACCGGAAGAGTCACTGTTTGATGAGAAGTACATCAGCCCATCAATACCGTTCATATTCTGTTCGATAACCTGCGTTACGGAGTCCTGCAGCGTTTTCGCATCGGCGCCCGGATAGGCGGCACGAATCTGCACGGCCGGCGGAGCAACGTTGGGATATTGCTCGATCGGCAGCTTAAGAATCGATAGCGCACCCGCCAGCATCACGATGATGGCGATTACCCACGCAAAGATGGGGCGATCGATAAAGAACTTAGCCATGTATCAACGGCTCCTGTTAAGACGAAGTTTTTTCAGACTGGGTCTGAGATTGCGCACCGGCGTCAGATTTCTGCTCGGCAGCGACTTCCTGCGGCGTCACCTGAGCGCCTGGCTTCGCGCGCTGCGTGCCGACGCTGATTACGCGTTCACCCTCTTTCAGACCAGAGGTCACCAGCCATTTGTCGCCGATCGCCTGCGAGGCGTTGACGCTGCGTACTTCAACCTTGTTGTCCGCGCCAACCACCATCACGGTCGCCTGACCGGTCGGCGTGCGGGCCACGGCCTGCTGCGGAACCAGCAGCGCATTCGGGTTGGTGCCTTCTTCCAGACGCGCGCGGACGAACATGCCCGGCAGCAAACGGTGATCCGGGTTCGGCACGATAGCGCGCAGGGTGATAGAGCCGGTGGTTTCGTCAACCGTGACGTCGGAGAACTCCAGCGTGCCTTTCTGCGGCGATTCGCTGCCGTCCTGCATCAGCAGGGTAACGGTTGCTTTGCCATCGACCTGCTTCAGCTGGCCAGACTCCAGCTCAGCGCGCAGGCGCATAAACTCGTCGCTGGACTGGGTAACGTCAACATACATTGGGTCGAGCTGCTGCACAGTGGCCAGCGCGGTGGTCTGCGCACTCTGCACCAGCGCCCCTTCGGTCACGGACGATTTGCCGATACGACCGCTGATAGGCGAGGTCACTTTGGTGTAGGCCAGATTGATGCGGGCGGTTTCGACGTTTGCTTTCGCTACCTGCACGGCAGCGGCATTCTGCGCGGCGGTGGCGACGGCGTTATCGTAATCCTGCTGGCTGATATATTTGGTGCCGAGCAGCGGCTTGTAACGGTTAACCGTCAGCTGCGCGATGCGGGCGTTGGCTTCTGCCTGCGCCAGATCGCCTTTCGCGCTGTCGTAGCTTGCCTGGTAGGTAGCAGGATCGATCTGATAAAGCGATTCGCCCGCTTTAATATCGCTGCCTTCCACAAAATTACGCTTCAGAATGATACCGGAAACCTGAGGACGCACTTCAGCCACGCGATAGGCGGAGGTGCGGCCCGGCAGCTCCGTGGTGATCTTCAGGGGTTCGCTTTTAAGGGTGACAACCCCCACTTCCGGCGGGTGCTGCTGGGCGGCTTGCTGGGATTTATTATCATCACATCCTGTTAACACAAAGCTGCCTGAAAGCATCAGGACGGCCGCCAGAGGCGATAATCCTCTGTTTTTATTCATAAATAAACCTCTAGTGTCCGATATCAATTGATCAATGGATCACAAACCGATAAACCCATTGCTGCGCTAAAACCCGGGTCATGCTATGGTACATACATTCACAAATGTATGTAAACTTGCCAGTTCGTAAAAAAAACTCCCTATGGCACGAAAAACCAAAGCCCAAGCACTTGAAACGCGTCATCAAATTCTTGATGCCGCCCTTGCGTTATTTTCCTGCCAGGGCGTCTCCACCACCTCGCTTGCGGATATCGCAGCAGCGGCCGGCGTAACGCGGGGCGCAATTTACTGGCACTTTAAAAATAAAGCCGATGTGTTACATGAAATCTGGCTGCGCACCGACGCTGGGCTTGATGATGTGGAACTTGAGTATCAGTCAAAATACCCTGGCGATCCACTCTCTGTATTGCGCGCAATGCTGATCTATATCTTTGAAGCAACAGCAAAGGATCCGCAGCGACGCGCGCTGATGGAGATTATTTTCCATAAGTGCGAATTCGTCGGCGAAATGGCGGCGCTGAAAATCATGCAGCAAAGCCTGCTTTCAGAGTGCTATGACAAAATAGAAGATGTTTTGAAAGAGTGCATTGAGGCAGGGCAATTACCCGTGAGACTGAACACCCGCCAGGCGGCGCTGCTGATGCGGGGCTACGTCAACGGCATGATGGAGAGCTGGCTGTTTGCGCCGGAGAGCTTTGACCTGGCGGCGAGCGCGCCGCAAATTGTCGAAGCCTGTATCGATATGCTACGTCTGAGCCCGACGTTAAGCGCGTCGCATCAGCCCTGACGTTCTGCGTCGCGCTTTTTCTCAAAGTCGCGCTGCACGATCGCCAGCGCCGCCAGCACGGTTTCGGCAGGCAAGCGGTTCTCTTCCAGAAGCTGAATTAAGTCTACCGCCAGTTTTATCTCGTCGGGCGCGGTTTCCAGTGACATTTTCGTTCCTTATATACGCAGTTTCGCTGCGACCAGCAGCATGAGTAGCGCGCCGCCCAGCGCAATGCCGAGCGCAGCGGGATGGAGCGTCGCCAGCGATCCGAGATTGTAATAGCTGGCGATATAGCCGCCGACCAGCGCGCCGATCACCGCCAGCACCAGGGTGGCGGCAAGGCCGCCGGGCCGACCGGGAAAAAAGCGCCGCTTCAGCCAGCCAGCGACCGCTCCAGTAATAATCCAGGCGATGATTCCCATTTCAGGCTCCTGATCAGATGGCCTAAGTATAGGCGTCAGTGGGCATCGTCGCGCAGAGAAAGCGCCCAGTTCACCGCGTGAATCGCCTGGCGGCAGCGCGCCATGCGGCCTTCCAGCACCTCAAGATCCTGCTTTAACTGCTGCTGCGCCGCCAGGCTCTCCGCCAGCGCGAGCCGCTGTTCGCGCTGGTCAATCATCGCCTGCAGCCGCCGCTCATACTCGCGGTATTCCGCCAGCTTCTGCTGACGCGGCGGCGTCGCGGGCCGTTCGCGGCGCGGGCGCAGCTGCTGCGTATTCGCTTCGCGCTGCAGGGCGGCAATCTGATTCACCAGCTTCTCCGCCAGCCAGACGCGCTCTGACTCGTTTGCCGAATCGCACAGCAGCTGCAGATTACGCTCTATCTCCTGCAGGTAGTCGGCCAGCCGCGTGCCGCTGGTGGTAAATAGCTGTTTGTCGAAGCGCGGGGTGCGGCAGCGTCCGTCGGGATGCTGGGCGATCTGCGTCTTGAGCGCCGTCAGGCAGGCGGCCAGGCGCTGTTGAGTGGTGGCGGACGCCATTATCTTTTCCTTATCTGTGCTAACGTAGCGCGCATGCAAAAGATCCAGGCAAGGCTATGCAACGTATTTTACTTCTGACTCTCGGCTGGCTGGCCATCATACTCGGCGCGCTGGGCATTGTATTACCATTATTGCCGACCACGCCATTTGTGCTGCTGGCGGCCTGGTGCTTCGCCCGATCGTCGCCGCGCTTTCATCACTGGCTGCTGTGGCGTTCGCCGTTCGGGCGCTATCTGCGCCACTGGCAGCGCCATCGCGCGATGCCGCCGGGCGCGAAAGGCCGCGCTATGGCGCTGACGCTGGTGACTTTTTGCGTTTCGATCTGGCTGGTGAAAATTCTGTGGGTACGCCTGTTCCTTGGCGTAATGCTCTGCTTTTTGCTGCTGATGATGTGGCGTATTCCTGTGGTGGCCGAATCGTCCGACGATCGCGCGCCGCCGCGATAAGGTTGCATTTAGCCGGCCATTTGCTTAGATTTGGGCATCTTCGTGCGTGGCTTCCCTTTTTTTACTCTCTGCGTCTGATTCATTTTGGAATCTGACGCTATGGAAGCTGCGCGATATAAAGTTTTTACCAGGCGTAACATTATGACCGCAACTGCGCAGCAGCTTGAATTCATTAAAGAGAGCATTAAAAGCATTCAGGATTACCCGAAACCCGGGATCCTCTTCCGCGACGTCACCAGCCTGCTGGAAGATCCGCAAGCCTACGCCGCGACTATCGCGCTGCTCGTCGAGCGCTATCGCGATCGGGGCATTACTAAAGTGGTCGGCACCGAAGCGCGCGGTTTCCTGTTCGGCGCGCCGGTCGCGCTGGGATTAGGCGTCGGCTTCGTGCCGGTGCGCAAGCCGGGCAAACTGCCGCGCGCTACCTTCAGCGAATCCTACGAGCTGGAATATGGCACCGATGCGCTCGAGCTGCATAAAGACGCGATTAAGCCTGGCGACGTCGTGCTGGTGGTGGACGATCTGCTGGCGACCGGCGGCACGATCGAAGCGACGGTCAAGCTGATCCGCCGCGCAGGCGGCGAAGTGAAAGACGCCGCGTTTGTCATTAACCTCTTCGATCTGACCGGCGAATCTCGCCTGAAAGCGCTGGGCGTCAACTGCTACAGCCTGGTCAACTTTCCCGGTCACTAAGTGATGATGGCCTCGCCGCGCGCGAGGCCAGCAAGTGATAGGCATTGCCCGCCGTCGCTGTTAAACTACTGCAACGATATACAGGGGTTGCAGCGCGTCTGCGCTCATCTTTCCAACCACATCCAGTGATCGAATCCACATGAGCTATCAGGTACTTGCGCGAAAATGGCGTCCCCAGGCATTTGCTGACGTTGTCGGTCAGGAACATGTCCTGACCGCGCTGGCGAATGGACTGTCACTGGGACGTCTCCATCATGCCTATCTCTTTTCCGGCACGCGCGGCGTGGGCAAAACCACCATCGCGCGCCTGCTGGCGAAGGGACTCAACTGCGAAACCGGCATCACCGCCACGCCGTGCGGCAAATGCGACAACTGTCGCGAGATCGAACAGGGCCGCTTTGTCGATCTGATCGAGATCGACGCCGCGTCGCGCACCAAGGTGGAGGATACGCGCGATCTGCTGGACAACGTGCAGTATGCGCCCGCGCGCGGCCGCTTTAAGGTCTACCTGATCGATGAAGTGCATATGCTGTCGCGCCACAGCTTTAACGCGCTGCTGAAAACGCTCGAAGAGCCGCCGTCGCACGTCAAATTCCTGCTTGCCACCACCGATCCGCAAAAGCTGCCGGTAACTATCCTCTCCCGCTGTCTGCAGTTTCATCTTAAGGCGCTCGACGTTGAGCTGATCCGCAAACAGCTCGACTATGTGCTGCAGCAGGAGCAGATCGAAAACGAACCGCGCGCGCTGCAGCTGCTGGCGCGCGCCGCCGACGGCAGCATGCGCGACGCGCTCAGCCTCGCCGATCAGGCGATCGCCATGGGGCAGGGCGTGGTCAGCAGCCTTGTTGTCAGCCAGATGCTCGGCACCCTGGACGACGAGCAGCCGCTGGGGCTGATCGAGGCGCTGGTGGACGGCAGCGGCGAACAGGTGATGACCCTGCTTAACCAGGCCGCGTCGCGCGGCGTGGAGTGGGAGGCGCTGCTGGTGGAGATGCTGCGTCTGCTGCACCGCATTGCGATGGTGCAGCTGCTGCCCGGCTCGCTTAGCGACGAAGAAGAGAGCCACGCGCCGCGTCTGCGCGAACTGGCGCGCGTTGTGCCGCCCGCCGACGTTCAGCTTTACTATCAAACGTTGCTGATGGGGCGCAAGGATCTGCCGCTGGCGCCCGATCGCCGCATGGGCGTTGAAATGACGCTGCTGCGCGCGCTGGCGTTTCATCCGCAGACGGCGATCGCCGAACCGGCGGCGCGTCCAGCTATGACGCCGCAGGCGGAGCCGAGCGCCGTTGCGCCGCAGCCGCATAGTGCCGCCGCGCAGCCGCGTATTGCCCCCACGCAGCCGCATGTCGCCGCCGCGCAGCCGCAGATGGCACCGCCCGCGCCGCCGCCGGAACGGGTTGCCGCGCCGGTCGAAGCGCCACCGGCCGCCGCGCCGGACGGCTCATTCTCCGATACCACCAGCCAGCTCCTGCAGGCGCGCACTCAGCTGCTGCGCCAGGGGGCCAGCAAACCAAAAAAGAGTGAGCCGGCAGCGTCCCTGACGCGGCCGGCTACCTCCGCGCTGGAGCGCCTGGCCTCAGTTACCGAACGCGCGCAGGCAGCGCGTCCGCGCGAGGCGGCGCCGACGAAAAAAGAGGCGTACCGCTGGAAAGCGCAGTCGCCGGTCGAGGCGGCGCCCGAGCCGGTGGCGACGCCAAAAGCCTTGCGTTCGGCGCTTGAGCATGAGAAAACCCCTGAGCTGGCGGCGCGCCTGATGGAAGAAGCGCAGCAGCGCGATCCCTGGGCGGCGGAAATCGCCGCGCTGCCCCTGCCGAAGCTGGTGCAGCAGCTGGCGCTCAATGCCTGGAAAGAGACGACGGAGCAGGGCGTTTGCCTGCATCTGCGCGCCGCGCAGCGTCATCTGAACTCCGCGTCGGCGCAGCAGGTGCTTGCCGCCGCGCTGAGCAACGCCGCCGGTCAGCCGGTTGAATTGACTATCATTGAAGATGATAATCCTGCGGTATTGACGCCACTTGAGTGGCGGCAGGCCATTTACGAAGAGAAGCTGGCGCAGGCGCGCCAGTCTATCATTAGCGATACGCACATCCAGACGCTGCGCCGTTTCTTCGACGCCGATCTGGATGAAGAGAGTATCCGACCCGTTTGACCACGCTGCCGCTGTCTCATGGATAGCGATGCGGCCTTAGCTGAGAGAGAAAACTATGTTTGGTAAAGGCGGACTGGGCAACCTGATGAAGCAGGCCCAGCAGATGCAAGACAAAATGGCCAAAGTTCAGGAAGAGATCGCCGCGCTGGAAGTGACCGGCGAATCGGGCGCGGGCCTGGTGAAAGTCACCATTAACGGCGCGCACAACTGCCGCCGCGTGGAGATCGACCCCAGCCTGCTGGAAGATGACAAAGAGATGCTGGAAGATCTGGTTGCCGCCGCATTCAATGACGCCGCTCGTCGTATCGACGAAACGCAGAAAGAGAAAATGGCCTCTGTTTCCGCGGGCATGCAGCTGCCGCCCGGCTTCAAGATGCCGTTCTGATGCAAACCAGTCCACTGCTTGAAGCTCTGATGGAGGCGCTGCGCTGCCTGCCCGGCGTTGGGCCGAAGTCGGCGCAGCGCATGGCGTTTCAGCTGCTGCAGCGCGATCGCAGCGGTGGCATGCGGCTGGCGCAGGCGCTGACGCGCGCCATGTCCGAAATCGGCCACTGCGCCGACTGCCGCACCTTCACCGAGCAGGAAATTTGCACCATCTGCGCCAATCCGCGGCGTCAGCAGAATGGGCTTATCTGCGTGGTGGAGAGCCCGGCGGATATTCACGCCATCGAGCAGACCGGTCAGTTTGCCGGCCGCTATTTCGTCCTGATGGGGCATCTCTCTCCGCTGGACGGCATCGGCCCGCAGGATATCGGGCTGGATCGGCTTGAGCAGCGGCTGGAGAGCGAAACCATCAAAGAGGTCATCCTCGCCACCAACCCCACGGTTGAGGGCGAAGCGACCGCCAACTATATCGCCGAGCTGTGCGGCCAGTATGGCGTCGAAGCCAGCCGCATCGCTCACGGCGTGCCGGTTGGCGGCGAGCTGGAGATGGTGGATGGCACCACGCTCTCCCACTCGCTGGCCGGGCGCCACAAGATTACTTTCTGAACGCTTGCCGACGTCGTTAACGACGTCGGCTTGAAATTTTCTGCACCATCCCCACATCAACCTCAACGTTCGTTCAACCTGATTCCGTTGAGGTAACAATGACCATGAAAGGACAAGAGACGCGTGGCTTTCAGTCAGAGGTAAAACAGCTTCTGCACCTGATGATCCATTCCCTCTATTCAAACAAAGAGATTTTCCTGCGCGAGCTAATTTCCAACGCCTCGGACGCTGCTGACAAGCTGCGCTTCCGCGCGCTGTCGGACGCCAGCCTCTATGAAGGCGACGGCGAGCTGCGCGTGCGTCTCTCTGTGGATAAGGACAAACGCACCCTGACGCTGTCGGACAACGGTATCGGCATGCGTCGCGACGAGGTGATTGAGAACCTGGGCACCATCGCCAAATCCGGCACCAAATCTTTCCTCGAATCGCTAGGCTCAGACCAGGCGAAAGACAGCCAGCTGATCGGCCAGTTCGGCGTCGGCTTCTACTCGGCGTTTATCGTGGCGGACAAAGTATCGGTGCGCACCCGCGCGGCCGGTGCCGCAGCAGACGAGGGGGTGTTCTGGGAGTCGGCCGGGGAGGGTGAGTACACTATCGCCGATATCACCAAAGCCGATCGCGGCACCGAGATCACCCTGCATCTGCGCGAAGGCGAGGATGAATTCCTCGACGCCTGGCGCGTGCGCAGCATCATCGGCAAATATTCCGATCACATTGCGCTGCCGGTAGAGATTGAAACCAAAGACGCTGAAAACGACACCACCACCTGGGAGAAGATCAACAAAGCCCAGGCGCTGTGGACGCGCAATAAAGCGGATATCAGCGACGAAGAGTACAACGAGTTCTATAAGCATATCGCCCACGACTTCAGCGATCCGGCCACCTGGAGCCATAACCGCGTAGAAGGGAAGCAGGAGTACACCAGCCTGCTCTATATCCCGTCGCGCGCGCCGTTTGATATGTGGAACCGCGACCACAAGCACGGGCTGAAGCTCTATGTGCAGCGCGTCTTCATCATGGATGACGCCGAACAGTTTATGCCGAACTACCTGCGTTTCGTGCGTGGCCTGATTGACTCCAGCGATCTGCCGCTGAACGTCTCGCGCGAGATCCTCCAGGACAGCCGCGTTACCCAGACCCTGCGCGGCGCGCTGACCAAACGTACCTTGCAGATGCTGGAGAAGCTGGCGAAGGATGACGCCGAAAAATACCAGACTTTCTGGAAAGAGTTTGGCCTGGTGCTGAAAGAGGGACCGGCGGAAGACAGCGCTAACCAGGAAGCGATCGCTAAACTGCTGCGCTTCGCCTCCACTCATAACGACAGCGCCGAGCAGACGGTATCGCTGGACGCGTACGTCAGCCGCATGGTGGAAGGTCAGGAGAAGATCTACTACATCACCGCCGACAGCTACGCCGCTGCGAAGAGCAGCCCGCATCTGGAGCTGTTCCGCAAAAAAGGTATCGAGGTGCTGCTGCTCTCCGATCGCATCGACGAGTGGATGATGAGCTACCTGACCGAGTTCGACGGCAAGCCGTTCCAGTCGGTGAGCAAGGCGGATGAGTCGCTGAGCAAGCTGGCAGACGAAGAGAGCGAAGAGCAGAAAGAGGCGGAGAAGGCGCTGGAGCCGTTCGTGGATCGCGTGAAAACGCTGCTGGGCGACCGCGTGAAAGAGGTGCGTCTGACGCATCGTCTGACCGATACGCCAGCTATCGTCACCACCGACGCTAACGAAATGAGCACCCAGATGGCGAAGCTGTTCGCCGCGGCGGGCCAGGCGGTGCCGGAAGTGAAGTATATCTTCGAGATCAATCCCGACCATCAGCTGGTGAAACGCGTTGCGGATACCCAGGACGATGCACGCTTCGGCGAATGGGTAGAGCTGCTGCTGGATCAGGCGCTGCTGGCCGAGCGCGGCACGCTGGACGATCCTAACCAGTTTATCCGTCGAATGAATCAGCTGCTGACGGCGTAAGCTCGCAGCGACAAAGATAAAGGCCGGTGCTTAAGCACCGGCTTTTTTTTACAGCGGTGCTGTCGCGGGGGGCATGGCCCGATCGCAAAGACGCCAAAAGCAGCATCCATGCCGGCTCGGCCTGCGCCTGCCCTGGCGCAGGACGCTTTGCTCCTCGGGCCATGCCACCCGCGCCTTGAGTTGGGTGCCTGTCTTTAAGTTACACCTGGCCGTGCGCTTTTTGGGCCCCTGCGCCAATGGTTCAGGTTCTAAACAGACCTTACTGCTGCGCCGCCTCGCGCAGCCAGTCGCGAAACAGCGTAATCTCCCCGTCGTGGCGCCGCGACGCCTTCGTCATCATCCAGGTGGCGCGATCGACGCGCACAAAGCCGAGCGGGGCGATCAGCGTTCCGTCTTCAAGCTCGTGGCGCACCAGCAGCCGCGGCGCCACAATCACGCCCAGCCCGTTTTTCGCCGCCTGAATGCCGAGCGTCAGGTTGTCGAAATGCTTTCCCGACCAGAAATTACCCTGTACCTCAGCGTTTTTCGCCCACTCCGCCCAGGCGTGCAGGCGCGTATCGACGTGCAGCAGGGGAAGGGCGGCGAGATCCTGCGCGCTGCGAAAACGCGAGGCGAACAGCGGCGCGCAGAGCGGCCCGGTATAGTCGTCGCCGATCAGCGTCGCGTCGATATCCCCTTCGGGCGGCTGTTCGTAGCTAAGGATCAGCACGTCAATATGCTCGCTGCGCAGCTGGCTTAGCGCCATCTGCCCCTGAAAGTGGATCTCAATATCGGGATAGCGCTGATAAAAGGTGCTGATACGCGGGATCAGCCACTGCGACAAAAAGCTGGGGGCGCATGAGACGGTCAGGTGGTGACGCATACCGGTACGAATACTGGCGCAGGTGGTGGAAAGCTCGCTAAACGCTTTCTGGCAGCTCAGCAGCAGCCGCTCGCCGTGTGAGGTTAACTTTACGCGTCCGTTGGTGCGCACGAAAAGCGGCTTACCCATCCAGCTCTCCAGCTGGCGAATCTGATGGCTGACGGCGCTGTGAGTGACGTGCAGATGCTCGGCCGCCACGCTAAAGCTGCAGTGCAGCGCCGCCTGGTGAAAATGGTGCAGCGCCCTTAGCGGAGGTAGCCGGGTCATACTCATCCCCTGTGTAAAAACCTAACAGGGATTGTCAGTTTATATCATTTTAAAGTCCAGCCGCATTCCGTTAACCTGGCCCGCTGATTATAGCGGGTTGACTGCCAGGCAAAGCTATGCGTGGTCTGGTCTTGCCGCCACGCCCGCCATCACCCGACAAAGAGAAGAGAACCACGACGCGATGGCATTTCACTCATGGGCCGACCGACCTTTCGAGGCGCGAGACCGCTTACGCACCCTGTTATCACGGCATTACCGGCTGGAGCAGTTTGATTTGTTCTTTGCTCCTTCGCTGCATGTGGCGCGCATTCTGCTTTCCCAGCTGTTTCTGCGCCAGGAGCAGATGCGCAATCAGACGCGCTACGCCACGCACTATCCGGTGACGGAGCTGCACGTCTTGCCTGCCGTGCCGCTGATGGCCGGAAATATCAATTTCATCGCGCACGTGGAGCTGCCCCATGGTCGCGTGCGGTCGCTGCTCACCTGCCAGCAGCAGGGCGTGGTCGACGTCAGCGAGAGCTTCGCCAGCGTGCTGCATGAAGAGGTGATCGCTCAGGCTGGCCTCTTCGTTGCGCGCCTCGACCATCATGCCGATCTGCCGGGCGGTCTGGTGCTGGTGGCGCTGCGCACCGCCGACTTCAGCACGCTGGTGCGCAGCGAGCTGCGCCTGTTCGAGCAGGGCCTGCCGCTAAACGCGCCGGTGCTGGCCGCGCTGGGTCGCGTGCGGGAGCCGGACTGGCGTCCTTATAATCACGCCCGCGTCGAGGCGATCGCGCTTAACGCGCCGGTGCTGCTCGCCTCCAGCCATACGCCTGGCATGCCGTTCGCCAGCTTTTCGCTGCCGCAGACGCTGCTGGCTACGCTGAGCCCCGCCAGCGATCTGGAGATAGGGCTGCAGCAGGGCTATCTGCTGGTGCGTGCCAGCCAGCGCGGCGGCGCGCGCAGGCAAACCAACCTGACGCCGCAGATCCTCAGTCGGGTTCAGGCGCTGTTCAGCCCCGGCGGCAAATCTGAAAAAAGAGAGTAGTCGCACCTGCCGGCCGCCGTTTATGGAGAAACGGGCTGCTGCCGCCGGCAAGGAAGCCGCGCCTTTCTTGTGGTGAGCGGGTCATAATGGTATGGTCTTCGCCTTCTAGATTGATCAATGCGATTCGCAAGGGGATTTACGCAATGCGTATTATTCTGCTCGGTGCTCCGGGCGCAGGTAAGGGCACTCAGGCTCAGTTCATCATGGAGAAATATGGCATTCCGCAAATCTCCACGGGCGATATGTTGCGTGCAGCGGTTAAAGCCGGCACCGAGCTCGGCAACCAGGCGAAAGCCATCATGGACGCCGGTAAACTGGTCACTGACGAGCTGGTTATCGCGCTGGTAAAAGAGCGTATCGCGCAGGAAGACTGCAAAAACGGTTTTCTGCTGGACGGTTTTCCTCGCACCATCCCACAGGCGGATGCGATGAAACAGGCCAACATCAAAATTGACTGCGTGCTGGAGTTCGCGGTGCCGGACGAGCTGATCGTCGATCGCATCGTCGGCCGCCGCGTTCATGCGCCGTCAGGCCGCGTTTATCACGTTAAGTACAATCCGCCGAAGGTGGAAGGTCAGGACGACGTCACCGGCGAAGCGCTGACCACGCGTAAAGACGATCAGGAAGAGACCGTGCGCAAGCGCCTGGTAGAATACCATCAGCTGACCGCGCCGCTGATCGCCTACTACAGCAAAGAAGCGGAAGCGGGCAACACCGCTTACCACAAAATCGACGGCACCCAGCCGGTCGCCGACGTCAGCAAGCAGCTGGCGAGCATTCTCGGCTAACGCCGTTGGGGCTGGCAGTGCCAGCCCCTTTTGCAGTAATTGCTTTTCCCTCTCCCGCTTTCCGCTACAATTTCTCCTGTTTTCACGCATCTCCGCTATCAAGGAATAACAATGAGGCAAGACAAGCCCGGCGTGTTACTGGTTAATCTCGGTACGCCAGACGCCCCCACAACTGCCGCTGTAAAGCGCTATCTGAAACAGTTTCTTAGCGATCCTCGCGTGGTCGATACGCCGCGCTGGCTCTGGTGGCCGATTCTTAATGGCGTTATTCTGCCGTTTCGCTCGCCCCGCGTCTCAAAGCTCTACGCCTCCGTCTGGATGGAGGGTGGCTCGCCGCTGATGGTTTATAGCAAGCAGCAGCGCGAAGCGCTGGCGGCGCGCGTCGATATGCCGGTCGAGCTGGGCATGAGCTACGGCAACCCCAGCCTGCAGAGCGCGGTGGACAGCCTGATGGCGCAGGGCGTAACGCGCCTGATCGTACTGCCGCTCTACCCGCAGTTCTCCTGCTCTACCGTCGCGGCGGTCTGGGATGGTTTATACAGCGCCTTTAAAACCGCGCGCACCCTGCCGGATATCAACTTTATTCGCGACTATGCCGAACATCCCGCCTATATCGCCGCGCTGAAAGCCTCGGTTGAGCGCGCCTTTGCGGCGCATGGCCAGCCGGATCTGCTGGTGCTCTCCTATCACGGCATTCCACAGCGCTTCGCCAGAGAGGGGGATGATTATCCCCTGCGCTGCGGCGATACCACGGCACTGCTGCAGCAGGCGCTGGGCCTGCGCGACGATCAAATCATGATGACCTTCCAGTCGCGCTTTGGCCGCGAACCCTGGCTGCAGCCCTACACGGATGAAACCATGCAGGGGCTGGCGAAAAAGGGCATTAAGCATGTGCAGGTGATGAGCCCTGGCTTTGCCTCTGACTGCCTGGAGACGCTGGAGGAGATCAACGAGCAGAACCGTGAGTTCTTCCTGCACGGCGGCGGCGAAAAGTTCGAATATATCCCGGCGCTGAACGCGGATGACGCCCATATTGAGATGATGGTGCAGCTGGTCAACGCGCGTCGTTAAAGCCGCGGCGGAGAATGTGCTATCATCCTCCGCCTGTTTTTCTGACGGCGCCCATCATGAAATTTCCCGGCAAACGTAAATCCAAACACTATTTTCCCGTTAGCGCTCGCGATCCCTTGCTGCACGCCGCCTCGCAGGAGGTGGAAGAGGGCAGCTGGGTCGTGGGAATCGATCAGACGCTGGTGGATATCGAAGCCAAAGTCGATGACGCCTTTCTGGTTCGCTACGGCCTGAGCGCCGGGCACTCCTTAGTGATCGACGACGACGTTGCTGAGGCGCTCTATCACGAGCTGCTGCGCGATAACCTGATTAGCCATCAGTTCGCCGGCGGCACTATCGGCAATACGCTGCACAACTACTCGGTGCTGGCCGATGACCGTTCGGTGCTGCTTGGCGTGATGTGCAGCAATATTCAGATCGGTGGTTACGCCTACCGCTATCTCTGCAACACCTCGAGCCGGGTCGATCTTAACTATCTACAGGGCGTCGACGGCGCTATTGGCCGCTGCTTTACCCTGATCGGCGAGCAGGGCGAGCGCACCTTCGCCATTAGTCCTGGGCAGATGAACCAGCTGCACGCCGAAAGCATTCCCGAAGCGGTTATCGCCGGCGCGTCGGCGCTGGTACTCACCTCCTACCTGGTGCGCTGCGCCGAAGGTGAGCCGATGCCGCAGGCCACGCTGCAGGCGATTGAGTACGCGAAACGCCACAACGTGCCGGTAGTGCTGACGCTGGGCACAAAGTATGTGATCGGCGACAACCCGCAGTACTGGCGCGACTTTCTGCGCGATCACGTTACTATCGTGGCGATGAATGAAGAGGAAGCGCTGGCGCTGACCGGCGAGTCCGATCCGCTGCGCGCGGCCGATATGGCGCTGGAGTGGGTCGATCTGGTGCTCTGCACCGCTGGCCCGACCGGGCTCTATATGGCGGGCTACACCGAGGAGGCGTTTAAGCGCAAAACCAATCATCCGCTGCTGCCAGGCGCCATTGCGGAGTTCAACCAGTATGAGTTCAGCCGCGCCATGCGCCGGCAGGCGTGCGAGCAGCCGCTGCGCATCTTCTCGCATATCGCGCCCTATATGGGCGGGCCGGAGAAGATCATGAACACCAACGGCGCAGGCGACGGCGCGCTGGCAGCGCTGCTGCACGACATCACGGCGAATAATTACCATCGCCAGAACGTGCCGAACTCCAGCAAGCACGCGCGCGAATACCTGACCTATTCATCACTGGCGCAGGTGTGCAAATATGCCAACCGCGTCAGCTATCAGGTGCTTAACCAGCATTCGCCGCGCCTGACGCGTGGCCTGCCGGAGCGTGAGGACAGCCTGGAAGAGTCCTACTGGGATCGCTAAGCCACAGGGGAGAAAGGGCGGACGCGAGCCGGATGCCCCTTTCTCTTGCGCGGGGGTAAAACGCCGCGCAGCTTAAATCGGGCACTCGCGCACGATAGGGCGCTCGGCGATCTCCGCCTCCAGCATATGCAGCATGCTGCTGGCGATCTCGCGCTCGCCCATCACAACGCGCGTTGCGCCGCGCGTCATAATGTATTCCACCTCATCGTCATAGTGTGCGCGCGCAATAATCTCGATGTCGTTAAACTTCTCGCGCGCGGTGGTGACGATTTCGCCTGATTCGAAGCCGTTGGGAATGGTCAGCAGCAGCCAGCGCGCGCAGTCGAGCCGCGCCAGCTCCATGGTTTCGGCGCGCACCGCATTGCCCAGCACCGCCCGAATGCCCTGTTCACGCAGTGCCTCAACGCGCGCGCGAGAGTTCTCCACCACCACGAAAGGCACGTCCGCCTCCAGCAGCTTCTGGCTCAGCAGGCTGCCAACCCGGCCATAGCCGACGACCACCGCGTGATGGCAGATATCCACCGGGCTCTGCTTCTCTTCCTCGATCGTCTCTTCCTGCGACTGCTCCTGACGGCTTTCGCTCTTCGCCAGGAAACGCTCCAGCAGGCTGAACAGGATAGGGTTGAGCATAATAGAGAGGATCGCTGCCGCCAGTACCAGGTTACGCCCTTCGCTGGTGAGCAGATTAAGGGAGATGCCGAGGCCGGCCAGAATAAAGGCGAACTCGCCGATCTGCGCCAGGCTGACGGAGATGGTCAGTGCGGTACGGCGCGAATGGCCCAGCAGCGTCACCAGCAGCCAGGCGGCGACAGATTTACCCAGCACCACAATCACCAGCGCCCCCAGCACCGCCAGCGGCTGCTCCACCAGGATCATCGGATCGAACAGCATGCCGACCGACACAAAAAAGAGCACCGCGAAGGCGTCGCGCAGCGGCAGGGTGTCGTGAGCGGCGCGGTGGCTCAGCTCAGATTCATTCAGCACCATGCCGGCGAAGAAGGCGCCGAGCGCGAAAGAGACGTCGAAAAACTCCACTGCGCCAAAGGCGATGCCGAGCGCCAGCGCCAGCACCGACAGGGTAAAGAGCTCGCGCGAGCCGGTGGCGGCGCTTTTCGCCAGGATCCAGGGCACCACGCGACGCCCGACCACCATCATCAGCACCATAAAGGCGGCGACCTTGCCGATAGTCAGCAGCAGATCCCACGCCAGCAGCTGCGGGCTGGCGTTGCCCTGTTCCAGCATACCGGCAATGGCGGGCAGCAGCACCAGCGTCAGCACCATCACCAGATCCTCCACAATCAGCCAGCCGATGGCGATTTGGCCGCGCTGGCTGTCAATCAGCTGACGCTCTTCCAGCGCGCGCAGCAGCACCACGGTGCTGGCGGTAGAGAGACAAAGGCCAAACACCAGGCCCGTCATCAGCGACCAGCCCAGCCAGGCGGAGAGGCCCATTCCCAGCAGCGTGGCGACGGCGATCTGCGCCACGGCACCGGGAATGGCGATACTCTTTACCGCCATCAAATCCTTTAGGGAGAAGTGAAGTCCGACGCCGAACATCAGCAGGATAACGCCCAGCTCTGCCAGCTCGGGCGCAAGATTGGTATCGGCGACAAAGCCCGGCGTAAAAGGCCCGGCCAGCACGCCCGCCAGCAAATAGCCAACCAGCGGCGAAATACGCAGCCGGTGTGCGAGCATGCCAAGGAGAAACGCCAGGACCAGTCCCCCGACGATGGTAGTGATCAACGGTGTGGTGTGATGCATGCCTGTCTCCTTGTGTGCAAATGTATCTGCCTGTAACAATTAAGTTTAAGGCAATTAACCATTTTTCGCTGTGCTATTTGCGGGATAATAAGAAAAAAGTTTAAAAATAAGAGGAAAGCAGAGTCGAACGGCTGTTTTTCTCTGTTTTCGCTAATCCGGGCCGCAGTAAAGCAAGTTTGCGAGGCACGTTATAACAATATCTGGCTGGAAAAAGGCGCGCTGATGACCACTATCACGCTGGAATGCGCGAAGAATGACGGTAAGCGACCTGAGCGGCAACTTTGCGCCAGATTTAACGCTTCGCTTCTTTTTTGGGAATCAGTGTTAAAACCAGTTAGTGCCAGCGGTAGCCCTGTTTCATCTTGAGTTAAACAGTGGAATATGCGACACAGTGGGTCAGCATGCTGATACCACCCGGAACGGGACTGCGTAAAATAAGGAGACAGGCTTTGCTGTTATCACGATGGGCTGCCACCGGCCTTGCGCTGCTGGCGCTGACCCCCCTGCTTTCTCAGGCCGCCGAGCCGGATCGCACTTACCGCTTTAGCATTCTCCATACCAACGACGAGCACGGCCATTTCTGGTACAGCGCGCAGGGCGAATATGGCCTCGCGGCGCAGAAAACCTTAATGGATACCTTGCGCTACGACGTACAGGCTAAAGGCGGCGGCGCGCTGATCCTCTCAGCAGGCGACGTCAATACCGGCGTGCCGGAGTCGGACGCGCTACAGGCAGAGCCCGATATTCGCGGCATGAACCTGATCGGCTATGACGCCATGGCGCTCGGCAATCATGAGTTCGACCATCCGCTCGAGGTGCTGCGCAAGCAGGAGGGCTGGGCGCGCTTTCCTTTTCTTGCCGCCAACCTCTACCAGAAAAGCACCGGTCAGCGACTCTTCAAACCCTGGGCGATTTTCAATCGTATGGGGCTGAAGATCGCCGTGCTGGGCCTGGCGACGCCCGATACCGTTAAGCTGGCGAATCCGGCGCATCTGCGCGATATGGAGTTTCGCGATCCAGTCAGCGAAACGGAAAAGGCGGTAGCGGAGCTGCGCGCCGGCGAAAAGCCTGACGTTATCGTGGTGCTGAGCCATCTCGGCTATGACGATAACGGCGAGCACGGCAGCAGCGCCCCCGGCGACGTAACGCTGGCGCGCAGCCTGCCGCCCGGCACCGTCGCGATGATCGTCGGCGGCCATTCGCACTATGCGCTTTGCATGGCAAAAGAGAACGAGCGGGTCAAAAGCTATCAGCCTGGGGAAGCCTGCCAGCCGGACAAGCAGAACGGCGTCTGGATTATGCAGGCCGGGCAGTGGGGTGAATATGTGGGGCGCGGCGATTTTACCTGGCGCAACGGCGAGGTGGCGCTGGAGTCCTACGCGCTGGTGCCGGTCAACCTGAAGCATAAGATCAAAAATGCCGATGGCAGCGAGACCTGGCTGACCTATCAGCAGGAGATCCCAAAAAACACCGCCATGATGAAGCTGCTGATGCCCTATCAGAAGCGAGCCGAATCGCGTCTGAACGTCGCTGTCGGCAGTGCAACGGGGCAGTTTGACGGTGAGCGCGAGCAGGTGCGGTTTACCCAGACCAGTCTCGGGCAGCTGATCCTGCGCGCGCAGATGGCGAAAACGCAGGCGGACTTCGCGGTGATGAGCGGCGGCGGCATTCGCGCCTCGCTGCCGACGGGCAAACTGAGCTGGCGCGATCTGCTGCAGGTGCAGCCGTTCGGCAATCAGGTCGTGTCGGTGACGCTAACCGGCGTCGAGGTGAAAAAATATCTTGATGTCGTTGCGAACATGAAGCCGGACACCGGCGGCTTCGCGCAGTTCGCGCATGTCAGCCTGGTGGCGGACGGCAGCACGGTGAGCGACGTGCGCATTAACGGGCAGCCGCTGCAGGAGAACAAGACCTACCGCATGGCGACCAACAGCTTTAACGCCGCGGGCGGCGACGGCTATCCGCGCATCGATACCCATCCGGGCTATCAGAATACGGGAACTATCGATGCTGAGGTGCTGCGCGACTATGTCAAAGCCCATTCGCCGCTAAACGCAGCTGACTATGCGCCGACGGACGCGATCCACAGGCTAACGGAAGCGGAGAAAAAGGCGCGCGAAAAGCCGCACAAGCGCAGCTACCCACAGATGATTCTGGCGTGGCTCTGGCCATGGGGGCGGGAGACGGCGCATAACGCGCCGTAAATCCCAACGGGATGATGGCGCAGGTAGTAAAGCCCGATCGCAACGTCCACGGCATCTATGCTCGCTCGGCCCGCGCAGATGCGCACCTCTGCATGAGGTGCGCCCGCTGCCGGGCCAACGCGCTGCGTTGTGCAAAAACACCCGCTGCTGGATATCCTGACCGTCTGAGAGATCAGGCCTCGCAGGCGTTACGTTCGAACCAGCGCGGACGCAGTCTGTCCCACACCCAGTTATAGGCCATGGTGTAGGGCAGGAAAAACAGGAAAAAAGCCACTTCCAGCAGCAACGCCTGCCATAGCGAAATGCCGAGCATCCACGCGGCAATCGGCAAACCGATCAAAATAAAGCCGCCTTCGAACAGCAGCGCGTGCAGGGTGCGGATCAGCACGCCGCGATGAACCCGGCCTGGGGGGCAGATACGATCAAACAGGGCGTTGTAAATCATATTCCACAGCATCGCGACGGTTGAGAGTATCAGCGCCAGTGCGCCCATCTCAAACAGCGGCTTATCCATCGCCCAGGCAGCCAGCGGCGACACGGTGAGGATCGCCAGGGTTTCAAACCCCAGCGCATGTAAAAAGCGTTCTTTTAACGAACGGGTACGCATGATCAACCTCCAACAGTAAGGCGCGCATTCTGGCACTTCATGGTGATAAGATAAAATGATGACCTATCGATAAAACCGATGGATAAAAATGCGTTACTCACCTGAATCCTTAGAGGCCTTTGTGCAGACCGTCAGCAGCGGCTCCTTTTCCGCAGCGGCGCGCGCGCTGGGTAAAAGCCAGTCAACCATCAGCATGGCGGTCGCCGGGCTGGAGGACGATCTCGGCTTTAAGCTGTTCGATCGCAGCGGGCGTCAGCCGATCCTGACCGATCAGGGGAGGGGCGCGCTGGCGCAGGTGCAGCAGATTCTGGCCGCCAGCGAGCGGCTGGACGCGGTGGCTATCCGGCTGGCGCAGGGCGTCGAACCGCGCCTCAGCTTCGCCGTATCAGATTTCTGGCAAACCCAACACCATGAGCAGCTGCTGAAACAGTTCGACGCGCGCTTTCCCGAGATCGAGCTGGAGTGCATGATCGCCGAGGATGAGGATGTGCTGGATCTGCTACAGGCGGGACGGATACATCTGGGCGTGGTGCGCGCCCAGCCTGCGCTGCCGCCCGATATCGCCGTTGCGCGGCTGCAGGTCAATGCGGAAATGGCGATCTATATCCACCGCGATCATCCGCTGGCGCAGCAATCCGGCGTTTCGGAAAGCGCGCTGGAGCAGGTGCGTCAGCTGCGGCTTAACACCTGGGTCGAGCCGCACGCAATTGCGCCGCCGGGGCGCATCTGGTCGGCACCGACCTATCTACTGCTGCTGGAGATGGCGGAGCAGGGATTTGGCTGGAGCATTCTGCCGCGCTGGCTGGTGACGCAGTTTGGCCATGGGCTACTGCAAGAGCTTGCGCTGCCGGGCTGGCCGCAGCTGATTGCTGTGGAGGCGATCTGGTCGCGCCGCAATCCCCCTGGCCCGGCGGGGCGCTGGATGATTGACCAGCTCTGCGCCCAGCCGCGCAGCTAGTCGCGCCGGGCGATATCCGCCAGCGGCGCGTCGAGCAGGCGCGCCAGATCCTGCGCCGCCAGCTCCAGATCCAGGCCGCGCTTGCCGCCGGAGACGAAAATCGTGGCGAAGTCGGCGGCGGAGCGGTCGATAACCGTCGGCAGCCGCTTTTTCTGCCCCAGCGGGCTGATACCGCCCACCAGATAGCCGGTCACGCGCTGCGCCAGCTGCGGATCGGCCATATCCGCTTTTTTTGCGCCTAATGCTTTCGCCACCTTTTTCAAATCAAGCTGGCTGGCGACCGGCGTGACCGCCACCGCCAGATGTTTCGCGTCGCCGTTAAGCGCCACCAGCAGCGTTTTGTACACCTGCCGCGCGTCCAGGTTAAGTTTACGCACCGCTTCGTCGCCAAAACTGGTTTCCTGGCTGTCATGCTCGTAGGGATGAAGGGTAAAGGCAACTTTCTGTTTTTCCAGTAATTTTACAGCAGGCGTCATAAACTTATCCTTATAGGAAAAATCTCATTCCTAAATTAAATAAATTAATAGTGGCGAAAGTTTGTGCTTTGCGTGAAAATGGTTTCCGCGCCGGCCGAAAGGCTGAGCGATAACCAAAATCATAAACAAATTCCTCTTTGACGGGCCGATAGCAATACCGGCCTGCTTTTTTTTCTAGCGCCGTAACAGCTCAGGCAGATTCTCGTCGCCATAGAGGTGCAGCGCGCCTACCGCCACCACATAATGCCCGGACGGCAGCGCCCGTAACCGCTCACACCACTGCGCGTTGCGCCGGGAGATCAGCGCGTCGTTAAGCGCACTGCTGAACGTCGAGGGCAGGGTGATTTGCGGCTCACGCGGCGGCGTATCCAGCCACCAGCTCACCATCATCTGCAGCAGCCGCGCATTGGTGTGCCAGTGTGTCAGCGTATCCTTCAGCAGCGCCATCCCGTCATCCGGCAGAGACTTCAGCAGCGCGATTTGCGTCTCTGCGCCTTCCAGCTCAATAACCGGCTTGTTCAGCGCTTTCGCCGCCTGCAGCAGCTGGAGGTCGATGCCGTAGTCGGGACGCAGGCCCAGCCGCTGCGCCTGCTGTGCCTGCAGCATCAGCGCGATTTGCCAGGCGGGCAGGGCGTCAAACATCGTCGGCGACAGGTGCAGCTCGCCGCACAGCGCCGCCAGCCGCGCCTGGTCGTCGGGTGCCAGCCGCGTCTCCAGCGGGTCGCGCGGGTCGGTATCGTCGAACGGCGAGCCGCCCTGGGTGATATCCGCCTCGACAATCAAGGCGTCCGCCTTGTGCAGCTGCCGCAGAAGACGCGCGGGCAAGGGCTGCATATTGCGCGTGCCCATATGAATGCTGCCGACCAGGTGCAGCAGGCGATCGTCCAGCCGGATATCCTGAGCGGGCCAGCGATAGCTGGCGGGAAAGAGTCGGCTTGCCAGCCCCTGCACACTGCGCCAAATGCTGCCTTTCATTCCCGGTCCTTACTGAGTCAAAACGCCATGCTAGCGATTCCCGTCGCTGAAAAACAGAGCATTAGCGGCTATTGTCGCTTCGCTGGGCGAAAGCGCAGCAGCCGGTTGGCGTTGCCGACAACGGTAATCGACGAGAGCGCCATCGCCGCGCCCGCCACCACCGGACTGAGCAGCGCGCCGGTCAGCGGATAGAGCACGCCCGCCGCCAGCGGAATGCCAAGGCTGTTATAGATAAAGGCCCCGAGCAAATTCTGACGAATATTGCGCAGCGTCGCGCTGGAGAGCGCCAGCGCATCGGCGACGCTGTTCAGATCGGCGCGCATCAGCGTAATGGGTGCCGTTTCCAGCGCCACGTCGCTGCCGCCGCCCATGGCGATGCCGACATCCGCCTGTGCCAGCGCCGGAGCGTCATTGATGCCGTCGCCGACCATGGCGACGCGGCTTCCCTGCTGCTGCAGCGCGGCGATAGTCTGCGCCTTCGCTTCCGGCAGCACCCCGGCAATGACCTCGTCGATGCCCGCCTCCTGCGCAATAGCGCGCGCGGTCTCTTCCCGGTCGCCGGTAAGCATCATCAGGCGGTAGCCAGCCTGGCGCAGCCGCGCCAGCGCCGCTTTACTCTCCGGACGCAGCTGGTCGCGCAGGGCAATCAGGCCGACAAGCTCGCCGTCTTGCGCCAGCAGCACCGGCGTTGCGCCCTGACGTGACAGCCGCTCGATATCGGGCTGCGCCTGCTGCAGCGCGACGCCGTTATCCTGCATCAGCGCCGCATTACCCAGCAGCAGCGGCTTGCCGTTGAGTATGCCGCTCACGCCCTGGCCGCGTATTGTACGAAATTGCGCAATCTCACCGGCGCGGGTCGCGCCCGCTGCCGCGGTAATCGCCTGCGCCAGCGGATGGCTGGCGTTTTGCTCCAGCGCGGCGGCGGCCTGCACCACCGCTTCGCGCGACCAGCCGTGCCACGTCAGCACCGCATCGAGCCGCGGCGTGCCCGCCGTCAGCGTACCGGTTTTATCAAACACCAGCGTATCGATGCGGCTGGCGCGCTGCAGCGCGTCGGCGTCGCGCACCAGTACGCCCAGCTCGGCGGCGCGCCCGACGCCGGCGATAATCGACATCGGCGTCGCAAGCCCCAGCGCGCAGGGGCAGGCGATAATCAGCACCGTGGTGGCGATCACCAGCGTGTAGGCGATTTGCGGCTGCGGGCCGAAGAGATACCAGATGGCGGCGCTGATCAGGGCGATAGCCACCACAACGGGCACAAAAACCGCTGAGATGCGGTCGGCGAGGCGGCCCACGTCTGGCTTGCTGCTTTGCGCCTGACGCACCAGATGAATAATGCGCGACAGCGCGGTGTGCTGGCCGGTGGCGCGCGCCACGAAGCGCACCGCGCCGTCCTGCACCAGCGTGCCGGCGTAGATCCTGTCGCCGGCGCGCTTGCCCTGCGGCACCGCCTCGCCGGTCAGCATCGCCTCGTCCAGCCAGGCTTCGCCGTCGCTGATCTCACCATCTACCGGCACGCGATCGCCGGTGGTGAGACGCAGCGTCATGCCCGGCTGCACCGCGCCGATCGGCACCAGCGTGTCGCCCTGTTCGCTGACGAGGCGCGCCTGCGCGGGCGTCAAATCGAGCAGACGCTCAAGGGCTTTAGAGGATCGCTGGCGCGCACGCTGCTCCAGCGCGTGGCCAAGATTAATCAGGCCGATAATCATGACGCTGGCTTCAAAATAGAGATGGCGCGCCTGCGCGGGGAAAAAGTCAGGCCAGAGCGCGACGCTGATGGAGTAGAGCCATGCGGCGGCGGTACCGAGCGCCACCAGCGTGTCCATGGTGGCGCTGCCGTTGCGCAGGCTGCGCCAGGCGCTGCGGTAGAAGTGGCCGCCTGCGACCACCATCACCAGCAGGGTAATGACGCCGATAGCAAGCCACAGGCTGCGGTTGGCGTCGGTAAGCATCATATTGTCGCCGAGCATGCCCCAGATCATCAGGGGCGCGCCAAACGCCAGCGCCAGCGCCGCCTGCCAGCTAAAGCGGCGCATCGCCTTGCGCGCGCTGCTCTGCTGTTTATCACGCCGCTCCTGTTCATCCTGCACCGGCTGAGCGTGGTAGCCCGCCGCCTCGACCGCCTCGACCAGCTGCTGCGCGGCAGCGTCGCCCATGACCAGCGCGCTGCGCTCGCCAAGGTTGACGCGCGCCTGCGTCACGCCAGGCACTTTTTCCAGCGCCTTCTCCACCCGGCTGACGCAGCTGGCGCAGCTCATGCCTTCAATAAGCAGGAACTGCGCGCTTTCATGCTCCTGTGCCGGTTGGGTGTCCGCCACCGTTGTCAGCGCCTCCGGCGGCGGCTCTGAAGCTGTCAACGGCTCAGGCTTTGGGTGGCTGTCGCCGCTGAGGGTGGCGTGATAGCCCGCTTCTTCTACGGTGGCGATCAGCGCGGCGGCATCGGCGCTGCCGGTTACCTGCGCTTCCTGCTGCGTGACGCTGGCCTGTTCGACATCGTCGCGCTGTTCGAGCGCCTCTTTAACGCGTTTGACGCAGTGGCCGCAGGAAAGACCTTCCAGCGCCAGTGAGATAGTGTGAGACATAGCGTTCTCCTGTTGTGTTGCCGTTAACCATGCGAGCTTTTTATCACTCGTGATACAGGCTAAACCTTCCATCAAGGGGAAGGTCAAACTATTTTTACAGCGTGGCCGCAATCGATTTATAAGAGGAGAGCAGGGTGAATATCAGCGATGTCGCGAAAAAAACCGGGTTGACCAGCAAGGCGATCCGTTTCTACGAAGAGAAGGGCGTGGTAACGCCGCCGTTGCGCAGCGATAACGGCTACCGTCGCTACAGCGCGCATCATCTCGATGAGCTTAACCTGCTGCGTCAGGCGCGTCAGGTGGGCTTTACGCTCGACGAATGCCGCGAGCTGGTGACGCTGTTTAACGATCCGGCGCGTCATAGCGCTGACGTTAAGGCGCGCACCCTGCAGAAAGCGGCGGAGATCGCCGCCCATATCGAGGCGTTACAGGCGATGCGCCTGCGGCTGCTGGCGCTGGCCGACGCCTGCCCCGGCGACGACAGCGCCGAGTGTCCGATAATCAATAACCTGGCGGGCTGCTGCGGCCATAGCCAGCCCGACTAACGCGGCGTAATGTGCAGCGTAATGCCCTCGATGCCCGTCACGACAACCTGCGTGCCTGCGGGCAGATCCCGGTCGGCCTGCACGCGCCAGCTGCTGTCGCCCAGCCGCACGTGGCCGATGCCGTTGACCAGCGGCGCCTCCAGCGTCAGATGGGTGCCGATCAGCTGATTGCCGCGCTGGTTAAGGGAATTGGGCTGCTGATGGCGCTCGCGCTGGCGCATCCAGCGATACCAGAGATAGACGCAAACCAGGGTCAGCACGGCAAACAGCGTGCCCTGCGCCGTCCAGCTAAAGGGTGTGAGCCACTCTATTATGCCCACCAGCACCGCCGCGATGCCGCTCCACAGTAGATAGCCGCTGGTGCCGAGCATCTCCGCCGCCAGCAAGAGGCCACCCAGGGTTAGCCAGAACCAGTGCGGATGGGCGACGATCTCCATTAACATCAGCGTTTCGACTCTGAGGATGCGCCCTTAAGCAGCTCGCTGATGCCCGCCACCGAGCCGAGCAGGCTGCTGGCGTCAAGCGGCATCATCACGACTTTGCTGTTGCTGGCTTCGCCAATTTTCTGCAGCGCGTCGGTATATTTCTGCGCGACAAAGTAGTTTACCGCCTGGATGTCGCCCGCCGCGATCGCTTCAGAGACCATTTTAGTGGCGGCCGCTTCCGCTTCTGCCTGGCGTTCGCGCGCCTCCGCCTGAAGGAACGCTGAGGTTCGTTCCCCTTCGGCCTTCAGGATGCGCGACTGCTTGTCGCCCTCGGCGCGCAGAATCGCCGCCTGGCGCACGCCTTCCGCCGCAAGGATATCGGCGCGCTTGGTGCGCTCCGCCTTCATCTGCGCATTCATGGCGGCGATCAGCTCCTGCGGCGGACGCACGTCACGGATCTCGATACGGGTGATTTTCACGCCCCAGGGATTGGTCGCCTCATCGACGATATGCAGCAGGCGAGTGTTGATGTTATCGCGCTGCGACAGCATCTCATCCAGCTCCATGCCGCCGAGCACGGTGCGGATGTTGGTCATGGTGAGATTGATGATCGCCAGTTCGAGATTGCTGACCTCATAGGCCGCGCGCGCCGGATCCACCGCCTGAATAAAGCAGACGGCGTCAATGGTAACGTTGGCGTTGTCTTTGGAGATGACCTCCTGCGAGGGGATATCCAGCACGCGCTCCATCATATTGATCTTATGACCAATACGATCCATAAAGGGCACGACCAGACTCAGGCCGGGCTGCAGCGTGCGGGTGTAGCGTCCGAAGCGCTCCACGGTCCACTGATAGCCCTGCGGGACGATTTTTACCCCTGCCCATACCGTTACCAGCGCCAGCACGATCAGCGCAGGAATGACTGTTAACATATAACCTCCCGATTGTTAATTTACGGGCCGAGTCGCTTCGGCCCGGTGTCGCGACGCCGACTCAGTAGAGCAGCGAGTAGAGCTGGCGACGGTAGCGGGCCGCCAGCGCATCGCCGGTGCCGAGCGCCGCAAGGATCTCCTGCAGCATTTTGCGCACCTGGCCGTCAGCCGCGTTCATATCGCGCTTAAGGAAGCCGAGCAGCAGCTCCAGCGCCTCTTCGTTGCGCCCAACCTGATGCAGCTGTAACGAGAGCTTAGCAGCCAGCTCCGCATTGGTGGGATCGCTCTCCAGCTGCGCCTGCAGCTGCTGGATTTCCGGGGTATCCGCCGCCTGCTTCAGCAGATCGATCTGCGCCATCAGGCTCTGATAACGGGTATCCTGATCCTGCAGCGGCACCTTCGCCAGTACCTCTTCTGCTTCGTCGCTGCGGTTCAGGCCGATCAACGCTTCCGCCAGCAAAAAGCCGATTTCGCTCGCCTGACGGCTGAGCTGCCAGGCCTCTTTGAGCAGCGGCAGCGCCTCCAGCGGTTTGCCCTCGTCCATCAGCGCCAGCGCCTGCTGCGCCTTGAGCTCCTCTTCACGCGGCAGCACTTTTTCCAGCAGCGCGCGCACCGCCTCTTCCGGCTGCGGTCCCTGGAAGCCGTCGACCGGCTGGCCGTTCTGGAACAGATAGACCGTCGGGATGGAGCGCAGGCCAAACTGCGACGCCACCATTTGCTCTTTGTCGCAGTCGAGCTTCGCCAGAATAAACTGGCCGGCATACTCCTGCGCCAGACGTTCCAGCAGCGGCGTCAGCTGCTGGCAATGTTGGCTGCGATCCGACCAGAAATAGAACAGCACCGGGATCTGCATGGACTGTTCCAGCGTCTGATGCAGGTTGGATTCGTTAACGTCGATAATCGAAGCTTGTGGTGACATGACTAAGTCTCTTGGCAGAAAGTGTTTAAAGAATATGGGGCCGGACAGCCCCGCTTCAAGATGAATTCTCAGCGTCTGCTTAAAATGCGATCCAGCATCCAGCCCGGCAGCACTCTTTTCAGGATGCTCATTGCGTGTGCGACCAGCGTCACCGGATAGCGCAGGCGCGGGCGCCGGCTCTCCAGTGCGTGGCGCAGGCTGGGGAGAATCGCCTCCGGCGGCAGGGTGAAGCGCGCGGCGATGCCGGGATTGCGCACCGGCCGCTCCGGCTCGCCCTGGGTTACGTTGTCGGTAAAGCGGGTATGAATCGGGCCCGGCTCGATCAGGCTGACTCGCACGCCGCTGCGGCGCACCTCAAGGCGCAGCGCGTCGCTCCAGGCCTCCAGCGCATATTTGCTGGCGGCATAGGCGCCGCGCCCCGGAGTGGAGATCAGCCCCAGCACGGAGCTGGTGTTGACGATGCGCGCGTCGCCGCTCGCCTCCAGCGCGGGCAGCAGCCGCATCGTCAGCTGATGAGCGCCGAAAAAGTTGGTGGAGAACTGCTGCTCCAGCTGCTGGCGCGACAGCGTACGCAGCGGGCCGTAGAGGCCGAAGCCGCCATTGTTGAACAGCGCAAACAGACGATGGTCCGTTAGCGCCAGTATTTCATCGGCGGCGCGATCGACGCTCGCCGCGTCGTCAAGATCGAGCGTGACGGCGACAAAGCCCTGCGCGCGCATCCGCTCGACATCCTCCGGCTTGCGGCAGGCGGCGATAACGCGGTAGCCGCGCGCCAGCAGATCCTGCGCCGCTACCAGGCCAATACCGCTGGAACAGCCGGTAATTACAACGGTTTTTTGCATATCTTTACCCATAAAAAGCGCGTCGCTGCAGGTTACTCATGCTTAACTAAAGGGGCCAGTTCTTTCGCCATCAGCTCGGCGATAAAGGGCTGCGCTTCGGGGTTCGGGTGGATGCCGTCCTGCTGCATCCATTCAGGTTTCAGGTAGACCTGCTCCATAAAAAAGGGCACCAGAGGAATGTTGTACTGCTGTGCCAGTCTGGGATAGATCCCGCTGAACGCTTCTGTATAACGCCGCCCGTAATTAGCGGGCAGACGCACCTGCATCAAGAGCGGCCTGGCGTTCGCCGCCTTTACGTCGTCGATGATTTTACGCAGATCCTGCTCGATAGCCTGCGGTGGAAAGCCGCGCAGGCCGTCGTTACCGCCCAGTTCGATTAACACCCACTGCGGCTGATGCTGTTTTAATAGCGCCGGTAGGCGCGCCAGGCCCTGCGCGGCGGTATCCCCGCTGATGCTGGCGTTGACCACTCTGGGCTGCTGCTGCCAGCTGCTGTTCAGCAGGCTCGGCCAGGCGGCGCTGGCTGACATGCGATAGCCGGCGCTCAGGCTATCGCCTAAAACTAACAGGGTGTTCGCAGCGGCCAGATGCGATACCAGCAGAAGAACGAAAAACAGGAAAGGATAATGCCAGCGGAAAACATTCTTGAAGTTCATCATCTTACAAAGTCCGTCGGTCAGGGGGAACACCAGTTGTCCATCCTTACCGGAGTTGACTTCATTGTCAAACGGGCCGAAACCATCGCGCTAACGGGTGAATCTGGCTCCGGCAAGTCGACGCTGCTGGGGATTCTGGCGGGGCTCGACGACGGCAGCAGCGGCGAGGTGACGCTGCTGGGCCAGCCTCTGCATCGGCTGGACGAAGAGCAGCGCGCCGCGCTGCGGGCGACGCAGGTCGGCTTTGTCTTTCAGTCTTTTATGCTGGTGCAGACGCTAAACGCGCTGGAGAACGTGCAGCTGCCTGCGCTGCTGCGCGGCGAGAGCGATCGCCGCAGCCGCGAGCAGGCGCGCGAATTATTAGCCCAGTTGGGGCTGGGGGAGCGTCTGATGCATCTGCCCGCCCAGCTTTCCGGCGGTGAACAGCAGCGCGTGGCGCTGGCGCGCGCCTTTAACGGCCAGCCCGGTCTGCTGTTTGCCGATGAGCCAACCGGCAACCTGGACCGCAAAACCGGCGACCGCATCGCCGATCTGCTTTTCTCCCTCAACCGCGATTACGCCACCACGCTGATTCTGGTCACCCATGACGAACAGCTGGCGGCGCGCTGCGACCGCTGCCTGCGACTGCGCGACGGCAAAGTTTGGGAGGAGCGATGATCTGGCGCTGGTTCTGGCGCGAGTGGCGCTCGCCCTCGCTGCTGATCGTCTGGGTGGCGCTGACGCTGTCGGTGGCCTGCGTACTGGCGCTCGGCGCTATCGGCGATCGCATGGAAAAAGGGCTTAGCCAGCAGAGCCGCGATTTTATGGCGGGCGACCGCACGCTGCGCAGCAGCGCCGCGGTGCCGGAGGCCTGGCTGGCCAAAGCGCGGGAGGAGGGGTTAAGCGTCAGCGGTCAGCTCAGCTTTATGACCATGACTTTCGCTGGCGACACGCCACAGCTGGCGGCAGTGAAGGCGGTGGACAACCGCTATCCGATGTTCGGCGAGCTGCAGACCGATCCCCCTGGCCTGAAACCGGCGCCCGGCACGGCGCTGGCCGCGCCGCGGCTGATGGCGCTGCTTAACCTCAAGGTTGGCGACAGGCTGGAGGTGGGCGACGCCAGCCTGCGCATCGCGGGCGAGGTGATCCAGGAGCCGGACGGCGGCTTTAATCCCTTTCAGATGGCGCCGCGCCTGCTCATCAACCTCGACGACGCGCAGAAGACCGGCGCGATCCAGCCGGGCAGCCGGCTCACATGGCGCTATAAGTTCGCCGGCGAGCCGCAGCCGCTGGCGCGCTACGACCGCTGGATCCAGCCGCAGCTGAAGGCGGATCAGCGCTGGATCAGCGTAGAGAATTCTGAAGACGCGCTGGGGCGATCGATGCAGCGGGCCCAGCAGTTTCTGCTGCTCTCCGCCTTGCTGACCCTGATGCTGGCGATCGCCGCCGTTGCGGTGGCGATGAGTCACTACTGCCGCAGCCGCTACGATCTGGTGGCGGTGCTGAAAACGCTGGGCGCGACGCGGCGTGCGCTGCGGCGGCTTATTGTCGGCCAGTGGCTGGCGGTGCTGCTGCTGGCGGCGGTGTGCGGCGGGGCGCTCGGGCTGGGCGTTGAGGCGCTGCTGATGCAGATGCTGAAGCCGGTGCTGCCCGCGACCCTGCCGCCCGCCAGCGGCTGGCCCTGGCTCTGGGCGATCGGCTCGCTGTTCGTGATTTCGCTGCTGGTGGGGCTGCGCCCCTATCGGCTGCTGCTGGCGACCCAGCCGCTGCGCGTGCTGCGCCGTGACGCGGTGGCCGATATCTGGCCGCTGAAGCGCTATATCCCGGCGATGGGCGTGGTGGTGATTGCGCTGCTGGCGTTGCTGGTCGGCGGCAGCAAGATGCTGTGGGCGCTGCTGGCGGGCGTGGCGGCACTGGCAGGCGTGCTGGCGCTGCTGGGGTGGGGCACGCTGTTGCTGCTGCGGCGCCTGGTCGTACGCCGCCTGGCGCTGCGGCTGGCGATCAACCGCCTGCTGCGTCAGCCCGGCGTGACGCTGAGCCAGCTGGCGGCCTTTTCGCTCTCCTTTATGCTGCTGGCGCTGCTGCTGGTGATGCGCGGCGATCTGCTCGACCGCTGGCAGCAGCAGCTGCCGCCGGACAGCCCGAACTATTTCCTGCTCAATATGACCCAGGATCAGGTGCCGCAGGTGCGCGCTTTCCTCGCCTCGCATCAGGTGAAGCCGGAGACCTTCTATCCCGTGGCGCGGGCACGTCTCACCGACCTGAATGGTAAAGCGGCCGATCCGACGCTGGATAACGCCCTGAACCGCGAGCTGAACCTGACGTGGATGAGCGAACAACCCGATCACAATCCGCTGACGGCTGGCCGCTGGCCGCCGCAGCCGGGCGAGGTGTCGATGGAGACGGAGCTGGCCGGTCGTTTGGGCGTGAAGCTGGGCGATACGCTGACCTTTAGCGGCGATACCCAGACCTTTAGCGCGAAGATTACCAGCCTGCGCAAGGTTGACTGGGAGAGCCTGCGGCCTAACTTTTTCTTTATTTTCCCCCCCGGCGCGCTGGATGCGCAGCCGCAAACCTGGCTTACCAGCTTCAGGCTGGATAGCGATCCGGCGCTGCTGGCGCAGCTGAACCGCGCCTTTCCGACCCTGAGCCTGCTCGATATCGGCAGCATTATGCGGCAGATCGGCCAGGTGCTGGCGCAGGTGAGCCAGGCGCTGGAGATTATGGTGGTGCTGGTAACCCTCTGCGGTGTACTGCTGCTGCTGGCGCAGATTCAGGTCGGGATGCGTCAGCGGCGTCAGGAGCTGGTGGTCTGCCGCACGCTGGGCGCCAGCAAGAAACTGCTGCGCGCGACGCTGTGGTGGGAGTTCGCGCTGCTCGGCGTGGTCTCTGGCGTGGCGGCGGCGCTGGGCGCGGAAGCGGCGCTCTGGGCGCTGCAGCGTAAGATTTTCGACTTCCCGTGGCAGCCCGACTGGACGCTGTGGCTGGCGCTGCCGCTGGGCGGCGCGCTGCTGCTCTCGCTGTGCGGTGGCTGGCTCGGCGTGCGGCTGCTGCGCGGCAAGGGGCTGTTCCGGCGCATGGAGTCAGCATAAAAAAAAGCGGGCCAGGCCCGCTTTGTTCGCTGGCGTGCCGGCGGATCAGAACTTCTCTACGGCCCAGGCGATGCCGCTGGCGTACTCCGGCGGCAGCATTGGCACCAGCGCCTCCAGCGCTGCGGTCAGCCGCGCGCTGTTGCTGTCGGTCAGGTTGAGGTGTCCGACCTTGCGGCCCGGCCGCACCTCTTTGTCATACCAGTGCAGATGCACCAGCGGCTGCTGCAGCCAGCTGCTGTTCAGCGCGGTACCGATCAGGTTCACCATCACCGACGGCGCGAACACCACCGGCTGCGGCAGCGCCAGGCCCAGCACCGCGCGCAGGTGCAGCTCAAACTGGCTGATTGAGGCGCCGTTCTGCGTCCAGTGCCCGCTGTTGTGTACGCGCGGCGCCAGCTCGTTGATCAGCAGGCCTTGCGGCGTAACGAAACACTCCATCGCCATCACGCCGACATAGTTCAGCGCCTGCATAATGGCGCCGAGCATCGCTTCCGCCTGTGCCTGCTGCGCCGGGTCCGCCTGCGGGAAGGCGACGCTGGTGCGCAGAATGCCATCCTGATGCAGGTTATGGGTCAGCGGGTAGAAGACGGTGCTACCATCCTGACCGCGCGCGCCCACCAGCGACACCTCACCGGAAAAGTTAATGCCCTGTTCGACGATGCATTCGCCGTAGCACTCATCCGGCAGCGCATCGGTCTCACCCGCGCGCAGTCGCCACTGACCGCGGCCGTCATAGCCGCCGGTGCGGCGCTTAACGATCGCCAGCTCCCCCAGCGAGGCGAACACCTGCGGCCACTCGCTCTTGTCAGCCAGTAATTGCCAGGGGGCGGTAGCGAGATTCAGCTGGTCGAGCAGCTGCTTTTGCGTCAGGCGATCCGCCAGGCGCGGGAAAATATCGCGATTTACAAATGCCGGATGCACCGCCAGCTCGCGGGTCAGCGCGGTTTCTGGCCAGCGTTCGATTTCGGCGGTGATGACGCTCTGCGCAATCGGCAGCGCGTCGGGTTCGGCGTCAAGGCCGACCGGATAGACGGCGATGCCCAGCGGTTCGCCCGCCTGGCGCAGCATACGGCCCAGCTGGCCGTTGCCCAGTACGCAAACCGGCTTCATGCTTCCTCCCGCGGGTCCGGGTTATTCAGCACCTCGTCGGTCTGCGCCTGTCGCCACTCGCCGAGGCGCGCGGCCAGCGCCGCATCGTGGATTGCCAGGATCTGCGCCGCCAGCAGGCCCGCATTGGCCGCACCCGCTTTGCCGATGGCCAGGGTGCCGACCGGAATGCCGCGCGGCATCTGTACGATAGAGTAGAGGCTGTCGACGCCGCTCAGCGCTGCGCTCTGCACCGGCACGCCCAGCACCGGCACCAGGGTTTTCGCCGCCAGCATGCCCGGCAGATGCGCCGCGCCGCCCGCGCCCGCGATAATCACCTGATAGCCGTTATCGGCGGCTGTTTCGGCGAAGCTGAACAGTTTGTCCGGGGTGCGGTGTGCGGAGACCACTTCAACGTGGAAGGGCACGTCCAGGCTGGTAAGGATTTCCGCAGCGAACTGCATGGTGGACCAGTCACTTCTGGAGCCCATTACAATAGCAATGCGGGCCGGGGCGGCGTTGGATGACATGCGGTCAACTCCTGTGAATAAACAAACGAACCTGGCCGGTCGGGCAGGTAAAGAAGGGCACAGAGAATAACATGAGAAAGGCGTAAGGAAAACGGTTGCGTCGCGGCCGTTCCGGCATGTTTAGCCGCGTTTTAGAAGTCGAATTCGATAAGGCTGATGCCGCTGGCGTCGAGCTGGATCATTGAGCCGCGCTCGTGCCACGCCCCTAATACCGCGCGCTCGGCAGGCGCTCCCTGCAGCGTAAAGCGGTGAATGGCCGGACGATGGGTGTGACCGTGGATCATCAGCCGGGTCTGCTGGCGCAGCATCGCCGCCTCAACGGCGTCGGCGTTGACGTCCATAATGGTAAGCGACTTATGCTGGTTCGCCTGTTTGCTGCCGTCGCGCATGCGCGCGGCGATACGCTGGCGGATAAACAGCGGCAGGGCGAGAAAAAGGCGCTGCAGCCAGCGCTGATGCACCTTAGCGCGAAAGCGCTGATAGCCCGCGTCGTCGGTGCAGAGGGTATCGCCGTGCAGGATCAGCACGCGGTGACCGTAGCGCTCCAGCACCTGCTCTTCCGGCAGCAGCGTCATGCCGCTGGCGCGGCCGTAGGCCTTGCCGAGCAGGAAGTCGCGGTTGCCATGAATAAAGTAGACCGGTACCGGCAGCGCGCGCAGCGCAGCGGCAACCTGCTGGTGCAGCGGATTGGGATCGTCATCGCCGATCCAGGCTTCAAACAGATCGCCGAGGATATAGAGCGCGTCGCAGCGCGGCGCTTCACGCGCCAGAAAACGCAGAAAACCGGCGGTGATCGCCGGTTCTTCCTGGCACAGATGCAAATCTGCGATAAACAGGGTGCGCGACATTACTCGCTGACGGTTACTTTCTGGATGACGACGTCATCTTTCGGTACGTCCTGATGCATGCCGCTGCGGCCGGTAGAAACCGCTTTGATTTTGTCGACCACGTCCATACCTTCTACAACTTCTGCGAACACGCAATAACCCCAGCCCTGCAGGCTTTCGTCGCGGAAGTTCAGGAAGTCGTTGTCGGCAACGTTGATGAAGAACTGCGCGGTAGCGGAATGCGGAGCAGAGGTACGCGCCATCGCCAGGGTGCCGCGGGTGTTTTTCAGGCCGTTGTTCGCCTCGTTGCGAATTTCAGCTTTGGTCTCTTTCTGCTTCATGCCTGGCTCAAAACCGCCGCCCTGGATCATAAAGCCGTTGATAACACGGTGGAAAATAGTGTTGTCGTAGAAACCTTCACGGCAGTATTCGAGGAAGTTTTGCACGGTAGCAGGCGCTTTATCGTCGAAGGTTTTAATTACGATGTCGCCGTGGTTGGTCTGGAAAGTAACCATCATTCTCGTCCTGTAAAGGTTGTCGTCAGCTCTCTGGCCGCCGCAAAGTGCGCTGGCCATTTTTGTCGACGCCCCTTATATCATAAATTCTGATGACGCGTCAGCACGCCCGCGGCGCTCTCGGCACGCTGCCGTCGCGCAAGCGCGAAAAATACGGCACAATAACTGAATAACCTGATAAAAGTGTTTACCGCACTCGTCTAAACGGAACTGTTCAATGCTAAAGATTTATAACACCCTGAGTCGACAGAAAGAGGAATTCAAACCTATCCATGCCGGTGAAATCGGTATGTACGTGTGCGGTATCACGGTGTACGACCTCTGTCATATCGGACATGGACGCACCTTCGTGGCGTTTGACGTGGTGTCGCGCTACCTGCGCTACTGCGGCTATCGTCTGAACTACGTGCGCAACATCACCGATATCGACGACAAAATCATTCGACGCGCCAACGAGAACGGCGAAAGTATCGAAACCCTCACCAACCGCATGATTGGCGAGATGCACAAAGATTTCGCCGCGCTCGGCATTCTGCCGCCGGATCAGGAGCCGCGCGCCACGCGTCATATTGCTGAGATTATCGAGCTGGTGGAGCGTTTAATTGAACGCGGCCACGCCTATGTTGCCGACAACGGCGACGTAATGTTCGATGTGCTGAGCGATGCCGATTACGGCGCGCTGTCGCGTCAGGATCTGGAGCAGCTACAGGCTGGCGCGCGCGTGGAAGTGGCCGAAGCGAAGCGCAACCCAATGGACTTCGTGCTGTGGAAGATGTCTAAAGCGGACGAGCCCGCCTGGCCTTCGCCGTGGGGCAACGGCCGTCCGGGCTGGCATATCGAGTGCTCAGCGATGAACTGCAAGCAGCTCGGCGAACACTTCGACATTCACGGCGGTGGCTCCGATCTGATGTTCCCGCATCATGAGAACGAGATCGCTCAGTCAACCTGCGCCCACGACGGCCCCTACGTTAACTACTGGATGCACTCCGGCATGGTAATGGTCGATCGCGAGAAGATGTCGAAATCCCTCGGCAACTTCTTCACCGTGCGCGACGTGCTGGAGCACTATGACGCCGAAACGGTGCGCTACTTCCTGATGTCGGGCCACTACCGCAGCCAGCTTAACTACGGCGAAGAGAACCTTAACCAGGCGCGCGCCGCGCTGGAGCGCCTCTACACCGCGCTGCGCCACACCGACCCTAACGCCGAGCCGGCGGGCGGCGAAGCGTTTGACGCACGTTTCCGCGCGGCGATGGATGACGACTTCAACACCCCGGAAGCCTATTCGGTGCTGTTCGATATGGCGCGCGAGGTCAACCGCCTGAAAGGGGAGAACGGCGACGCGGCGAACGCGCTGTCGGCGAAGCTGCGCGAGATTGCCAACGTGCTGGGCATTCTGCAGCAGGATCCCGAGCAGTTCCTGCAGAGCGGCGCGCAGAGCAACGCCGACGAAGTGGCGGAGATTGAGCGCTGGGTGCAGGCGCGCGCCGACGCGCGCAGAGAGAAAAACTGGGCGCAGGCCGATATCGCGCGCGACAAGCTCAACGAGCTGGGCGTGATTGTGGAAGACGGGCCGCAGGGCTCGACCTGGCGTCGTAAGTAACCGCAAAAAGGGCGCTCAGGCGCCCTTTTTTATGCCAGGCGGATAGCCTGAGCCTGCGGCAACCAGAGGGTGCGGCGGCGCTGGTGGAAGAGGGCGGTGTTCAGAGCGTAGCAGAGGCGAGAGGCGTAGCGGGGGCTGGCGCCTGCGGCCAGCTCACCCGCCTGCAGGCTGTTTATGCGGTAACGGTGATGCGCTGTCCGGCGAACGCGACGGTCTGTCCGGCAACAATTTTGCAGCGCTTGCGGGTTTCTACCGCGCCGTCAACGGTCACTTCGCCGTCGGCGATGACGATCTTCGCCTGTGCGCCACTCTCTACCCAGCCTTCCAGCTTCAGCAGATCGCACAGGTCGACGTGTGGGTGTTTACCCAGGCTAAAAGTCGCCATTATGCTTCCTCTCTGTCGTGATAAGTTTCGCACGCGTGCAGCGTGTTTTCGATCAGCGTGGCGACGGTCATCGGCCCTACGCCGCCCGGCACCGGCGTGATATATGAGGCGCGCTCCGAGGCGGTGTCGAAATCGACGTCGCCCACCACTTTGCCGCTCTCCAGTCGGTTGATGCCGACATCGATCACCACCGCGCCCGGCTTAATCCAGTCGCCGGGAATAAAGCCCGGCTTGCCAACGGCGACCACCAGCAGATCGGCATGCTCGACGTGATGACGCAGATCTTTGGTGAAGCGGTGGGTGACGGTGGTGGTGCAGCCCGCCAGCAGCAGCTCCATGCTCATCGGACGGCCCACGATATTGGAGGCGCCAACCACCACGGCATTCAGGCCGTAGGTATCGATATTGTAGCGCTCCAGCAGCGTCACGATGCCGCGCGGCGTACAGGGACGCAGCGTCGGCGCGCGCTGGCAGAGACGGCCGACGTTGTAGGGGTGGAAGCCGTCAACGTCTTTATCAGGCGTAATGCGTTCCAGCACTTTGACGTTGTCGATGCCGGCCGGCAGCGGCAGCTGCACCAGAATGCCGTCAATCTCCCGATCGTCATTGAGAGCGTCAATCAGCTGCAGCAGTTCAGCTTCGCTGGTGGTCGCGGGCAGATCGTAAGAGCGCGACACAAAGCCGACCTCTTCACAGGCGCGGCGTTTGCTGCCGACATAGATTTGCGATGCGGGGTTTTCGCCTACCAGAACGACCGCGAGACCGGGCGCGCGTTTACCGGCTGCCAGACGCTGCTTTACTTTTTCCGCAACCTCAAGGCGCACCTGCTGCGCAATCGTTTTACCGTCAATAATTTTTGCTGCCATCAGAGAGGAAATCCACTGTGTTGTGTTGATTCGGGGAAAGGCGCCTATTCTGTCAGAAGCGCGGCGCGCTGTCAGGTTCTGAATCGCCGCCCGTTGTCTGATTCTTCGGCATATGCATTGCGACAGCGGCCAAAATCGTTGACTCGTTGAGGTCTCGCCGTATAATCCTCGCCATCCCCGTGCGCCCTTAGCTCAGCTGGATAGAGCACCGGCCTTCTAAGCCGTAGGTCACAGGTTCGAATCCTGTAGGGCGTGCCATTTTCTCTTCTTAATATCCTTATCTCATTGCGTCAAAAACGATAAAACAGGTTTAAATCTGCTGCCATTTTGCCGACTTATTATCGGTCGGTGACAGGCGCCGTAGCATAGTAGCCAGAGTTTATTATCGGCTGTTGAACCGGGTGAGTCGCATTTTGTATAAAAACGATCGCATCCCCGCTATTCCCTCTGGCAGGTGCGGGGGTGGGCTTGCTGCGCCTGTAACAAAGAACCCCCCATTTAAGGGGGGTAAAAGGTGTTTTACTTTTTAATAATTACCCTGGTGAGGCAATTACAGTTAACGTCATTTTTACTGTTTACTTTAGGGCTGGCGGAGAGGTTTTTTGCATCTGGCTTATGCTGCAACGCATCTTTCGATGCGCATGCCCTTACTTTTGCAAAGGCAGCTCGATATTTATCATACTTTGCAAAAAATAAATCCTTGTTCGCGGACAGAAGCGATCTCAACTTTTCGCACGAAGCGAGCCGTATAAATGCAGAGCAGGATTAAAATCATTTATTGCCGTCACTCTTTAGCGTAGGGGAAGACTAAATGGCGTCAGCCTATCCCGACATGTTTTTGAAAAAGCTAATCTTTTCAATTCATTGAAGGGGGTTTCGGCATTAGTTGATGGCTTAGCCTGTTAATGATAACTTCCAGGGATGCCATAAACCTTCAGGTTGACTGCCAGGGGCAGCATTTATTTTCCTTTTGATATTTACTGTTTCTCGGTGAATAGTTAGAGCTCTTAATGTCGTGCCTCTAATTCTTTTCTGGCAAAGATTGATTCTCGTCAATTTTATTTGAGGCAGATGCGCTGCGCCTGAAAACAGATATAAATTTTATGGATTTTGTTCCGATAAAGCAGATATCCAGCAGGCTTTTCGCCACTGAGAAAACTGTTAAACAGGGGGCAGCATCAATGAAATTTATGAATATTCTCAAAAATCTAAAGATAGGCGGCAAGCTAACGCTCGGCTTCACGTTAGTTATTCTTGCGTCTGTTATTATTGCGGTGCTTGCGTTTCGCTGTTTTTTCAGCATTCAGGAAAACTCAGCCAAGCGTGACATTATCGTTGATATGGCCAATACGCTCAGTGACGCCAGACTCAATCGCACGCTGTTTCAATATACAAGGGATAAAAAGTACTTTGAGCTTAACGGGATGGCGATGAATAAGCTGACCGTAGCGAAGGATAATCTGGAGGAACACGCATGGTCTGCTGAAGGGGAGGCGAAAGTCGTTCGGCTCGAGCAAACGCTGAAAGCGTACCGGGATAAACGGGAGAGCTTTCTTGCCGCGACCAACAGCACCGACGGCGCATTAGCGGAGATAACAGCGATAGCTTTTCCTCTATTTGCCGGGCAGCTCAGTACGCGCGTGCCTGTTGCAACATCTGAAACAGCGACGACGCTTTTTTCCTTGATATCGAAACTTGACTCTCTCTTTGAAATTAAGCGACTATCTGAGAAAGCCAGATGAACCCTTGCTGAATACCCTCATCAGGCAGCTCGATGAAATTCAGCCGCTTATGGTGACAGCGGGCGCCTCTGATGACACTCAACTCAGTGGATTATTAACCGCTATGCTGCAGAAAAGCGCAGCCATGCCTGCTCTGTTGCAAAAATATTCACAGCAAGCCCTTGCAGAAAAAGTGGCCTCAGATGAGATGACCGGGGCCGCAGTGATTCTGAATAAAACGATGACAGATTTGGCGCTTTATCAGTCACAAATGGCTGGCAGATATATTCAGACGGCGCTCTGGCAGATTGGTTTTACCACTATCGCCTGCATTGTGCTCAGCCTTCTGATTGCCTGGCAGATGACGCGCAGCATTACCCGTCCCCTTAAAGAAACCCTCTCTTCCGCGCAGCGTATTGCGGAAGGCGATTTGACGTCGGAAATCGCCAGCACGCGCGCTGACGAGCTGGGTCAGCTGATGACAGCCGTCAACACCATGAACCTGAGCCTTCGAACCATCATTTCGCGCGTTCGTGACGGGGTAAATGGGGTGGCGCGTGCCTCCTCGGAAATTGCCGCAGGCAATATCGATTTGTCATCCCGAACCGAGCAGCAATCGGCAGCCGTCGTTGAAACCGCTGCAAGTATGGAAGAGCTGACCTCAACGGTAAAACAGAACGCCGAAAACGCGCATCATGCCAGCCAGCTGGCAACTGAGGCTTCGCATAATGCGGGGCGGGGCGGGGAAATCATCAGGGACGTCATTGCCACTATGGGCGGCATCAGCCAGAGCTCCGGGAAAATCGGCGAGATAATTACCGTGATAAACGGCATCGCCTTCCAGACAAATATTCTGGCACTAAACGCGGCGGTTGAAGCGGCCCGTGCGGGTGAGCAGGGGCGTGGGTTCGCAGTGGTTGCCGGCGAGGTGAGGAATCTGGCACAGCGGAGTTCTCTGGCTGCAAAAGAGATTGAAACGTTAATCCGGGAGTCGCTGGATCGGGTAAACGGCGGAACTGAACTGGTTAATCGCGCCGGGGATACGATGCAGGATATCGTCCGATCTGTTTCTCAGGTCAGGGATATCATGGGCGAAATCGCCGCTGCGTCGGATGAGCAGAATCGGGGCATTACCCAGATTGCTCAGGCGATGACGGAAATGGATACCACCACACAGCAGAACGCGGCGCTGGTTGAAGAGTCTTCAGCGGCGGCCAGCAGTCTTGAAGAGCAGGCGCTTGGGCTGGAAAAAACCGTCTCCGTCTTCCGTCTGCCCCCCTCCACATCCGCCGGGCATAGCGTGCCGGATAGCAGAGCCAGCCTTAAAAGGCCGGTAATCGCTTCATCTGCTGAGAACAACTGGGTCACTTTTTAATTTAACAAAGCCCCTCGGGAAGAGGGGCGCAGAACGGCAATTCCGCCTGGTTCACTCTCCATCAGGCTCCAGGCGGATCGACATAGCCGGAAACGCGGCTTACGGATTAAGGGGAGCAGAAGATTTATTCAGCCCTGTTGCTTTTCAGACAGCGATCCCTCGCGCTGACCACCCGATTGATATCCTGCCTCTGGAAACAGACGCTCGGGCAAAAAGAAACAGGCGCCAGCTACCCTTATCAGCGTTCCGACGAGAAAAGAAAATTATTTATCAATAGATGTCCTTTGCCCACCAGACATATCATTTCAGTTTGAAAATCCACTCATTTTAAAATAATCCTGGATATACACCCCCTGAGCCGGATATATAGCCAAAGGTTCAGGTGTGCCTGAGCTTATCTGCTTGCCTGGTATAAGATTTTTCAGGATCTTTTTTCTGATTTTTAAGGGTTACCTGAACGACTGGAATAAGAGAAGGTATAATGCTCGCTTATTTTTTGTCATTCGATTTATTTAAAATAATCCTAATGGCTTTCCGGCATTCCGCTTTTTCAGCCGGAGAACGCCATTTGAATCAATGGAGTGATTATCTGCATGGTGGCCTGCTATCCACGTCGTCCTGAGTGTAAACGCGGATTTTATTTTGCCTTATTTATTCAGCCGGGACTGGCTGTCGCAAGCGTCAGTGACGCCCGCCACGACGCGCTTACGGTCAGAGAGAATGTTTATCGGGCGTTCCAGACGCAGCAGCAGCGCAGCGAAGAAGCGGCCCTGCAGACCCGAGCGGGCGCGGGCGCGAAACTGGCGCAGGCGCTCGGTCAGGATGCGTCAGCCGACCGTCTCGGCGCCGTCGGGGGCACCCTGGCTTCCGGGCTGTTTAGCTCTGCCGTTCAGCAAGGTCTGGCTCCCTTCGGCACCGCTCGTGCCAGGCTCAATTTAAGCAGCGCACATTTCGACGGAAGCGAATTCGATTTTTTACTTCCCGTTAGCGATACCCGCAGCCACCTGTTTTTTTCTCAGACGGGAATAAGGCGCATCGATGGCAGAACCATGACCAATATCGGCTTCGGTTATCGCTACTGGCCCTCAGAGCAGACCATGCTCGGCAGCAATCTTTTTTATGACTACGACATTAGCCGTAAACATAAGCGACTGGGCACCGGTCTGGAATATGGTCGCGATTTTTTTCGCCTCTCTGCCAACGGCTATTTTCGCCTGAGCGACTGGAAACGCTCGCGCGACTTTAGTGATTATCACGAACGCGTGGCGAACGGCTTTGATGTACGCACCGAGGCGTGGCTGCCCTCGTTACCTCAGCTGGGCGGCAAGCTCTCCTGGGCACGCTATTATGGCGATCGGGTCGGCGTATTCGGGCCGGACGATCTGCAAAAAAATCCAGAGCTGTTTACCCTGGGCGTCAGCTATACGCCCGTGCCGCTGGTGGGCATCTCGATGCAAAAAACGCTTAATGCCCGCGGCGGGCGCGACGAATTCTCTGTCGGCCTTAACCTCTCCTGGCAGTTCGGCACGCCGCTTAAAACCCAGCTCGATCCCGACCGCGTTCGCTTTAACCGAACGCTGGCGGGATCGCGGTACGATCTGGTGGATCGAAACAACGTTATCGTCCTTGAGTATAAAAAGGATCGGCTCTTTTCTATTACGGCCAGTCAGAGCGTATCGGGCATCGAAAGCAGCAAGCTGATGCTCAATCTCAATATCACTTCACGCTATACCGTGACCGGTATTGGCTGGCAGGGGGATGACTTTTTTGCCGCTGGCGGCAGCGTTTACTATGCAAACGGCGGCTATCAGCTCTCTCTGCCCGAATGGCGTCCTGCTGGAGCCAATCGCTATCAGCTGGTCGGGCGAGCGCTGGATGAAAAGGGCAATCAGTCAGACCCCTTCCGCGTTGAGGTGGAGGTGCTGCCGCTGAATGTCAAAATCTCGCTGGCCGGGGATCTTAAAGGAGAAGAGGGGCAGAGGCTGGCGACGGGGTTGAATGCGCGCAGCCTGGGAGGCGCGGTCAGTAAAGTAGAGTGGAAGGCGCCTGCGTTTCTCGCTGCCGGTGGCAAGTTTATTCAGACGCAGCGGGCAACAGAGGAGAGCCTGAGCCTGAACTATTACGTCGTCCTGCCGCCTTACCGCGCTGACGGTGAAAACAGTTACCCGGTGGAAGTCACGGTCACCGACAGCGTGGGCAATGTCTCTAACACCGCTTCGGCAAAAATCGTGGTTGAACCTCGCTCTATCGTCCTGACGCTGCCGCAAACGCTGTCAGGCACCGAGGGTACCCGTGTCGCGCTACCGCTCAAGATCGCGGCGAAAACAGCGATCACCCGGCTGGAGTGGGAGGCGTCGGAGTTTATCGCCAGCGGGGGGAAAGTTGAGGTGGAAAAAGAGAGGGTGTGGCTGACGCTACCGGCGTGGTCGGATGGCACCGCCAACCAGTATACCCTTTCGCTGACCGCGGCGGACGACCAGAACCGCCGTTCGCTGCCGGTCACCACCCGCATTTCAGTGGCCTCGGCAAGCATCAGTCTGGTGCTTGACGACAAGCTGTCAGGAAAGTCGGGCGATCAGCTTGTGGTGGCACCGCAGGTCAGCGCTCAGGGCGGCATCGATCGCATCGAATGGCAGGGCGAAGCCTTTTTCAACGCGGGAGGCAGCATTAGCCAGGATGGCGCAAATGGCTATCGCTTCACCCTGCCGCTGTGGAAAAAAGCGGGCGATAATCGCTATATCCTGACCGCGGTAGCCTGGGATAAACAGGGACGTTCATCCCGACCCGTCAGCGTCACGCTGGAAGTGCAGCCGGTGAATATTACCGTAACCGCGCCGGGCACCCTGACGGGCACTGAACAACAGAGGGTGGACGCCGCTGTCAGCGTCGTTACGGAGGGGACAGCGGCCGGTGAAGTTCAGTTCAGCGCTGAGGAGTTTATCGCTGCCGGGGGGAAAATTGCCGGAACCATGCCGAATTTCCATTTCACCCTGCCGGAATGGCGGGCGGGCGCGAGTAACCACTACGCCATTGTCGTTACGGCTAAAGATGGCCTCGGGAACAGCAGCGAACCTGTGACCATGGACGTTTCCGTCAGCCAGGCTCCCTTCACCCTGACGGCTGATACCGCGCTAACCGGTACCGAGCGCGCAACCCTGGTGGTCTCGCCGGACGTGCAGAGCCTGTACGGCGTGGCTCGCTATGAGACTGACGCCTCAGCGTTTCAGGCGGCAGGCGGCGCGATTGAGGAGAAAGAGGGGGTCTTTCATCTGACGCTGCCGGGCTTTGAGGTCGGCGGTGAAAACCGCTACCCCGTCACCCTTCGCGCGGTGGATAAGAAAGGAAACCTTTCAGCGCCGCTGGCGCTCAATGTTGTCGTCACTACCCGTCTGCTGGATGCCAGCGGGCAATGCTCGGTGGTGGGAGGCGGTAGCGGTTACGCCGCGCGCGTTGATAAAGCGAGCGTTAACTACAAGGAAGCCCGGGATTATGCCACGCTGAAGAAGCTGGTCGACGCGGGCACCGACTATATCTATATCCCCGGCGATGTCGAAATCGAGCTTCCGGTGAAGCAAAATGCGCTGTTTATTAAAACCGGCACCACCATCTTCAGCGATCGTGGCCTGAACGGCAGCGACGGGGCGCGCCTCAGTATTCCCTATCTCGGTGAGCAGAAAAATGCTTTCCCGATTATCGCGATGGACAGCCGCTCGCGCATATCGGGTATTCGCTATGAAGGGCCCTATAAAGGAACCGATACCGACAGCTCTACTATCGGCATACAGACCGTTCCGGGCAGCCACGATATTGAAGTGGACAATATGGAGCTGTGGGGCTGGCCATGGGCGGCGGTTAGCGTAAAAACCGCCACCAACGTGCGCGTTCACCACAGCTATATTCACAACAATATCAAATCTGAACTCGGCTATGGCGTGGTGACCCAGAATGGCAACGCAACGGCGGAGATCGCCTGTAACGTCTTTAACAGCAACCGACATTCCATTGCCGGCAACGGACGATCGGGCGAGGGCTATGCGGCGCACCATAATCTGGTGCTTAACGGCGGCAAAGAGGGCGCTTATCATCAGTTTGATATGCACCGCTATGGAGACATTGCCGGCGAGTTTATGGAGGTGACGCATAATTGGTTCGACTACGGCGAGCAGGGCACCAGTAATCGATCGTCAATCGGCGTACGAGGACAGCCTGAGCGTGGGCCGATTATCGTGACGGATAACTGGTTCACGCACCCGTGGAAAAATGACTCGCAGTATGCTGTCGCAGGCCAGTATGGCAGCTGGGTGCCGACCGTGGAATCGATACTTGCCACCAACAGCTTTAGCGTGAAATTTGACTATCTGAATAAAGGAAATAACCAGTGCGTTATTGACTGGCTCAATAATAGTCAGGGGGTTAACTGTTCAGGCGTGGGTTACTGAGCGATCGGCGCCGCATAGATTGTGCGGCGCCTGTGCTTTCTGCGGCTGGCCTTTCCTGTCTCCTTCTTATCCTCTGCTGGTTAACCGATCGCTTCCTTTATTTCCTTTCCGCCAGCCTTTTCCTTACTCTATTATTAATTTAGCTGCGTGACTAAATATCAGCGTTGTCTTAAACGATCGGATAGACCGAGCTGCAAACAGGATTTTGCCATACGCCTGATTTCCCCCCTTGCTGATAAGAAAATTACACAGTTTGATGCAGGTTAATTAAAGCAACCTGGCAAGGTTCTGCATAATTTGATCTGGATTACTGTTTTTTTAATGGTTTGATTTTACTGGTTTTTAATGGGGATCTGGCCTTTGCGCAGCAGGAAGAAGAGGTCATTTGTAAAATTAAATCTATTTGTGTATTCGGGTTATTAGCGGGGATTAAAGTATTGTCCTGACTATTCCTAAATTACATCCGTTAAGATAGTATTTACGCGCCATTTAGAATCTTCCTAACCATATGATTAAGCTGGTTAATTTCTTTATTGTGGTTTTTATGGCTAAAATATTAAAATTTTTAGATAAATTATCTAGGGTTGCTTTTGTGTTAAAAATAGCCATCAAGGGGTAACATTCTGCTTTCATTTAGTATTTAAAACTACCTCAATTTTAAAAACAGTTTGTTGTGTTGTTTTTATGTTGGTTTTTAGTTTTTATTTTTTATAAAACAGTCTCATTGTCACGCTTTCTTCATTGAAATAATATTTTTAACGTATCCGGTGGCCGGTCAATTGTCACTGACATACGTCAAAGGTGTCATAGATATGGGATAGTTACCCCCCTAAGGAGTTATTATGCCTTCTGTCTCTGACAAGGTTCTTTATGGATTCAATATATTCCAGAGCCTGGAGTACAGGCTTTCTACCAGAACGCTGATCAATATTAAAAATGGTCGAATAAAAAGATTTGGAGCAACAAAGGCCAGGCTGTTTGAGTATTTACTTGCCGGAATGGATACCGAAGTCGTATACGATAATGACATTATTGTGCATGTCTTTGAAGATTATGGTCTGCGCTGTTCAAAATCCTATTTACTGTCGATGATAAAGAAAATCCAGTTTGCTTTTAATAGCGTCGGATTTGAAAGATACCCTTTTTCAAGGCTGGATGGGAAAGCGTATAAAATAGATAGAGACGCGCTGGAACGCGTATATGTTGTCAAAACCTCGCCTTAGCTAAGTGTTATCTGTTTTACAAAAGGAATAGATGTTGACGACATTACTGGTATTTACTCGCAACTTTGCTATTCGGCAGGCGATAATGTCTCTCTCCTCTCAAGAGAGAAAGATATATTTCTTCGATAATCGGCTTGAGTTTGTAGTCTGTGCTTCGATTTTTGAAAAGCCCTGCGTGCTTATTGATACCTTACACGAGTGTGGTGAGGATGTGCGCTGGATTTATGCCTGCCTGAGCGCGCGTAAGGGAATAAAAAATATTTATTTTATTGCGCCTGAGGAGATAGCTGAAAACAATTACCTGAAGCTTTTTGGCCTGGTGACAACAATTAACGAGCTCAAAAAATTGTGCGATCAGGCGGTCAGGACTCCCCTGGGCTACCGGCCTTGCAGATTAAAAGATGCATTGCGCTACCGGCTCTCTTTAATGTTGTCGCCTGAGCATATGGCATTTCTCGATGCGGTTTATGATCCTGTAACTTGTCGCTATGTTTGTGAGGATAAAAGCGATATTAACAAAATGGTTTATTTAAGAAACAGGCTTTCTCTTAGTAATAGCCTTGAGATGAAGCAGTTAATTTCCCTTCTGGTGTAGAAAATTGCCGGAAGATAATTTTTATATTTTTCAGAGCGCAGCGTGCAGCGCTGTTTAGTAAAAAAGCCAGGGTTTTTTATTTTATCTTTTAAAGATGCTCTCAATAATTTTAATTTCTGGAAGGGTGTTTTTCCTGCGTCGAAATGGTCTCGACGCAGCTTATTGTACACTGAGGATAAACCGATGCAAAAGAAACTAACCTGTGCAATTCGCAATGTGCTGGCGGCGGCTGTCGTGACGGGCAGCTCATTCGCCGCGCATGCGGCCGACGGAACCATTAACTTCACCGGAGAGGTTGTAGATTCGGCCTGTACTGTTGATACCAGCACTGCCAGCCAGACCGTTAATCTGGGCAAAGTGCTTAAAAGCGCCTTCACCGGCGTAGGCCAGGTTGCCGCGGCGACGCGCTTTAACATTGTGCTGAACAACTGTCCCTCATCGTTGCCCACTGTTACGGTCAAATTTGACGGGACCGCGAACGCGAACGATTCCGACATTCTGGCGCTAAACAGCGATCAGACGGCGCAGGGCGTCGGTGTTGCGCTCTATGAGGAAGATGGTGTAACGCCCATCCCGCTGGCTACGCAGTCAAAAAGCATCACGCTGGATACCACTTCTACAGGGTCGCCTGCTGTCGCCGCAAACAGCAACACCCTGACGTTCGTTGCGAAGTATAAAGCCACGCAGCAGACGATCGTTGCCGGTACCGCCAACGCCACGTCAGATTTCACCATCAGCTATCAGTAATACCCCGGGCGTGCCTTGCGCACGCCCGTTTAACGCCCGACGGCACTTGGGAGCGAATCAATGAGCTTTTGCATCCGCGCAATTTTTTTACTTGCCGCGTGTTTTTTCACGACCATTGCGCAGGCCAGCGTAACCGTTGGCGGCACACGTTTAGTTTATAACGCCGCTGATAAAGAGGCGGATATTTCAGTTACCAACAGTAAAGATTCCATACCCTACCTTATTCAGTCATGGGTAGAGCTGAATGAACACGCCGCTGAAAAAGCCCCTTTTATTGTTACGCCGCCGTTATTTCGTCTCGACGGCGGACATGAGAACACGCTGCGCGTTATTTATACCGGTGAAAAAACGCTGCCCGACGATCGTGAATCTGTTTTCTGGCTAAACGTTAAGTCTATTCCCGGTATGGAAAAGTCAGATGAGAACCGGTTGCTGATTGCGGTTAAAACCCGAATTAAGCTTTTTTACCGTCCTGCTGCCTTAAAAAATGATCAAGCGAACGAGGCCTGGCGCAGCCTGGTATTTAAGCAAAATGGAAACCAGATCGTTATTACTAATCCGACGCCCTATTTTATTTCGCTCTACTCCCTGACGGTGGGGGGAAAGACGATTAAGCAGCCGCCGATGGTTTCACCCTTTGCCTCAGCGACCGTCGCAGGCAGCGGGCAGGATGTGGTCTGGAAAGCCATTAATGACTTTGGCGGCATTACAAAAGAGGCGCGCCAGACGCTGCCGTAATTCCTGAACAGAATCAGCTACTCACCCAGGCAGGAAAGCAAAGTGAAGACTGTTTTTGGCACCCGATATTTATTTTCCTCAGCCACGCGGCCGTATAGGGTTGTTCGTTTGTCAGCAATCGCGTTGTTTATTTCCGCTGTCACGCCAGCCAGGGCTGGTGAACTCTATTTTATGGCGGATGCGCTTGAAAAAACGAGCGCCGCGGCAAAAAGTATTGATTTAAGCCGTTTTGAACGGGGAGAGCAATTGCCTGGAACCTATCGGGTTCAAATATGGCTTAACCATGAATATGTTCGTACTGACAATATCTCTTTCGTCGCCATTAACGGGCTGGGACTGGCGCCTGAGCTGAACAGAACGATATTAGCGCAGCTGGGCGTGCGCGTAAGCGCCTTTTCTAAACTAGCTGAGCTTCCCGACAGCACTATTATTACCAACCCGGGTGATTTTATTCCAGATGCGAAGGCCAGCCTGGATTTTGACAGGCAGCGGCTGGATATCTCTATTCCGCAGTCTGCGCTGGAAAACCACGCGCGGGGCCAGGTCGATCCTGCGCGCTGGGATCAGGGCATTTCCGCGCTGTTGTTAAATTACAGTTTCAATGGGTCTCGCAACTGGACAAAACAGGGCGGCACCGACGATCAGTTCTACCTGAACCTGCAAAGCGGGGTCAATCTGGGCCCCTGGCGTCTGCGTAACTACAGCACCGCGATCAAAAGCGGCGGAAAGCATAACGTCTCCTCGGTCAGTACCGTGCTGAGCCGCGATATTCAGTTTTTAAAAGGGCAGTTCCAGGTCGGGGAGAGCAGCACACCCGGCGAGATCTTTGACAGCTTTCTGTTTCGCGGTATGCAGTTCTATTCTGACGACACTATGCTGCCGGAGAGTATGCGCGGTTTTGCACCGATTATTCGGGGTATTGCCCGCACCAATGCCATGGTCACCGTGAAGCAGAATGGCTATACGGTCTATCAAACCTACGTTGCGCCGGGCAGCTTTGCGATCCGCGATCTCTATCCCACCTCGTCAAGTGGTGACCTTGAGGTGACCGTGAAGGAGGCGGACGGCAGCGAGCAGCGTTTCGTTCAGCCCTTTTCAGCGGTGCCCGTGATGCTGCGCGAAGGGCGCCTTAAATATGCCCTGAGCGGCGGCGAATACCGCACCAGTAAAAAGGGTGCGCAAACGCCCACATTTGGCATGGGAACGCTGGCCTATGGCGTTTCCAGCCGCCTGACGCTTTACGCAGGCGCCCTTGGCGCAGAGAACTACCTTTCTGGCGTCGTCGGGGCTGGCGTCAGCTTTGGCGAACTGGGCTCGATCTCGGCGGATGCGACGCTGGCGGAGAGTAAGCTGCAGGACGGGAAAACCACCCGGCAACAGGGGCAATCCTACCGACTACAGTACTCAAAAACGGTGACCACCACCGACACCACCGTTACGCTGGCCAGCTACCGTTACTCAACGCAGGGGTTCTATACCTTTCAGGAGGTTAACGACTACTCCTCGCAGCGTTACAACAAACGTAGCCGTCTCCAGCTTAATTTGAGTCAGTCGCTGTCGAGCTGGGGCAGTTTTTATATCAGTGCCTACCAGCAGGACTACTGGCGACGCACGGGATATGAGCGCAGCATCAGCACCGGTATCAATACCAGCATTAGCGATATCAGCTATTCGCTGGGCTACACCTACAGCGAAACGCCGGGCTATGAAAAAAAAGATCAGATACTCGCGTTCAGTATGCAGGTGCCGCTTAGCAAATGGCTGCCGCAAAGCTGGGTCAGCTACAGCGTAAACGCGCAAAAAAATGGCCCGGAAACGCATCAGGTGGGGCTGAGCGGAACGGCGCTGGCGGATAACAACCTGAGCTACTCCCTTCAGCAGGGCTATGCCTCATCGGGCGGCGAAGCGCGAAGCTCGGTGAGCGGTACCTATAAAGGGGGTTATGGCACCCTGAGCGCTGGCTATAACGCTGGCCGCGATAACCGCCAGTTTAACTTTGGCTTACAGGGGGGCGTTATCGCCCATAAGCATGGGGTGACTTTCTCACAGCCACTGGGCGACACCGTGGCGCTGGTCGAAGCGCCGGGCGCGTCCGGCCTGAAGGTTCGCAACAATCCGGGGGTAAAAACCGACTGGCGCGGATACGCGGTCGTGCCCTACGTCAGTGCCTATCAGGAAAACGCCGTCGGGATTGATACCCGCTCGCTGGGTACTGAAACCGATATTGCAGAATCGGTAGTCACCGTGGTGCCGACTCGCGGTGCCGTGGTGCGCGCGTCATACAAGGTCGCCACCGGCTATCGCGCGCTGGTGAAACTGCTTTTCAATCATAAACCTGTGCCCTTTGGCGCGATGGTCAGGGTGAAAAATAGCGACCTGATGAGCATCGTGGGCAACGAGGGCGAGGTTTTTCTTAGCGGACTGAATAGCAGCGATGCCATTTCCGTCAGCTGGGGGCAAACATCCTGTCAGGCCAAAATCACCTTTTCGCCCCGTCCCGATGTGATTCAACACGCAACGGCAACCTGCCGTTAGATAACACAACGGCAACCCGCTGCAATGTGCGCAGAGCCTCGCCTTCTCTACTTTTGCATAATTAAGGAATCAGGTATGAACAGGTTTTTTGTCATTCTGGCCCTGGCTGCGACCAGTCTCCTGTCGACCCAGGCTTATGCCTTATGTAGCGCATCCGATGTGACGGTTAATTTCGATAACAATATTCTTATTCAGCGTGACGAGCCGGTGGGAGCGGTGCTTGGCACGGTGACAATTAGTCATCCTGTCAAATGCGATGTGAAAGGCCAGACGACAGCGGAGGGATCCTGGCTCATTCAGCTGGCACCCTCCAATAGTGATAATGGCCCCTCGGTGCTGGAGGGCGTCCGCAACACCAACGTTGAGGGGATCGGCCTGAGGTGGAAAAACTACTCCAGCACCACCGGCGCAACCAGTACGGTAACCAACGGCAGCCTTAATCTGAATACGTGGAACCGAGGTATTTCTCAAACAGGTGCCACTTTCAATGACACGTTCGAGCTGGTTAAAACGGCGATGACGCCGAAAACCGATATTGTTGGCCCGCTCACCATTGCTATGCAGTACAGCACGCCGGTGAGCCCCAGTGTTAAGCGGGCTTCGCTGTTTAAATATTTTATCTCGGCGGTGAATACCCGCACCGTCGCCTGTGAGGTGCTGGATACCCATTTAAATATCGATATGGGATATACATTTGCCACCAAATTCAGCGGGGTGGGGAGCACGCAAAATCCGGTTGATTTTAATCTTTCGCTTAACTGCGACGCGCAGACCTCCGTTAACGTAACGCTGGATAACGTCTCCCCCCTCGCCGACGCGGTCAATGGCGTACTGGGATTAAGCAGTGAATCAACGGCAAAAGGGGTAGGTATCCAGTTACTCTATAACAATGCGCCCGTGCAATTCGGCACCGCTATTCACTACGGCACCGTGGCAACGCAGGGGGAAAACGTGAAAATTCCGTTTCGTGCCGCCTACTATCAAACCGAAACAGCGCTTCAGCCAGGCACGGTCAACGCAACGGCCTCCTTCACTATGACCTACCAGTAACAGGTACCGGCTTCCGTGCCGGCGCACGCTGCACGCCTCAGGGCTGTCAGTACAACCGGGTTGCACTGACAGGGCAGGGTCAGATATGACGATAGGGATCTTTCACCAGCGCGACAGCCAGCGAGCCCAGCAGCAGCACAGCAGAGACCGCCAGCAGCGGCCACATAAACCCGTCAGTCATCTGTTTGATATAGCCGATCAGCGAAGGCCCAAAGAAACCGCCTAGGTTACCAACGGAGACGATCATCGCCAGCCCGCCTGCGGCCGCGCTGCCGGTCAGAAAGCCGGAAGGCAGCGCCCAGAACGAGGCCTGAAAAGAGAGGATGCCGCTGACGGTAAAGCAGAGGGCGATCATTTTCAGCACCGGCTCATCCACCAGCGCACTGGTGGCCAGGGCAACCGCAGCGATAAATAGCGCCCCGCTAATCCAGACGATGCGGTTTTTTGCCCGGTTGGCGCGCTGCGCCCACAGCAGCATCGCTACCGCGCCGCACAGATAGGGCACGGCGGTCAGAAAGCCCGTCTGCGTATGGCTGACGCCGAGTTGTTTAATGATCTGAGGCATCCACAGGCCAACCCCAATGGAGCCGACAATGCCGCAAAAGTTGATAAAGGCCAGCAGGTAGAGCAGGGGATTTTTCAACGCATCCTTCAGGCTCGAGCCGTGGGAGGCGGCGATCTTTTGCTGTTCCGACTCCAGGCGTCGGGTCAGCACGCTTTTTTCCGCATCGCTGAGCCATTTCGCTTTCGCTGGCTTATCGCTCAGGAAGAACAGACAGACAATGCCTAAAACCACCGCCGGCGCGCCCTCAATCAGCAGCAGCCACTGCCAGTTGCGAATATGCTCGTGATGGGTGATTTGCATCAGCGCACCTGAAACCGGCGCGCCAATGATATTGGCGACAGGTATCCCCACCAGAAAGGCCGCCGTGATTCTGGCGCGCCAGCTGCCGGGGAACCAGTAGGTGAAAAACAGATAGATGCCTGGGGTAAAGCCCGCTTCCGCCACGCCCAGCAGGAAACGCGCAGCGGCAAAGCTCGTCGGGCCGGTTACAAAGGCGGTGAGCATGGAGATCAGCCCCCATGAGATCATAATGCGCGCAATCCAGACGCGCGCGCCCACCTTTTGCATAATCAGGTTGCTGGGAATTTCAAACAGGAAGTAGCCAATAAAGAACATTCCGGCACCAAAACCGAACTGTTCGGCGGTGATCCCTAAATCACTGTTCATCCCCAGCGCGGCAAAGCTCACGTTGGTTCTGTCCAGGTAGCTGACGACATAGCAAATAAAAATAAACGGCAGCATGCGTCTGAAGGCTTTTCTTGCCGCCGTTTCGCTGAGGGTAAAATCGTGCTCGTTGAGGGGACTCTGCACGCCGGGCGCGCCCGGCAATGAAGTCCTGTTATTCTCTTCAGTTGAGGTAAGCAGGGCCATAGCGATCTCCTGTGCGCGTGGCGCGCACACCTTTTTATCTGGCAGGAACGAGGGACGGGACGGGAACAGGCTTGCCGGGCGTGGCCATTGAGCAGGTCAGTATCGAGCCTGAAACGGATTCGGTGATGTACAGCTGGCGTAAATCATCACCGCCGTAGCAGAGATTAGTGGTCGACCGGCCCAGCGGGCTGGTGAGGATCTCTACCGGCTCAGCCAGCTCATTTAAATGCCAGACGCGTCCCAGCCCTGGATTGGCAATCAGCAGCTCGCCATCGGCATTGATCGCCAGCCCGTCAGGCCCGCTGGGGCCCCAGGAGGTAAAGAACAGACCCACTTTACTGACGGAACCGTCTGGCTGTAGCGGACAGCGCCAGATGGCGTTGCCGCGCGTCATCGCCACATAGAGGACTTTTTCATCTGGCGATAACACCAGCCCGTTCGGGCTGGGGCAGTTATCGAGCAGCAAATCCAGCTTTCCCTGCGGCGACAGGCGGTAGACGCGGCCGGTGGGATCGTGCAGTCCGGTCTGCCCCTGGTCGGTGAAATAGAGATTCCCCTGGCTGTCTGGCGTCAGATCGTTGACGCCGCGAAAGCTTTCGCTGTTGCGTCGGGCTAGCCAGGGCGTCACGCTGCGATCGTTCAGCGACAGCTTCATTAAACCGTGGCGGTAATCGGTGATAAGCAGCGTATCCGCCGAAATCAGTTTCATGCCGTTCGGCTCACCGTCGTACTGTACGATCAGCTCCCAGTTGCCCTGCATATCCACTTTAAAAATGCGGCCGTAAGGGATGTCGGTCAGGTAAAGGCATCCTGATGGATGCCATACCGGTCCCTCCAGAAACGAGTCGACCGGCTGGCCGCCCCGGTTGGCCTGCGCCCAGGCATTGCCGGGGTCTGGCTGGCGGAACGTATCAGGCAGACGCGTAAACAGCGTCGTGGTGCGTATCTCTGGCGGGGACAGGAACATCATGGCAGCGCACCTTCGCTTTTCAGCGGCTCTGCCAGCACTTTCAGGACGTTACTGGCCGCAGCCGTGCCCATTTTGACGAACGAGTTATCGCTTACGCCGCCAATGTGCGGTGACAGGATAACGTTCCCGACCGCCTGCCAGATATGGGGAGCCGTTAAGGGTTCAACGGTAAAGCTGTCGAGCGCTGCCCAGCTCAGGGTGCCATCGTTAAGCGCGCGCAGCAGATCCTCATCGTTAATCAGGCCGCCGCGGGCGGTGTTGACCAGTATCGCCCCTTTTTTGCACAGGGCCAGGGTGTCGCGGTTGATCATATGGCGCGTGTCGTCGGTCAGCGGGCAGTGCAGAGAGATCACATCCGCGCTTTGCAGCAGCGTCTCCAGCGAGACGGACTGGCAGCCGTCGGGAAAGGTTTTGGCGAAGGGGTCGTAAGCCAACACCTTCATGCCGAACGCATTGCCGATACGGGCCACCCGTGCGCCGATGGCGCCCAGCCCAACCAGACCCAGCGTTCTGCCTTCCAGCTCTACCGACTTGTGGGTGGACTTATCCCAGTGTCCCTCGCGCATACGGCGATCCAGCGGCAGCACCGATTTTGCGCAGGCCAGAATCATGGTCCAGGCGTGTTCGGCCACCGCCGCGGCATTTGCCCCCGGCGCTGACTGAACGCTGATGTGCCGTTCCGCCGCCGCTTTCTGATCGATCACGTCGATGCCGCTGCCGTGCTTGGAGATCACCCGCAGATTCGGGGCCGCATCCATAATGCGCGCCGTGATCTTGCCGTAGCGCACGATAAAGGCAACGGGATCGTGCTGCTCACACAGCTGGCATAAGTCATCTTCGTTCGGCTGCCTGCCCGCAAAGACCAGCTCAAAGTTGGTCAGCAGCGCCAGCGCCTCTGGCGCAATATCGCTGCCGGTGATCAGAATAACCGGTTTAGAGTGAGCCATTACAGCGCCTCCCCGTCAGCCAGCATACCGGCATTACGCAGCGCTTTTTCCAGCCAGGGCGCGCGAATATCGCCATCACGAATGCCTGCAATACGTTTATTCTCGGCATCCAGCTTTTTCTGCGCCAGGTCAAGCAGGGCAGGGACGGCCTCGCGCGGTAACACCACCACACCGTCGGCATCGCCAATAATCAGGTCACCCGGCTCTATCGACGCACCGGCAACCGAAGTCGGATAATTAACGCGGCCGGCAATAGACTTTGTCGGGCCGCAGGGGTTCAGACCCGCCGAGAAAACCGGAAAGCCATTTTCGCGCAGCGCATCCGCATCGCGCACCGCACCATCGATGATGATGCCGGCAATACCGGAGGCGTGGGCCTGGGTCGACATAATTTCGCCAATCAGCGCGCAGCTGATATCGCCTTTGCCATCCACCACAATCACATCGCCAGGCTGAGCGATAGCCAGCGCCGCGTGGATCGCCAGGTTGTCACCGGGGCGAACCTCAACGGTGATGGCGGGGCCTGCCACTTTCATTGTGGCGGCAAGCGGCTTAACGCGACCGTGCAGCGTGCCGCGACGGCCCGCGACATCCGCCAGGATAGCGGCCTGAAATTCCGCGGCCTGTTTAACCAGCTCTGGCGAAACGCGAGTGATATCGCGTTTGATAAAGGTGTTGTCTGCGTTTGGCATAGAGGATCCTCGCTTTGTTTTACTTTGTACAACAAGGTTGTACAATATAAAACTACTATAGCGATGTTAATTTGTGCCCCGCTACTGTTAAGATTTTATTTGTGATGTAAATAAGATGTGAATCACAATTTGCTCAGTTAATGTCCGATAGCCGCCAGAAGGGGGAGTTCGCAATGGCGTATGGCTCTATGCAGAGCATCAGCTGCTCTCTGTCATCCCGCCGACTCTGAAGCCGGACAGTAAGACAAGTCGCGCCTTTCCGCCCCATTGTTCAGACTGCGGCACAGCGGGCGTCCCGCGCAGGCTGATTGCGTAGACAGCAACAGATGCGTTAACGGCGGATAAAAAAAGAGGGGCTGGAAACGGTGGGGTTGAGATGCGGGAAAACAGACGCCGCGGCGCAGGCCGCGGCGCGGAAAATCAGGCAGACTGCCATTCACTTTCCACATCGGTTTTCGATTTAGAGAGGATAACCTTGTTGTCATCGACCTCTTTCACCCAGCTTAACGGGATGATGTGGTGTTTGCCGCCAGCTTCAGGATCGCTTTTGGCCAGCTTAATTTTATCTTCGCCCTCAAAATGGTCGACGATACCGACATGTTCGCCGTTAACGTCTACAACCTGAGCGTGATCTAAGATTTCTGATTTGCTTACCATATTGCCTCCATCCTGGTTAAGGTTTTTGAAATGCCTTGCGCGTTCTGTTGCAAGACGCTTTAAGCCTGGTCACTAAACCCCGCTTCGGTCAAGTCAGTAACAAAATGAAATATCTTTCATAGCCATTACGGCAGAGGAATACGCTGGATTGCAGCGCCATCAGGCGCTTTAAAATCTACGCCGGGCGCGCCAGCCCGCGCCGCGTTCTGCTATGGATGGCAACAAATAGCTGGCGCTGATTTCAGGCGAAAAAGGGGGAAAAGAGGGCGGCCGTCTACGCTTTCGGGTGCTTGTTAAACGCACGGCACAGAAGCAGAGCCGGTGAAGAGAGAGGAAAGTCAGCTTAAGTGATGCCGGGTTAATCAGACGCCGCTGCCGGACAGCCACTGCAGGCCTGTTCGGCAGCGCATAAAAGAGCTGGGGTCGTTGCCTGACGGGTCACGCTGCGCAACGACCGCGGGGCGTTATTTCAGACCATCCATAAAGCCCGGCACAAAACGATCGACATCCACTTCCATAAACTGCGAACGCTGGAAGTTAGCCTTCAGATCGTAAGGCACGGTGCAGTCATAAATGGTTTTGCAGGTGATACCGTGCCCCCGGATTGAGGGGCTGAACGCCGGATCCTGCGACGGGTCAAGCGGATGGCAGCGCACGCCGGGAATAAACACCGTATCCACATCGGCCTGATAGCGGGTGGTCATTGCCCAAATCACATCGCTTAAATCGAAAATATCGACGTCGTCATCCACCAGGAAAACGTGCTTAAGCTCGGAGAAGGCGGAGAAAGCCAGCAGAGCGGCCTGACGCTGACGCCCCTCATCCTGCGCGCTGCGTTTGTTGATCTGCAGCACCGCCATATATTTGCCGGTGCCCGGCGACGGGCAGTGGACGTTTTTCACCAGGCCCGGCAGCGCGCGCTCCACCATATCGAGAATGCTCGCCTCGGTCGGAATACCGGCCAGGTTGGTATGCTCGTCGCTTGGGCCGATGCAGGTTTGCAGAATCGGGTTTTTACGATGGGTAACGGCTTTCACCTTGATAACCGGTACGGCCGCCTGCGCTTCGCCGGTATAGCCAGGGAACTCCGGCATCGCTTTGCCGCTGTGGGTGTGCTGATCTTCCTGCACGCGATAGTTGGGGATCAGCTCGCCTTCGATCACGATCTCCGCGTTGGCGATGGCGCGCGCGTCAACCGCAACGCCCCGAACCAGCTCGACGGCGCGTCCCCGCAGCCCGCCAGCGATAGCCAGCTCATCAAAGCCCAGCGGCGTTGTCGGCGGCTCAAAACAGGCCCCAATCTCAATCGCCGGATCGACGCCGATGCTGATGGTGATCGGCAGCGCTTTGCCCGCCTGCTCCGCTTTGATACGGAACTGATCGAGGTGACGCCCCGGCACAAAATACATTGAGATTTCATCTTTGCCCTGGACGCAGAGGCGGTGAATAGTTACATCATGCTCTCCCGTTTCTGGATCCGCCGCGTAGCACATGCCCAGCGTGAAGTAGGGGCCAGCGTCTTCAGGGGTATTGGTCGGCGCGGGCAGCAGGGTACGAATATCAAATCCCTCGTCCGTGGCCAGATGCACCACCTCCTGACAGGCAGCTTGTTCGTTAGCAATCACCACCGGCGCAATGGCGTGATGCACCGATTCGCGCAGCAGCTGCGCCAGGTTCTCTTTCGGCACCCCCAGCAGACGCGCCACGCGCTGACGTGAAGCGAGCAGGCCGATCAGAACGCGGAAATCGTCATAGCCTTTTACTTTGTTAAATACCATCGCAGGGCCGGTGCGGGTGGGGCGCATCACCGTGCCACCAGCGCCGATATAGCGATAGACGCCAGAAAGTTCGGCGGCGGGATCGACCGGCTCGCTGGTTTCGATATATTCACCGTCATACTGCTTTAAGATGTCAATAGCGGCACGGAGGTCGAAACTTTTGCCGTCCGTCGCCTGAAGCGATTTATCTGTCATCGTTCTCTCCTTAAGAAAAGTAAAGCGCAGCCAAAGGGTTAGCGGGTAAGGCCCTGCCAGCGGGTTGACTGCGGGGTATCCAGTCCGAACTGGTCGAGTACACGACCGGCAATATGGTTCTCAACATCCGCCAGCGTTTTGGGATGGTTATACCAGGCGGGAACCGGAGGAATAATGCTGACGCCCATGCGCGACAGCGCGAGCATGTTTTCCAGGTGAATGGTGTTGAGCGGCGTTTCGCGCGCCACCAGCACCAGCTTGCGCTGCTCTTTCAGCACGACATCGGCTGCACGGCCAATCAACCCTTCGGCATAGCCGCTGCGGATCCCGGCGAGGGTTTTCATGCTACAGGGAATAATGATCATGCCGTCGGTGACAAAAGAGCCAGAGGAGAGGGTTGCGGCCTGATCGCCCGAGCTGTGACAGACATCCGCCAGCGCTTTAACCTCGTTAAGGTGCAAACCGGTTTCATGCTCAATTGTCGTTTTGCCCCAGCGGGAGACGATAAGATGCGTCTCAACATGGGGGATTTCAGCCAGTTTGCGCAGCAGCGTGACGGCGAGCGGCGCGCCCGTTGCGCCGGTGATACCGACAATAATTCTCATGAAACCTCCTGACTCTGTGAAAGCTTGCTTGCCCGGCGGGGCAGGATGCCTGACAGAGAAGAGGATAATGGCGAGACTGATAACGATCTAATTGGTATTATCGGTTTATTAATAAGCATTCGTTATCAGGTAGATTATGGACTATGCCAAGCTGCGATCTTTTATTACCCTGGCGCGCACGCTCCACTTTGCCCGCGCGGCGGCCGAGGTCAGCCTGACACAGCCTGCGCTGAGCCAGCATATTCAGTCGCTGGAGCAGAATTGGGGGGTGAAACTCTTTGAGCGTAACAAGCGTCAGGTCAGCCTGACCCAGCAGGGGCAGCTGCTGCTTGATGAAGCCGAGCGCACGGTGCAGCGGCTGGAAAATTTACGCGCGACCGTCAAAGAGGTGGCCGCCGGTAGCCAGGGCGTGCTGCGGCTCGGCTATGTGGGCACCGCGGTGCTGGAGCCGCTGCTGGTCAGCGCGCTGCGTAGCTTTCGCAGCCAGTTTCCCCAGACGCGGCTGGAGCCAGCGGAATATAACGTCAATCAGCAGATTGCTCTGTTACAGAGCGGAGAGCTGGATGTCGGCATCCTGCGCGGGCCGATTCCCGATTTTCGCTGTATCGCCCGCTGTGAAATTCACCAGTCGGCGCTAAGCGTGGTGGTGCCAGATAATCATCCACGCGCAGGCGACGGGGCGATCGCCCTGCAGGATCTGGCGAACGAGACGCTGATCCTGCAGCAGGATCCCGAGGGGATCGGGCTGGGCGGCACCATGCTGCGTCTCTTTACCGAGGCGGATCTGGTGCCGGTGAAAATTGTGCGGGCGCGGGATGTCAATACCGCCATTAACCTGGCGGCGATGGGCATCGGGATCACCTGTATTCCCTCCTCACAGCGCAACTTTCTGCGCCAGGACGTGGCCGCTCTGGATATTACCGGTACCGATATTACGACGTCGCTCTATCTTTGCTGGAAAGCGGGAAGACAAACTTACGATATGCAACACTTTATTAAAAATACCCGCTCTTTATTTATGGGGCTCTCTGACGAGATAAAATAACCTGCATAATCCACGCATTATCCTGGCCGGGAAACTTTCCCGGCGGATAATAGCCAGCGCGCGGACGGTAATATTATTTTCATACTGAAGAAATATTCTCTTCTGACCTTTTCCTGTTCAGGATGAGGTCTACACTCAATTCTCATGCTTCGTTTATCTCAACCTGCACATCCTTAATCATTACTCTAAGACTAACGATTGTCCGCTTGCCTTAATTGAACCACTTGCACAGAAAGCGCAGACTTACCTCAGCATAAACGAAAGAATGCTTATCTGAATCAGGAGGTTATAATGCACACTGGTCAAGCGCCGGTTCGGGAATGGAACACACGCCGCAGTGAAAAAGCGCGTCGTCTGGCCTCCTTTCCTGTAGACGGTAAAGTGATCCCGACTGAAAGAGCGGTTGAAGCACTGGAGCGTTTAATAGCGCCAGGCGACCGCGTTGTCCTCGAAGGAAATAACCAGAAGCAGGCAGACTTTTTATCGCGTACGCTGGCAAATGTTGATCCAGCAAAAATACATGACCTGCATATGATTATGCCCAGCGTGGGCCGCAGTGAACACCTCGATATTTTTGAAAAGGGCATCGCCCGTAAACTCGATTTCTCCTTTTCCGGCCCACAGAGCTTACGTATTTCTCAGCTTTTGCAGGATGGCCAGCTGGAAATTGGGGCCATTCACACCTATATCGAACTCTACTCCCGACTCTATGTCGACCTTAGCCCCAACGTGGCGCTGATTGCCGGCTATAAAGCTGACCGTAAAGGCAATCTCTACACCGGCCCCAGCACCGAAGATACCCCGGCGCTGGTAGAGGCCGCCGCCTTCCGCGACGGTATCGTTATCGCACAGGTTAACGAACTGGTGGATGACGAGAGCGACCTGCCGCGCGTCGATATACCCGCCTCCTGGGTCGATTACATTGTGGTGGCTGACAAGCCATTCTTTATCGAACCGCTCTTTACCCGCGATCCGCGCCTGATCAAACAGGAGCATATCCTGATGGCGATGATGGCGATTAAAGGCATCTACGCCGAACATCAGGTGCAGTCGCTTAACCACGGTATCGGCTTTAACACCGCGGCGATTGAGCTGCTGCTGCCCACCTACGGCGAACAGCTCGGGCTAAAGGGCAAAATCTGTAAACACTGGACGCTGAATCCCCATCCGACGCTAATCCCGGCCATTGAGAGCGGCTGGGTAGAGAGCGTGCACTGCTTCGGCGGCGAGCTGGGGATGGAAGAGTATATCCGCGCCCGTCCCGATATCTTCTTTACCGGTTCTGATGGCTCAATGCGCTCGAACCGCGCCTTCTGCCAGTTAGCGGGTCAGTACGCGGTCGATATGTTTATCGGCGCCACGCTACAGGTGGATGGACTGGCAAACTCCTCAACCGTTACGCGCGGACGCCTCTCCGGCTTCGGCGGCGCGCCTAATATGGGCCACGATCCGCACGGCCGCCGCCATGCAACCCCTGCCTGGCTCAATATGATCACCGAGCCAGACCCGATGCAGCGCGGTAAAAAACTGGTGGTGCAGATGGTGGAAACTTTCCAGGCGGGCGCGAAGCCGACCTTCGTTGAGCAGCTTGACGCCGTTGAGGTGGCCAAATCGTCCGGTATGCCGCTGGCGCCGGTGATGATTTACGGCGACGACGTGACCCACGTGCTGACCGAAGAGGGCATCGCCTATCTCTACCGCGCCGACAGCCTTGAAGAGCGCCGCGCTATGGTGGCGGCGGTAGCGGGCATCACCGATATCGGTCTGGGCGTTGACGCTGCGCGCGTGGCCGCGCTGCGTAAAAGCGGCAAGGTCGTCTATCCGGAAGATATGGGCATCCGCCGCTCAGAGGCGACGCGCTCACTGCTTGCCGCAGGCAGCGTCGCGGACCTGGTTGAATGGTCAGGCGGGCTCTACAACCCACCGGCAAAATTCCGGAGCTGGTAATGAAACTCCTGTCACAGACTCAAGCCGAGGCGCAGGTCAGCCAGCTGGCCGCCATCGCGCGCGACTGTTTGATCGATGAGGCGCGACTCAGTCCGAAACCGGGTCTGGTGGACAGCCGCGGCAACGGCGCGCATCACGATTTAACGCTGGCGCTAATGGAGCGCTCGGCCCGCAGCCTGCAGCCGACCTTTCTGCAGCTGGCGCGTCAGTGCTGGCAGCGTCCGGCGGATATCGCCCTGCGCGAAGCGGTTGGCCGCCTCGGGCGGGAAGGGGAGCGGCAGATGATGGCGGCCACCGGCGGGGTCAACACCCATCGGGGCGCGATCTGGGCGCTGGGCCTGCTGGTCAGCGCCGCGGCGATGAACGGCGGCAGCGCCGACCCGGCGCACCTTGCTCGTACTGCGGCGTCGCTCGCCTGCCTGCCTGACCGCGCCGCGCCGAAGCTGTTCAGCAAAGGGCTAAAGGCGACGCATCGCTATCGCGTGCCCGGGGCGCGGGAAGAGGCGCAGCAGGGCTTTCCTCACGTCGTCAGGCTGGCGCTGCCACAGCTGCTGCGCAGCCGCGCGGCGGGTGCGAGCGAAAGCGAAGCCCGACTGGACGCGCTGATGGCGATCATGACCTCGCTGAGCGACACCTGCGTGCTCTCCCGCGCCGGCCTTGAAGGCCTGCAGACGATGCAGGCGGGCGCCCGCGCGGTGCTGCTGGCCGGAGGCTGCATGACGGCGCAGGGCCAGCAGGCGCTGGCACGCCTCGACGCCGGAATGCTGGCGCTGAACGCCTCGCCGGGCGGTGCCGCCGATCTGCTGGCCGCCACGCTGTTCATTGACAGGGTAGCCGTTACTGCCCATCACTCTTTTCTTTAGAGGACGTTATGGAACACATCACATTATCTTTCCCTGCTAACCGCACCTTCAGCGGCAGAGCGCTTGCAGGGGTCGTTGGCTCCGGTGATATGGAAGTGCTGTTCACCGCCGCCGAAGGGCAAACGCTGAGTATTGATATCACCACCTCTCTCGACAACAGCGACGCTCGCTGGAAGGCGCTGTTTGACCGCCTCAGCCTGATCAACGGCCTGCCTGCCGGGCAGCTGGTGATCCACGATTTCGGCGCGACGCCGGGCGTTGCGCGCATCCGTATCGAACAGGTTTTTGAAGAGGTGAGCCATGCGTAACGATCCCAGCTTTATCGAACTGCGCGCCCGCGAGCACGCCCATGCGCTGCTGGATGAAGGCAGCTACCGCGAATTGCTCGATCCCTTTGAGGGGATCATGTCCCCCTGGCTGGCGCCGCAGGGCGTCGTGCCGCAGTCCGACGACGGCATGGTGGTGGCGCGCGGCACCATTAACGGCCAGTCCGCCGTGGTGATCGCCATCGAAGGCACCTTCCAGGGCGGCAGTATGGGCGAAGTGTCCGGCGCGAAAATGGCGGCGGCGCTGGAGCTGGCGGCGGAAGACAACCGCAACGGCATTCCGACCCAGGCGGTGCTCTGTCTGGAGACCGGCGGCGTGCGCCTGCAGGAGGCGAATCTGGGGCTGGCGGCGATTGCTGATATCCACGCCGCGATTGTCGATCTGCGCCGCTATACGCCGGTTATCGGCATTATCGCCGGCACCGTTGGCTGCTTCGGCGGCATGTCGATTGCTGCCGCGCTCTGCAGCTACCTGATTGTGACGCGCGAGGCGCGGCTGGGGCTGAACGGCCCGCAGGTTATCGAGCAGGAAGCGGGCATTGACGAGTATGACTCGCGCGACCGCCCCTTTATCTGGAGCATGACCGGCGGTGAAATCCGCTATGCGAGCGGCCTGGTCGATGCGCTGGTCGATGACGGCGTCAACGCCGTGAAAAGCGCGATGAACAGCTTTATCGAGAAGGGCGTGCCGACGCAGCATCGCAGCGACAACTATGCCGACTTTCTGCCGCGTCTGACCGGTTTCGATACGCGTCAGCAGGCGGATACGGCGCAGATTAAACAGCTTTTTGCCCGGGAGGATAAATAATGACCCAGACTATCAGCCGCGGTGCGACCTGGCTGGAAAAACTGGCACCTAATGCGCAGCGCCTCAGCGGCCTGTGCGACTCGGTTCAGGTAGCCGATGGCGAACTCAACGGCGAGCCGGTCCGTCTGATCGCTGTCGTACCCGATGCAAACAACCACTATCCCCGCGCCGCCAAAGGCGAAGTGGGCCTGCTGGAGGGCTGGACGCTGGCGAAGGTGGTGAATGAAACCATCGACGCGGATCAAAACAGCAGCGTGAAGCGCCCGATTATCGCGGTGATTGACGTGCCGAGCCAGGCCTATGGCCGACGCGAAGAGGCGTTCGGCATTCATCAGGCGCTGGCGGGTGCCGCCGGTGCCTATGCCAAAGCGCGCCTCGCCGGCCATCCGGTGATCGGTCTGATCGTTGGCAAGGCGATGTCGGGGGCATTTCTGGCGCACGGCTACCAGGCGAACCGCCTGATCGCCATTAACGATCGGGGCGTACTGGTCCATGCGATGGGGAAAGAGTCCGCCGCGCGTATTACGCTGCGTACGGTTGACGCGCTGGAGAAACTGGCGGCGACCATACCGCCGATGGCCTATGACGTCAGCAACTTTGCCACGCTGGGCCTGCTGGCCGATCTGCTGACGGTGGGCAATCCTGACGCCCCGTCCGACGCCGATCTGGCGCAGGTAGAGATTGCGCTGCAAAAGGCGATTGCCGATACGCGTCAGGATCCCTCCCTGAAAACCCGGCTCGGCGCGGAAAACCGCCGCAGCTCATCTTTGGTGCGCGAGCGAATGCGCGCAGCCTGGTAATAGCCGTAACTAAATAAATAAAAAAAAGACCTGCCGGAAACGGTCCGTTCGGGGTGCGTCATTGCACCCCGGCGCAGGGGCCGCTTTTAGAAATTATAAACATCGCGTGACTGAAATCTTATTTCTTAAATACAGGTGATTTATGATTTACACAATTGTTCATGCCCTTGCGCCAATATTTGTCATCATGCTGCTCGGCTTCTGGGCCGGTAAAGCGGGAATGGTCGACAATAAAAATGTCTCGCTGCTAAATATCTTCGTTATGGACTTTGCGCTGCCTGCCGCGCTGTTCAGCGCCACGGTACAGACCTCCTGGCCGGGAATAGTGGCGCAGTGGCCGCTGATTGTGGTCCTTACCGGCGCCATGTGGATTACCTATGCGTTTATCTATTTTATGGCGACCAAAGTCTTTAAAAAATCGCCCCAGGATGCTGCCGTGCTGACCCTGACCGTAGCGCTGCCAAACTACGCCGCGCTGGGCCTGCCGATCCTCGGCAGCGTACTGGGTGAAAACGCCACCACCTCGCTCTCTGTGGCGATATCCATCGCCTGCGGTTCCGTTCTGCTGACGCCGCTTTGCCTGCTGATTCTGGAGCGCGAAAAGGCGCGCACCGCGGGCGAGAACCAGGGATCAACGCTTGCCATGCTGCCGGTGTTGATGTGGCGTTCGGTGAAAAAACCGATCGTGCTTGGCCCGCTGGTGGGTGTGGTGCTGTCGGCCATCGGTATTACCATGCCGGATCTGGTGCTGTCGGCGATTAAACCGCTGGGACTGGCGGCCACGGCGGCTGCGCTGTTCCTGACCGGTGTGATCCTCTCAGCGCGTAAGCTGAAACTCAACGCGGTGGTTGGCGTCGGCACCGTCGTCAAACTGCTGGTTCAGCCCTTTATCGCCTGGGGAATTGTGCTCGCGCTCGGCCTGAGCGGCCCGGTTGCCATTACCGCCATCCTGATGATCGCGCTCTCTGCCGGTTTCTTCGGCGTGGTTTTCGGCAACCGCTTTGGCGTGCAGTCGCCCGATGCGGAGGCGGTGCTGCTGCTCAGCTCGATCCTGTGTATTCTTTCCCTGCCGCTGTTTATTACTCTGACTTCAGGTATTTGATATGACGCTGACGCCACGCCCTCACGATCTCCTCTGGCTTCGCGCCGATAGCGCACTGCTGTCGGTAAACGAGGGGTGGGTCAGCGAGCAGTGGCACGCCGGATTGCCGGTGGTGGTGCGGCGCGATGTCGTTACGGCGGATCGTATTCCGGTCGGCGTGCGCGGCGCGCGGCGGGAGCAGCGCGCCGCCGCCTGGGTGCAGGCGGCGGATATCCTGCGCGTCACCACGCCAGAAAGGGTCGCCGAGCGCGCCTGCCTGCTGGCGTCGCCGTTTGTGGCTTTTCCCCCGGTTCAGGCGGCGCTCGCCCTCAGCGAGCTGAGCTGGCCCTGGCGCTGGGGCATTACCGGCAGCGTCGGCTACGCGCTGGCGACGGCTATTCCGGTGCTGCATTCCGGCAGCGATCTCGACTTAACCATCCGCGCGCCGCAGCCGCTGGCGCGCGACCTTTTACAGCAGTGGCAGGCGCAGACGGAGAGGCTGCCGTGCCGCGTCGATACCCAGGTTGAAACGCCGTCAGGCGCCTTCGCGCTCAGCGAGTGGCTGCGCGACGGGCGCGCGCTGGTAAAAACCGCCGCTGGCCCGCTGCTGACCACCTCACCCTGGAGCAGGGAGACTTTATGAAAATACTCTTTACCTTTCCCGGCCAGGGCACGCAGCGTCCCGGCATGCTGGGCAATCTGCCCGATGGCGACGCGCTGCTGAGCAGCGTGCGCGCGGTGCTGGGGGAGGAGACCGACGCGCTCGACAGCGCCGAGTCGCTGCGTCACACCCGCGCGGTGCAGCTCTGCTTGCTGATCGTCGGCGTCGCCTGGGCGCGCGAGCTGATCAGAAACGGCGTGAAGCCGGATATTGTCAGCGGCTTGTCGATCGGTGCCTATCCCGCCGCCGTGGTGGCAGGGGCGCTCGATTTCGCCGACGCGCTGCGGCTGGTGGCGCTGCGCGGCGATCTGATGGAGCGCGCTTATCCCCACGGCTACGGCCTGACCGCTATCGTCGGCCTGACGCTAACCCGGCTGGAAAAGCTGATGGTGGGCAGCAATACCTATATCGCCAATATCAATGCGGAGACCCAGACGGTGATCGCCGGACGCGACGAGGATATGGCGGCGGTGGCGCAAAAGGCGCTCGACGCAGGCGCCAGCAAGGCGACGCGGCTGGCGGTCAGCGTGCCGTCCCACTGCGCGCTGCTGGATAAGCCCGCCGCCGAGCTGGCCAGCGCCTTCGCCTCGGTCTCGCTGTCGCGGCCCGCGTGCGCCTACCTGAGCGGCTCCAGCGGGCGCGTGATCTGGGAGCCGGCCAGAATCGCCGACGATCTGGCGTACAATATGGCGCGCACCGTGCAGTGGAACGACGCGGTTATCGCCGCCAATCAGCGCGACGCCAGGCTGGCGATTGAGATGCCGCCGGGCAATGTGCTGACCGGGCTGACGCTTCAGGCGGGCTGGCAGGGCGAGGCGATCTGCATGGCGCGCAACAGCGTTGAGGTTGCGTGTCACCTGGCTACGCGGCTGAACCGCTAAGGCTGCGCGCGTACATGCGGCCTTCCGCGGCCAGCGCCAGCAGATCCTGATCGCGCTCGCGATGGTGTGAGTAGACGATGGAAACCAGCTGGTGCATCTGGTAAGGCTCTGCCAGCCTCACCAGCTGCACGCTGCTCTCATAGGCCTTTCTCATGCGGCCGGGGATCAGCGAGAAGCCCATGCCCGCCTGCACCAGGCTTATCAGCGAGAAGATATCATTCACTTTGGTGACGATGCGCGGTTCGAATCCCGCCACCTGAAACGCCTCCTGAAATCCGGCGTAGGTGGCGAAGCCTTCCGCCAGCGAGACGAAGTCGCGGTCGGCGTAGTCGCGCAGATCCGCCTCCTGCGTGGTATCGAGCTTTTCACCCGCCGGCGCGGCGAGAAAAATATCATCGTGAAACAGCGGGATCACATCGAAATTCGCGCCGCTGAGCTGGCCGCTGTCGGTGGCGATGAGAATCGCATCGAGCGCGTCATCCTCAAGCATATTCAGCAGCATCTGGTTGGAGCCCATGGTGAGATCGAGCTCAAGCGCGGGCCGCCGCAGCTTCATGCCCATAATCAGGCGGGGAATGGTCTCCAGCGTAAGCGAGTAGAGCGTGCCGATGCGCAGGCGGCCACAGCCGACGCCCGCTACCTGCCTTGCCTCTTCGATGCCTTTGCTCATCAGCGCGGTGACATCCTGACAATACTCCAGCAGCGTCCAGGCGGCGGGCAGCGGCACCAGATTGCGTCCCTTATGGATAAACAGCGGGCAGTTGATTCCCTCTTCCAGCGTGTGCAGCGCACGATGCACGCTGACGCTGCTCAGATCGAGCGCCTCCGCCGTGCGCGCAATATTGCCTTTGCTCATAAACATCATAAACACGCTGAGCTTGCGGAAGGTAATCTCCTGATTGATATCGTTGCGCATTGTTATCCTCGCGGGTCTCCTTAACCGAAGCGTAAATGGTAATCCTGACGCCACAGAAGATGCAAAACCCGGCGCGCCGCCCAGGCTCAGTAAAGGGTGCTCTTTAAGCGATCGGGCAGCGCCTGGTCATAGGCGTCGCCGTCAATTTCCGCCTGGGAAAGCTGATGCAGAATCGTGCCCGGAGTGGGCAGCCGGTCACGCGCGATCTGAGCGGCGGGGTCCCAGAGTTTTGCGCGAATAATCGCCCGGCTGCACTGAAAAAAGACGCGCTCCACCGCGATGCGCAGTACCGTTTTCGGCAGCTGGCGATTGACGGCGAAGCGGCTGAGGAGCGCGGGATCGGTGCAGATCTCCGCCGTGCCGTTCACCCGCAGGGTTTCGCCAATGCCGGGGATCAGAAAAAGCAGCGCCACGCGGTTATCGTGCAGAATATTGCGCAGGCTATCGATGCGGTTGTTGCCGCGTCGGTCAGGCAGCAGTAGCGTCTTCGCATCTTCGATGGTGATAAAGCCAGCCGGATCGCGCCGTGGCGAGACGTCAAGCCCGCCCGGCCCCGAGGTCGCCAGCGCCACAAAAGGCGAGGCCTCGATAAAAGGGCGGTAGGCGGGATGGATATGGTCGGTCTCCTTGGTTAGCGAAGGTCTGGCGACCGCGCCATAGATCGCTTCCAGTTCCGCTTCGCGGGTAATGCCTCTTTTTTCATCCGTCATCACGTCACCGCCTCAGTATGCAGAAATGTGCCTGCCTCCTTTATACCCCAGGGCGGGCGGCGACGCACCGGCTGTTGCGGCTACGCCAGCAATCGTCCGGTTGGGGTCTCGTTCTGCACCAGCCAGCGCGAGACCTGACCGGCCGCCGGCGTTTTTTGGCGGGCTGGTCGCCTGCAAAGAGGATTAAGGTGACGGGAGAGCGGCGACGCTGCAGCAAAGATCCCCGCAACGGCGGCATATCCCTGTAGAATAAGGCGCTTACCGCCGTCAATCTGGAACCTACTGCGATATGAAGCCGATGACGTTAAACGTCGACCTTAACGATCTCTACGCTTTTCAGGCTCTGGTGACCTTCAGGAGCTTTAAAGCCGCCGCGGAGGCGATTCATCTCTCTCAACCGGCACTGAGCCGCCGCATCGATAAGTTAGAGACGTCGCTTGGCGTCAGGCTATTCGAAAGAACCACGCGGCGGGTGAGCCTGACCATGGCGGGCCGAAGTTTCGCGCCTCGCGCGCAGCAGGTGCTGAAGGATCTCGAGAGCGCCATTGCCGACGTCGGGGATCTCAATCCGCACCGAACCGGCCTGGTGACCGTCGCCTGCGTGCCGTCGGCCGCCTACTATTTTATGCCCAAAGTTATCGCGCAGTTTCAGCTGCACTATCCGCGCGTGCGTATCAGGCTGATCGATTCCAGCGCGGGCGACGTCTACGACGCGGTAATCTCAGGCCAGGCCGATTTCGGCCTGAGCTTTACCGGCGCGCCGCAGCCGGATGTCAGATTTTTGCCGCTGGTGGATGAGGCCTATGTCGCCGTCTGCCCGCGCAACCATCCGCTCGCCGACAGGAAGAGCCTGAGCTGGCGGGAGTTTTATCGCTGGCCCTATGTCTGGCTGGATAAATCCTCGGGCAACCGCAACCTGCTCGATCAGGCGCTGAGCGGCATCGAGCCGGAAAAGCCGAGCGTCTGCGAAACGCGTCACGTCACGACGCTGTTGGGCATGGTAGAGGCCGGGCTGGGGATCGCCGCTGTGCCGGGAATGGCGATGCCGAAAACAGCACATCCGTTTTTAGCCACCATTCCCCTGAATGAGCCAACCGTGCGCCGCACGGTTGGCATTGTGAAGCGCACCGGACAAGAGCTGCCGCATCTTGCCGGTGAGCTGGAGGCGATGATTATTGCGATAAACGCGGCTGAGGGGCAGGCTAACGGCCGCTAACGGAATCCAGGCCGGTTGCCTGAATCTGCTGCTGCACCTCTGGCGAAGAGAGATAGGCCAGCAGCGCTTTCGCCTCTTCCGGCTGGGTAGAGCGGCTGGAGACCGCGCCGGCAAAGCGGGTCACATACTGCATCTCCTCCGGGAGCTTGCCGATAAAGGTTACGCCGGCCACCGGCAGCAGTTCGCTGACCTGCTGGAAACCGATCTGGTAACGGCCGCTGGCGACGCTTTGCGCCACCGGGGTTTTCTCAATCATCTTCGCTTTCGGCTTCAGCTGCTCAGCGATGCCCAGTTTATTAAACAGCGTCGACTCAACATATTTTCCGCTGGCGCTGTCAGAATAGGCGACAGAGTGCGCTTTCAGCAGCGTCGCCCTGAGCGCGTTTACCGTGCTGATATCGGGGACGGCGTCGCCTTTTTTCACTACCGCGCCGATTTTTGAATCGGCAAGCTCGGTGCGCGAGCCGGGCAGCAGGCGCCCCTCTTTGTCGAGCTTGTCCAGCGCGTAGCCGACCATAATAATAACGTCCGCTTTTTCGCCGGCGGCTAACCGGTTAGGGATCGCCTCCGGCGACTGGCCCATCGACGGGCCGGGCACCGTTCTGATGGTATAGCCTTTGTCGGCGGCGAAGGCGGGGTTTAGCTTCTCCCATGCGGCCTTGAAGCCGCCTGAGATCATCACCGTGATCTCTTTTGCCGGTGCATCCCAGCTCATCACGCAGAGCGGCGCGATCAGCAGCAGGCGGGGTAACACTCTTTTCATCTGTTTTTCCTTAACCAAAGGTTTTTTTAGCGGCGTGATGATGGACCGCCTCTTGCTTATAGAGAAACAGGGTCGCCAGCAGCGCGCAGACGGCGGCAAAGCTCATCCATAAACCGGGCGCGGCTTTATCGCCGGTCACTTCAATCAGCGCGGTGGAGATGGCGGGCGTAAAGCCGCCAAACAGCGCGGTGGCAAGGCTGTAGGCGAGCGAGAAGCCCGCAACGCGTACGGAGACCGGCATGATTTCCGTTAACGCCGGGATCATGGCGCCGTTATAGAGTCCGTAAATAAACGAGAGCCACAGCAGCACGCCCAGCATTGAGTAGAAGCTCGGATCGGCCGCCAGATACTTAAGGGCAGGGTAGGAGGTGGCGATGGCGATCAGCGCCATGGTGACCAGCACCGGCTTACGCCCGTAGCGATCGGAGATCGCCCCGCCAATCGGCAGCCAGATAAAGTTGGATACCGCCACCAGCAGCGTGACCAGCAGGCTGTCCGAGGCGCTGAGCATCAACACTTTTTTGCCGAAGGTCGGCGCATAGACGGTGATCAGATAGAAGGCGGTGGTGGTCATCGCCACCATCAGCATGCCCGCTATCACGGTTTTCCAGTTGCCGAGCAGCGTCCTGAACACCTGGCGCATCTCAGGATGCTGACGGCGCGCGCTGAACTCCGCCGTCTCTTCCAGATTGCGGCGCAGGAAGAAGATAAAGGGCACGATCAGGCAGCCGAACAGGAAAGGAATGCGCCATCCCCATTCGCGAATCGCGCTCTCATCCATCAGGGCGTTAAGGGCGAAACCCATCGCCGCCGCCACCATAATGGCCACCTGCTGGCTACCGGATTGCCAGCTGGTATAGAAGCCTTTTTTGCCGGGCGTGGCGATTTCAGAGAGATAAACCGAGACGCCGCCCAGCTCCGCGCCGGCGGAGAAGCCCTGCAGCAACCGGCCCACCAGCACAATCAGCGGCGCCCAGTAGCCGATCGCCGCATAGGAAGGGATCAGCACGATGAGGAAGGTGCCGGTCGCCATAATCGAGAGGGTGAAGATCAGCCCTTTGCGTCTGCCCACCTTATCGATATAGGCGCCCAGCACCACCGCCCCGATGGGACGCATCAGGAAGCCTGCGCCGAAAACGGCGAAGGTCATCATCAGCGAGGCAAACTCGCTGCTCGCCGGAAAAAAGGTGTGCGCGATATAGGTGGCGTAAAAGCCGAACAGAAAAAAGTCGAACTGCTCGAGAAAGTTTCCCGAGGTGACGCGAAAGATCGCGCCAGCCCGGGCGCGAACCGTGTTGATTGGTGCAGAGGTGGTTTCCATTAAATGCTCCAGCGTTTACGTAATGTTAATGAATCATTACTTTGTTGTGACTAAAGACTGGAACAGGAAAGGAGAGTTAATAAGTGCATTTTATGTATCGATTGATGCGTGTTGCACATTAATATATTTGCTGAAGCGGGCGAGGCACGGCAGCCACTGGCGATAGCGCGTATAAAGCGGCCGCGAGGCGCCTCTGACGGCCCGGTTTTCCTTTATCAAATTCGTGACCCGCTTCATACCAGGCGTAGAGAGGGCGTCGGCCCGCAGCCGGACTCTCTGGTTGGCTTCGCGCCTGCTCTCAGGCACACTAGCCGCAGTAAAACGGATTCCCTGCTGAGACGCCGTTCTCTCACCCAACTTTTCACAGGGCTGCCTGCCAGCGCGCGCCGCCCCCACCTTCGACACACCACAAGAGGAATTACCATGGCTACAGGCCCACTGAACGCAGACGAAATCGAGTGGATGGAAGATGTGTTGATGGAGCACGACAGCGAAGACGGCCTGATTGATATCAGCGAGCTGGACGGTCTTTTCACCGCCGCGCTCTCCAGCCCGTCGCCGCTGGCGCTGGATGCAATGAAGCCGGTTATCTGGGGCGAAAGCGCGCCGGCGTGGGACGATCCGGCGGATGAGCAGCGCTTTAATACGCTGGCGGCGCGGATGATGAATGATATCGCCGAGCGCCTCAGCCTCTACCCGGAGCAGTTTGAGCCGCTGTTTGGCTACCGGGAAATGGACGGCCGTGAACTGCTGGTGGTGGAGGAGTGGTGCTTCGGCTATATGACCGGCGTCGCGCTGGCGGCGTGGCCCGCGCTGCCGGCGGAACTACAGCCGTCGCTGCAGGCCATTGCGCTGCATGGCGATATCAACGAAGTTGAGAAACTCGACGGAATGGATGAGATCGCCTATCTGCAGAGCACCGACGCGATTCAGCCTGCGGCGCTGCGTCTCTATAACCACTGGCGTGGCAAAACCGACGCGATTCACTAAAAGCAGGGCCGCGTAAGCGGCCCTCAGTGTACTGCCAGCGCGGGAGAGATAACCCGACTGCGCTTCGCCCTCTCTGCCGCGCGCAGAGAGGATGCAGCTTAAAAAAACGTTCGACTACCCGCGGTCATTGACGATAGCCGCCTCGTCAGAATGCTTTTTCCCTTCCTCGATAAACTCTTCGTCAATCTCTTCGACGTTATCGCGGTTATCTTTGCCCGACAGCAGGTTCCAGCAGGCGATAAACAGCGCGGCGATTAGCGGACCAATCACAAAGCCGTTAATGCCGTAGATCTCCATGCCGCCTAAGGTGGCGATCAGAATCAGGTAATCAGGCATTTTGGTATCTTTGCCCACCAGCAGCGGGCGCAGGATATTGTCCACCAGCCCGACGATCACCACAAAGAAACCGACCAGGAACAGCCCTTTCCACAGCGCGCCGGTGGCGAAAAAGAAGATCGCGGCGGGCACCCAGATAATCGCCGAGCCCACGGCGGGGATCAGCGACAGGAAGGCCATCAGTGCGCCCCACAGCAGGCTGCCGTCGATATCGACAAACCAGAAGGCCAGGCCGCCCAGAATCCCCTGCACAATACCCACCACCACCGTGCCCTTAACCGTGGCGCGCGAAACGGCGGCGAACTTCATAAACAGGTGATGCTTCACGTAGGTCGAAAGCGGCAGCGCCTCCAGAATCAGATGCACCAGATAGGAGCCATCCTTCAGCAGGAAGAAGAGCAGATAAAGCATTACGCCGAAGCCGACGGTAAAGGTAAAGGTGCCTTTGCCGATCAGGAAAACGCTGCCCGCCATATACTGCCCGCCCTTCAGGGCGAAGGTCGACAGCTTCTGCTGGATCTGCGTTGCGTTATTCATCTCATGCTCAGAGAGGAAGCTGCGCAGCCAGCGCGGCAGGTGGTGGAGCAGATCGGCGAATACCGCCGGGAACTGCGCCGAATTGGTCTGCAGCTTAAGGTAGAGGGTGTTGATCTCTACCACCAGCGAAGAGGCGATAATCGCCAGCGGCGTAAACACAATCAGGCAGATGATCAGCAGCGTAACCAGCGACGCCACGCCGTTGCGATCGCCCATTTTGTGGCGCAGCCAGGTTTTCAGCGGAGCGAAGATCACCGCCAGGATAGCGGCCCAGAGAATCGGGGAAAAGTAGGGCGCCAGTACATCAAAAAACGCAACGGTCACTATCGCCAGGATGACGATGAAGAAACCGATATTTAGTCCTTTAACACGCATGCATAAACCTCAGGGTTAAGTGTTGCGGGTGAACTATAGAACGCACGACCGCCATTTGTAACGCCAATCTGTGGTTTCGTTTAAAAATTTAAGCCAGGTGCGTCGGCGGCCTGCAACCACGCGGCTGGCCGCTGCAATCGCCGATATCCGGCCGAAATATGCACGATTAGCGCATCGCGGTTGAAGCCTGTCGTTAAGGTGTGTAAAAATCCTGCGCAATCGTTTACTCCCGCTGCGGAGAAGCGATTTTTTTGCCGCGATCTCTCGCGCTGCCGCCCCGCGGCAGAGCAGGGCGGCGCGGCCATGCGGCCGTCGATGCCTACTCACCCTCGACGGCGTTGACGTCATGAAGACAGGACAGGCAGATGAAAACCACGCAAACCGGCGCGCTGACCGCAGCCGCAGAGGCGCCCGCTGAACGCGGCTGGCGCAAAACCGACACCACCTGGATGCTGGGGCTTTACGGCACCGCTATCGGCGCAGGCGTTCTCTTTTTGCCGATCAATGCGGGCGTTGGCGGTCTCCTGCCGCTGATCATTATGGCGATCCTCGCCTTTCCTTTGACCTTTTACGCTCACCGCGCGCTGACCCGCTTTGTGCTCTCCGGTAAAAACGCGGGAGAGGATATTACGGACGTGGTGGAAGAGCACTTCGGCGTCAGCGCGGGCAAAATCATTACGCTGCTCTACTTTTTCGCCATCTTTCCCATTTTGCTGATGTACAGCGTGGCGATCACCAATACGGTAGAGAGCTTTATCGAACACCAGCTGGGGCTGGTTTCGCCGCCGCGCGTGCTGCTGTCGCTGATACTGATTATCGGCCTGATGACTGTGGTGCGCTTCGGCGAACAGATGATCGTCAGGGCGATGAGCATTCTGGTCTTTCCCTTTGTCGCGGTGCTGATGCTGCTGGCGGTCTATCTGATCCCGCACTGGCACGGCGCGGCGCTGCAGACCCTGTCGCTGCATAACAGCGACGGCGGCAAAGGGATCGCCATGACGCTGTGGCTGGCGATTCCGGTGATGGTCTTCTCCTTTAACCACTCGCCAATCATCTCTTCGTTCGCGGTGGCCAAGCGCGCAGAGTACGGCGAGGGCGCTGAGCGCAAGTGCTCGCGAATTCTCGCCTGTTCCCATCTGCTGATGGTGGCGACGGTGATGTTTTTCGTCTTTAGCTGCGTGCTCAGCCTGTCGCCGCAGGATCTCGCCGCAGCGAAGGCGCAGAACATCTCCATACTCTCCTATCTCGCCAACCACTTTAACGTTCCGGTCATCGCCTGGCTCGGCCCGCTGATCGCCATCGTTGCCATTACCAAATCTTTCCTCGGCCACTATCTCGGCGCGCGTGAAGGCTTTAACGGGCTGGTAAACAAAATGCTGCACAGCCGCGGCAAAAGCCTGGCGCCTGCGAAGCTGAACCGGGCCACCGCGCTGTTTATGCTGCTCAGCACCTGGCTGGTGGCGAGCTGGAACCCGAGTATTCTCGATATGATCGAAACCCTCGGCGGATCGGTGATCGCGATCATCCTGTTCCTGATGCCGATGTACGCCATCCGCCACGTTCCCGCGATGCGCAAATACAGCGGCCATCTCAGCAATCTGTTTGTGGTGCTGGTCGGCCTGGTGGCGATCTCCGCTATCTTCTACTCTCTGCTCAGCTAAAAAGCCGTGGCCCGCTAAGCGCGGGCCGTTTAGCCGCGGTATAGCTTTTACGCTCCGCAACATGCTAACTTTATTGAGAATAATTATTAGTTACTAAGGAAGTAAGCGATGAAAAAGGGCGTTCTGCTGGCAGGGCTGCTGACATCGGCGGCGTGCGGCGCCACCACCTATCCGCTGCAGATCACCGATCTCGACGGCAACGCCATTCGGCTCGACCATGAGCCGCAGCATCTGATCCTGCAGGATGGCCGCGACGTGCTGGCGCTGGCGCTGCTTGACCGCGACAACCCCTTTAAGCGCGTGGTGGCGTGGAATAACCTGCCGAAAAAGCAGGATACCCAGACCTGGGATCTGCTGAAGCAGCGCTGGCCGCAGGCGAGCAGCATCGTCGATATGGGCTTTAACGATCAGGGACAGGTTAACCTCGAAAGCGTGCTGGCGCAGAAGCCGGACCTGATGATCGCCCAGCTGCGGGCGAAATCGGCGCTGCAGCAGTCGGGCGTGCTGGATACGCTGAAAGGGCTTAATATTCCGGTGCTGTTTATCGATTATGAGCTGCACCCGAAAGAGAACACCGCGCGCAGCGTGGCGCTGCTCGGCAAGGTGCTCAACCGCGAGCAAGAGGCGGCGGACTATACCGCCTTTTATCAGCAGCGCTTACAGCAGCTCGATGCGGCTATCGCCCGGGTGCCGCAGAAGCCGACGGTGTTTATCGAGCCGATTGCCGGCAACAGCGACAACTGCTGTTTCACCCACGGCCACAACGGCTGGGGCGGGCTGGTGGAGGCGGTCGGCGGTAAGAATATCGGCTCCGCGCTGCTGCCGGGCAACGCTGGCTTCGTCTCGCTGGAGAAGATTATCGCCATGAAGCCGGACGTCTATATTATGACCGGCTCGAAGCGCCCTAATCAGAGCGTGCTGCCGTTTGGCTATAACACCACGCCGCAGCAGATCTCAGCCACCTTTAGCGGTTTGCTGAACCGCAGCGGGTTGAAGCAAATTGCGCCCGTCGAGAACGGCCGCGTCTATGGGGTTTATCACCACTTCTATAATCACCCCTATAACATTATCGGCATGGAGATTCTGGCGAAAGATCTCTATCCGCAGCCGTTTGCGCAGCTCGATCCCACCGCGGATTACCACTACATCGTGACCCACTTTACCCGTCTGCCGGATGCGCCCATCACCCTCAGCGCACCCTGAGCCACCGGCCGCGCGTTGACAAAACGCGCGGTTAATTTACCTTTCTGCCACGCCATCTTCCGCTACTCTTAAGCAAAGCGCTATTTACTTTTGTTTCCGCTATTGTCAGGCGGCGCTACGTCACCCGTCGAAAAAGATTGCCAAAATAAAAAAACATGGTGAAATGCGCGCGTTTATTTCGCGCGGACGTAATAAACCGTGCAACAGGGAGTGCAAAAACAGACTATTCATTGGGCAGCGCCTGGCATGCAGTCGGCCTTCGCGGGCTTTATGCGTGCAATCGCTGCCGTTTGGGCTTTGCCCGAGGTTTTTATGACTCCACACACCCTTGCCTCTACGCTGAGTAAAAAATTTATCCTTGAGCCGGTTATGTCGCAGAGCGGCGTTGCGATAGGCTTTGAACTGCTGACGCGCTATACCTCGCTGGCGGGCAAATCGCGCAATCCCTTTATGGTGATTGAGAATATGCCGCAGAGTGAGAAGCGCGACCTGCTCTATGCGCAGCTCAGCGAGCTGTCGCCGATCGTGGCGCTGCTTGAGGAGCACCACCTGTTTGTCAGCGTCAATATCGATCGCGATATGGTGACCATGCTGGAGGCAGATGCGCGGCTGGGCTGGCTCTTCAGCACCGCAAGCGTGATCCGGCTGGAGGTCTCCGAGGCGATCGATTTTCAGCAGGATCGCGACGCGCGCGACGCGCTGCAGCGGCTTAAGGCGCGCGGCATACGTTTCTTCCTTGACGACCTCGGCACCGGCTTCGCTAATCTGGAAGCGCTCTATACCGGTTTATTTGACGCGGTAAAAATCGACAAGCGCTTTTTCTGGGAACAGAAAGATAAATCGATTTTTCCGATATTGATGGCCAATATTCAGCGCTATTGTCCGCAGATAATTGTAGAAGGCGTCGAAAATAAAGACGATCTGGCGGCGCTGGAGCATATCCCGCTTTACGGCTTGCAGGGCTACTATTTTAGCGCCCTGGAGATAGAGGATTTGCCACAATATTTAGGCTGAGGCTATTTTACTGGCAGACAGGCGCGCTTTTTGTGTGGTGCTGACTGGCCGACAGATATATCGATCTTTTTGCGCGCTGCTGATTAACAGGCAAAGCGTAAATAAAGTGAAAATAAAGTTGTCATTTTATAATTGCGCGCCACGGTTCACAACGCCTGAGCCGCAGCGGCGTGCGACCCTGGGACAGGGCGGTGCGCCAGCCTTTTCAGGCAGTAATATTTAGCAGGCAAATTAATAGTCAAAATAATTAATAGTGCAATCTGGTCAGACCCCATACCTGTTTAACCCGCCCTGAAAAGGCGCGGTGGGGATATTTAGCGAAGCCGCTTGTTCGAAGCGTAAAATAAGCGGGGCAGGCGTTATATAAATCAGGAAATATCTTAATTCGGCTGGCTGGCGCTGACAAAATAATAGCGATGATGTTATTCTCATTCTTCAACACTCGTGATGTGGTGTTGTTACTTCTAGTTTTTCCTTGATTTGGCAAGGATTCGCCGGTATTCGGTAATAAGGAATTTCGATTCCCCCGATCGCTTTCGATCGGGTTTTTCATTTTTGCCCCCGGTTCAATTTTCCCGCCGCGCAGGCCGCGCTGTTGCAGGCGAAAAGCCGTTCTCTTCACCGCGCCGTCCGCTGTGCGGACGCAGGTCCAGCCGTCTCCACAATTTCTGCCGAGTGTTAAGGAAGCGCTAAAGGGCGTAATAGTGTGTAAGTTACCGATTTTTAAGACTTTTGGAGATGAAGTCTCGAGCCGATATCGCCGATAGTAAGGCTTAACAGCGCGACTATCGCTGTTGCCACTGGAGGTAGACAATGAAAAAAACAACATTACGCGTTATCGCGACTTTTATTGCATGCAGCTCACTGATTTCCACGGTTTCCTGGGCTGATGGCCCGGGCGACCACCACGGCCAGCCCTGGCAGCAGCATGACGGCGACCGTCACGATGGCGACCGTCACGACGATCGCGATCGTGGCCCGCACGGTCACGGCCCGGACCGCGGCCCGGACCGCGATCGCTTCGCCGGCAATCCGCACCGCGACCGCCATGACGATCGCGACCGGGATCATTTCGCCTGGAACGGACACGATTTCCGCCGTGGCCATCCGATGCCGCACGAGTATCGCGGCCCCCACTATCGGGTTGACGACTGGCGCGAGCGCCGCCTGCCAGAGCCGCCGCGCGGCGAGTACTGGTCCTACATTGACGGCAACTACGTACTGATTGCCGCCGCAACGGGCATTATCACCTCGCTGATCCTCGGCAACGCCTTTAACTAAGCTTCTCTCCCGGGCGGCCCCGGCCGCCCGTTCTCTTTGCTCTCCGCCTCGCTCTGCTGTAAACCCGCCTTCGCGCACGCGCCGGCACCTCTTTTTTTACGCTCGCCAGGCTATGCTTTGCTTCCATACTGTTTCCTTTCGCCTGATTAAGGAGTCGCGATGACAGCGGTAAAAATGGTGGCGGTCGATATGGACGGCACCTTTCTCGATAACCAGAAGCAGTACGATCGTCCGCGCTTTATGCGCTGCTATGAAGAGATGAAAGCGCGCGGCATTAAGTTTGTCGTCGCCAGCGGCAATCAGTACTACCAGCTGAAATCTTTCTTTCCCGCTGTCGCCAGCGAAATCGCCTTTGTGGCGGAGAACGGCGCCTGGGTGCTGGATGGCGAAGAAGAGCTGTTCTGCGGCGCCTTTTCCCGTCCGGATGTGCGAGCGGTACTCGAGACGCTGCAAAAAGGCAGCTATCCGGGGCTGCGCTATATCCTGTGCGGACGGGAAAGCGCCTACTACTTTAACGGCGTGGAAGAGCAGTGGCTGGTGAAAATGCGCCACTACTGCCATCGGCTAAAGGGAATTGATTCGCTGGAGGAGACCGGCGACGATCGGCTGTTTAAGTTTGCGCTGAATCTCTCCGACGAGAGCGTTGAGCCGCTGATGGCGGATATTCAGCGGCTGCACGCGGGAGCGGTGGCGGCGACCTCAAGCGGCCACGGCTCGGTGGACCTTATCGTTCCGGGTCATCACAAGGCTAACGGACTCAATATTCTGGCGCAGCGCTGGGGCATCGGGCATCAGCAGGTGCTGGCGTTCGGCGACGGCGGTAACGATCTGGAGATGCTGAAACAGTCCGGCTTTAGCTTCGCCATGGCCAACGCGCCGCAGCGGGTTAAAGAGGCGGCGCGCTACGCCGCCCCTGCCAATAACGAGGCGGGCGTGCTGCAGGTGATTGAGCAGATGCTGGCGGGCGCGCCGCCGTTCGCCTGAATCTGGCGCTGACGGGCAGCGGCGTTGCTGTCCGTTATCCCTGCGCTGGCGTTACGTGCCAGGCCTGCGTCAGCATCCTGCGCATCGCCTGCTGGCTGTAGTTCACCCGCGCGTTTTTGCTGTTGGCGCGCGCCAGAATCCACTCAGCCTCTTCGCCACTCAGCGTCTCCGCCTCCTGCCAGAAGGGCGTAATGGCCTGCTGCTGCAGCCAGTTTTTCAGAAAGCGCGCCGGCTGTGCCTCCGGCACGGCGAACAGCTGCTGCTGCAAATCCTGTATCAGCCGCTGCTGCTGGTCATCCTCGCTTTCCGCCAGCAGATCGAGAAACGGAAAGAGCAGCCGACCGCACACTTCGCCGTGGTGCCAGGGCTTGATGGCACCCAGCTCGCCGGCGATGCCGTGGATCACGCCCAGACCGGCGCTGCTGAGGCAAACGCCCCCCAGCCAGGAGGCGAGCATCATCGCTTCGCGCGCTGCGTCGCCCTCTGCATCGTCGCGGTTCAGCGCGGGCCAGGCCTGAACAAACTGGCGCAGCCCGGTTAGCGCCAGCTGACGGGTAAACAGGTTGCCCTTGCTGGAGAGGTAGGCCTCGAACAGATGGGTAAAGGCGTCAATGCCGCAGGTTGCCAGCACCTTATCGGGCGCGCCTTTCAGCAAATCCGCATCCAGAATCGCCACCTGCGGCACAAACACCGGATGGCGCAGCGAAGCCTTGACCTTGATCTCATGCTGATCGGTCACGACGGCGTTTTGCGTCGCCTCGCTGCCGGTGCCGGCGGTGGTCGGCACGGCGATCAGCGGCAGCGTCACCGCCTGCACCGGCGTATCGCCGACCTTTTCCAGATAGCGCGCGGTAGGGAGCGGATGCTGCATCATGGCGCTGAACGCTTTGGCGCCGTCAAGCACGCTGCCGCCGCCTATTGCCACGACTCGATCCACATGACCGCGCCAGCGTGTGACCCAGGCGTCAATCTCAGCCGGCGACGCTTCATGCGTCACGATTTCATAACCAATAATGAGATCGTTTAATTCGCTTTTCAGACGCGCATAGATCGGGCCGTTAAGAAAGGAGCGGCCGCAGAACAGCAGAGTTGGCTGAGGATCGGCGCGCAGCAGCGGCACCAGCTTATTGATGCTTCCGCGCCCAGAGAGGGTTCGTTGATTGCTGTACAGCTCGATCAGGTTCTCACTCACCGCAACATCCTTATGTCATCAGGGAAAGAGAGAGTGTAACCAAAAGCCGAACGGCGGCAGCGGCAAACTTTCTGATAACGCTGCGATGAAAAGTTGATCACCTTCGCAAAACAGAAATTCAGCCTGCGCAGGGAGGTGCTTTCATCAGGATGTTACCCTTAACATGTTACTGGTAACAGGTTGTGTCCGACTGTGAGTTCGTTTTTCCGATGCCGTACCCAATGTCCGTTTCGGACCCAGGATAACAATATGCTGCTGGCGCTGGCCGGTCAGAAAGGTGGAGAAAATCTATGCCCTTACTTATTGTGGCGATCGGCGTGGCGTTACTGCTGCTGCTGATGATTCGCTTCAAACTCAATGGATTCATCGCGCTGATTCTGGTGGCGCTGGTGGTCGGCATGATGCAGGGCATGCCGGTCAATAAAGTGATTCTTTCTATCAAAAACGGCGTCGGCGGCACGCTCGGCAGCCTGGCGCTGATCATGGGCTTCGGCGCCATGCTCGGCAAACTGCTGGCCGACTGCGGCGGCGCGCAGCGTATCGCCACCACGCTGATTGAGAAATTCGGCAAGCAGTATATTCAGTGGGCGCTGGTGCTGACCGGTTTTACCGTTGGCTTCGCGCTTTTTTATGAAGTCGGCTTTGTGCTGATGCTGCCGCTGGTGTTCAGCATCGCCGCCTCGGCGCGCGTGCCGCTGCTCTACGTCGGCGTGCCGATGGCGGCCGCGCTGTCGGTGACGCACGGCTTTTTGCCGCCACATCCTGGCCCGACGGCGATCGCCACGCTGTTTAACGCCGATATGGGCAAAACCCTGCTGTGGGGCACGCTGCTCGGCATCCCGACGGTGATCCTCGCCGGCCCGGTGTACGCCCGTTTCCTGAAAAGCATCGATAAACCGATTCCGGAAGGGCTATACAACCCGAAAACCTTTAGCGAAGAAGAGATGCCGGGCTTTGGCGTCAGCGTCTGGACCGCGCTGGTGCCGGTGGTGCTGATGGCGCTGCGCGCGCTGGCGGAAATGGTGCTGCCGAAAGGGCATGCGCTGCTGCCCTACGCGGAGTTCTTCGGCGACCCGGTGATGGCGACGCTGATTGCGGTGCTGATCGCTATCTTCACCTTCGGCCTCAATCGCGGGCGCAGTATGGATGAGGTAATGGGCACCATTACCGACTCAATTAAAATCATCGCCATGATGCTGCTGATTATCGGCGGCGGCGGGGCGTTCAAGCAGGTGCTGGTGGACAGCGGCGTCGATAAATATATCGCCGCCATGATGCAGGAGAGCAACGTTTCGCCAATCTTTATGGCCTGGTCAATTGCCGCCGTGCTGCGTATTGCGCTTGGCTCCGCGACCGTCGCGGCGATTACCGCCGGCGGCATCGTCGCGCCGCTGATCGCCAGCAGCGGTGCCAGCCCGGAGCTGATGGTGATTGCGGTCGGCTCAGGCAGCGTTATCTTCTCTCACGTTAACGATCCTGGCTTCTGGCTGTTCAAGGAGTATTTCAACCTAACGATTGGCGAGACCATTCGCTCCTGGTCAGCGCTGGAAACCATTATTTCGGTGTGCGGTCTGGTGGGCTGTATGCTGCTGTCGATGGTAATTTAAGCGTTACCGCCGGGCGCTGCCCGGCGGCGTTGCTAGCTGACCAGCGCGCGAAACGCGGCCAGCTCCTCGTCAGGCATGCCCGCCTGCGTCGCTGCCTGGCAGATTTGCTGCCAGCTGTTAGCGTCCAGCGGGATCCCCTCACGCTCGCGCCGTGCGCGATTCGCCTCTTCCCATTCACCCGGTACCTGAATCGGCTCGCTGCCGCTCTGCGGCGAGCGCTTCACCCACGCCAGAAAGGCCTCCGCTTCCTGCTGCATCGCCGGCGCGTTGAACGCGTCCGGATTAAGGATAATGGTGGTCATGCAGTTGTAGATCGCATCATGGCTGGCGAGCACCGTTTCATCATGGGTGGTGCGCCCGCCGGAGAGTGCGCCGCCAAGGATTTCGCACAGGGTCGCCAGCGCATAGCCTTTATGCAGGCCAAACGGCAGCAGCGAGCCCCAGGGCGCCTCGTGCATAACGGAAGGGTGTTCGGTGGGCTTGCCCTGATGGTCGATCAGATAGCCGGGCGGTACGTCGACGCCTTTATTCCAGGCGACGCGCGTTTTACCAAAGGCGATGCCGCTGGTGGCGAAATCGAGCAAAAGGGGGCTGGCGTCACGGCGCGGAAAAATGGCGCAGAAGGGGTTAGTGCCGAAGCGGCGGTCGCTGCCGCCGAACGGCGCTACCATCGGGTCGCCCATTACGTTGACGAAATGAAAAGAGACCAGGCCTGCCGCCGCGCACTGTTCCGCCCAGTGGCCGATGCGACCAATATGGTGCGAGTGGTGCAGGCCGACCGCGGCGATCCCCAGCTGTTTAGCGCGCGCGATACCCTGCTGCATCGCCTCAAAGGCGGCGACCTGGCCGAAGCCGCCATGGGCGTGAAAGGTCAGCACCGCGCCGGCGTCCTTCTCCAGCACCGGGTGCTGATTAAGCTGCAGATGGCCCTGACTGAACGAGCGCATATAGCTGGGGATCATGCCAACGCCGTGGGAGTCGTGTCCGGCCAGATTTGCCGCCACCAGATGATCCGCCACCAGGCGCGCCTCGTCGGCTTCGCTGCCCGCGTGCAGCCATATCGCCTGTACGAACGCGTGCAGCCGTGCAGCATCGATACGATAGAGTTCACTCACCTTGCTCTTCTCCTTTTTATGGGTACAGCGCATCCTGCGACCAAAAAAAAGCAACGGCAAGTGATGGTTTCAGCCGGGGCGAAGGGCCACGAGGCGTGGCCCAGAGCAGGGGTTAATGCGGCTGTTCAAAGCCGGCTTTGACCATTTGCTCGCGCAGCGCGCGCGTAATCTCGCGATTACCGCCGGTAACGGGGTAAATCACGTTGTTAACCACATCATCAAGGTAATGCTCATCAAACTCTTGCATGGTGAGCTGCGTGCCGCCTTCATCGTTAATAGCGAAAGACCCTTTGATGTGATCGCCGGCATTTTTCGCCTTAAGGCTGTAGCGACCCATACTGGTATTTATCGTGCTCATAGCGTCTCCTTGTTACTCGTCTTACGGTAGTCGTCGCAGAGGCCTGCCTTTGCCGCAAAAAGTTTAGCGGGTCGCAAAGAAGCAAACGAAGCGTAAGCAGGTTAAAAAAACAGCTGCTGCGACCGGCGTCGCAGAAATAGTTCGGGTTTATCTGGAAAGCCAGACGCCAGCCCAGCAAGGAGCCGCCCCAGCAAAAACGCAACGACAGGCTATACTCTTCTGTGAAAAGGTTTTTTTACTGGCAAAGGAACATGGATATGAAAATAATTTTGTGGATTATCGCCATCATTTTCATTGTTGGGTTACTGACGCTGACCGGCGTATTTAAGTTAATTTTCTGAATTAACGCGGGCACCGCTCAGGTGCCCTTGCTTCTCGCTTTCTTTGACGTCTGCGCCACCAGACAGCGCGCAATAGGATCGACAAGCGTATTCGGCAACAGATCCTGCGCGGTCAGGCCCTTGTTGCAGCTGGCGCAGCGCGCGCCGTGAAGCGCCGGATCTGCTGAAGGATCGTGGGTAAAAGTAAACTTCGCACTGCCGCAGGTGGTGCAGCGAATTTTCATTACCATACTAATGCTCTCCATGCCTGAAACAAACAGGCGCCATTCTAACAAATTCCTCCGCTTTATTTATCAAAACTTCTAAACAATTAATGTGAGTTACCTTGTAGCCGCGGCAGTTGATTTTTTAACTATTACATAGGGTTACTATATCCGTTGGTTATCTTACGGAGCGCGACCCGTTAGCGGCCGACCCGGTACAGGAAGTTGCGCAGGCAGCGTTGCTCCAGCTGCCAGAAACGCGGTGCCCGGCCTGTTTTGCCGCGGTTTGATTTCACCTGGGTATAATCGCGCTTCTGATGCAGAATTTTATTCACCCGGGCGCAGGCGGCACGCTGGCCGACGCGCCGTCGAGTTACAGGAAAAAGTTGTGAGCTTCCCCCTTACGCAATCTGTCGAGAACGGCTGGCACAGCTTCAGCAATAACGTGCAGCAGACCTGGGCGCAGCCGCAAAACAGCGATTTTTATCTGCCCGCCATCACCTGGCATAACCGCTGGACCTACGACGACGAACATATCAGTCGCTATAACGAGCGCCCCTGGGGGGCAGGGGGCGGCATTTCGCGCTATGACGAAAAGGGCAACTGGCACGGTCTCTACCTGATGGCTTTTAAAGACTCCTTTAACAAGTGGGAGCCGTTCGCTGGCTACGGCTGGGAGGCGACCTGGCATCCCGTTGACGGTAGCGATTTTCATCTCGGCGCGGGCTATACCGCCGGCGTGACGGCGCGCGATAACTGGCGCTATATTCCCGTTCCGGCGCTGCTGCCGCTGGCGTCGACAGGATTGGGTCCGCTGAATTTTCAGATGACTTATGTTCCAGGCACTTACAATAACGGTAACGTCTATTTTGCCTGGCTGCGGCTGCAGTTTTAGCTTTTCAGGCGCGGCGGTAAAGGGGATCGAAGTGAAAAAAAGGCGATATTTATCACTTTTTCATCAATTCTCACTGGACAAATGTCACTGCAATTGCTGTACTAGACGCCGACACAGTTTAGTGTCCATTTTTCATGTAAAGGTAATATAGATGTCCAAGATTAAAGGTAACGTTAAGTGGTTTAATGAATCCAAAGGATTCGGTTTCATTACTCCTGAAGATGGCAGCAAAGACGTGTTCGTTCACTTCTCTGCTATCCAGAGCAACGGCTTCAAAACTCTGGCTGAAGGTCAGCGCGTAGAGTTTGAAATCACCGAAGGCGCCAAAGGCCCATCTGCTGCTAACGTTATCAGCCTGTAAGTTAACAGTCAGAATTTCAAAAACCCGCCGCATGGCGGGTTTTTTTATGGCTGAAAGAAGGCGCAGAACCCACCGGCTACGCTGCTCAGCGCGAGCATTAGCGTTACGGCCTCCTCCAGACTACGCGGCATCACGCTTCTCATTATCCTCTTCTCCTCGGGCTGTCAGCGCCAGCTTCGCAGGCGAAGATTAACCTGACCTTACCCGCCGGTGACAAAGGGGTGACGCTGCTGAATTTGCGGCGTCAGTCACATAAAATCCGCGTAACATTATTATAACAACCCTTGCCTGCAGCTTTTTTCCTGCCGACGCTATATAAAAGAGCGGCACCATTATCTTCTTCAGGAGGCAGGATGAATATACGTCAGGCACAGGCGAAAGACAGCTTTGCGCTCAGCGCGCTGCTGGCCGAATTAGGCTACGGCGGCACCGAGAGTTTTATCGATAAACGCCTTGCCCAGCTCAGCAGCGATCCCGACGAGATGCTGCTGGTCGCCGAGCATGGCACGCAGGTGCTGGGATTCCTGTCGATGCACTTTATTCCCCAGCTGGCGCTGGCGGGTGACTTTGCGCGCATCAGCTACTTTTGCATCGCCGAAGGAGAGCGCAGCAAGGGCGTTGGCCAGCAGCTGTTGCAGCATGCTGAAGCGATGGCGGCGCAGCGCGGCTGTGACCGTATGGAAGTGCACTGCCACGCGTCGCGGCTGAAGGCGAATCAGTTTTACCTGCGCGAAGGCTATGAAGAGTCGCCGCGCTACCATATCAAAGGTCTGAACTAAGCCGCGCCTCGCGTCCGGCGGCGATGGCCAGCGCGCTGGCCAGCATCTCCAGCTGCGTCGCCTGCAAACAGGCGATGCTGACGCGGATAAACTGCGTCGGCCCCAGCCGGCAGCGTTCGCCGGGCAGCACCGCGATGCCGCGCGCCGCCAGGGTGATCATCGCATATTGCTCGGACGCCACCGGTATGCAGATGCTGAGTCCGTCGCGCATCGGCAGCTTCAGCCCGTGCGCCGCCAGCGCCGTCAGCATGCGCTCGCGCCGCTGGCGGTAGGTCGCGCGCGCGGCGGCGATCCTCTCCTGGGTCGCGGCATCCTGCAGCAGCCAGGCGACGCTGTCCTGCAAAATCCGGCTGGTCCAGCTGACGCCAAAGTTGCGCCAGGCCTGAATGCGCCTCACCATCTCCGCGGTGGCGGACAGAACGGCCAGCCGCAGATCGGGGCCGTAGGCTTTGGAAAACGAGCGCACGTGGAGGGTGCGGTCAGGAAAAATCGTGCCGAGGCTCCAGGCGGGGGTGGCGGAGAGATCGCCCAGACCGTCATCTTCAACGATCAGGGTCGTGCTTTGCGCCAGCGTCTGTGCCAGTGCCGCCTGACGCGCCTGGCTGACGCTGTTGCCGGTCGCGGAATGGGTGCGCGGCTGGTAGATCACCATCGCTGGCGACTTCTGCAGCAGCGCGGCGAGCATCTCCGGCAGCGGCCCCTCATCGTCGCAGGCTAACGGCAGGATCTCCGCGCCGACGTTATCGAGCATATCGAGCAGTCGCGTTGCGGTGGGATCTTCAATCACCACGCGATCGCCCGGCGCTATCAGCGTCTGCACCACCAGATTCATCGCGTCGAAGCCGCCATCCGTCGCCAGAAAGGCTTCGGCCGCGTAGGGCCAGCGCGGCGTGATGGCCGACAGCAGCAGCGGTGAAATCGCCTCGCGGTGATAGCTGTTGAGGTGCGGTGACTGCAGCGCGGCCAGCAGGGCAGGCTGCAGGTCAGGCAGCAGCGCGGGATCGGGCGAGGCCATCGCCAGATCGGCGCGGATGTTATCGCCGTAGTTGCCGATTTTCTCAAAGCGAATCGGGCGCGGCATCACGGTGTTGCCTGATACCCAGACGCCGCTGCGCCCTTTGCCCGCCAGCACCTTATGCTTTTTAAGCTGCCCCCAGGCTGCCGACACCGTCGCCGGACTGACCCCCAGCTTCTCCGCCAGCTCGCGCACCGCGGGCATCTGCATACCCACCGCAATTTTGCCCTCGCGGATCAGCGTTGAGGCCGCCAGCGCGATGCCCTTTACTGAGGCGTCGCTTATCTGCTCGCTCAGCCAGTCGATATCCACCGTTTGCGTCATAAGAAAATAATTTGTTCAGTAACGAATTAATGATTGTTCAGATAAGTATTCCCGAACTAGTATCAAATTCAAGCACTACTTGATGAATAAATCATCGGCGCGGCAGGGCGCAACCTGTCAACGGGGCATACATGAGCAAATTAATCGTCAGACTGGCCGTGCGCGACTGGGACTACTTTACGCCGCTGGCGCTGGGGGACCTTCAGCCAGAGGGATTTGAGCTGGTTATCGATCGCGTCGGCACGCTGGTGGATAACCTGGCTGACAGCCCTGACTATGAGGGGGGCGAAGTCTCCTTTAGCCGCTATGCCCAAGGGCGCGCCCGCGGCGAATCCGGCCTGCTGGGCATACCGCACTTTCTGATGCGCGGCTTTCGTCAGCGCTGCATTATCACCACTGCCGACAGTCCGCTCACCGCGCCGGCGCAGCTTAAAGGCAAGCGTATCGGCGTCACCGGCTGGCAGGACTCGGGCAACACCTGGACGCGCACCGTACTGCGCGAGGCGGGCGTAGAGATCGACGATGCCTACTGGTTCGCCGGTCGCCTGACCGCGGCACATCCCGTGGTCGATCGCCTGGCGGGCTTTGGCCGTCCGGGGCGCATTGAGGCCGCGCCAGGCGAGCGCCCGCTGCTCGACCTGCTGCGGGCAGGGGAGCTGGACGCGGTGTTTACCCCCTTTATGCCGGAAGGCTTTTTCCTGCCGGGATCGGGGCTGCGTCAGCTTCAGCCCGATTTCCAGCAGGCGGAGCGCGACTATTTCCACCGCGTCGGCTACGTGCCGGGCATCCACATACTGGCGCTCAAGCCGGCACTGGCCGAGGCGCATCCCTGGCTGCCGCAGGCGCTCAGCGAGATTATCGACCGCTCATGGCGGCTGTGGATGCAGAAGCGGGAGAAGTACGCCGACACCACGCCCTGGCTGCTGGATGATTTGCGACGCACCGCGCAGGAATTGCCCGCCAGCTGGAATCAGAACGGATTTGCGGTTAACAAGAAGATGATTGCCGACTTTGCCGATGAGCTTTATCAGCAGGGACTGACAAAAACGCGCCTGACGCCGGAAGCGATCTTCCCGGCGGCCAGCAAGGGGGAGTGATGATGAAAGTAGCGATGGGGCAGTTCGCGGTCAGCCGCGAATGGCAGGAAAACGCGGCAATTTGCCTCGATCTGATGACGCGCGCCGACGCGGGCGGCGCCGATCTGCTGGTGCTGCCGGAAGGGGTGCTGGCGCGCGATATCGCCGATCCCGATCTGGTGCTGAAGGCGGCCCAGCCGCTGGACGGCCCTTTTCTGACGCAGCTGCTGGCGAAAAGCCAGGGCAGCGCCTTAACCACCATGATGAGCGTGCATGTGCCAACGGAGGGCGACAAGGCGCTGAACGTGCTGGTTGCCCTGCGCAACGGTGAGATTATCGCTGCCTATGAAAAACTGCACCTCTACGACGCCTTTGCCATGCAGGAGTCGCAGCGCGTCAATCCCGGCGCCGTTATCCCGCCGCTGATTGAGGTCGCCGGCATGAAAGTGGGGCTGATGACCTGCTACGACGTACGCTTTCCCGAACTGGCGCGGCGTCTGGCGCTGGACGGTGCCGAGGTGCTGGTGCTGCCCGCCGCCTGGGTGAAAGGACCGCTAAAAGAGATGCACTGGGAGCTGCTGACCACGGCACGCGCGCTGGAGAACACCTGCTATATGGTGGCAGTGGGCGAGTGTGGCCCGCGCAATATCGGCAACAGCCTGGTGATCGATCCGCTTGGCGTTGCCATCGCCAAAGCGCCTGAGTCGACCGCGCTGGTCTTTGCGGATATCGACCCGCAGCGCATCGTCTACGCGCGCAGCGTGCTGCCGGTGCTGGAGAATCGTCGCTTCGCCCGTCCGGAACTCAAAACAGAATAAAATGCCAGGGAGAAACCACCGTGAAAAAGAGTGCAACCGCCATTTTGCTGGCGCTGGGGCTGAACGCCTCGCTGGCCTACGCCGCCGACGCCATACCGACGCAGCAGGTCGACCAGGCGCTGCATGACCGCCTGCCCGAGGCCATTAAACAGGCGGGCAAGATGATCTCCGTTAATAACGGCTCCTTTCCCCCTTATGAAATTGTCAGCGGGCCGCACGCCATGGACGGTGCCTCCGCCGACCTCAGCACCGCGCTGAGCCAGCTGCTGGGCGTGAAAATCGAGCACGCCACGGTCAGCGGCCTGTCGGGGGTGCTCTCCGGCATTAACTCGGGGCGCTACCAGCTGGCGATCGGCCCGATAGGCGACTACCCGGATCGCCAGCAGAAAGTGGACTTTATCGATTTCGTGCAGGAGTTTGTGGTGTTCGGGGTGCAGAAGGGCAATCCGCAGCAGATCAACGGGCTGGAGGATACCTGTGGCAAACGCATCGCGGTCATGGCGGCGGGCTCGGCAGAGCAGGTGATCCGCAAGCAGTCTGAGGCGTGCGTGGCGGCGGGCAAACCGGCCGTGGTGGTGCAATCCTTTACCGATCAGCCCTCCTCTATTCTTGCGGTACGCTCGAAGCGCTCTGACGCCTTCTTCTCTTCGCAGGCGCCCCTGACCTACTTTATCGAGCAGGCGAGCGGCCAGCTTGAGCTGGCGGGCAAGGGACAGAAAAACGGCTTTGGCGATATTTTCCAGGGTACGGTGGTGCCGAAAGGATCGCCGCTCGGCCAGGTGGTGCTGGACGGCTATAAAGCGCTTTACCAGAACGGCACCTACGCTGCCATCATGAAAAAGTGGAAGCTGGATGGCAATATGATTAGCGCGCCGGGTCTTAACCTGGCGAAAGGGGCGGTAAAATGAGTCTGAACGCCCATAATACACGAGCCAGGGATAAGGCCGACGTGCAGCAGCGCGACGTGGCCTTCGCCCGCAGCGCACCCGCCTGGGGACGCTGGGTCTCCTGGATTGTGGCGCTGATCGTCGCCTCCAACTTTCTCTGGCTGGTGGCGACCAACCCTAACTTTGAATGGAAAGTGGTGCTGCAGTGGTTTACCGAGGCGTCGGTGCTGAAAGGGCTGGAGGTCACGCTCGGCCTGACCCTTGTCTCAATGATCCTCGGCACCGGGCTGGGCCTGCTGCTGGCGGTATGGCGTCTGTCGGAGAACCGGCTGCTGAGCGGCCTCGCCAGCCTCTATATCTGGTTTTTTCGCGGCACGCCGCTGCTGGTGCAGCTGATATTCTGGTACAACCTTTCGACCCTGTTTCCTGTTCTCTCGCTGACGCTGCCCTGGACATCCGTGACCTGGGCCAGCTGGAACACCAACGATCTGATCACCCCGCTGACGGCGGCCATCGCCGGGCTGGCGCTGAATGAGGCGGCCTATATGGCGGAGATTATCCGCGCCGGGCTGCTGTCGGTGGATAACGGCCAGGTTGAAACCACCCAGGCCTTTGGCATGAGCCGCAGCCGCGCGCTGCGACGCATCATTATTCCGCAGGCGATGCGCGCCATTATTCCGCCCAGCGGCAACCAGCTTATCAGCATGATCAAGGCGACCTCGCTGGTGAGCGTTATCGCCATGGGCGATCTGCTCTATTCGGTGCAGGCGATCTACAACCGCACCTTTGAAATTATCCCGATGCTGATGGTGGCGGTGATCTGGTATCTGCTGATTACCTCGATCCTTAACGTCGGCCAGTCGGCAATAGAGCGCTACTACGCGCGCGGCACGCGCCGCACGGTAGAGGCGGCGAAACCGCGTCCAGCCAGGCCGCTCTCCGGCGCGCGCCTGCTGCAGAAGGAGGATATATGAGTGCTGTCGCGCCGTTGGTCAGCGCGCGTAACGTTCATAAAAGTTACGGCCATAACCCGGTATTAAAAGGGATCGATCTCGACGTATTTCCAGGTGAGGTGGTGGTGATCCTGGGGCCCTCCGGCTCGGGGAAATCGACCTTTCTGCGCTGCATCAATCATCTGGAAGATATGAACGGCGGCTCGATCATGGTGGGAGATGAGCAGATTGGCTATGAGCTGAAAAAGGGTGTTCTGCATCGCCTCTCGCCGCGTAAGATCGCCCTTCAGCGCCAGAAGATCGGTATGGTGTTTCAGCAGTTTAATCTTTATCCCCATCTGACGGTGCTGCAGAACATTATCGAGGCGCCGATCGGCGTGCATAAGTTTCCGCGTCACGAGGCGATCGCCTATGCGCGTTCGCTGCTGGCCACGGTGGGGCTCAGCGACAAAGCAGACGCCTGGCCACGGCATCTTTCTGGCGGGCAGCAGCAGCGCGTGGCGATCGCTCGCGCGCTGGCGATTAAGCCGACGCTGATGCTGTTCGACGAGCCAACCTCGGCGCTTGACCCGGAGCTGGTGGGCGAGGTGCTGGCCACCATGCGCACCCTGGCGGATCAGGGGCTGACCATGATTGTGGTGACCCATGAAATTGGTTTTGCGCGCGAAGCGGCCGACAGGGTGGTGTTTATGGATGGCGGCGTGGTGGTAGAGCAGGGGCCACCCGAGCAGGTTATCGCGCAGCCGCAGCATCCGCGTACCCAGGCGTTTTTAAGCCGCTTTATTTAACGCGGCGTCACCGATCTTACTCTGTTACAGAATCTAGTTGAGGTTGGCGGCGATCTGCGCGTAAATAGCAGCGTTCGTTTTCGCTTAGGTTGAAAAGGTAAAGTATGGAAGGTATCAGTATTGCCAAACTGCTGATCATCGGTGCGCTTATCGTACTGCTTTTTGGCACCAACAAGTTACGTTCACTGGGTGGCGATCTGGGCTCCGCAATCAAAGGCTTCAAAAAAGCCATGAAAGACGAAGAACCCACCGCGACCAAAACAACGGCTGAAGATGTTCCGGCGGAACGCGTCACCCATAAAGAGTGATTCGTGACCGTCAGAGAATAGATGTAACTATTTATTTCTCACGGACATAAAAAAACCAGACCCTTTGCGTCTGGTTTTTTATTGCCTGAGGCAGGGCGCCAGGTCTATTTCACTTCCAGACCTTTCGCCTGCATATCCGCATGGTAGGAAGATCGTACAAAGGGACCGCATGCGGCATGGGTAAAGCCCATCGCCAGCGCTTCCTCTTTCATCTCGTCAAACTCGGCCGGGCTGACGTAGCGCTGAACCGGCAGGTGGTGACGGCTCGGCTGCAGATACTGGCCCAGCGTCAGCATAGTAACGCCGTGACGGCGCAGGTCGCGCATCACTTCGATAATCTCCGCATTGGTTTCGCCCAGGCCCACCATCAGACCCGATTTCGTCGGTATTGAGGGATGCGCTTCTTTAAAGCGCTCCAGCAGCTTCAGCGACCAGTCGTAGTTCGCGCCCGGACGCACCTGGCGATAGACGCGCGGCACGTTCTCCAGGTTGTGGTTAAAGACGTCGGGCGGCGTAGCGGTGAGGATCTCCAGCGCGCGATCCATACGGCCGCGGAAATCGGGCACCAGCGTTTCGATTTTGATGTTCGGGCTCTTTTCGCGAATCGCGCTGATGCAGTCGGCGAAGTGCTGCGCGCCGCCGTCTCGCAGGTCGTCACGGTCTACCGAGGTGATAACCACATAGCGCAGCGCCATATCGACGATTGTCTGCGCCAGCTTCAGCGGCTCGCCGGCGTCCGGCGCGTTAGGGCGGCCGTGCGCCACGTCGCAGAACGGGCAGCGGCGGGTGCAGATGGCGCCGAGGATCATAAAGGTCGCGGTGCCGTGGTTAAAGCATTCGGCCAGGTTAGGGCAGGAGGCCTCTTCGCACACCGAGTGCAGGCCGTTTTTGCGCATCGCCGCCTTGATGCCCTGGATTCGGCTGGAATCCGCAGGCAGCTTGATTTTCATCCATTCGGGCTTGCGTAACAGCTCCTGACGTTCCGTCACCACGGTTTTTACCGGGATCAGCGCCATTTTATCTGCGTCGCGATATTTGACGCCGCGTTCCATCTGAATTGGTTTACTCATAAGTCTGCAGGTTCCGGTCGGATTGCGTGATGAGAGCTTTCGCCTTCAGGCCAGCGATAAAGCTTTCAAATTTATTTGATAAAATTTCAAAAATTATATCAGTTCCGCCTGGCAGAAGCAGCCGTCCGGCGGCGGTAAAAGTTACAATTTTGTAAATGCGCATGCGCGGTTAAGGCAGCGGCGCGGTTTCAGCCGCCAGCCACTCAACCTGGGTAAAGCCCAGCTGGTGCGCAAAGGCCGCCACCAGCAGCGGCTGCACGTCCGCCAGGCTGACGCCAGGCTGAAAGGCGCTGAGCTGCGTCATGCGCATCCCGGCGTAGCCGCAGGGATTGATGCGCAGGAAGGGCGTTAAATCCATCGCCACGTTAAGCGCCAGGCCGTGAAACGAGCAGCCTTTGCGGATGCGCAGGCCGAGCGAGCAGATCTTCTCGTCGCCCACATAGACGCCCGGCGCATCGGGACGGGCGCGCGCCTCGACGCCGAAGTGCGCCAGCGTGCTGATAACCGTCTCTTCCAGCGCGGTCACCAGCTGGCGCACGCCGATCTTGCGGCGCTTAACGTCAATCAGCACGTACATGACCTGCTGGCCTGGGCCGTGATAGGTCACCTGGCCGCCGCGATCGCTCTGGACCACCGGAATATCGCCCGGCATCAGCAGATGCTCAGCTTTGCCGGCCTGGCCCTGGGTAAAAACGGCGTGATGCTCTACCAGCCAGACTTCGTCGCGGCTGTCGCCGTTACGGCGATCGGTGAACTGATGCATGGCATCGGAGACGGGTTGCCAGTCGCGCTGGCCGAGCTGGCGGATAAGAAGCGTATCTGCTGACAAAACGGCGGTCCGGTTAAGGAGGAAAGGCTGAGTATAACGTCGGCAAAGGGCAAGACCAAGACCCTTCGCCGACGGCGGCACTTACAGCACCATGCGCACGATATCGATATTGCCCAGCTCTTCATACAGGGTTTCCACCTGTTCGATATGCGTGGCGTTAATGGTGATCGACACCGAGTGGTAGTTGCCTTTGCTGCTTGGCTTAACGTCGGGCGAGTAGTCGCCGGGCGCATGGCGCTGCACCACTTCAACCACTTGATCAACCAGCTCCGGCTGCGCCAGACCCATCACTTTATAGGTAAAAGGGGTAGGGAATTCGAGCAGTTCATTCAGTTTGGTTTTCATATTGACTCCGGTGCATAAAAAACAGGCTCCCGCCGAAGCGGGAGCATTATCATAGCGTAGTTATGGCGACGACGTGGCGACTTTTCAACCGCCAGGCCGCTTAGCCGAACCAGTGGTGAAACATCAGCTTGATGTAATCGATGATGCGGCTGAAGAATCCGCCTTCCTGCACTTCGTTCAGCACCACCAGCGGACGCTGTTCCACGGTTTTGCCGTCGAGCTGGAAGTTGATGCTGCCCACGACCTGATTTTTCTGCAGCGGGGCGTGCAGTTCGCTGTTGTTCAGCACATAGCTGGCTTTCAAATCTTTCATGCGGCCGCGCGGAATGGTCAGGTAGGCGTCTTTCTCTACGCCCAGCTGGACGCGATCGCTGTTGCCGAACCAGACCGGCTCAGAAGCGAACTCTTTGCCCGCCTTGAGCGGTGCCACGGTTTCAAAGAAGCGGAAGCCCCAGATCAGCAGCTTTTTGCTCTCGACTTCGCGTCCTTTGAAGGTACGACCGCCCAGCACCGCCGAGATCAGACGCATCTGGCCTTCGGTGGCGGAAGAGACGATATTGTAGCCAGCCGATTCAGTGTGGCCGGTTTTGATGCCGTCGACGTTGAGGCTGGTATCCCACAGCAGACCGTTACGGTTGGTCTGGCGAATATTGTTAAAGGTGAACTCTTTCTCTTTATAAACCGAATATTCTTCCGGCACGTCGCGGATCAGCGCCTGGCCAATCAGCGCCATATCGCGCGCCGAGCTGTACTGGCCGTCCGCATCCAGTCCGTGTACCGTCTGGAAGTGGGTATTCTGCAGGCCCAGCGCCTTCACGTAGTTATTCATCAGGCCGACAAAGGCGTCCTGGCTGCCAGCGACATAGTCCGCCATCGCCACGCAGGCGTCGTTGCCCGACTGCAGCACGATGCCGCGCGTCAGCTGAGAGACCGGCACGCGATCGCCAGGCTTAAGGAACATCAGCGACGAGCCTTTGAACACCGGGTTGCCGGTTGCCCAGGCATCTTTGCCCACGGTAACCACATCTTCCTGATGGATCTTGCCCGCTTTGACCGCCTGACCAATAACATAGCTGGTCATCATTTTGGTCAGGCTGGCAGGATCGCGACGGGCGTCGGCGTTTTTCTCGGCCAGTACTTTGCCCGAGTTGTAGTCGATCAGTACATAGGCTTCGGCATCGATATCCGGCACGCCCGGGATCATCGTTTTGAGGTTGACGTCATCAGCAAATGCTACGTGGCTGAGTGAGAAAGCGACCAGTGATCCCACTGTCAGGCGTTTCAGAAAACGAGAGGGTTTCAGCGTGTTCATGTTATGGACTACAACATCCGTGAGTTAAGGTTAAAAAAAAGTGGCTTATCATAGCAAATGCCTGTTTTACAGGCATCTGGCTTTGTCATTCTGTTGTTAGCAGAGATGTCCGGCGCGGTGAGCCGGGGTTCAACGACGCGCGCTGGTGATAAATGACGCCTGGCCGTTGGCATTCAGGCGCTGCTGCAGCGCAGCGGCGTCGGCGCGGTTTTTAAAACCGCCAAGCTGAATGCGATAGACGTTATTGCCGGCATTCTCCACCGAGCCGGGCACGCCATATTTCTGGCCCAGACTCTGCGCCATCTGCTGCGCGCGCGCAGCATCATTGATGGCGCCTACCTGCACCACAAAAGCGCCGGTCGGCGTCGGCTGGGCGGCTGGCGCCGCCGCTGCGGGTTCGGCGGCAGGCACAGGTGCGGCGACAGGCTGCGGCGCAGGCTCGCTGCCCTCCAGCACGCCGCTGGCCAGCGGCTGAGGTGCGCCGAGGAAACCGCTGCTGCTGACCGGTGCGCCCATTTCGCCGTTGCTCTGCAGGCTGCTGTTGTCGACGGCGCGAATGTCCTGCGCCGGTACCGGCGCGGCGGCAGGCTCGCTGCTGCCGTTCATCACGCCGTTGCCGCCGAGATCGGGCCGCGCGGGCAGGGCGTAGCTCTGCTTCGCCACCACGGTGCCGATGGTGCCGGGACCAGAGAGGGTGCCGTCCGGTGCGACCTTGATATAGTCCACCCGTACGCGGGTGTTGTTAGAGATATTGAGGCGATCGCCCGCCGCACGCGACAGGTCGATAATGCGTCCCGGCGTATAGGGGCCGCGATCGTTGACGCGCACCACGATCTGGCGACCGTTAGCGAGGTTGGTGACGCGCACGTAGCTGGGCAGCGGCAGCGTAGGGTGCGCCGCGCTCAGCGCATCGGGATCGTAGCTTTCGCCGGTGGCGGTGCGTTTGCCCTGCGCTTCGTCGCCGTACCAGGCTGCTAATCCCACTTCGCTGAAGTTCGACGGATCCTTGACGATACGGTAAGACTTGCCGTTCGCGCTGTAATCCTGGCTGGTGCCAGGATTAGTGGGCTCATATTTCGGCTCGACGCCCGGTATTTCCACCACCGGGCCGTTATAAGCCGGTTGCGGCGGCGCGGTGTTTTGCGGTTCCTCGGTGGTGGTACAGGCGGTCAAAACCAGTAGTGCCAGAGCAACAGCAGGCCATTCCTTACGCATGTGCAGCCTCTTAAACGCTTTTAGATAACATTTTTCTGTGAGTATGGATCGACATCACGATGCCGAATCCCGCCATAAGCACGATGAGCGCCGAGCCGCCATAGCTGACCAGCGGCAGAGGGACGCCAACCACCGGTAAGATACCACTTACCATGCCAATATTAACGAAAACATAAACGAACAAAATCAGCATTAATCCGCCCGCCATGACGCGGCCAAAGGTGGTCTGGGCGCGCGCGGCGATCACCAGACCGCGCAGGATCAGCAGCAGATAGAGCACCAGCAGGATCAGCACGCCCACCAGGCCCAGCTCTTCGGCGAGCACGGCGAAAATAAAGTCGGTATGGCGCTCCGGCAAAAACTCCAGCTGCGACTGGGTGCCGTGCAGCCAGCCTTTGCCGCGCAGGCCGCCGGAGCCGATGGCGATTTTTGACTGAATAATGTGGTAGCCCGCGCCAAGGGGATCGCTTTCCGGGTCGAGCAGCATCATGACGCGATCGCGCTGATAGTCGTGCATCAGGAAGAACCAGAGTACCGGAATAAAGGCCGCGACCAGCACCACCGCCACGCCGATCAGCTTCCAGCTCATGCCAGAGAGAAACAGCACGAACAGCCCCGAGGCGGCAATCAGGATTGCGGTGCCGAGGTCAGGCTGCGCCGCCACCAGCAGCGTCGGCATAAAGATCAGGATCAGCGCAATGCCGGTATTCTTCAGGGTCGGCGGACAGACGTCGCGGTTGATAAAGCGCGCCACCATCAGCGGCACGGCGATTTTGGCGATCTCCGAGGGCTGAAAGCGCACCACGCCGAGGTCGAGCCAGCGCTGCGCCCCTTTACTGATATGGCCGAAAGCGTCCACCGCGATCAGCAATATCACGCAAACAATATAGAGATAGGGCGCCCAGCCCTCATAGACGCGCGGCGGCACCTGCGCCAGCACCAGCATCATCACCAGGCCCATCGCAATCTGGCCGATTTTTCGCTCCATCATGCCCGGATCCTGTCCGCTGGCGCTCCAGATCACAATGGCGCTATAGGTGAGCAGCGCCAGAATCACCAGCATAAACAGCGGATCGATGTGGATACGCATCCAGATCGATCTTTTCTGCGGGCTATCGTTCATCGACATCGTTATTCACCTTCATAGCCGGGCGGGGTAGGGACCGCGTCCGGCAGAGCCGTATTGTTATCGCCCAGCATAATGTGGTCGAGAATCTGTCTCATCACCGTGCCGACCGCCGGGCCTGCGCCGCCGTTCTCCAGGATCATGGTGACGGCGACGCGCGGTTTGTCATAGGGAGCAAACGCGGTCATCAGCTTATGGTCGCGCAGCCGCTCGGCAATTTTATGCGCGTTATAGGTTTCGTTCTCTTTCAGGCCGAAGACCTGCGCGGTACCCGATTTAGCGGCGATCTTATAGGGCGCGTCGGCAAAGCTTTTATGCGCCGTGCCGTTTGCGCGGTTCGCCACGCCATACATGCCGTCTTTGGCGATCTCCCAGTAGCCAGAGTGAATGTCGCCGATCGGCTCGCCCGGCGGCTGACGCCAGGGCACCATGGTGCGTCCCTCGCGGGTGGCGCGCAGCAGGTGCGGCACTTTTACCACGCCGTCGTTAATCAGGATCATCAGCGCCTTGTTCATCTGCAGCGGCGTCGCGGTCCAGTAGCCCTGGCCGATGCCCACCGGAATGGTATCGCCCTGATACCACGGCTTTTTAAAGCGCTTCATCTTCCAGTCGCGCGTCGGCATATTACCGGCGCTCTCCTGCGGCAGATCGATGCCGGTGCGGTGGCCGTAGCCGAATTTGTTCATCCACTCAGAGAGGCGATCGATGCCCATGTCATACGCCACCTGATAGAAGAAGGTATCCGCCGACTCCTCCAGCGATTTGGTAACGTTGAGGCGGCCGTGGCCCCATTTTTTCCAGTCGCGGTAGCGCTTTTCCGAGCCGGGCAGCTGCCACCAGCCGGGATCGAACAGGCTGGTGTTGCGGTTGATAACCCCGGCGCTGAGCGCAGAGACCGCCACGTAGGGCTTCACCGTCGAGGCGGGGGGATAAGAGGCCTGAATGGCACGGTTATAGAGCGGGCGATTCTCGTCGTTGAGCAGGCCGCGATAATCTTTACTCGAAATGCCGTCGACAAAAAGATTGGGATCGTAACTGGGTGTGGAGACCATCGCCAGGATTTCGCCGGTGCGCGGATCGCTCACCACCACCGCCGCGCGACTGCCGGCCAGCAGGGTTTCGATATATTGCTGAAGCTTGAGATCGATAGTCAGCCAGATATCGCGTCCCGCCTGTGGCGACTGCTCGTGCAGCTGGCGGATTACGCGGCCGCGGTTATTGACCTCGACCTCTTCATAGCCGGTAATGCCGTGCAGCACATCTTCGTAATAGCTTTCAATGCCCAGCTTGCCGATATCGTGCGTTGCGGCGTAGTTTGGCCACTTGCCCTCTTTATCGAGGCGCGCCACGTCGCGGTCGTTGATTTTAGAGACGTAGCCGACCACGTGCGTCAGCGTCGGGCCGTACGGGTAGTAGCGACGCTGATAGCCTTTTACCTCAACGCCGGGAAAGCGGTACTGGTTAACGGCGAAGCGCGCCACCTGCACATCGTTGAGGCCGACCTTGACCGGGATAGAGGTAAAGCGACGTGAGCGCTTGCGCTCTTTATCGAAGGCGTCGAGATCCTCGTCGGTGATATCGAGCACCGGACGCAGATCTTCCAGCGTTTGCTTGAGGTTGTCGACTTTTTCCGGCACCAGCTCCGCCTGATAGATGGTGCGGTTGAGGGCCAGCGCGGTGCCGTTGCGGTCGTAGATAATGCCGCGGCTCGGCGCCACCGGCACCAGCTTGATGCGGTTTTCGTTAGAGCGGGTACTGTAATCTTCAAAGCGCAGGATTTGCAGGTGGTAAAGATTGACCACCAGCACGCTGGAGAGCACCAGAATTCCGAAGAACGCAATAAGCGCCCGACGGACAAAGAGTTTCTGTTCGGCACTGTAATCGCGAAAGGCGTTGCTTTGTAATTTCATCCGCTACTTAAAATGTCGGGGTTAGCCTTACCGGTTATTCACGATGATAAGGATGATTGGCGGTGATGCTCCAGGCGCGATAGAGGCTTTCAGCGACCAGCACGCGCACCAGCGGATGAGGCAGCGTCAACGCGGAAAGCGACCAGCTCTGCTCGGCGGCGGCTTTGCAGGCGGGCGATAATCCTTCCGGACCGCCAATCAACAGGCTGACGTCGCGGCCGTCCTGTTTCCAGCGCTCCAGCTGCTGAGCAAGCTGAGGCGTTTCCCACGGCTGGCCGGGAATATCAAGCGTGACGATGCGGTTGCCCTTGCCGGTTGCGGCCAGCATCGCTTCGCCCTCTTTTTCCAGGATACGCTTGATATCGGCGTTTTTGCCGCGTTTTCCGGCAGGGACTTCTACCAGCTCCAGCGGCATATCTTTGGGAAAACGACGCAGATACTCAGTAAAACCGGTTTGCACCCAGTCGGGCATCTTCGTGCCTACGGCTACAAGCTGCAGTTTCACGCGTCAGCTCCAGAGTTTTTCCAGCTCATAAAGCTGGCGGCTCTCTTCCTGCATGACGTGTACGATGACGTCGCCCAGATCGACCACTACCCAGTCAGCGGTGTTTTTGCCATCTACGCCAAGCGGGATCAATCCGGCGGCGCGCGACTCCTGCACCACGTGATCGGCGATAGACGAGACGTGACGCGTCGAGGTGCCGGTACAGATGATCATGCAGTCGGTGATGCTGGATTTACCCTGAACGTTGAGCGCGACGATATCCTGACCTTTAAGATCATCAATCTTATCAATAACGAACTCTTGGAGTGCTTTACCTTGCAAAAGGTTCCCCTTTAATACGGATTGTAGCGGGCCGGCTGCTGGCCCCGATAAGGCAGCCAAAAAATTAAGCCGCGCAGTATAGCACGCCTTTGCCTGTGTGATATACGTCCGACCGGCGCTTATTTCAGATAGAGGCCTGCGCGGTCGATATAGTCGATAACGGCCGGCGGCAGCAGCCGATCGCAGGAGAGCCCCTGGCGGCGGCGCTGACGAATTTCCGTGGCGGAGATATCCACCAGCGGCGTATCGGCCAGCCAGATAAAGCCCGCAGGCTGCTGATGCAGCTGCGAGGTCTCGCTCGCCAGATGGCTGTCCAGCCAGCGCTGCATCTCCGGCGTCGCCATCTGGGCCGGATAGCCCGGACGCTTGCACACCAGCAGATGGCAGAGCGACAGCAAATCCTGCCAGCGGTGCCAGCCTGACAGGTTGAGCAGCGAATCCTGGCCAATAATAAATCCCAGCGGCTGCGCCGGCCCGCGTTCAGCGCGCAGCGCCTCCAGCGTCGCCACCGTCCACGACGGCGTTTCGCGCAGCAGTTCGCGGGTATCGATATCGAACAGCGGCCGGTCGCGAATGGCGCAGCGCAGCATATCGACGCGCTGCGTCGCGCTCGCTTCCGGCTGCGGACGGTGCGGCGGCACGTTGTTGGGCAGCAGCAGCACGCGCGCCAGGCCGGTTTGCTGCGCCAGCGCCTCTACCGGCCGCAAATGGCCGAAGTGGATAGGGTCGAAGGTGCCGCCGAACAGGGCGTGGAGTTCAGACACTGGCGAAGCTCGCAGGAAAATGGCGATGACAGAGCAGCAGCGAGAGCGTCTCCAGCTGCGGCCAGATACGCTGCCCGTAGTCCTGCTTCAGGGTTAGTTCAATCTGCGTCAGCAGGTGAATCGCGCGCTGCAGGCGCGCGCCGTCCAGGCGCTGCAGCGCCTCGGTAAACAGCGCGCGACGGTTCTGCCAGATGCGCTGCTGATCCATTAACGTGCGCAGCGGCTGCTGCGCCTGATGGCGCTGCAGGTGCAGCAGCGTCATTAAATCGCGCTGCAGCGTGCGCAGCAGGATAACCGGCTCGCTCTCTTCTTTTTCCAGCTGATGCAGAATATGCAGCGCGCGCTTGCTTTTGCCCGCCAGCAGGGCGTCCACCCAGTGAAACGGCGTAAAGTGCGCCGCATCGCTGACCGCCTCTTCGACGCGCGGCAGCGTCAGCTTGCCGTCGGGCCAGAGCAGCGACAGACGCTCCAGCGCCTGCGCCAGTGCCAGCAGGTTGCCCTCGTAGCAGTAGCAGAGCAGCTGGATCGCCGCGTCGTCTACCGAGAGCTTCATGCTTTTAGCGCGCGTCGCCACCCAGCGCGGCAGCTGCGCCTGCTCCGGCGTCTGGCACGGCACCAGTACGCCATGGGCAGAGAGCGCCTTAAACCAGGCGCTGTTCTCCTGGGCTTTGGTCAGCTTCGCCAGGCGGCAAATAAGTAAAATATCGCCGTGCAGCAGGCCCGCCAGCTTATTCAGCTGTTCGGCCATCGCGGCGTTGGGGCCATTTTCCGGGAAGAGCAGCGTCATTGTCTGACGCTGTGCAAACAGGCTGAGCGCCTGACAGCTGGCAAAGAGGCTTTCCCAGTCGGTCTGGGCGTCGAGCGTAAAACTCAGATGTTCTTCGAACCCCTGCGCAACGGCGGCGGCGCGTATCGCGTCGGCGCTCTCCTGCAGCAGCAGCGGCTCGTTTCCGGCTAACAAATAGCAGGCGCGCAGCCCCTCACGGAGCTGCGCGCCTAATTGCTCAGGATAGATCCTGATCATTGCGTACGGGTAGCGGAAGAGGAGGAGGCTGGCGCGGGCACCGCAGGTTCGCTGGCCGACGCCGGCAGCGTCTCTTTCTGGTTCATCTGCGCGGCGTGCACGGTCAGCAGTTTACGCACCAGCTGCTCGGCGGCGCGCTGGCGCATCTCCTGCACGATCATCTCCTGCTCGGCATCTTTCGCCAGCGCCGCGTTCGGGTTATCGAAGAATGAACGATAAACCGTGGTGCTGATCGGATAGATGCCTTTGCCCGGCAGCAGAACCTGCGCCGTCACGTTCATCATCAGCGAGTACTCCGCCGTTGTACCGCTGATAAACACCGAGGCGGTATCGCGGCCCTGCGTTTCACCACCAAGGCGCAGCGTAGGGATATCGGTACGGTTCTGTTTGGTATCCTCAACGATAGTGACGTTGTTGATACGCAGCTGCTGACGCACCGTGCGCGCCAGCGGACCGTACGGATCGCCGCTGTTCAAGATCAGCGTTTTCAGCTCGCTCGGCACCTGCGTGGTGCCGCGCGGGTGAAAACCACAGCCGGCGGTAACCATCACCGCCAGCAGGACAAACAGCCTGATAATCAGATGTCGCACAGTTCCTCCTGAACTTAACCTACGACCAGGTTAAGCAGTTTGCCGGGTACATAAATCACTTTACGGATGGTGACGCCGTCAAGGTACTTCGCCACCAGATGTTCCTGGGCGGCGCGAGCCTGAACCTGCTCCTGCGTTGCATCGGCGGCCACGGTAATTTTACCACGGACTTTACCATTTACCTGCACAACCACCAGCAGCGAATCTTCCACCATCGCCGCCTCGTCCGCTACCGGCCAGCTGGCGTCGTCCACGCTGCCTTCGCCGCCCAGCGCCTGCCACAGCACATAGCTGGCGTGCGGGGTGAACGGATAGAGCATGCGAACTACGGCCAGCAGCGCTTCCTGCATCAGCGCGCGATCCTGCTCGCTTTCCTGCGGCGCACGCGCCAGCTTGTTCATCAGCTCCATAATCGCCGCGATAGCGGTGTTAAAGGTCTGACGACGACCGATATCGTCGGAAACTTTGGCGATGGTTTTATGCAGATCGCGACGCAGCGCTTTCTGATCGTCGTTGAGGCTGCTGATATCCAGCGCCGTCGTCGCCCCTTTCGCGGTATGCTCGTAAGCCAGTTTCCAGACGCGCTTCAGGAAGCGGTTCGCCCCTTCTACGCCTGACTCCTGCCACTCCAGCGTCATCTCCGCCGGTGAGGCGAACATCATAAACAGGCGAACCGTGTCCGCACCGTAACGCTCAACCATCAGCTGCGGGTCGATGCCGTTGTTTTTCGACTTCGACATTTTGCTCATGCCGGCGTAAATCACGTCGCGGCCCTGGCTGTCGGTCGCTTTCACAATGCGGCCTTTCTCGTCGCGCTCGACGGTGACGTCGATGGGAGAGACCCAGTTGCGCTCGCCGTTCGCGCCGAGGTAGTAGAAGGCGTCCGCCAGCACCATGCCCTGACAGAGCAGACGCTTAGCGGGTTCATTTGAGGTAACCAGGCCCGCATCGCGCAGCAGCTTGTGATAGAAGCGGAAGTACATCAGGTGCATGATGGCGTGTTCGATACCGCCCACATACTGATCGACCGGCAGCCAGTAGTTGGCTGCCGCCGGATCCAGCATGCCTTCATCGTAGTTGGCGCAGGTGTAGCGCGCGTAGTACCACGAGGACTCCATAAAGGTGTCGAAGGTGTCGGTTTCACGCAGCGCCGGCTGGCCGTTTACCGTGGTTTTCGCCCACTCCGGGTCCGCTTTAATCGGGCTGGTAATACCGTCCATCACCACATCTTCCGGCAGGATCACCGGCAGCTGATCTTCTGGCGTTGGCATCACGGTGCCGTCTTCCAGCGTCACCATCGGAATCGGTGCGCCCCAGTAGCGCTGACGGGAGACGCCCCAGTCGCGCAGGCGGTAGTTGACCTTGCGCACGCCGACGCCTTTCGCAGCCAGCAGGTCAGCGATAGCGTTGAAGCCCGCTTCATGGCTCAGACCGTCGAACTCGCCGGAGTTGAACAGGGTGCCTTTCTCCGTCATGGCGGCGGCGCTGACGTCCGGCTCGCTGCCGTCCTGGTTCAGCACAACCGGCCTGATCGGCAGATCGTATTTGGTGGCAAACTCCCAGTCGCGCTGGTCGTGCGCCGGAACCGCCATAACGGCGCCGGTGCCGTACTCCATCAGAACGAAGTTAGCTACCCAGACCGGCACGTTGTCGCCGGTCAGCGGATGGATGGCAAACAGGCCGGTGGCCATGCCTTTTTTCTCCATCGTCGCCATCTCTGCCTCGGCGACTTTGGTATTGCGGCATTCGGCGATAAAGTCAGCCAGCACCGGGTTGCCCATTGAGGCCTGCAGCGCCAGCGGATGACCCGCGGCGACCGCGACGTAGGTGGCGCCGAAGAAGGTGTCCGGACGGGTGGTGTAGACGGTGACTTTCTCTTCGCTGTCGGCGACGTCGAAGGTGATTTCCACCCCTTCGGAACGGCCGATCCAGTTACGCTGCATGGTTTTGACCTGCTCCGGCCAGTCTTCCAGCGTATCGAGGTCGTTAAGCAGCTCATCGGCATAGTCGGTGATTTTAACGAACCACTGCGGGATCTCTTTGCGCTCGACTTTGGTGTCGCAGCGCCAGCAGCAGCCATCAATAACCTGTTCGTTCGCCAGCACCGTCTGATCGTTCGGGCACCAGTTCACCGCCGAGGTTTTTTTATAAACCAGGCCTTTTTCATAGAGCTTCGTGAAGAACCACTGCTCCCAGCGGTAGTATTCCGGCTTGCAGGTTGCCAGCTCGCGGCTCCAGTCATAGCCAAAACCCAGCAGTTTGAGCTGGTTCTTCATATATTCGATATTGTCGTAGGTCCAGGGGGCGGGCGCGGTGTTGTTTTTTACCGCCGCGCCTTCCGCCGGCAGGCCGAACGCATCCCAGCCGATGGGCTGCAGCACGTTTTTGCCGAGCATACGCTGGTAACGGGCGATCACGTCGCCGATGGTGTAGTTACGCACGTGGCCCATATGTAGGCGGCCAGAAGGATAGGGCAGCATGGAGAGGCAGTAATATTTCTCTTTGCTCTCATCTTCGGTCACTTTGAACGTTTGGTTTTCGTCCCAGTGTTGCTGGACGCGGGATTCTATCTCTTCCGGGCGGTATTGCTCTTGCATGGCAGCCTGTGGTCCTTAATGAATAACGCTTAGCTTACTTTAAGATCCGCATAGCATACCCATATGGCTGCCGGTCAACAACACTTCACCGCCCTGTTGCGGCGATTTCTCGCAGAAGGGCGTATCCCGCTCGCATATTCCGATTCGCTTTGCCAGACAGCGCGGCAAACGGCGCAAAGCGGCTAAACTTAAAGCTGGCATACCCGCGCAGAAAGGAGAATAAAATGAACAAAGTAGCGCAGATTTACCGTGAGTCCCTGGCCGCGCTGACCGAGCGCCTGCGCCAGGGCGATCGGGATATTGACGCACTGGTGACGTCGCGACGTCAGCAGCTGATGGCCAGCGACGCCGCGACGCCCGACGAAATCGATCGGGCGCTAGCGGCGGTTCGACGAGATTTACAAGAGTTTGCACGCAGCTATCAGGAGATCCATCAGCCAGAGAAGGTGAACGATTCGCTCTTTATGCGCATCATGCGCGAGAGCCTGTGGAAAGAGCTGGCGGATATTACCGACAAGAGCCAGCTGGAGTGGCGCGAGGTATTCCAGGATCTGCATCATCACGGGGTTTATCAGAGCGGCGAGGTGGTGGGGCTGGGCAATCTGGTGTGCGAGAAGTGTCACTTTACGCGCGCGATTTATACGCCTGAGATCTTAACGCGCTGCCCGGAGTGCGGACACGATCAGTTTCAGCGTCAGCCCTTTGAGCCGTAAGAAGGGCGAGTGTGCTGCGGATGAACGCGTCCGAAGAGTAAAACGGCCCGCGACAAGCGTGTCGCAGGCCGGCTGGCAGCGAGAGGGTTCTGGCGCGCAAGCGCCAGGCCTACCCGCTAGTGCAGAATTTTCGCCAGAAAATCTTTCGCGCGATCGGACTGCGGATTATTAAAGAAGTCATCTTTACGCGTATCTTCAATAATCTTGCCTTCATCCATAAAAATGACGCGGTTCGCTACTTTACGGGCGAAGCCCATTTCGTGCGTGACCACCATCATCGTCATGCCTTCCTGCGCCAGCTCCACCATCACGTCGAGCACTTCATTGATCATTTCCGGATCGAGCGCCGAGGTCGGCTCGTCGAACAGCATGGCGATAGGATCCATGCAGAGCGCGCGCGCAATCGCTACGCGCTGCTGCTGGCCGCCCGACAGCTGGCCGGGAAACTTCTGCGCATGGGCGGAAAGCCCGACGCGATTCAGCAGTTTTAATCCCTTTTCCCGCGCGGCGGCCTTGTCGCGCTTCAGCACTTTTACCTGCGCCAGCACCAGGTTATCGATAATGCTGAGATGGGGAAACAGCTCGAAGTGCTGGAACACCATGCCGACCTTGCTGCGCAGCTGCGCCAGGTTCGTTTTCTTGTTGTTCACTTCGATGCCGTTCACCAGAATATTGCCCTGCTGAATTGGCTCCAGGCCGTTCACGGTTTTGATCAGGGTCGATTTGCCCGAGCCCGATGGGCCGCATACCACGACCACTTCCCCTTTCTGGACTTCGGTCGTGCAGTCGGTCAGCACCTGAAAGTGACCATACCACTTAGAAACGTTTTTCAGGTTAATCATTTAAACCGTCCTTTTTCTTTTTAGATAGCTGACCAACAGCGAAGCGCTCAGGCTGATCGCGAAATAGACCAGACCGGCGAAGAGAACCATTTCCACCTGGGTGCCGTCACGCTCGCCGATTGTCGACGCGGTGCGGAAAAAGTCGGCCAGGCTCAGCACGTAAACCAGCGAGGTATCCTGAAACAGCACGATGCCCTGCGTCAGCAGCAGCGGCACCATGGCGCGAAAGGCCTGCGGCAGAATAATCAGCTGCATCGACTGCCAGTGCGTCATGCCGAGCGCCAGCGCGGCGTTAGACTGGCCGCGCGAAATGCTCTGAATACCGGCGCGAATAATCTCGGAGTAGTAGGCCGCCTCAAACAGCGAAAAGGCGATCATCGCCGAAATCAGGCGGATATCGGTTTTGGGCGACAGCCCCAGCACCTGCTGCAGAAAGCTCGGCACCACCAGATAAAACCACAGCAGCACCATCACCAGCGGGACAGAGCGGAACAGGTTTACGTAGAGCCGGGCGAACCAGCTGATCGGCTTAAAGGTCGACAGCCGCATTACCGCCAGCAGCGTGCCCCAGAGAATGCCGAATACCACGGCGGTTACGGTGATCTTCAGCGTAATCACCATGCCGTTAAGCAGGTAGGGCAGGCTGGGAGGAATCGAACTCCAGTCAAACTCGTACATTATTTTCCTCCCAGATTACCCGGCAGGCGCACCTTGCGCTCCACCAGACTCATAATCAGCATAATCACCAGGTTGATGGCGATATAGGCCAGCGTAATCGCCGTAAACGACTCATAGGCGTGCGCCGAGTAGTCGAGCAGCTTGCCCGCCTGCGCCGCCATATCCACCAGCCCGATGGTGGAGGCGATAGCGGAGTTTTTCACCAGGTTAAGCATTTCCGAGGTCATCGGCGGCACAATCACGCGGTAGGCGTTGGGCAGCAGCACGTAGCGGTAGGTCTGCGGCAGCGTCAGGCCCATTGCCAGCCCGGCGTTCTTTTGCCCGCGCGGCAGCGAGTTAATCGCGGCGCGCACCTGCTCGCAGACGCGAGCGGCGGTAAACAGGCCGAGACAGATCACCGACGCGGTGAAAAACTGGATATTGGGATCCAGCTCCGCTTTGAACCACATGCCGAGCTTCTCGCCAACCAGCTCCGGTGCCACCAGATACCAAAAGAAGAACTGCACGATCAGCGGGATGTTACGGAACAGCTCGACATAGCAGGTGCCGATCGCCGAAAGCAGGCGGTTAGGCACGGTGCGCAGAATGCCGAATAAAGATCCTACAAGAAAGGCGATAATCCAGGCGCAGCAGGAGACCGCAATGGTCACCTGAAATCCGGACCACAGCCAGCCAAGGTAGGTCGTGTTGCCGAACGGGGCCTGTTCGAGAAAGATGCCCCAGTTCCAGTCGATACCCATAACGAGCTCCGGTAAAAAAGGGTAGCTAAGCTACCCTGAAGATTGATGAACGGCGTCTGTATGGCCTGCTTCAGGGGAACGACCTGAGCAGCTTGTCTGTCCGCGCCGGGTTTTCAGCAATCGAGAGGGCAGCGAGGCCGCCCTTGTTGTCGTTGTTAGTTAAGTGCTTTGTCGTTTGGCGTTTTAAACAGCGCCTGCATATCCGTTGAGAGATCGAAGTTGAGGTTCAGGTTCTTCGGCGGAATCGGCTGCTTGAACCAGGTATCGAACCACTTCGCGGCTTCGCCCGACGTCTGGGCTTTAGCGATGGTATCGTCGACCAGGGTTTTGAACTGCGCATCGTCTTTACGCAGCATACAGCCATAGGCCTCTTTCGACTGCGGCGTGCCGACGATCTCCCAGTTGTCCGGCTTCTTCGCCTTGGCGCGTTCGCCAGCCAGCAGCGCGTCATCCATCATAAAGGCGACGGCGCGGCCGGTTTCCAGCGTGCGGAACGAGTCGCCATGATCTTTTGCGCTGATGATACGCATATCCATTTTCTGCTCGTCGTTCAGCTTATGCAGCAGCACTTCCGAGGTGGTGCCGGAGGTAACGACCACGGTTTTGCCTTTCAGGTCAGCGAAATCTTTGATGTCGCCGCCTTTTTTCACCAGCAGACGCGTGCCGATAACAAAAATGGTGTCGGAGAACGCAGCCTGTTTCTGGCGCTCGAGGTTATTGGTGGTGGAGCCGCACTCGAAGTCATAGGTGCCGTTCTGCAGCAGCGGAATACGGTTCTGTGAGGTAATCGGGATCATTTTGACCTGCAAATCCGGCTTGTTCAGCTTCGCTTTAATCGCCTCAACGATGGCGCTGGAGTAAGCCTGCGAATAGCCCACGACTTTTTGCTGGTTGTCGTAATAAGAAAAAGGAACAGATGACTCGCGATGTCCTACAACGATAACGCCATTATCGCTGATTTTTTTCAGGGTGCCGCTGAGGTCTTCCGCCTGGGCTGCGCCCGCTGCCGCTACGCCTGCCAGCAAAAGCGATAATGCCACTTTGCGAATCTGCATGGTCCAACTCCTTCGAGATATGTCGCGCAGAATATAAACTGCGCAGATGTGTGATGTTGTGTGTATTTCCTGCTGCTTTTTTTGTTATCTCATCGCGTCGGCGCGCTAAGAATATTTACTAACATAGCGGATTGTTAATGTTATGAAACGAAAAAGTTTCTTAATTTGCGAGGTGTTCCGCACCAAATTGAGGCGTATTTACCGGGTTGCGCGCTAAAGGTGCGCCCCTGTGCCTTTTAACGGTGCAGTCCAGCCCGCATTAACGCGTCACTCCGCCCGGTTTACAGGAAACCGTGTTACTGATAGCAAGCATCGTGCCAGATCAATGGCGCAGCAGAAAATCGTGGAAGAAGGGGAGAAGGCGAGCGGAATATGGGGAGAAGGCGGCGAGCAGCGCGCTCGCCGCCGTAGGGCAGATCAGGCTTTGCGACGCCACAGCGCCAGCAGCGCGGCGCAGAGCGTCAGCAGCCAGACCGGCCAGAGACCGGCATGGGCGTATGGCGTTTCGCCGGTGGTCGGCGTCACCTTATCCAGCAGCACGCCACGGGTAAACTGCGGCAGGATCTTCTCAACTTCGCCCTGCGCATTTACCACGGCGGTTACGCCGTTATTGGTGCCGCGCAGCAGCGGTCGGCCCAGCTCCAGCGCGCGCATGCGCGCCATCTGGAAATGCTGCCACGGGCCGATAGAGTGGCCGAACCAGGCATCGTTGGAGACGGTAAGCAGAAAATCGGTGTCGGGATGGAAATTGGCGCGCACCTGCTCCCCCAGCACAATCTCATAGCAGATGGCGCTGGTGAGGTGGTAGCCCGCCGCCCGCAGCTGCGGCTGCAGATAGTCGCCGCGGCTAAAGGAGGACATCGGCAGATCGAAGAAGGGCGCCAGCGGCCGCAGCAGGTTTTCCAGCGGCACGAACTCACCGAAAGGCACCAGATGATTTTTCTGATAGCGGTTTGTGCTCTGGTAGCTGTAGGGCGTCGCGCCGCCCAGTACGATCACCGAGTTGTAGTCGTGATAGCGGTTCTGCTCCAGTCGGGAATCGACGATGCCGGTAATCAGCGCACTGCCGCGCTGGCGCAGCTCGTCGTCGAGTGCACGCAGGAAAGGCTGCTGATTGCTCTCCAGGTCGGTAATTGCCGACTCTGGCCAGATAATCAGCGGTGCGCGGCCCATCAGCGGCTGGCTCAGGCCGTTATAGGCGCGCAGCGTGCTGAGCAGCTGCTGCGGATCCCACTTCATTGACTGCGGAATGTTGCCCTGAACCAGCGCGACGTCGACGCTGCGCGCCGGCTGCGGCTGGGTCCAGTGGATATAACGCAGCGGCCAGGGCAGCGCCAGCAGCAGCAGCGCAGCGATAGCGCTTTTCACGCTGCGCTGGTGAAGCGCGTAGGCCAGCAGACCCGCGACTATCATCAAAATAAAGGTGAGGGTTTCCACCCCCGCCAGCGGTGCCAGGCCTTTCAGCGGGCCGTCAATCTGGCTGTAGCCGAACTGCAGCCAGGGGAAGCCGGTCAGCACCCAGCCGCGCAGAAACTCGCTCAGCTGCCACAGCGCCGGGGCCGCCAGCGCCAGACGCCACAGCGTGGCGCGCGGCCAGATGCGGTTCAGCACGCCGGCAAACAGCGCGGGGTAGAGCGATAAATAGGCGGCCAGCAGAATCACCAGGAAGACGTTGACCGGGCCGGGCATGCCGCCGAAGGTGGCGATACTGACGTAGACCCAGTTTATGCCGCTGCCGAACAGGCCAAAACCCCAGGCGAAGCCGATGGCGGTGGCCTGGCCGCTGCGTCGATCCAGCGTCAGCAGCTGCAGGCCGCACAGCGACAGCAGCGCGGCGGGCCAAAAATCATAGGGCGAGAAGGCGAGGGTGCCAAGGGCACCCGTTAACAATGCCAGCAACAAACGTACCCGCTGGCGCGGGTAAAGCAGGGCCAGAGACATAGAGTTATTCGTCATCCAGTTGGGGTAACGGCGAGTTTTCCGGAATTTTTACATGTACCTGGATGATACGACGGCTGTCGGACATGGCGACCTTGAAATGATAACCGTCGATGTCAATGCTCTCTCCCCGGGCGGGAAGATGGCCGAATCCCTGCATCACCAGTCCGCCAATGGTGTCCACTTCTTCGTCGCTGAACTGCGTGCCGAACACCTCGTTGAAATCTTCAATCGGGGTCAGGGCGCGCACCGTATAGGTCTGGCGGTTCAGCTGGCGGATATCACGATCTTCTTCATCGTCATATTCATCTTCGATTTCGCCGACGATCAGCTCGAGGATATCCTCGATAGTGACCAGGCCGGACACGCCGCCAAACTCATCGATAACGATCGCCATATGATAGCGCTGAGAACGGAACTCTTTCAGCATGCGGTCGACGCGCTTGCTTTCCGGCACCACAACCGCCGGGCGCAGCACTTTTTCCATGCTGAACGGCTCAGATTCGCTGCTCATAAACGGCAGCAGATCTTTCGCCATCAAAATGCCTTCGACATGGTCTTTATCTTCGCTGATTACCGGGAAACGTGAATGCGCGGACTCGATAATCACGTCCAGGCACTCATCCAGCGACTGGTTGCGCTTCAGGGTAATCATTTGCGAACGCGGGATCATAATGTCGCGCACGCGCTGCTCTGCAATATCCAGCACCCCTTCGAGCATGTCGCGGGTATCTTCGTCAATCAGCTCTTTTTGCTCGGAGTCGCGGATCAGCTCCAGTAGTTCATCACGGTTTTGCGGTTCGCCGTGAAACAGTTGGTTGATAAGCAGGGAAAAAAATCCCTTTTTACTACTGGGTGCGTCGCTGTTTTGAGAATGGTCGTCGCTCATGGCGTTTTTTTAGAGATCTCTCTGGTGAGGGTGGTCGCTGTCGGCGTCCTCGCCGACAGCGGGATAAACTGAGCCAGCGGCTCAGGCGTCTTCTTTTTCCGAAATGTACGGATCGGGATAACCAAGAGCAAGCATTATCTCTGTCTCGATCCCTTCCATCTCTTCGGCTTCGTCATCGTCGATATGGTCGTAGCCCAGCAGATGCAGCGTGCCGTGTACCACCATATGGGCCCAGTGCGCTTCAAGGCTTTTCCCTTGCTCTTCCGCCTCTTGCTCCACCACCTGACGACAAATAATCAGGTCGCCCAGCAGCGGCAGCTCAATGCCCGGCGGCGCCTCGAAGGGAAAAGAGAGCACGTTGGTCGGCTTGTCTTTACCGCGATAAGTCAGATTTAGCTCATGGCTCTCCGCCTCGTCCACCAGGCGAATGGTGACTTCGCTTTCCGGCTGAAAAGGGGTAACCGCCGCTTCCAGCCAGCGCTGGAACGCGGCCTCGTCAGGCAGGCCGCCGGTCTGTTCGCAGGCGAGCTGCAGATCAAGAATTACCTGACTCATTTACTCTCCTGCGCCTCGCTCTGCGCCGCCAGCGCTTCGCGCTTGCGCTCTTCCGCCAGCTTGTCGCGGCGCTTCTGATCCGCCTCTTCCCAGGCTTCATAGGCGGTTACGATACGCGCCACCACCGGGTGACGCACCACGTCTTCGCTCTGGAAGAAGTTAAAGCTCAGCTCTTCAACCTCGGAGAGCACTTCAATGGCGTGGCGCAGGCCCGATTTGGTGCTGCGCGGCAGGTCAATCTGCGTGACGTCGCCGGTGATCACCGCTTTGGAATTAAAGCCGATACGCGTCAGGAACATCTTCATCTGCTCGATAGTCGTGTTCTGGCTCTCATCCAGGATAATAAAGGCGTCGTTCAGCGTACGGCCGCGCATATAGGCGAGCGGGGCGACCTCAATCACGTTGCGCTCCATCAGCTTTTCGACGCGCTCGAAGCCGAGCATTTCGAACAGGGCGTCATAGAGCGGACGCAGGTAGGGATCGACTTTCTGGCTCAGATCGCCGGGCAGGAAGCCGAGCTTTTCGCCCGCTTCCACAGCCGGGCGCGTTAGCAGAATACGGCGAATCTCCTGACGCTCCAGCGCATCCACCGCCGCGGCGACCGCGAGGTAGGTTTTACCCGTACCGGCCGGGCCGATGCCGAAGGTGATGTCGTGGTCAAGGATATTGGCAATATACTGCGCCTGATTCGGCGTGCGCGGCTTGATAACGCCGCGTTTCGTCTGAATATGCACGGCTTTGCCGAAGTCCGGCACGCTGTCGGCGGTCTGCTCCAGCACGCGGCTCTCTTTAATCGCCAGATGGATCTGCTCGGGATCGATATCCGGGATGACGCCGCGCACCGGCGCGGTATCGACGTAAAGCGTGCGCAGAATATCTTCCGCGGCGTTAACGCAGAGTGCGCGGCCAACCAGCTTAAAGCTGTTGTCGCGACGGTTGATCTCAATGCCCAGACGACGCTCAAGCTGTTTGACGTTGTCGTCGAACGGACCGCACAGGCTCATCAGTCGGCGGTTATCTGCCGGTTCAAGGGCGATTTCACGAGTTTCGATATTCAAACGAATCCTTTGGGTCACTCAGGGCCAGTTAGAATGGGTGCTGATGCCGGATCGATTAACCTCGGCACTTTAAGAAATTATTTATGGCATGTCGCCGGGGCGCAAGCGTAGCTAATGATATTTGGGCAGCGCGTCCAGAAACCAAGGGCGTGCAGAAGAAAAGAGCGGCGGCGCGAGAAGCGTCGCCGCTGAGTGAAAAGCGTATCAAGGCTGGAAGGTGCCGACGCCGATTTCGTTCTCTTTGCGCGTGCGCGCGATAACCGATGCCGGGCTTTCTACGATGCGCAGGCCCATCTCATCTTCGGTGCGCACCACTTTGCCGCGCAGGGAGTTAGTATAGACGTCGACAATCTCGACATCGACAAACTTGCCGATCATCTCCGGTGAACCTTCAAAGTTCACCACGCGGTTGGTTTCCGTACGGCCCGACAGCTCCATCACGTTTTTACGCGAGGTGCCTTCCACCAGAATGCGCTGCACCGTGCCGAGCATACGGCGACTCCATGCCATCGCCTGCTGGTTGATGCGATCCTGCAGGATATAGAGGCGCTGCTTTTTCTCCTCTTCCGAGACGTCGTCCGGCAGATCTGCCGCCGGCGTGCCGGGACGCGCAGAGTAGATAAAGCTGAAGCTCATGTCGAAGTTAACGTCGGCAATCAGCTTCATGGTCTGTTCGAAGTCCTGCTGGGTTTCACCCGGGAAGCCGATGATAAAGTCAGAGCTGATCTGAATATCCGGACGCGCGGCGCGCAGCTTGCGGATAATCGCTTTGTACTCCAGCGCGGTATGGGCGCGCTTCATCAGCGTCAGGATGCGGTCTGCGCCGCTCTGAACCGGCAGGTGCAGGAAGCTCACCAGCTCCGGCGTATCGCGGTAGACCTCGATAATATCGTCGGTGAACTCTATCGGGTGGCTGGTGGTGAAGCGAATGCGGTCGATGCCGTCAATGGCGGCCACCAGGCGCAGCAGCTCCGCGAAGGTGCAGATTTCGCCGTCGAAGGTTGCGCCGCGATAGGCGTTGACGTTCTGGCCCAGCAGGTTAACTTCACGCACGCCCTGCGCCGCCAGCTGCGCGATCTCCAGCAGGATATCGTCGCAGGGACGGCTGACCTCTTCGCCGCGCGTATAGGGCACGACGCAGAAGGTGCAGTATTTGTTACAGCCTTCCATGATGGAGACGAAGGCGGTGGGACCTTCCGCGCGCGGTTCCGGCAGACGGTCAAATTTTTCGATTTCCGGGAAGCTGATATCGACGATCGGGCTTTTGCTGCCGCGTACGCTGTTGATCATTTCCGGCAGGCGATGCAGGGTTTGCGGACCGAACACGATATCCACATAGCTGGCGCGCTGGCGAATATGATCCCCCTCCTGCGACGCCACGCAGCCGCCGACACCGATAATCAAATCAGGGTTGCGCTCTTTTAAGGTTTTCCAGCGGCCCAGCTGATGGAAAACTTTCTCCTGCGCCTTCTCACGAATAGAGCAGGTGTTGAGCAGCAGCACGTCCGCCTCGTCAGCTTCCTCGGTCAGCGTGTAGCCGTGGGTGCTGTTCAGCAGGTCAGCCATCTTGGATGAATCGTACTCATTCATCTGACAGCCCCAGGTTTTGATATGCAGTTTTTTCATTGTCGAACTAGCCATTGATTCAGTGCAGTGAGGTGCAGGGCGCGTATTGTAATGCTTTGACGCTGTTGTGACCAGCGCATAGCCGCCATACTTCGCATATCCACGGCGCAAGCGCCAGTCCGTCGCGCCCCTGGCCGGCCATTTCTGCCGCCGGGACGTTTTTCCGGTACACTTTGCGCCAGTTATCCCGCTTTTTTTGCGGCGGGTAGAGATCAGAAGGAGATGAGCAATGCAGGATAACCGCTTTGATGTGGTGGTGGTGGGCGGCGGCATGGTCGGCGCTGCGCTGGCGTGCGGTCTGGCGCTTCAGCAGTTTCGCGTCGCGGTGGTGGAGCGCGCGGAGCCTGCGCCTTTTGACCCCGACAGCGATCCCGACGTGCGTATCTCCGCCATCGGCAGCGCCTCGGCGGGGCTGCTGAAACAGCTGGAGGTCTGGCCGCGCGTGCAGGCGATGCGCTTTGCGCCCTATCGCAAGCTGGAAACCTGGGAGTGGCAGACGGCTCACGTCAGCTTCGACGCCGCGTCGCTCGGCCTGCCGGAGCTGGGCTTTATGGTCGAGAATAGCGTGCTGCAGCGCGCACTGTGGGAAAGAATGGTGCAGCTCGATATCACGCTGCGCGCGCCTGCAACGCTCGCGGGTCTGCAGCAGGAGAACGGCGGCTGGCGACTCGATCTCAGCGACGGCGAGGCGCTGCATACCCGGCTGGTGGTTGGCGCCGACGGAGCAAACTCACAGGTGCGACAGATGGCGGGCATCGGCATCGACGGCTGGAGCTACGCGCAATCCTGTCTGCTGATCGGTGTCACCTGTGAGCATCCGGCGGGCGACGCGACCTGGCAGCAGTTTACCCCGCAGGGGCCGCGCGCTTTTCTGCCGCTGTATGACAATCGCGCCTCGCTGGTGTGGTATGACGCGCCGGCGCGTATCCGTCAGCTGCAGGGGATGCCGCTGCCGCAGCTGGAGAAGGAGATTGCCGCCGCTTTCCCGGCTCGGCTGGGGCGTTTTAAAGCGCAGACGGCGGCGAGCTTCCCGCTGGTGCGACGTCATGCGCAGCGCTATGTGCTGCCCGGACTGGCGTTGATCGGCGATGCGGCGCATACCATTAATCCGCTGGCGGGGCAGGGCGTCAACCTGGGCTATCGCGACGTGGACGCGCTGGTGGATGTGCTGGTGGAGGCGCGCGCCAACGCGCAGGAGTGGGCGTCTGAAAATGTGCTGCGTCGTTATCAGTCGCAGCGTCGCCGCGATAACCTGCTGATGCAGAGCGGGATGGATCTGTTCTATTTCACCTTCAGCAACCGGCTGCCGCCGCTGAAGTTCGCCCGCAACCTGGGGCTGATGGCGGCCGAGCGTTCGGGCGCGCTGAAGCGCAAGGTGCTGCGGTATGCGCTGGGGCTTTAGTTGCAGGCTGCTTCCATGAGCGAAAGCGGGAGCGGCTGTTGCCTTCGTGCGCGGCCACGGAGAGGCTCCCCGATCGCAACGTCGCTGTTCGTTATTCATGACCGCTCGGCCCGCGCGGTTACGCACCTCATCCCTGGGAAGCGTCCGTAAACGGGCCAGCGCGCTGCGTTGTTCAAAACGTTCCCGGCCTTTTTTCCGTCGCGGGACGCCTGGCTCGTCGGGAAGCTCCACCGCGGCCAGATTTAACCGCTGCGTTGCTGTTTGAAAACGCTCAGGGTGAAAAAAATCAGCAGACGACAAAAACAACAAAGCCCGCAAAAGCGGGCCTTGTTGTCAATTTGGCTGGGGTGCAGGGATTCGAACCCCGGAATGCCGGAATCAGAATCCGGTGCCTTACCGCTTGGCGACACCCCAATAGTGTCTTGTCAAATTGTCTTGTATGGCTGGGGTACGAGGATTCGAACCTCGGAATGCCGGAATCAGAATCCGGTGCCTTACCGCTTGGCGATACCCCAATAATTTGGTGGCTACGACGGGATTTGAACCTGTGACCCCATCATTATGAGTGATGTGCTCTAACCAGCTGAGCTACGTAGCCAAATGTACTGCTTACTGCACCCGATGTGGCTGGGATACCTGGATTCGAACCAGGGAATGCCGGTATCAAAAACCGGTGCCTTACCGCTTGGCGATATCCCATTCGTCGACTCGTATCCACGAGAGCGTATCGGATTGGCTGGGGTACCTGGATTCGAACCAGGGAATGCCGGTATCAAAAACCGGTGCCTTACCGCTTGGCGATACCCCATCCGGCTGCCGAAGACTGAAATGGTGCGGGAGGCGAGACTTGAACTCGCACACCTTGCGGCGCCAGAACCTAAATCTGGTGCGTCTACCAATTTCGCCACTCCCGCAAAAAAGATGGTGGCTACGACGGGATTTGAACCTGTGACCCCATCATTATGAGTGATGTGCTCTAACCAGCTGAGCTACGTAGCCATCTTTTTTCGCGTTACCTTCATCGGCGTTGCGGGGCGCATTATGCGTATTGAGCTGTGGAGCGTCAACACATTTTTTGCCGATTTTCGTCTCCTGACGCCTGTTTGTCTGGCTTGTAACCAGGCTGATGAATTATTCGGCAAATTTTGATCGTAACCACATCAAAGCTAAAAAAAAGGGGCCCCGCAAGGCCCATTTGGTTATGGCTTATTTTACTTACTTATAAGCGGACTGGTGCACACCCACCGCGCGACCTGAAGGATCGTCCATCGACTTAAAGGCTTCGTCCCACTCAATCGCTTTCGCAGAGGAGCAGGCGACCGACGGACCGCCCGGCACACACTCCGCCGCGCTCGGCAGCGGGAACAGCTCTTCGAAGATTTCGCGATAGAGGTAGGCCTCTTTCGACGCTGGCGTGTTGTACGGGAAGCGGAAGTGCGCGGTCGCCAGCTGCTGATCGCTTACCTGCTTCGCCGCTACCTCTTTCAGCGTGTCGATCCAGCTGTAGCCGACGCCGTCAGAGAACTGCTCTTTCTGACGCCATGCGACGCTTTCCGGCAGATAGGAAGAGAAACATTCGCGCAGAATGTGTTTTTCCATTTTGCCGTTGCTGCCGCACATCTTGTCCTGCGGGTTAATGCGCATCGCGACGTCGAGGAATTTCTTGTCGAGGAAAGGCACGCGTGCCTCCACGCCCCAGGCGGACATCGCTTTGTTGGCGCGCGCGCAGTCATACATATGCAGCGCCAGCAGTTTACGCACGTTCTCTTCATGAAACTCTTTGGCGTTCGGCGCCTTGTGGAAGTAGAGGTAGCCGCCGAATACTTCATCTGCGCCTTCGCCCGACAGCACCATTTTGATGCCCATCGCCTTGATTTTACGCGACATCAGGTACATCGGCGTTGAGGCGCGAATGGTGGTGACGTCGTAGGTTTCAATGTGATAGATCACATCGCGAATCGCATCCAGCCCTTCCTGCACGGTAAAGTGGATCTCGTGATGCACCGTGCCCAGGTGCTCCGCCACCGCTTTCGCCGCTTTCAGATCCGGCGAGCCTTCCAGGCCGACCGCGAAAGAGTGCAGCTGCGGCCACCAGGCGTCGCTTTTGTCCTGATCTTCGACGCGTTTCGCGGCGAAGCGTTTGGTTACCGCTGAAATAATAGAGGAGTCCAGACCGCCGGAGAGCAGCACGCCGTACGGCACGTCTGACATCAGGTGGCTTTTCACCGACTCTTCCAGCGCATGCTTCAGGCCCGCCGCATCGGTGACGTTGTGTTCTACCGCGGCGTACTCCATCCAGTCGCGCTGCCAGTAGCGACGAATTTCGCCGTCGGTGCTGGAGAGATAGCTTCCCGGCGGGAACTCTTTAATTGAGCGGCACACCGGCACCAGCGCTTTCATTTCCGACGCGACAAACAGGTTGCCGTGTTCGTCGTTGCCCATATAGAGCGGAATAATGCCGATATGGTCGCGGCCAATCAGATACTGCTGCTTCACGCTGTCCCACAGAATAAAGGCAAACATCCCTTCGAGGTCATCGAGAAAATCAACCCCTTTCTCCTGATAGAGCGCGAGGATAACTTCACAGTCGGAGCCGGTCTGGAACTGATAGCGGTCGCTCAGCTCGGCGCGCAGCGCCTGGTGGTTATAAATTTCGCCGTTAACCGCCAGAACATGGGTGTGGTCGGCGTTATACAGCGGCTGTGCGCCGTTGTTGACGTCGACAATCGACAGGCGCTCATGCGCGAGAATCGCCTTATCATCTGCGTATACGCCAGACCAGTCCGGCCCGCGGTGACGCATCAGGCGAGAACTCTCCAGCGCTTTTTTACGCAGTTCAATCGGATCGCTTTTCAGATCCAGCACACCAAAAATAGAACACATATTCTGACTCCTGAGCTCGCCTGTCGGCGATGTTATCGTTGCCTGTCCGGCAGCCAGCGGCTGCGTGATGTATAAGAAAATGCGCTATTTCATGCAATCAATGCAAGCATATTCGCCTTTTACTGATAAAAAGATTGTTGCCAGGTCAATTTATTTGAAGCTTATTCAATTTAAATGCCATTTCTTTGATGGATCGGCAATGAATGGCTAAATGTGGCGAAAAAAGCGTCAGGCAGGCGACGGGAGCGCAGGGGGAAGCGGCCGCCTGGCGTCAGGCGGCGCGAAGCGAGCGATTAAAACAGGTCGATATCGGCGACAGAAGGGTAGATCCAGTCGGGACGGAAAGGCATCGCGTCGATATCGCTTAGCGTCGAGACGCCGGAGAGCACCAGAATGGTTTCCAGTCCCGCCTGAAAACCGGCCAGGATATCGGTACGCAGGTTATCGCCAACGATAACCGTTTCTTCTGAGTGGGCCTGCATCTTATTCAGCGCGGCGCGCATGATGTAGGGGCTGGGCTTGCCGACGTAAAACGGGCGGCGGCCGGAGATTTTTTCAATACCGGCGCAGAGCGCACCGCAGGCGGGCACGAAGCCGCGCGCGTGGGTATCGGGGTTAGTGGCAATAAAGCGCGCGCCGCTGGCGACGAAGAAGGCGGCTTTATGCATCATCTCCCAGTTAAAGGAGCGCGTCTCGCCGACAATCACAAAATCGGGATTGACGTCGGTGATGGTAAAGCCCGCTTTATAGAGTTCATGGATCAGCGCGCCCTCACCAATGACGTAGGCCTTTTTGCCCTCCTGGCGACGCAGGAAATCGGCGGTGGCCATCGCGGAGGTATAGAACACCGAGTCAGGCACTTCGACGCCGGCGTTGGCGAAGCGGTTCGCCAGATCCTGCGCGGTCTGCGAAGGATAGTTGGTCAGCACCACCAGCGGCATCTCTTTTTGCAGAATGCGCTGGAGAAATTCCTGCGCGCCGGGTACGGCGGTGTTGTCATGCATTAACACGCCGTCAATATCGCAAATTACGCTTTTTATCGTCATAGTTTCAGTCCGGGTCGCGTTTACTCTTCCAGTAAATGTTGCAGCAGAATGCCGTTGAGCATAGCGCGTTTTGCCAGCGCAAAGGCGCCTATTGCGGAGCGATGATCGAGTTCGGAACGCACCACCGGCAGATTTTTGCGGAAGGCGTTGAGCGCCTGCGTGTTGATACAGCCCTCAATGGCCGGGAACAGCACTTTCTCAGCGTCGGTGATCTCCCCCGCCAGCACTACTTTCTGCGGGTTGAACAGGTTGATGGCAATGGCGATCGCTTTGCCCAGGTAGCGGCCGACATACTCAACGACTTCGCACGCCAGCGCATCGCCCTGGTTGGCGGCTTTGCAAATCTGTGCCATCTGGCAGGCCTCCTGCGTCAGCACGCTGGGGTAGCCCTGGCTGAGCAGATGGCGTACGCGGTTTTCAATCGCGCCGTTAGCGGCGATGGTCTCCAGGCAGCCGAAGTTGCCGCAGTGGCAGCGCTCGCCGAGCGGATCGACCTGAATATGGCCGATTTCCCCTACGTTGCCGTTGCTGCCAAGGAAAATATGGCCGTTGGCGATAATGCCGGCCCCGGTGCCGCGATGGAGCCGCACCAGAATCGAGTCGGCGCAGTCGCGGCTTGCACCAAAGTAGTGCTCCGCCAGCGCCAGACTGCGGATATCGTGACCGACAAAGCTGGTGACCTTAAAGCGATTTTGCAGTCCGGCCACCAGCGGCCAGTGGCTGACGGCAATATGCGGCATATAGCGAATCACGCCGTTTATCGGGTCAACCAGGCCGGGCAGGATCACCGAAATAGCGATTAGCTCGCGGATTTTACGCTGGTGCGCCTCAATAAAGCTGTCGATAGCGGCGAACAGCGCATGCTCCAGCGTCTCCTGGGTGCGTTCCGGCAGGGCGTAATCTTCCTGCGCCAGTGACTTGCCGCTGAGATCGAACAGCGTCAGGGTGGCATCGTAGCGGCCGAGCCGCACGCCGATAGCATGGAAATTGCGCGTTTCAGTTACGATGGAGATCGCGCGGCGACCGCCGGTGGAGGCCTGTTGATCCACCTCTTTGATCAGTCCGCGCTCAATCAGCTGGCGGGTAATTTTGGTGACGCTGGCGGGCGCAAGCTGACTAAGTTCGGCAATCTGAATGCGCGAAATAGGGCCTTGCTGGTCGATTAGCCGGTAAACGGCCGCGCTGTTGAGTTGCTTGACAAGATCGACATTTCCTATTTGTGTCTGGCCGCCAGTGGTCATTCAGTGCTTACTCGCTCAGGACGTCGTCTCCGTTGACAAACGTCTTAGTGATGTTGAAATCACGCGTAAAAACAGTGAGGTTGGCGACTTTTCCCGCTTCGACCGTGCCCAGCTGTTTTTCCACGCCCATTGCCTGCGCCGGGTAGAGCGTCGCCATGCGCAGCGCTTCATCCAGCGCGATGCCGACATGTTCGACGGCGTTGCGTACCGATTCAATCATAGTAATCGCAGAGCCGCTCAGGGTGCCGTTCTCGTCCACGCACAGGCCATTGCGATAGTATATTGTTTTGCCTGCGAAAATGAATTTATCAATTTCAGCGCCTGCGGGCGCGGTGGCGTCGGTGACCAGCACCAGCTTGTTGCCTTTAATACGCTTCGCGTTGCGTACGTTAGCGTAATGGACGTGCAACCCGTCTGCAATAATGCCGCAATAAACATCCGGGGAATCGAACAGCGCGCCGATCAGGCCCGGCTCGCGTCCGGCAAAGGCGGGCATCGCGTTATAGAGGTGGGTGGCAAAGGTCACGCCCGCGCGGAAGCCCGCTTTGGCCTCCTCATAGGTGGCGCTGGAGTGGCCGGCGGAGACGATAATGCCCGCCTGCGTCAGCTGACGGATCACCGCGTCGCCGGCGTTTTCCGGCGCCAGCGTCACCTTGGTAATGACGTCGGCGTTATCGCACAGGTAGCGCACCAGCGCCGGATCGGGCAGGCGGATTAGATCGGGATTATGGGTGCCTTTTTTGGCTTTATTCAGCCAGGGGCCTTCCAGATGCAGGCCGAGCGCCTGATGCTGATGTTTGTTTTTATAGGCGCGCATGGTGTCGATGGCGCGCTTCATCAGCTCGTCGCTGCTGGTAATCAGGGTAGGCAGAAAGCTGGTGCAGCCCGACTTTTCGTTGGCACGCTGCATGATTTCCAGTGTCTCAACGCTCAGGGCGTCGATGTCGTCGTTGAACTGCACGCCGCCGCAGCCGTTCAGCTGCAAATCGATAAAGCCGGGAGCGATCAGCGCGCCTGCGACGTCGCGCAGGGCGATATCGGCTGGCAGCGCGTCGCGCGGACAGACGCGTTCGATCAGCCCATCGGCGATAACCACCGCGTGGTTATCCAGAATTTCATGACCGGTATAAATTCGGCCGTTTACTAATGCGTACATCGTGGTTCTCCCGGCTGAGCCCGCCAGAGCTTCGCGGCGGGCATTACTACATCGTCTTACACGCCTTTCATATTTTCCGCTTCCATCTCGCGGAAATATTTAACGGTTTTCACTTTCAGTTCCATGGTGGCGGGTTCGTCGCATACCACCACCGATTTTGCATGCAGCTGCAGGCAGCTGATGGTCCACATATGGTTGACGTTGCCTTCCACGGCGGCCTGCAGCGCCTGCGCTTTGACATGGCCGGTCACCAGAATCATCACCTCTTCCGCATCCAGCAGCGTGCCGACGCCGACGGTCAGGGCATATTTCGGCACCTGATCCACATCGCCGTTGAAGAAGCGCGAGTTCGCCAGGCGGGTGTCGTGCGTCAGCGTTTTAATGCGGGTGCGCGAGGCGAGCGAAGAAGCGGGTTCGTTAAAGGCGATATGGCCATCGTTACCAACGCCGCCCATAAACAGATGAATTTTGCCCAGCGCGCGGATCTTCTCTTCATACTGGCGACATTCTGCGTCAATATCTGGCGCATTGCCATTCAGAAGATTGATATTTTCTGGTTGAATATCAACGTGATCGAAAAAGTTGCGGTACATAAAGCTGTGATAGCTTTCCGGGTGCTCTTTCGGCAGGCCGACATATTCATCCATATTGAAGGTTACCACATGCCTGAAGCTGACCTGGCCCGCTTTGTGCATCTCGATAAGATGCTTATAAGCTTCCAGCGGCGTGCCGCCCGTCGGCAGTCCCAGCACAAAGGGACGGTCTGCGGTGGGGTTAAAGGCATTGATACGATTAACGATATGACGGGCTGCCCATTTACCGACCTGCGTAGGGGTAGCCAAAGGAATAAGTCGCATGTTTCACCTCATTCTGAGAAAAGAAAAGGGGACGACGCAGTTAGCCTGGTGGTAAAGCCGTAAACCGGATTCAGCGCGCGATCGCTGCGTCTTGATATTTTTCATCATAAAATAAGTTGGGGTGGTTCGCCAGACGTATCGGCAGTTAATGGTGCCTTTTGGTGATAATTATCACAGAAGAGACGCGTATAATTTGCGAGGCGAATTAATTTGTCATTACACTGCGCACCGTGAAGTGTAGTGTCATTCAACCCCTGCGGCTGACAATAAAAAGCAAGCGGCGCAGGGCGACAAGTCAGTCTCATAGGGGGAAAGGACAAATGTTAGGTTACTTACAAAAAGTCGGCCGCGCGCTGATGGTACCGGTAGCGGTCCTGCCAGCCGCCGCAATACTCATGGGGGTCGGCTACTGGCTTGACCCGGACGCATGGGGCGCAAGCAACGCTCTCGCCGCGCTGCTGATAAAATCGGGCTCGGCGATTATTGATAATATGTCGGTGCTGTTCGCAATTGGCGTGGCGTATGGCCTCTCAAAAGATAAAGATGGCGCGGCGGCGCTGACCGGGTTTGTCGGTTTTCTGGTGGTGACCACGCTCTGTTCACCAGCGGCAGTGGCGATGATCCAGAAGATCCCGGCCGATCAGGTGCCCGCGGCCTTTGGCAAAATTCAAAACCAGTTTGTCGGCATTATGGTGGGTATCCTGTCGGCGGAGGTCTATAACCGCTTCAGCCATGTGGAACTGCCGAAGGCGCTCTCTTTCTTTAGCGGCCGTCGCCTGGTGCCTATTCTGGTCTCTTTTCTGATGATCCTGGTGGCCTTTATTCTGATGTACATCTGGCCGGTGATCTTCAACGGCCTGGTGAACTTTGGTGAACATATTCAGAAGCTGGGCTCGGTCGGTGCAGGTATCTACGCCTTCTTTAACCGTCTGCTGATCCCGGTTGGTCTGCACCACGCGCTGAACTCGGTATTCTGGTTCGACGTCGCGGGCATCAACGATATTCCGAAATTCCTCGGCGGCGCACAGTCGATCGCTAACGGCACCGGCATTGTCGGCATCACCGGGCGCTATCAGGCGGGCTTCTTCCCGATCATGATGTTCGGTCTGCCTGGCGCGGCGCTGGCGATCTATCACTGCGCGCGTCCCGAAAACCGCGTCAAAGTCGGCAGTATTATGCTGGCCGCGGCCTTTGCCGCCTTCTTCACCGGCATTACCGAGCCGCTGGAGTTCTCCTTTATGTTCGTCGCGCCGGTGCTCTACGTTATCCACGCCGTGCTGACCGGTATCTCGGTGTTTATCGCCGCCAGCATGCAGTGGATCGCCGGCTTCGGCTTTAGCGCCGGTCTGGTGGATATGGTGCTGTCGAGCCGCAACCCGCTGGCGACCCACTGGTGGATGCTGATCCCGCAGGGCATCGTCTTCTTTGTGCTCTACTATGTGGTATTCCGCTTTACCATTAAGAAATTTAACCTGATGACGCCGGGCCGCGAGCTGGCGGTGGCGGGCGACGAAACGGACGGCTACGACGTGAACGTTGACCACTCCGGCAACGGCGAAAGCGCAACCGAGTCGCTGGCGCGTCGCTATATCGGCGCGGTGGGCGGCTCAGACAACCTGACCGGCATCGACGCCTGTATCACGCGTCTGCGTTTGAACGTTAAAGACTCGTCGCAGGTCAACGAGTCGGTGGCCAAAAATCTGGGCGCGTCAGGCGTTATTCGCCTGAACAAGCAGAGCGTGCAGGTGATTGTCGGCACCCAGGCGGAAAGCATTGCGTCCGCAATGAAAAAAGTCCTGACGAAAGGGCCGGTCGCCTCTGCGGGCGGCGCTTCGAGCGCGCCAGCGGCACCCGCGGCAAAACCGCAGGGGGTGTTGAACCGCGAGACCAAAACCATTGTGACGCTGATGGCGCCGGTCAGCGGTGAAGTCGTCGCGCTGGAGGCGGTGCCTGACGAAGCCTTCGCCAGCCAGGCGGTAGGCGAAGGGCTGGCGATCAGGCCGACCGGAAAAACCGTGGTGGCACCCGCTGCCGGCACCGTAGTGAAAATCTTCGACACCAATCATGCCTTCTGCCTGGAAACCAGCAGCGGCGTTGAAATTGTGGTGCATATGGGTCTCGACACCGTGGCGCTGGGTGGTAAAGGCTTTACCCGGCTGGTGGAAGAGGGCGCGACGGTTGCGGCGGGTCAGCCGGTACTGGAGATGGATCTCGATTTCCTCAACGCCAGTGCCCGTTCGATGATCAGCCCCGTGGTGATCAGCAACAGCGAAGATTTCGCCGGGCTGACGCTGCTGGCGACCGGGCAGGTGGTGGCTGGCGAAACCCCGCTTTACGAGGTTAAAAGCTAAGCCCTTAACCGCATCGCTGTAAAAAAAAGCAGGCAGGAAGCGATTCCTGCCTTTTTCGTTTTATCGCCTTAACAAACCGGTTGTTTCCCTTCGACGCTTTGTGGATCATACTCCGTTACTTCGTGGTACAAACCATCCGCTATACGTATTGAGGATTGAGAGATGAGTGAGGCTGAAGCCCGCCCAACTAACTTTATTCGTCAGATCATTGACGAAGATTTGGCGAGCGGTAAGCACAACAGCGTGCATACCCGTTTTCCGCCTGAGCCTAATGGCTATCTGCATATTGGCCATGCTAAATCGATCTGCCTGAACTTCGGCATCGCTCAGGACTATCAGGGGCAGTGCAACCTGCGTTTCGACGATACCAACCCGGTTAAAGAGGATATGGAGTTCGTCGAATCCATCAAGCGCGACGTACAGTGGCTGGGCTTTGAGTGGAGTGGTGACGTTCGTTATTCCTCAGATTACTTCGATCAGCTTTATCACTACGCGGTTGAACTGATCACCAAAGGTCTGGCCTATGTCGACGAGCTGACGCCGGAAGAGATCCGTGAATACCGCGGCACCCTGACCGCGCCGGGCAAAAACAGCCCCTATCGCGATCGCAGCGTGGAAGAGAACCTGGCGCTGTTTGAAAAAATGCGCAACGGCGAATTCGCCGAGGGCAAAGCCTGCCTGCGCGCCAAAATCGATATGGCCTCCAGCTTTATCGTAATGCGCGATCCGGTGCTCTACCGCATTAAGTTCGCCGAACATCACCAGACCGGCAAAAAGTGGTGCATCTATCCGATGTACGACTTTACCCACTGCATCTCCGATGCGCTGGAAAATATCACCCATTCGCTCTGTACGCTGGAGTTCCAGGACAACCGTCGCCTCTATGACTGGGTGCTGGATAACATCTCTATTCCGGTGCATCCGCGCCAGTATGAGTTCTCCCGTCTTAACCTTGAATATGCGGTGATGTCGAAGCGTAAGCTGACGCAGCTGGTCAGTGAAAAGGTGGTAGAGGGCTGGGACGATCCGCGCATGCTGACCGTATCGGGTCTGCGCCGTCGCGGCTACACCGCCGCCTCGATCCGCGAGTTCTGCCGCCGTATCGGCGTCACCAAACAGGACAACGTGGTTGAGATGGCGTCGCTGGAGTCCTGCATTCGTGACGATCTGAACGAAAACGCACCGCGCGCCATGGCGGTGCTCGATCCGCTGAAAGTGGTCATTGAAAACCTGCCGGCGGGCCATAACGAAGTCATCACTATGCCAAATCATCCCAACAAGCCGGAGATGGGCACGCGTGAAGTGCCGTTTGGCCGTGAGGTGTGGATCGATCGCGCCGACTTCCGCGAAGAAGCTAACAAGCAGTACAAGCGACTGGTGCTGGGCAAAGAGGTGCGTCTGCGCAACGCTTACGTGATCCGCGCCGAGCGCGTTGCGAAAGATGAAGAGGGGAATATTACCTGCATCTACTGCACCTGCGACGTTGATACCCTGAGCAAAGATCCGGCAGATGGCCGCAAGGTGAAGGGCGTCATTCACTGGGTTTCAGCGGACCATGCGCTGCCAGCAGAGTTCCGCCTCTACGATCGCCTGTTTAGCGTGCCGAATCCGGGCGCGGAAGAGGATTTCCTGACCACCATCAATCCGAAGTCGCTGGAGATCCGTCAGGGATTTGTTGAGCCTGGCCTGCAGAACGCCAGCCCGGAAGCGCCTTATCAGTTTGAGCGAGAAGGCTACTTTTGCGCCGACAGCCACTATTCGCGTCCAAACCAGCTGGTGTTTAACCGCACCGTTGGCCTGCGCGATACCTGGGCAAAAATCGGCGATTAAGGTTTTGCATTAACGGCGTGATAAAATCATTACAGGGCGAGCAATCGCCCTTTTTTATACCTGCAATCGGCGCAAGGGCGTTTTATTGTTCTGTAACAAACGATTAAAGCTTGTCGGACCACTCTGGCAATTATCTGAGTTAACGAAAATTAATCAATTTACAGATGTGAATTTCTTTTTTTCAGGTAGGCTATTCGCTCTTTAAAGAGGCTATGCGGGCATAAAAAGGAAAAAAGATGACAGCTCTTGGTCAGGAAGCAAAACACAGCGTGGTGGTTTTACATCAGTTAATCGAACGTATATTCAACCAGCCATCCGGCGAGGATGATACCTTCCATCTGCTGCTTTCGCACTTCCATCCCGATTTCCGCATGGTCACGACGCAGGGCAGGCTGCTCGATTTAAATCAGACCGAAGATCTGTTCCGTCAGCTGCAGGGGCGCCGTGAAGGTATGCGCATTGCCACCAGCGAGCACGCGGTGATCTCGCAGCGTAAAGATGAAGTCACTATTCAGTACCGCGAGCTACAGATGATGAACGGCAGCGATCAGGCGCGCATCTCACTGGCAATCCTCGACTGCACCACCTCCATTCCCCGCTGGCGCTACCTGCACGAAACGCTGGTCGCCTGACGGCCATAAAAAAAGCCGGTACGCATACCGGCTTTTAAAATCACTGCATAGCACATCTTTACTGATCGTGGAGCGTGTCGTCTTCGCGGCAATCGCCCAGCGCGCAGTGTCCGTAGAGATAGAGACTGTGGTTCGTCAGCTTGATGCCGTGGCGGGTGGCGATATCCCGCTGGCGCGCTTCGATTGATTCGTCGCTGAATTCGATGACTTTGCCGCAGTCCAGACAGATCAGGTGATCGTGATGATGCTGCTGGGTTAGTTCGAAAACCGATTTCCCGCCTTCGAAGTTGTGACGCGTCACGATGCCCGCATCGTCAAACTGGTTCAGTACGCGATAAACGGTAGCCAGACCAATCTCTTCGCCCATATCAATCAGGCGTTTATAAAGATCTTCCGCGCTGACGTGATGGCACTGAGGTTCCTGAAGCACTTCCAGAATTTTAAGTCTGGGCAGCGTGACTTTCAGGCCAGCCTTCTTTAATGCGGTGTTGTTGTCAGTCATGCGGATATTGTCCTGTTACTTTGCTGGTTACTTGAGGCGCCTTGCCTTGAATGTCGTTCGTTATCTATTCTCATTTGCGTCTCATTATAGAGGTGAAGTTTTAAAATGAAAACCGAGGTAAACGCCTGAAATCAACACGGGCTGTAAGAAGATGCGTAACGGCGCCGGGCGGAGAAATGCAGGAGGTTCGTTATCATTTCGCTAACTTCCTGACCTCGCGGGAGAAATAAGCAGATAACCGATGTGGGTATTGTACAGAATCGAAGATAAAAGTTAAAAAACTGTAGCTATTATTTCTATAGGAAAAACCATTAACTCAATGTGAGCCAGCGCCCACATTGAGTATGTGGGTAATCAGGCTTCGATGATCGCCTGCAGCTGCAGCTCATCGTAAATCTGCTTCACCCATGCTTCGACGCGCTGGCTGGTCAGTTCCGGCTGACGATCTTCATCGATAGCCAGGCCAAGGAAGTGCTTGTCGTCTGCCAGGCCTTTAGACGCTTCAAAGTGGTAGCCTTCGGTTGGCCAGTGGCCGACGATCACCGCGCCGTTCGGCTCGATAATGTCGCGAATGGTGCCCATCGCGTCGCAGAAATATTCTGCGTAGTCTTCCTGGTCGCCGCAGCCAAACAGCGCCACCAGCTTGCCGTTGAAATCGATCTCTTCCAGCGTCGGGAAAAAGTCGTCCCAGTCACACTGCGCTTCGCCGTAGTACCAGGTCGGAATGCCCAGCAGCAGGATATCGAACGCCTCGAGATCTTCTTTCGTGCTCTTGGCAATGTCGTGTACTTCCGCAACCTCTTTGCCCAGTTGTTTCTGGATCATTTTTGCAATGTTTTCGGTGTTGCCGGTATCGCTGCCAAAGAAGATGCCTACGATTGCCATGGGGTAAATAACCTCTTAAATCCTGATAATGAGTGCATGCGCGGAGCGCACAATTAAGCGAATGATAGCAGAGCGGGCAAAAGGGCGGAACTCGAAAAGCCGCTCCATTTGCTTCTGCGTGCGCTTTGCGCGCGTCAGCCCAGTTTGAGTTGCGCCAGCAGCATCTGTTCAATCAGTTCGCTGCGGCTGATGTTGCGCTGCTCAGCCAGGGTGTTTAGCGCGTCCACGGCTTCGCTGGTCATTTTGAGTTCGACACGACGCAGCCCGCGCACTTTGTCACGTTTCAGTTGATTGCGCTTATTGATGCGCAGCTGTTCATCACGCGAAAGCGGACTGGTTTTCGGTCGGCCGGGCCGACGCTCGTTTGCAAACAGATCCAGCGTGGTGCGATCAGTGTTTTCTTTTGCCATGGGTTAGTAAAACTAGGGGCGCGAACAGGCGCGCTTATAACGAGAAATGGGCCATTGCCGCCGCAAAAAACGCACAGCGGCAAAATTTAGCGCGCCATCATACTCCAGCGGAAGTGATGACGCCAATGCTAAACCGCGAACGGCAAGCTTTTGCTTTTAAAGCGCAAAAAAGCGACGAACGCTGCGCAATACGGCATCAGGTTTCTCGGCGTGTACCCAGTGGCCGGCACCGCTGATCACGTGCGCATGGGCGGCGGGAAACTGACGCAGCAGCGCGTCGCGATGCTGATTGTCGAGATAGGGCGAGTCGCCGCCGCGAATAAAGAGCGCGGGATGCGGCCAGGCGGGCACCGCTTCCCAGCCAGAGAGTGTAGCGTAGTTTTCCCATAGCGCCGGAACGTTGAAGCGCCACTCGCCCTCCTGGAACGACTTGAGAATAAACTGGATAACGCCTTCCTCTTTAATATGAGCGCGCATCACCTGCGCAGCCTCGCTGCGCTGGCGGACGCCTGCGTCGCTGACGGCGCGGATAGCGGCAAAAATCTCGTCGTGGCGACGCGTCTGATAATCCACCGGCGCGATGTCGATCATCACCAGACGCGCCAGGCGCTGCGGCGCCAGCGCGCTCATCGCCATGGCGATTTTGCCGCCCATTGAGTGGCCAATAACGGCGACGCGATCGATACCGTGCGCGTCCAGGGTATCGAACATATCCTGCGCCATGGCGCGATAGCTCATCTCGTCGGCGCGCGGCGAGAGGCCGTGGTTGCGCACATCAACCTGTATCAGCGGACCCGCGTCTTTCAGGCCGCGCGCCAGCACGCCAAGGTTATCCAGGCTGCCGAACAGGCCGTGAATAAGCAGGATGGGCAAGGAATCAGCGATTGATTGGTCAGTTTGCAGACGAGCATTTAAAATCATGGCAAAGTTCTTAAGATGGGGACCTTGGGTTAGGTTATCATGCTTTCACCTTTCCAGGCGCGACGACACAGCAGGCTTTAGGGCATATTCCGACTTTTGCCGTCTGAGCGTGCGAATGCTATCAGCCCGCCTGGATTTAACTTTATAATCCTTATGTTAGAACCCGCCCGTCTCGCCAGCAACTCTGCGTTGCAGCGGCGTTTTTCAGGCTGGCGTGGTTCTGTCACGAGTCGAAACCGTACGGAAAAAGATGAAAACGATCGAAGTTGACGAAGACCTCTACCGCTATATCGCCAGCCACACGCAACATATCGGCGAGAGCGCCTCTGACATTTTGCGGCGGATGCTTAAATTTAACGCCGGTCAAAGCGCACCTGCGGCGGCGGCGCCGTTAGCCGCCGGCGACGCGACGCAAAAAGCGATCCAGCCCGTGCGTGCGGAAAACCGCCCGCAGGATCGCGTGCGCGCCGTGCGTGAACTGCTGCTGTCGGATGAATATGCCGAACAGAAGAAAGCGGTTAATCGCTTTATGATGGTTCTCTCAACGCTCTATCGTCTTGATCCCTCGGCCTTTGCTGAAGCCACTGCGTCGCTGCAGGGCCGTACGCGCGTCTATTTTGCGGGCGACGAGCAAACGCTGTTGCAGAATGGCACCCATACTAAGCCGAAGCATGTGCCCGGCACGCCGTACTGGGTGATCACCAATACCAATACCGGCCGTAAATGCAGCATGGTGGAACACATCATGGTCTCAATGCAGTTCCCGCAGGAGCTGGCTGAGAAAGTTTGCGGCACCATTTAAACTGAAGCGTCAGGGAGAAGCGCCAATGGCCAGTCACCCCCGTGCCGGGCAACCCGCCCAGCAGAGCGATTTGATTAACGTTGCACAGTTAACATCACAGTATTATGTCCTGCAGCCCGACGTGGCGAACCCGGACCATGCGGTGAAATTTGGCACCTCAGGGCATCGCGGTAGCGCAGGACGTCAGAGCTTTAACGAGCACCATATTCTGGCGATCGCGCAGGCCATCGCAGAAGAGCGCAAGAAAAACGGCATCACCGGACCCTGCTACGTCGGTAAAGATACGCACGCGCTCTCCGAGCCGGCGATTCTGTCGGTGCTGGAAGTGCTGGCCGCAAACGGCGTAGACGTCATTGTGCAGCAGGACAACGGCTACACGCCGACGCCCGCTATCTCCAACGCTATCCTTGAGCACAACAAGCAGGGCGGCGCACAGGCGGACGGTATCGTCATTACGCCGTCGCACAACCCGCCGGAAGATGGCGGCATCAAGTACAACCCGCCGAATGGCGGCCCGGCCGATACCAACGTCACTAAAGTGGTCGAGGATCGCGCCAACCAGCTGATCAAAGCGGGCCTGCAGGAAGTCAAACGCCTGCCGCTGGATCAGGCGTGGGCGAGCGGCCGCATCGTCGAGAAAGATCTGATCCAGCCTTACGTTGAAGGGCTGGCGCAGGTTATCGACTTCGCCGCTATCCAGAAAGCGGGCCTGAAGCTGGGCGTCGATCCGCTCGGCGGCTCCGGGATGGAGTACTGGAAGCGCATCGCTGAGCACTACCAGCTCGATCTGACCATCGTGAACGACGCCATCGACCAGACTTTCCGCTTTATGCATCTGGATAAAGATGGCGTGGTGCGCATGGACTGCTCCTCTGAGTGCGCCATGGCGGGCCTGCTCGCCTATAAAGACAAGTTCGATCTGGCGTTCGGCAACGACCCGGACTATGACCGTCACGGCATCGTCACGCCGGCGGGCCTGATGAACCCGAACCACTATCTGGCCGTTGCGATCAACTACCTGTTCCAGCATCGTCCGCAGTGGGGCAAAGAGGTCGCCGTTGGCAAAACGCTGGTCTCCAGCGCGATGATTGACCGCGTGGTTAACGACATTGGCCGCAAGCTGGTGGAAGTGCCGGTGGGCTTTAAGTGGTTCGTTGACGGCCTGTTCGACGGCAGCTTCGGCTTCGGCGGCGAAGAGAGCGCGGGCGCCTCTTTCCTGCGCTTCGACGGCTCTGCCTGGTCGACCGATAAAGACGGCATCATTCTTTGCCTGCTGGCGGCGGAAATCACCGCGGTCACCGGCAAGAACCCGCAGCAGCACTACGACGAGCTGGCTGCACGCTTCGGCGCGCCGAGCTACAACCGTCTGCAGGCGCCTGCCACCTCTGCACAGAAAGCGGCGCTCTCTAAGCTGTCGCCGGAGATGGTCAGCGCCGATACCCTGGCGGGCGATCCGATCACCGCGCGTCTGACGGCGGCGCCGGGCAACGGTGCCTCTATCGGCGGCCTGAAGGTTATGACGGAAAACGGCTGGTTCGCTGCCCGTCCGTCAGGTACCGAAGACGCCTACAAGATCTACTGCGAAAGCTTCCTGGGCGCGGAACATCGCGCGCAGATTGAGAAAGAAGCGGTAGAGATCGTCAGCGAAGTGCTGAAAAACGCCTGATAAAATTGAGCCGACCGACAGACCAGAAGGTTTTCAGGCGGCTCAATACTCCGCATCAAGCGCCCGTCGGGCGCTTTTTTTATGGCACAAAGCGGTAGCCGATGCCGGTTTCAGTCAGCAGGTGTTTCGGCTGTGCCGGATCCGCCTCCAGCTTCTGACGCAGATGCGCCATATAGATGCGCAGGTAGTGACTGTGCTCAACCGCATTCGGCCCCCACACCTGGCTTAACAGCTGGCGCTGCGTCAGCACTTTGCCGATATTGTTCAGCAGAACGGCCAGCAGACGAAACTCAATAGGCGTCAGGTGAACCTCTTTATCGGCGCGTACCACGCGGCGCGCGGCCAGATCGACGCTGACGTCGGCGAAACGAATCACCGGCTCCGGCTGCTGGCCGGGATGGCGGCGCAGCGCCACGCGCACGCGCGCCAGCAGCTCGCCGATGCCGAAAGGCTTGGTAAGATAGTCGTCCGCGCCGACGTCGAGCGCGTCGATCTTATCCTGCTCGTCAACGCGCGCCGACAGGATAATCACCGGGACGGCGCTCCACTGGCGCAGCTCGCGGATAAAATCGCGTCCGTCGCCGTCGGGCAGGCCCAGGTCGAGGATCACCAGGTCAGGTTTGCGCGTTGCCGCCTCAATCAGCCCACGCTGCAGCGTATCGGCGTCAAATACCTTCAGCGCTTCCCCTTCCAGTGCCAGGCGCACAAAGCGCCGGATCTCTTTTTCATCTTCAACGATTAATACGGTGGCCACGCAGCGGTGCTCCATGCCTGAAAACCTGGCGCTACTGTAGCAGCAAAATATCCGGCTGCGAATTGATCATAACGTGATCAAGACTTTAACCATTTTGTAACTTACTTTCATTATCATCTGAAGATGAGTCTTAAAAAGGGAAAAATAGTGGTCGGATGAGTAGCAAAATTACACAGGGAAGCGTAATATCTGAGCAAGATCACATTTCAGTCACAGCTTTAAAGGAGGCCAACGATGTATCAAAAATATCCCTTTTCTAAAATCCTGTTGCGTCGTGCGCTGGTTATCCTGCTGGGCGTTGTGGCGCTGCCGGTGATGCTGTTTCGCCAGGATCGCGCGCGTTTTTACAGCTATCTTCATCGCATGTGGTGCAAAACCAGCGCCAAGCCGGTCTGGCTGGCGCAAAGCGAAGCTGCAGGCGGCGTCTTCTGGTAAGCCGTCCGCATAGCGAAACAGAGCCCGATTTAACCGTCGGGCTTTGTTGTTTCTGAAGCCTCGTCACAGAGAAAAGCCTCTCCAGCGCTGGCTGGAGGCTGTTATTCACGCAATTTTCAGCTACACTTAAACCTCTACAAGATTTCGGAGGTTGTACAAGTATGAGCGTAAAAATTCCGCTGGGTATCAGTGCCTGTTTGCTGGGGGAACAAGTCCGTTTCGACGGCGGTCATAAACGTCTGGCCTTTGCCGTCAACGATCTCGCGCCCTTTGTACGCTTTGAACCGATCTGCCCCGAAATGGCGATAGGCCTGCCGACGCCGCGTCCGGCGCTGCGGCTGGTAAAACAGCGCGATGAAGAAATTCATCTCTGCTTCAGCAAAGAGGGCGGCGAAGAGATGACCCAGCAGATGAACGACTGGTCTGCCGAACGGGTTAAATCGCTGCATCATCTGTGCGGCTACATCCTGTGCGCTAAATCGCCCAGCTGCGGTATGGAGCGCGTGCGCGTCTATGAACCCGACACCAACAACAACCGTAAAGCGGGCATGGGGCTGTTCGCCGAAAAGCTCAAGGCGGAACTGCCCTGGCTGCCGGTGGAAGAGGATGGTCGCCTGCACGATCCGGTGCTGCGCGAGAACTTTGTAGGACGCATCTGCGCGCTGCACGAATTTAACCAGATGTGGCAGCGCGGCTTAACGCGCGCGCAGCTGATCGCGTTCCACAGCCGCTATAAGCTGCTGATGCTGGCGCACTCGCAGGAGAAATATCGCGAGCTTGGGCCGTTCGTCGCCTCGATGAGCCAGTGGGATTCACTGGAGGCGTTCGCATTTGAATATCGCAACCGCATGATGGCGCTGCTGTCGCAGCCGGCGTCGCGTCGTAACCACACCAACGTGCTGATGCACGCGCAGGGCTATTTCCGCCGTCAGCTCAGCTCGCCGCAGCGCCAGGAGCTGGCGGAGCTGATCGATCGCTACCGCTGCGGCGTACAGCCGCTGCTGGCGCCCATTACCATGCTGAAGCACTATATGACGCAATATCCGCACCCCTGGCTGACGCAGCAGCGCTACTTCGATCCCTACCCGGAGGCGCTGCGCCTGCGCTACGGCCAGTAATATGCGCACGCATCTGGTCTGGCTGCGTAACGATCTGCGCGTAAACGATAATCTGGCGCTGAGCGCCGCCTGTCGCGACCCCGAGGCAAAGGTGATCGCGCTGTTTATCGCCACCCCGCAGCAGTGGCGTCAGCACGATATGGCGCCGAAACAGGCGGCTTTTATCTACGACAGCTTGCTTGAACTGCAGCAGGCGCTGGCCGATCGTGGCATTGCGCTCTACACCCAGACGTGCGACGACTTCGCTGCTTCGCTGGAATTGCTGAGCGCCTTCTGCGAAAAGCATCGCGTCGACGCGCTGTTTTATAACTATCAGTATGAGCTGAACGAACGCAGGCGCGACGCCGAGGCGGAAAAGCGCCTCGATCAAGCGGGCGTGGTTTGTCAGGGATTTGACGACAGCGTGCTGCTGGCGCCAGGGAGCGTGCAGACCGGCGACGGCAAGATGTACAAAGTCTACACCCCGTTCAGCAAGGCTTTTGTGCGGCGGCTGCAGCAGCAGCTGCCGGAGTGTGTCGCCGCGCCGAAACCGCGCCACGGCGGCGCCATTAAGGCGGGGGCCGCGCCAGCGCGCTTCGACTATCCCCTGCAAGAGTACGACCGCGAGCGCTTTCCCCCAGGGGAGCGCGCGGCGCTGGAGCGGCTGCGCCATTTCGCCCGTCAGCCGATCGTCGACTATTGCACCACGCGCGACGCGCCCGCGGTAGACGGCACCAGCCGACTCTCGGTTTATCTCACCACCGGCGTGCTGTCGCCGCGTCAGTGCCTGCATCGCGTGCTGCATGAGCATCCGCGCGCGCTGGAGCAGAGCCAACTCTTTACCTGGCTCAACGAGCTGATCTGGCGCGAGTTTTACCGTCACCTGATGGTAGCGTTTCCGGCGCTCTGTCGGCATCAGCCCTTTGTTGACTGGACGCGCCACGTAGACTGGCAGCGCAACGACGCGCACTTTGCCGCCTGGCAGGCGGGCAAAACCGGCTACCCAATTGTGGATGCGGCGATGCGGCAGATGAACGCGCTGGGCTGGATGCATAACCGCCTGCGCATGATCACCGCCAGCTTTCTGGTAAAAGATCTGCTCATCGACTGGCGCGAAGGCGAGCGCTACTTTATGCAAAACCTGATCGACGGCGATCTGGCGGCGAACAACGGTGGCTGGCAGTGGGCGGCGTCGACCGGCACCGATCCGGTTCCCTATTTCCGCATCTTTAACCCGACCACCCAGGGCGAGCGCTTCGACAGCCAGGGCGCATTTATCCGTCAGTGGCTGCCGGAGCTGAAAGAGGTACCGGACAGCGATATCCATCAGCCGCAGCGCTGGGCAGAGAAAAACCACAAGAGACTCGATTATCCGGCGCCAATCGTGGAACATAAGCAGGCACGTAAAAAGACATTAGACGCCTTTGTGCGCGCGAAAAACGCAGCCTGAGGCGGCATGGAGCCGTTATGAACCATTACGAACTTGAAAATATCGTCAACCAGCAGCTGAACAGCGGCGCCTTCAGCGACTATGCGCCGAACGGCCTGCAGGTTGAGGGACGAACCGAAGTGAAAACCGTGATCACCGGCGTAACCGCCTGCCAGGCGCTGGTGGATGAAGCCGTGGCGCGCAACGCCGACGCGATACTGGTGCATCACGGCTACTTCTGGAAAAGCGAGCCGGCGGTCATTAAAGGCATGAAGCGCAATCGCCTGCGCGCGCTGCTGGCGAACGACATCAATCTCTACGGCTGGCACCTGCCGCTTGACGCCCATGCGACGCTGGGCAACAACGCCCAGCTGGCGAAGCTGCTGGATATCGAAGTCAAAGGCGAGATCCAGCCGCTGGTCTTCTGGGGCGAGCTGGCAACGCCGCTGAGCGGCGAGGCGCTGGCGCGCCGCATCGAAGAAAAACTGGGGCGTGCGCCGCTGCACTGCGGCGACAACGCCCCGGCGCAGATCCGTCGCATCGCCTGGTGCAGCGGCGGCGGCCAGGGCTTTATCGACAGCGCGGCCAGCTTCGGCGTTGACGCCTATATCACCGGCGAAGTCTCCGAGCAGACGATTCACAGCGCTCGCGAGCAGGGGCTTCACTTCTTCGCCGCTGGCCACCACGCCACCGAGCGCGGCGGTATTAAAGCGCTGGGCGAGTGGCTGGCCAGCGAGCATGGCCTGGACGTCACCTTTATCGATATCGCCAATCCCGCCTGATTATTCTCCTCCGACGCGCCCGCTTTCGGGCGCAAATCTGTTGACACTGTTCTGACACTTTCGCATAACTATTCGCTTTATTCTGATAATCGTCAGCCGTCGCGCCTCGCGCAGCGGAAAAGTGGAGGTGGAATTTGCAACGAGCACGATGTTATCTGCTTGGCGAACAGGCGGTGGTGCTGGAGCTTGAGCCGCCGGTATCGCTGCAAAGCCAGCAGCGCATTTGGGGATTAACGCAGCATCTGCAGCAGCATGAGCAGGTGGTGGATGTGATTCCAGGCATGAACAACATCACGCTGCTGCTGCGCGACCCGCAGCAGAGCGCGCCGGACGCCATTGAACGTCTGCAGCGCTGGTGGGAAGAGAGCGAGGTGCTGGAGGCGACGTCGCGGCTGGTGGAGATCCCGGTAATATACGGCGGCGACGGCGGGCCGGATCTACAGCTGGTAGCCGACTGCGCTGGCCTGACGCCGCAGCAGGTGGTGGAGCTGCACAGCAGCATCGACTACGTGGTCTATTTTATCGGCTTTCAGCCGGGATTCCCCTATCTGGGCGGCCTTGACAGCCGTCTTCACACGCCGCGCCGCGCCGAACCGCGCCTGAGCGTACCGGCCGGTTCCGTGGGCATCGGCGGCAGCCAGACCGGCATCTATCCGCTCGCCACGCCCGGCGGCTGGCAGCTGCTGGGGCGGACGCCCGTCGCGCTGTTTGATCCGCAACAGCAGCCGCCGACGCTGCTGCGTCCCGGCGACAGCGTGCGCTTTGTGCCGCAAAAGGAGGGCATATGTTAAGGATCCTGCGCGCCGGACTGGCGACAACCCTTCAGGACAGCGGCCGCGCCGGCTGGCGTCAGTCCGGCATCAGCGTCGGTGGGGTGCTCGACCTGCCGGCGATGCGCACCGCCAATCTGCTGGTCGGCAACGCGCCGGACAGCGCGGTGCTGGAAATCGTGCTGGGCCAGTTCAAGGCGGAATTTATGCGCGACGGCTGGTTCGCCTTAACCGGCGCCGCCTGCAATGCCGAGCTGGACGACAAACCGGTCTGGACCGGCTGGCGGCTGCCGGTGAAGAAAGGGCAGGTGCTGACGCTCTCCATGCCGCTGCACGGCATGCGCAGCTATCTGGCGATCCACGGCGGCTTCGACGTCGCGCCGGTGCTCGGCTCGCTCAGCACCGATCTGAAAGCTGGCTTCGGCGGCTGGGAAGGGCGCAAGCTGGAAGATGGCGACCGTTTGCCGCTCGGCAAGCCGACGCGGGTCTTTACGCGCAAGGCGGGCGTGCGTCAGCTGCTGTGGAGCAACCGCATTCGCGCGCTGCCGGGCCCGGAATATCATGAGTTCAGCCGCGAGGCGCAGCAGGCCTTCTGGCGCACGCCCTGGACGCTTAGCCCGCAGAGCAACCGCATGGGCTATCGCCTGCAGGGGCCGGAGCTGAAACGCGAAACCACCCGCGAGCTGCTGTCGCACGGGCTGGTGCCCGGCGTGGTGCAGGTGCCGCCGAACGGGCAGCCGATCGTACTGATGGCCGATGCGCAGACCACCGGCGGTTATCCGCGTATCGCCTGCGTGATCGACGCCGATCTCTATCAGCTGGCGCAGATCCGTCTGGGCGAGCCGATTCACTTTCTTCAGTGTTCGCTGCCGGTGGCCATGCAGGCCCGCATGCATCAGCGGCGCGCGCTGGATCATATGGCATGGGGACTTGCTGATGAAGATTGATCTGAACGCCGATCTCGGGGAAGGCGGCGACAGCGATCGCGCGCTGCTGCAGCTGGTCAGCTCCGCCAATATCGCCTGCGGTTTTCACGCTGGCGACGCGCAGACCATGCTGCAGTCGGTGCGCTGGGCAAAAGAGTTCGGCGTGGCAATTGGCGCGCATCCCAGCTTCCCGGATCGCGAAAACTTCGGGCGCACCGCGATGCAGCTGCCGCCGGAAACGGTTTATGCGCAGATGATCTATCAGATCGGCGCGCTGAAGAGTCTGGCGGAGAGCGAAGGCGAACGGCTGGTACACGTTAAGCCGCACGGCATGCTCTATAACCAGGCCGCCGCCGACGCGACGCTGGCGGACGCCATCGCGCGCGCGGTAAAGGCGATCGACGCGGATCTGATTCTGGTCGGTCTGGCGGGCAGCGAGTCGATACGCGCCGCGGCGCACCACGGGCTGCGCACGCGCGAAGAGGTGTTCGCCGATCGCGGCTACCTCAGCAGCGGGGCGCTGGTGCCGCGCAGCCAGCCGGGCGCGATGATTGAAGACGAAGCGCGCGCTATTCAGCAGACGCTGACCATGGTTAAAGAGAGAAGGGTCGAGAGCGTCAGCGGCGAGTGGGTCGCTGTAAACGCGCAGACCGTCTGTCTGCACGGCGACGGCGCGCACGCCTTGCTGTTTGCGCAGCGTCTGCGCGATCTCTTCGCCGCCGAGCAGATTGCCGTCACCAGCGCGTAATTTTTCCTTCTTTGCCCGGCCTCGCAGCCGGGCTTTTTCAACATAAGGGTAAACATGGATAACGTGATCAACCTCTGGCCGCTTCTGGGCATTGCGGCAATCGTCATCGGCTTTTTGCTGCGCTTCAATCCGGTGCTGGTGGTGATTGTCGCTGGCTTCGTCACCGGCTTCGCCGCGCTGATGCCGCTGGGCGATATTCTGGAAAAACTGGGCGCGGGCTTTCTCAATACGCGCAACCTGCCGCTAATCCTGCTGCTGCCGCTGGCGGTTATCGGCCTGCTGGAGCGGCACGGTCTGAAAGAGCGCGCGCAGGCCTGGATCGCGCAGATCAAAACCGCTACCGCCGGACGTCTGCTGATCGTCTATCTCTTTGTGCGCGAGGTGACGGCGGCGCTTGGCCTGACCAGCCTTGGCGGTCATCCGCAGATGGTGCGTCCGCTGCTGGCCCCGATGGCGGAAGGGGCGACCGAGAACCGCTACGGCGAGGTACCGCCGGAGGTGCGGCATCGTCTGCGCGCTATGTCGGCGGCGACGGATAACGTCGGGCTCTTCTTCGGCGAGGATATTTTCGTCGCCTTTGGCGCGATTATTTTTATGCACAACTTTATGCTGGAGTCGGCCAATATTCAGACCGAGCCGCTGCATATCGCCGTCTGGGGCATTCCCACCGCCGTGGCCGCCTTTCTTATCCATTCGGCGCGTATGGTGCGGCTTGACCGCCAGCTGGCGCGCGAGCTGCAGGCGCTGAATGGCGCCGCGCTGAAAGCGAAAGGGGGCCGCTAATGTTCCAGCAACAATATCTGATGTGGCTGGCGGGCGTGATTCTGCTGGTGGTCGCCGTGCTCTCCTGGCGCGACAGCCATAACCCGCGCCGCTTCACCACCGGCCTGTTCTGGGCGCTCTACGGCCTGATATTTCTGGTCGGCGACTGGACAACGCAGCTGGTAAGCGCGCTGAGCGGCACGCCGGAACTGGGCGTGCGCTATCTGCATATTGGCGTCGGCGTGCTGGTCGTGGCGATGGCGCTGATCGCCGGCTGCGGCGGCGTCCGCCTTGGCCGCTACCATCAGCGCAGCGACGAGGAGAAGCAGGTCAGCGCCCGCCGCCTCGGCAACCGGCTCTTCCTGCCCGCGCTGGCGATCCCGGTGGTAACGGTCATTGGCGTGCTGGCCTTTAACCATATCCCCGGCCTGCAGGAAGCGGTATTTGGCGCAGGCAATCATGCGACGCTGGTCACGCTGTTCTCCATGATGATCGGCTGTCTGCTGGGCTGGCTGATTGCGCTGAAAATGACGCACGAGAAGCCGGTGCAGTCGATGCAGGAGACGCGCCGTCTGCTGGATGCCATCGGCTGGGCCTTTATTCTGCCGCAAATTCTCGCCACCCTCGGCCTGCTCTTCACCAGCGCCGGCGTTGGCAGCGCCATTTCCCATCTGACGGCGAACTATCTGGCCGTCGACAACCGCTTTGTCGCCGTCACGGTCTACGCCGTCGGCATGGCGCTGCTGACCATGGTAATGGGCAACGCCTTCGCCGCGTTCCCGATTATTACCGCCGGCGTCGGCATTCCGATTCTGGTGCTGCAGCACCATGGCGATCCCGCCGTAATGGCGGCGATTGGCATGTTCTCGGGCTACTGCGGCACGCTGATGACGCCAATGGCGGCCAACTTCAATATCGTGCCGGCCGCGCTGCTGGAGCTGCCGGATCGCAACGCGGTGATCAAGGCCCAGGTGCCAACCGGTGTGCTACTGTTAATCGTTAACGTATTTCTACTCTATTTCCTGATGTTCCGGTGAGGTCAGTATGAAGACGGTATTAGTGACGGCGTTCGAACCATTTGGCGGCGAGAGCATTAATCCCTCGTGGGAAGCGGTACGGGCGCTTGAGGGCAAGGAGACTGGCGGCGCGCGCATCGTAGCGCGTCAGCTGCCGGTAGTCTTCAGCGACGTGCTGGGCGTGCTCTACGCCGCTATGGATGAGGTCGAGCCCGATTTGATTCTGTCGGTCGGCCAGGCGGGCGGGCGCAGCGACATCACCGTCGAGCGCATCGGCATCAACGTCGACGACGCGCGCATCGCCGATAACGCAGGGCAGCAGCCGGTGGATGAGCCGATCGTGGCGGACGGCCCGGCGGGCTATTTCTCCACGCTGCCGATTAAGGCGATTGTCGCGGCGGTGCGCGCGGCTGGCATTCCCGCCTCGGTGTCGCAGACTGCCGGTACCTTTACCTGCAACCGGGTGATGTACGGCCTGCTGCACCGGCTGCATAGCCAGGGCAACCGCGTGCGCGGCGGCTTTGTGCATATTCCCTATTTGCCGGAGCAGGCGGCGCAGCACCCTGGCGCGCCGAGCATGGCGCGCGACCATGTTATGCAGGCGCTGGAGATTGCGATCCGCGTCTCGCTGGAGACGGAAACTGACCTGAAAGTTGCCGGCGGCGCAACGCACTGAGAGGACGAAAATGCCAGAAGGACCGGAGATCCGCCGCGCGGCGGATCAGCTTGAGGAAGCCATTGTCGGCAAACCGTTGACGGAGGTCTGGTTTGCCTTTCCTGAACTCAAAACTTATGAGCCCGCGCTGGTGGGCGAGCAGGTCAACGCCATTGAGACGCGCGGCAAAGCGCTGCTGACGCACTTTTCCAACGGCCTGACGCTCTACAGCCATAACCAGCTTTACGGCGTCTGGCGCGTGGTGGAGAGCGGCACGGTGCCGGAAACCAAACGCCAGCTGCGCGTGCGGCTGGCGGTCGCCGATCGCGCTATTCTGCTTTACAGCGCCTCCGATATCGAACTGCTGAATGCCGAGTCGCTGGCGGCGCATCCCTTTTTAAATCGCGTGGGGCCCGACGTACTCGATGCGCAGCTTGAGGTTGCGACGGTGCGCGAGCGGCTGCTCTCGCCGCGCTTTCGCCGCCGTCAGTTTAGCGGGCTGCTGCTCGATCAGGCGTTTCTGGCGGGGCTGGGCAACTATTTGCGCGTGGAGATCCTCTGGCAGGCGGGCCTGCTGGCGCATCATCGCGCACAAGATTTAACGGATGAGCAGCTTGACCGGCTCAGCGAGGCGCTGCTGGCGATCCCGCGTCACTCTTACCGCATGCGCGGCACCATGAAGAAGTACCATCACGGCGCGGCGTTTCGCTTTGAGGTGTTTCACCGGCAGGGTAAGAAGTGCCGGCGCTGCGGCGAGATTATTCAGAAGGGGACGCTGTCGTCGCGGCCCTTTTACTGGTGTCCGGGCTGCCAGCACTAAGATAAAAGCGCGCACAATTTAGCCTTACAGACGGATTAAAAGCCTGAGGAGCGGGTAGCCAGACCCGCTCTCCAGGCTTCTGTGCGGCCTGAAACAGAGGCCGCTGCGGTTATTTCTTCAGCGCAGAGGTAAATTCGCGCTCGGTATAGCCGGTATAGAGCTGACGTGGACGGGCAATCTTCATCCCTTCGTCGTGCATCTCTTTCCAGTGCGCGATCCAGCCGACGGTACGCGCCATGGCGAAGATCACGGTAAACATCGAGGACGGAATGCCCATCGCTTTCAGAATAATGCCGGAGTAGAAATCGACGTTCGGATAAAGTTTGCGCTCGATAAAGTAGGGGTCGTTCAGCGCAATATGTTCCAGCTCCATCGCCACTTCCAGCAGGTCATCTTTCATGCCCAGCTCGTTCAGCACTTCGTGGCAGGTCTCACGCATCACGGTGGCGCGCGGATCGTAGTTTTTGTAGACGCGGTGACCGAAGCCCATCAGGCGGAAAGAGTCGTTTTTATCTTTCGCGCGACGCACAAATTCCGGAATATGCTCAACGGTGCTGATCTCTTCCAGCATACGCAGGGTCGCTTCGTTCGCGCCGCCGTGCGCCGGTCCCCACAGCGAGGCGATACCCGCAGCGATACAGGCGAACGGGTTGGCACCGGAGGAGCCAGCGGTACGCACGGTAGAGGTTGAGGCGTTCTGCTCATGGTCGGCGTGCAGGATCAGAATACGGTCCATCGCGCGCTCCAGCACAGGGTTCACCTTGTACTCTTCGCAAGGCGTCGCAAACATCATATGCAGGAAGTTGCCGGCGTAGGAGAGGTCGTTGCGCGGATAAACGAAAGGCTGGCCGATAGAATATTTGTAACACATCGCCGCCATGGTCGGCATTTTCGACAGCAGGCGGAACGCGGCGATTTCACGGTGACGCTCATTATTCACATCCAGCGAGTCGTGATAGAAGGCAGCCAGCGCGCCGGTCACGCCGCACATGACCGCCATCGGATGCGAGTCGCGACGGAAGCCGTGGAACAGACGGGTAATCTGCTCATGGATCATGGTGTGGCGGGTCACCGTCTCGCGGAACTCTTCAAACTGCTTCTGGGTCGGCGCTTCGCCGTTCAGCAGGATATAGCACACTTCGAGATAGTTAGAGTGGGTCGCCAGCTGATCGATAGGGAAGCCGCGATGCAGCAGAATGCCTTCATCGCCGTCGATAAAGGTGATTTTGGATTCGCAGGACGCTGTAGAGGTGAAACCCGGGTCAAAGGTGAAAAGGCCGCTGGAGCCTAAGGCGCGAACATCAACCACATCCTGCCCAAGGGTGCCTTTCAGCACGTCCAGCTCAAGAGCCGTTTCATCTTGTAGGGTTAGCGTCACTTTTTTATCTGTCATTTTCGTCTCCATAGCGCCTTATGTAAGTATGGATCTTAGACACCTGAAAAGCGGTCATGTTGCGGTCGCCATTAACTTCACAATAACACTCTGCGGTAACAACACGGGTGCAGGGTACAGAGTGAGAGGCGTGTCCCGGCAGGGAACGAGGCAGTCATGAAATTCTGCATATCGCGGTTGTTAAAGATCCGGTCTGGACATAACTTTCTGGTAATCAACAACCTGTTGTTTTAGGGTGTTCATGATCAGAATGTTACATAACTTGTGCTTAGGGGAAAGTGTATCCCCATAACTTTTATGCATCACTGGGGTTTGATGCCCTAGTTTGTAACTGAATTGTTGAACTTTTGTCAAATCAGATAATTAAATTTGTATTAAATGTGAAATTCGTGAGTCGGATCACTGTTTCACGCAAATGTACCCAAAGAGATTGTAGGGTAATTGTAATAAGAATGTGATCGTCCTATACTGCCGCCAGGTCTCCGGAAACCCCCTGACACCAGGAGCCACCCAGCGTTTCTACCGCGTCAATTAACACTGGATGTTGCTGATTTGGTGACGGTTAAAGTCTGAACACACCTGTGATTCGACTCCGCCTCAGGGACCGGAGGAAGCAAAATAAAAAAGAGCTGTGTGGGCAAAACCGTGAAAAAACAAAGACCTGTCAACTTGGATCTCTCGACGATCCGGTTTCCCGTTACTGCAATATCGTCCATTCTCCATCGCGTTTCCGGCGTCATAACCTTTGTGGCTCTCGGTATCCTGCTCTGGTTGCTGGGCACCTCTCTCTCTTCCCCGGAAGGTTTCCAGCACGCTGCCGCCATTATGGATAGCTTCTTCGTGAAGTTTATTCTGTGGGGCATTCTTACCGCGCTGGCGTTCCATACGGTGGGCGGGATTCGTCATATGTTGATGGACTTTGGTTACCTTGCTGAGACGCTGGCTATCGGCCGCCAATCTGCCTGGGTCACCTTCGGTATTACTGTCGTGCTTTCAATCCTGGCAGGAGTTCTCGTATGGTAAGCAATGCATCCGCGTTGGGCCGCAGCGGCATTCAGGACTGGCTGCTGCTGCGCGCTTCGGCAATCCTCATAACGCTCTACATCCTCTACATCGTGGGCTTTATCGCCCTGACCGACACGCTGACCTATGATGTCTGGCGCGGCTTCTTCGCCTCGTCATTCACCAAAGTGTTCACCCTGCTGACGCTGTTCTCCATTCTGATCCACGGCTGGATTGGTATGTGGCAAGTGCTGACCGACTACGTAAAAGGTCTCGCTGTTCGTCTGATTCTGCAGCTGGTGATTGTGGTCGCGCTGTTGTCGTATGCAATTTATGGAACTGTTGTGGTGTGGGGTGTGTAAATGAATTTGCCAGTCAGAGAATTTGATGCCGTGGTGATCGGCGCAGGCGGCGCGGGAATGCGCGCCGCACTGCAAATCTCCCAGTCGGGCCAGAGCTGCGCCCTGCTGTCGAAAGTCTTTCCAACCCGTTCCCACACCGTGTCTGCGCAGGGCGGTATTACCGTTGCGCTCGGTAACACCCATGAAGATAACTGGGAATGGCACATGTACGATACCGTCAAAGGTTCCGACTATATCGGCGACCAGGACGCGATCGAATATATGTGTAAAACCGGCCCGGAAGCGATTCTGGAGCTGGAGCATATGGGTCTGCCATTCTCCCGTCTGGAAGACGGCCGCGTCTATCAGCGTCCGTTCGGCGGCCAGTCGAAAAACTTCGGCGGCGAGCAGGCGGCACGCACCGCGGCGGCGGCGGACCGTACCGGCCACGCGCTGCTGCACACCCTCTATCAGCAGAACCTGAAGAACAAAACCACCATCTTCTCCGAATGGTATGCGCTCGACCTGGTAAAAAATCAGGATGGCGCCATCGTCGGCTGTACGGCGATCTGCATTGAAACCGGCGAAACCGTCTACTTCAAAGCCAAAGCGACCATTCTGGCGACCGGCGGCGCAGGCCGTATCTATCAGTCCACCACCAACGCGCATATCAATACCGGCGACGGCGTCGGCATGGCGCTGCGCGCAGGCGTGCCGGTGCAGGATATGGAGATGTGGCAGTTCCACCCGACCGGCATCGCCGGCGCGGGCGTGCTGGTGACCGAAGGGTGCCGCGGCGAAGGCGGTTACCTGCTGAATAAACATGGCGAACGCTTTATGGAGCGTTACGCGCCGAACGCCAAAGATCTGGCGGGCCGTGACGTGGTCGCGCGCTCCATGATGATTGAAATCCGCGAAGGCCGCGGCTGCGATGGCCCCTGGGGTCCGCATATCAAGCTGAAGCTTGATCACCTGGGTGCCGAAGTGCTGGAGTCGCGTCTGCCGGGCATCCTCGAACTGTCTCGCACCTTCGCGCACGCCGATCCGATCAAAGAGCCGATTCCGGTTATTCCAACCTGTCACTATATGATGGGCGGCATTCCGACCAAAGTGACCGGTCAGGCGCTGCGCGTCAACGCGCAGGGCGAAGATGAAGTGATCCCTGGCCTGTTTGCCGTCGGCGAAATCGCCTGCGTATCGGTGCACGGCGCCAACCGTCTCGGCGGCAACTCGCTGCTGGACCTGGTGGTGTTCGGCCGCGCGGCCGGCGTCCATCTGATGGAGTGCATCGAACAACAGGGCCCGCTGCGCGACGCCACTCAGGACGAAATCGACGCCGCGATGGCGCGTTTCAACCGCTGGGAAAGCAACACTACCGGTGAAGATCCGGTAGAAATCCGTAAGGCGCTGCAGCGCTGCATGCAGAACAACTTCTCAGTATTCCGCGAAGGCGATGCGATGAAGCAGGGTCTGGAAGAGCTGAAACAGATTCGCGAGCGTCTGAAATCAGCCCGTCTGGATGACCGTTCACCGGACTTCAATACCCAGCGTATTGAGTGCCTGGAGCTGGATAACCTGATGGAAACGGCTTACGCCACGGCGGTTGCGGCTAACTTCCGCACCGAAAGCCGCGGCGCGCACAGTCGATTCGACTTCCCGGATCGCGATGATGAAAACTGGTTGTGCCACAGTCTCTACGTCCCCGAAACCGAGAGCATGACGCGCCGCGAGGTGAACATGCAGCCGAAACTGCGCGCGGCCTTCCCGCCGAAAGTGCGTACCTACTAATAGCGGAGACGATCATGAAACTCGAGTTTTCAATTTATCGCTACAATCCTGAGGTTGACGCCGCGCCGCGCATGCAGGATTACACGCTGGAATCGGAAGACGGCCGCGACATGATGCTGCTGGACGCGCTTATCCGGCTGAAAGAGAAAGATCCGACGCTGGCGTTTCGTCGCTCCTGCCGCGAAGGCGTGTGCGGCTCCGACGGCCTGAATATGAACGGCAAAAATGGTCTGGCCTGTATCACGCCGATCTCCGCGCTGGGCAACGGCACGAAGAAAATCGTTATCCGTCCGCTGCCGGGCCTGCCGGTGGTCCGCGACCTGGTCGTAGATATGGGGCAATTCTACGCGCAGTATGAGAAGATTAAGCCTTACCTGTTGAATAACGGAGAGAATCCGCCGGCGCGCGAACATCTGCAGTCGCCGGGCGAGCGCGAGCATCTGGATGGTCTGTATGAGTGTATCCTCTGCGCCTGCTGCTCCACCTCCTGTCCGTCGTTCTGGTGGAATCCAGACAAGTTTGTTGGCCCGGCGGGCCTGCTGGCCGCGTACCGCTTCCTGATTGACAGCCGCGACACTGAAACCGAAGCGCGCCTGGACAATCTGAACGACGCTTTCAGCGTTTTCCGCTGTCACAGCATTATGAACTGTGTGAGCGTCTGTCCGAAAGGGCTGAACCCAACGCGCGCCATCGGCCATATCAAGTCGATGCTGCTGCAGCGGGGGGCGTAACACCTTAATTCGTCCGGGAACCTCAGGTTCCCGGCGTTTTACGGAAGCCTTGCTAAGCGCGGCGGAGCCACGCTTAGCAAGGTTCCCTTACGGGCAGGGCGCGTGTGAGCGCACAGGCTCGTATCGCTGAACTCACTACGGCAAACCGCGAAAGCGGCAACAAATGAAACCTCAAAAAAGCATAGTAATGCTTAAGGGATCACAATGCAGAACAGCGCGATGAAGCCCTGGCTGGACTCCTCCTGGCTGGCCGGCGCGAACCAGTCTTACATAGAGCAACTCTATGAGGATTTCCTGACCGATCCGGACTCTGTCGATGCAGTGTGGCGCACGATGTTCCAACAGCTGCCGGGCACCGGCGTGAAGCCTGAACAGTTTCACTCCACCACGCGCGAATACTTTCGTCGCCTGGCGAAAGATGCATCTCGTTACACCTCCACCGTCTCCGATCCGGCTGCCAATTCAAAGCAGGTTAAAGTCCTGCAGCTGATTAACGCCTTCCGTTTTCGCGGCCATCAGCATGCGAATCTCGACCCGCTTGGCCTGTGGAAGCAGGATCGTGTCGCTGACCTCGATCCCGCCTTTCACGATCTGACCGAGGACGATTTTCAGGAAAGCTTTAACGTAGGCTCTTTCGCCATCGGCAAAGAGACCATGAAGCTGGCCGACCTCTTCGACGCGCTGCAGCAGACCTATTGCGGCTCTATCGGCGCAGAGTACATGCACATCAACAACACCGAAGAAAAGCGCTGGATCCAGCAGCGTCTCGAATCGGCGGCGGGCCGTGCAGCCTTTAGCAGCGAAGAGAAAAAAGGTTTCCTGAAAGAGCTGACCGCGGCAGAAGGGCTGGAAAAATACCTCGGCGCGAAATTCCCCGGCGCGAAACGCTTCTCGCTGGAGGGCGGCGATGCGCTGATCCCGATGCTGCGCGAGATGATCCGCCACGCGGGTAAAAGCGGCACGCGCGAAGTGGTGCTGGGTATGGCGCACCGCGGTCGTCTTAACGTGCTGATCAACGTGCTGGGCAAAAAGCCGCAGGATCTCTTCGACGAGTTCTCCGGCAAGCATAAGGATCACCTCGGCACCGGCGACGTGAAATACCATATGGGCTTCTCGTCTGACGTCGAGACCGAAGGCGGCCTGGTGCATCTGGCGCTGGCGTTTAACCCGTCGCATCTGGAGATCGTTAGCCCGGTAGTGATGGGCTCGGTGCGCGCGCGTCTCGATCGTCTCGATTCGCCGGGCAGCAACCAGGTTCTGCCGATCACTATCCACGGCGACGCCGCGGTTATCGGTCAGGGCGTGGTGCAGGAAACCCTGAACATGTCTCAGGCGCGCGGCTACGAAGTCGGCGGCACCGTCCGTATCGTGATCAACAACCAGGTGGGCTTCACCACCTCTAACCCGCGCGACGCACGCTCGACGCCGTACTGTACCGATATCGGTAAAATGGTGCTGGCGCCGATCTTCCACGTCAACGCGGACGACCCGGAAGCGGTGGCGTTTGTTACCCGCCTGGCGCTCGACTATCGCAACACCTTTAAGCGCGACGTCTTTATCGACCTGGTGTGCTACCGCCGTCACGGCCATAACGAAGCCGACGAGCCGAGCGCGACCCAGCCGCTGATGTACCAGAAAATCAAAAAGCATCCGACGCCGCGTAAGCTCTATGCCGATCGCCTGGCGGCGGAAGGCTCCGCCAGCCCGGAAGATGCGACCGAGATGGTCAATCTCTACCGCGACGCGCTGGATGCGGGTGAATGCGTGGTGGCCGAATGGCGCCCGATGAGCCTGCACTCCTTTACCTGGTCGCCTTATCTCAACCATGAGTGGGATGAGAGCTACCCGGCCACCGTCGAACCCAAACGTCTGCAGGAGCTGGCGCGTCGTATCAGCCAGATCCCGGAAGCGGTTGAGGTGCAGGCGCGCGTGGCGAAGATCTACAACGACCGTAAAGAGATGGCGGAAGGCAACAAACCTTTCGACTGGGGCGGCGCCGAGAACCTGGCCTACGCCACGCTGGTGGATGAGGGCATTCCGGTGCGTCTCTCTGGCGAAGACTCCGGTCGCGGCACCTTCTTCCATCGCCATGCGGTGATCCACAATCAGTCCAACGGCTCAACCTATACGCCGCTGCACCATATCCATAATGGCCAGGGGCAGTTCAAGGTGTGGGACTCCGTGCTGTCGGAAGAGGCGGTGCTGGCGTTCGAATATGGCTATGCCACTGCAGAGCCGCGTACCCTGACCATCTGGGAAGCGCAGTTCGGCGACTTTGCCAACGGCGCACAGGTGGTAATTGACCAGTTCATCAGCTCTGGCGAGCAGAAGTGGGGCCGGATGTGTGGCCTGGTGATGCTGCTGCCGCACGGCTATGAAGGCCAGGGTCCAGAGCACTCTTCCGCGCGTCTGGAACGCTATCTGCAGCTCTGCGCTGAGCAGAATATGCAGGTGTGCGTGCCTTCAACGCCGGCGCAGGTTTACCACATGCTGCGTCGTCAGGCGCTGCGCGGTATGCGCCGTCCGCTGATCGTGATGTCGCCGAAATCGCTGCTGCGTCATCCGCTGGCGATCTCCTCGCTGGATGAACTGGCCAACGGCAGCTTCCAGCCCGCCATCGGCGAAATCGACGCGCTCGATCCGCAGCAGGTGAAACGCGTGGTGCTCTGTTCCGGTAAGGTTTACTACGACCTGCTTGAGCAGCGCCGTAAAAATGAGCAGACCGATGTCGCCATCGTGCGTATCGAGCAGCTCTATCCGTTCCCGCATAAAGCGGTGCAGGAAGCGTTAAAAGATTATGCCCATGTGCAGGATTTTGTCTGGTGTCAGGAAGAGCCGCTGAATCAGGGCGCATGGTATTGCAGCCAGCATCACTTCCGCGAAGTGGTTCCGTTTGGTGCTTCACTGCGCTATGCGGGCCGTCCGGCCTCCGCTTCGCCGGCCGTGGGCTATATGTCCGTACATCAACAACAGCAGCAAGACCTGGTTAATGACGCGCTGAACCTTGGTTAATTTAAAAGGAAAGATAATGAGTAGCGTAGATATTCTCGTTCCCGACCTGCCTGAATCCGTTGCCGATGCCACCGTGGCAACCTGGCACAAAAAACCAGGCGATGCGGTAAACCGCGACGAAGTGCTGGTAGAGATCGAAACAGACAAAGTGGTACTGGAAGTGCCAGCCCAGGCTGACGGCGTGCTGGAAGCCGTGCTGGAAGATGAGGGCGCAACGGTGACCTCACGCCAGATTCTCGGCCGCCTGAAAGAGGGCAACAGCGCAGGCAAAGAGACCAGCGCGAAAGCTGAGGCCAACGAGTCCACGCCGGCGCAGCGCCAGACCGCGTCGCTGGAAGAAGAGAGCAACGATGCGCTGAGCCCGGCGATTCGTCGTCTGATCGCCGAACACGATCTCGACGCTTCGCAGATTAAAGGCAGCGGCGTTGGCGGTCGTATCACCCGCGAAGATGTGGAAAAACATCTGGCGAACAAACCTGCCGCGGCGAAAGCTGCCCCGGCCGCCGCTGAAGCTGCACCGCAGCCAGCGGTCGCCAACCGCAGCGAAAAACGCGTGCCGATGACCCGTCTGCGCAAGCGCGTGGCCGAGCGTCTGCTGGAAGCGAAAAACAGCACGGCGATGCTGACCACCTTCAACGAAGTGAACATGAAGCCGATCATGGATCTGCGTAAGCAGTACGGCGAATCCTTCGAGAAGCGTCACGGCGTGCGCCTGGGCTTTATGTCCTTCTATCTCAAGGCGGTGGTTGAAGCGCTGAAGCGTTTCCCGGAAGTGAACGCCTCTATCGACGGCGAAGATGTGGTTTACCACAACTACTTCGACGTCAGCATCGCGGTCTCTACGCCGCGCGGCCTGGTGACGCCGGTGCTGAAAGATGTTGATGCGCTGAGCATGGCAGACATCGAGAAGAAAATTAAAGAGCTGGCGATCAAAGGCCGTGACGGCAAGCTGACGGTCGAGGAGCTGACCGGCGGTAACTTCACCATCACCAACGGCGGGGTGTTCGGCTCGCTGATGTCGACCCCGATCATCAACCCACCGCAGAGCGCCATCCTGGGTATGCACGCCATTAAAGATCGTCCGATGGCGGTGAATGGTCAGGTTGTGGTGCTGCCGATGATGTATCTGGCGCTCTCCTACGATCACCGTCTGATCGACGGCCGTGAATCGGTCGGCTATCTGGTGGCGGTGAAAGAGCTGCTGGAAGATCCGGCACGTCTGCTGCTGGACGTCTGATTTTTGCCGGGCGCGCCAGAATCCGGCGCGCCCAACCTTATTAATCTTTTCAGACCTGAATGGATAGAACATCATGAACTTACACGAATACCAGGCGAAACAGCTGTTTGCACGGTATGGTATGCCGGCACCCACTGGCTACGCCTGTACTACGCCACGCGAAGCAGAAGAAGCGGCCTCTAAAATTGGTGCAGGCCCGTGGGTAGTAAAATGTCAGGTTCATGCCGGTGGACGCGGTAAAGCGGGCGGCGTGAAAGTGGTTAACAGCAAGGAAGATATCCGTGCTTTCGCTGAACACTGGCTGGGCAAACGCCTGGTGACCTATCAAACTGACGCCGAAGGGCAGCCGGTAAACCAGATCCTGGTTGAAGCGGCGACCGACATCGATCAGGAACTCTACCTGGGCGCGGTGGTTGACCGTGCTACCCGTCGCGTGGTCTTTATGGCCTCTACCGAAGGCGGCGTTGAGATTGAGAAAGTGGCGGAAGAGACCCCGCACCTGATCCACAAAATGGCGCTCGATCCGCTGGCGGGCCCGCAGCCTTATCAGGGCCGCGAGCTGGCGTTCAAACTCGGCCTGACCGGTAAGCAGGTCAGCCAGTTCACCAAAATCTTTATGGGCCTGGCGACCATGTTCCTCGAGCGCGACCTGGCGCTGGTAGAGATCAACCCGCTGGTGATCACTAAGCAGGGCGACCTGGTCTGCCTCGACGGCAAACTGGGCGTGGACGGCAATGCGCTGTTCCGCCAGCCGGAGCTGCGTGAAATGCGCGATCCGAGCCAGGAAGACCCGCGTGAAGCACACGCTACGCAGTGGGAACTGAACTACGTGGCGCTGGAAGGCAACATCGGCTGTATGGTTAACGGCGCAGGCCTAGCGATGGGCACCATGGACATCGTTAAGCACCACGGCGGCCAGCCGGCTAACTTCCTCGACGTAGGCGGCGGCGCCACCAAAGAGCGCGTTACCGAAGCCTTTAAAATCATCCTCTCCGACGACGCGGTAAAAGCGGTATTCGTCAACATCTTCGGCGGCATCGTACGCTGCGACCTGATTGCTGACGGCATCATCGGCGCGGTAGCCGAAGTGGGCGTTAACGTACCGGTTGTGGTACGTCTGGAAGGAAACAACGCTGAGCTGGGCGCACAGAAACTGGCGGACAGCGGCCTGAACATCATTGCAGCAACCAGCCTGACAGACGCGGCACAGCGCGTTGTTGCGGCTGCGGAGGGGAAATAATGTCTATTCTGATCGACAAAAACACTAAAGTGATTTGCCAGGGTTTCACTGGCGGTCAGGGTACGTTCCACTCTGAACAGGCGCTGGCCTACGGCACGCAGCTGGTTGGCGGCGTGACGCCAGGTAAAGGCGGCACCACCCATCTCGGCCTGCCGGTGTTCAACACCGTGCGCGAAGCGGTAGAAGCCACTGGCGCGACCGCAACCGTAATCTACGTTCCGGCACCGTTCTGCAAAGACGGTATCCTGGAAGCGATTGATGCCGGTATCAAACTGATCATCACCATCACCGAAGGTATCCCGACGCTGGATATGCTGACGGTGAAAATGAAGCTGGACGAAGCGGGCGTGCGTATGATCGGCCCGAACTGTCCGGGCGTGATCACCCCAGGCGAATGCAAAATCGGCATCATGCCGGGCCACATTCACCAGCCGGGCCGCGTCGGCATCGTGTCGCGTTCAGGCACCCTGACCTATGAAGCGGTGAAGCAGACCACGGACATCGGCTACGGCCAGTCGACCTGCGTCGGCATCGGCGGCGACCCGATCCCAGGCTCTAACTTCATCGACATCCTGAAAATGTTCCAGGATGACCCGCAGACCGAAGCGATCGTGATGATCGGTGAGATCGGCGGCAGCGCGGAAGAAGAGGCGGCGGCGTTCATTAAAGAGCACGTTACCAAGCCGGTTGTTGGCTATATCGCCGGCGTGACCGCGCCGAAAGGCAAGCGTATGGGCCATGCGGGCGCAATCATCGCCGGCGGTAAAGGCACGGCGGACGAGAAGTTCGCGGCGCTGGAAGCGGCGGGCGTGAAAACCGTGCGCAGCCTCGCAGATATCGGCGACGCGGTAAAAGCGGTGCTGCCGGCGAAATAAGCGCGGATGCATCAGCTATCAGGCCACCCTTCGGGGTGGCTTTTTTTTTGCCTGCGGCGAGAGCAGGGCGGTGCGATCCGTTATTCTGGCGGGGAGAAGCCAAAAAGTTTCTTTTAAGAAGGAAAGTTAAAAAGTGAGATGAAAGGTAATGCTTTTCTTAATTACGCTATTTATCAGTGACAACTAATTAACAATATTCTTATTGCTACATATCGCGATATTAAAAGCTTTAATCCAGATCAACAAACCCCGCTATTTAACAAACTTTACCGCTGGCAAAGCGTAAGCCAACCGGTTTTAATTGCGCTGCATCAATTCAGTCGCTTCCAAATAGACTCAGGAGATTGCGCTAATTAGCGGTAAATCAATGCCGGCCGCTTTTCTCTCGCCAGCCTGAAATTGAACTGAATGGTGTTTTTCGGGGAAGTTTCACCACTGTTACTCGCTCACCTCGGGCCGCGAATGAGTGAGATCTATCAGTAATAAAAAACTGGAATTAATAAACAGTCGTTCCTGATCTTATTCACTGCGTTAATGCCAGCTGTTCGTCGTTGTTATTCGCAAAGTAAGGTCATGCGAGGAGCAAGGAGTCATTATGCTAGATATCGTCGAGCTGTCGCGTTTACAGTTTGCCTTAACGGCGATGTACCATTTCCTGTTTGTCCCGCTTACGCTGGGTATGGCGTTTTTGCTGGCCATTATGGAAACGGTTTACGTCCTGAGCGGCAAACAAATTTATAAAGATATGACTAAATTCTGGGGCAAGTTATTCGGCATTAACTTTGCGCTGGGTGTAGCTACCGGCCTGACCATGGAATTTCAGTTCGGGACTAACTGGTCTTATTACTCTCACTACGTCGGCGACATCTTCGGTGCGCCGCTCGCCATTGAAGGGCTGATGGCGTTCTTCCTGGAATCCACCTTTGTCGGCCTGTTTTTCTTCGGCTGGGATCGCCTGAGCAAAACGCAGCATCTGGCGGTCACCTGGCTGGTGGCGCTCGGTTCTAACCTGTCGGCGCTCTGGATCCTGGTGGCGAACGGCTGGATGCAGAATCCCATCGCCTCGGCGTTTAACTACGAAACCATGCGTATGGAGATGCTGAGCTTCTCTGAGCTGGTGCTTAACCCGGTAGCGCAGGTGAAGTTTGTGCATACCGTGGCGGCGGGCTACACCACCGGCGCGATGTTTATCCTCGGCATCAGCGCCTGGTATCTGCTGAAGGGCCGCGACGTTGCCTTTGCGAAGCGTTCGTTCGCCATTGCGGCCAGCTTCGGCATGGCGGCCGTGCTGTCGGTTATCGTGCTGGGCGATGAGTCGGGCTACGAAATGGGCGACGTGCAGAAAACCAAGCTCGCCGCCATCGAAGCCGAATGGGAAACCCAGCCTGCGCCGGCAGCCTTTACGCTGTTTGGCCTGCCGAATCAGGAGAAACAGGAAAACGCCGCGGCGGTGCAGATCCCTGGCCTGCTTGGCCTGATCGCCACGCGATCTATCGATACGCCGGTCACCGGCCTGAAAGATCTGATGGCGCAGCATGAGGTGCGCATCCGCAACGGCATGAAAGCCTACGCGCTGCTGAACCAGCTGCGCGGCGGCAGCGAGGATCCGGCGGTGCGCGCGGCCTTCGACCAGAGCAAAGAGGATCTGGGCTATGGGCTGTTGCTGAAACGCTATACCCCGAACGTGGCGGATGCCACCGAGGCGCAAATCAAACAGGCGGTGAAAGACTCTATTCCTCGCGTGGCGCCGCTCTATTTCGCCTTCCGTATCATGGTGCTGGCGGGAGTGCTGCTGCTGGGCATTATTACCTTCTCCTTCTGGAGCGTGATCCGCAACCGCGTCGGCAAGTCTCGCTGGCTACTGAAGGCGGCGCTCTACGGTATGCCGCTGCCGTGGATTGCGGTCGAGGCGGGCTGGTTCGTCGCCGAATATGGCCGTCAGCCGTGGGCGATTGGCGAAGTGCTGCCGACCTCGGTGGCCAACTCCTCGCTGACCGTAGGCGATCTGCTCTTTTCCATGCTGCTGATCTGCGGTCTCTACACGCTCTTCCTCGTGGCGGAGATGTACCTGATGTTTAAATTCGCGCGCCTCGGGCCGAGCAGCCTGAAAACCGGACGCTATCACCATGAGCAGGTCGCAACGGCGGCTGAGCCGGCACGCGGTTAAGGAGAGCAACCATGTTTGATTATGAAGTTCTGCGCTTTGTCTGGTGGCTGTTGATCGGCATCTTGCTGGTGGGCTTCGCCGTGGCGGACGGCTTTGATATGGGCGTCGGCATGCTGACGCGTCTGATGGGGCGCAACGACACCGAACGCCGCATTATGATCAACAGCATCGCGCCGCACTGGGACGGCAACCAGGTCTGGCTGATCACCGCCGGCGGCGCGCTGTTTGCCGCCTGGCCGATGGTCTATGCCGCCGCCTTCTCCGGCTTCTATGTGGCGATGATTCTGGTACTGGCGTCACTCTTTTTTCGTCCAGTGGGTTTCGATTATCGTTCTAAAATTGAAGATATGCGCTGGCGCGGCATGTGGGACTGGGGCGTTTTCATCGGCAGCTTTGTGCCGCCGCTGGTTATTGGCGTGGCGTTCGGCAATCTGCTGCAGGGCGTGCCGTTCCATGCGGATGAATTCTTGCGCCTCGACTACACCGGCAACTTCTTCCAGCTGCTCAATCCGTTCGGGCTGCTGGCGGGCGTGGTCAGCGTGGCGATGATCCTGACCCAGGGCGCGACCTATTTGCAGATGCGTACCGAGGGCGAGCTGCACCTGCGGTCGCGCGCGGTGGCGCAGGTGGCGGCGCTGGTGATGCTGGTCTGCTTCGCGCTGGCGGGCGTCTGGGTGAAATATGGCATCGACGGTTACGTGATTACCAGCGCCATCGATCACCACGCGGCGTCGAACCCGCTGGGTAAAACCGTGGTGCGCGAGGCGGGCGCCTGGCTGGTGAACTTTAACCATATGCCGGTGCTGTGGCTCTTCCCGCTGCTCGGCGTGCTGCTGCCGCTGCTGACGGTGATCTTCTCGCGCTGCGAGAAGGGGGGCTGGGCGTTCATCAGCTCGTCGCTGACGCTGGCGTGCGTGATTATGACCGCCGGCATCGCGCTGTTTCCCTTTATCATGCCGTCGAGCATTGAACCCGGCATGAGCCTGACAATGTGGGACTCCACCTCGAGCCAGCGCACCCTGACGGTGATGACCTTTGCCGCCATTATCTTCGTCCCGATTATTCTGGCCTACACCAGCTGGTGCTACTACAAGATGTACGGGCGTATTACTAAAGAACATATTGAGCGCAATACGCACTCTCTCTACTGATTAAGGAGACGACGCATGTGGTACTTTGCCTGGATTCTCGGCACCTTGCTGGCCTGCGCTTTCGGCATCATCACCGCGCTGGCGCTGGAGCACGTTGAAGATAGCGCCGCGCAGGACGAGCGCGCCTGATGCGCAAACTGATTCGGACGTCATACCGTCTGATGAACAAAGGGCCCTTGCGGGCCCTTTCGCTCATCCTGGCGCTGATTGTTGCGGGCTGCTTATTCTGGGATCCCTCGCGCTACGCCGCGCACACCAGCACGCTGTCGGTCTGGCAGGGCATTCTGGTTATCTGGGCGGTCTGCGCTGGCGTGATCCACGGCACAGGCTTTCATCCGCGCCGGACGCGCTGGCAGGCGCTCTTCTCGCCGCTGGTGGCTCTGATCGTTCTGCTGTTTGCGCTCTACTGGTTCTGGCGCTGACGAGCAATTGCCGCCGCTGGTCGTGGGGTATTGTCAGCGGCAGGTCAAGAAATCTACTGAAAATCCTTCTGATTGTTACCTTCCGATAATTATTTTCTCCTGGCTCTGGCATCCCATTCCCAACCCCAAATCTCTTGCGTATAGTAGCAACGTTTAAAAACGAGACCGGGATGTAGAGTGAGTACAACGCTGTTTCGCTGGCCGGTTCGGGTCTATTACGAAGACACCGATGCTGGTGGCGTGGTTTACCATGCCAGCTATATCGCTTTTTATGAACGAGCACGTACCGAAATGCTGCGTCAGCGCCATTTCAATCAGCAAAGGCTGCTGGAACAGCAGGTGGCTTTTGTGGTGCGGCGCATGACGGTGGACTATGTTGCGGCGGCGCGTCTTGACGACCTTCTGGAGATCCAGAGCGAAGTGACCGCGATGACGCGCGCAACCATGACATTTTCCCAGCGTATCGTGAATGCAGAAGGCAGAGTCCTGAATGAAGCAGAAGTCCTGATTGCCTGCATTAACCCACATCTTATGAAGCCGATTGCGCTTCCCAAGTCTATTGTCGCGGAGTTCAAGCAGTGACTGACATGAACGTTCTTGATTTGTTCCTGAAGGCGAGCCTTCTGGTCAAACTTATCATGTTGATTTTGATCGGCTTTTCCATTGCCTCATGGGCCATCATTATTCAGCGCACCCGAATTTTGAACGCGGCGGGACGCGAGGCGGAAGCCTTTGAAGATAAATTCTGGTCCGGCATCGAGCTGTCGCGTCTCTATCAGGAGAGTCAGGGGCGTCGCGAAGAGCTGAGCGGTTCAGAGCAGATCTTCTACGCCGGTTTTAAAGAGTTCGCCCGTCTGCACCGCGCCAACAGCCACGCGCCTGAAGCGGTGGTGGAGGGGGCCAGCCGCGCAATGCGCATCTCGATGAACCGCGAGCTGGAAACGCTGGAAAACCATATTCCTTTCCTCGGCACCGTCGGCTCTATCAGTCCCTATATCGGCCTGTTCGGCACCGTATGGGGCATTATGCACGCCTTTATCGCGCTGGGCGCGGTGAAACAGGCGACGCTGCAGATGGTTGCACCCGGCATCGCTGAAGCCCTGATCGCCACCGCGATCGGCCTCTTTGCGGCAATTCCGGCGGTAATGGCCTACAACCGACTGAACCAGCGCGTTAACAAACTGGAGCAGGGCTACGACAACTTTATGGAAGAGTTTACGGCCATCCTGCACCGTCAGGCCTTCTCCAGCGACAGCGCGAAGTAAGCGGAGGTAACCCATGGCCAGAGTACGTGGTCGCGGCCGCCGCGACCTGAAATCGGAAATCAATATCGTTCCGCTGCTCGACGTCCTGCTGGTGCTGCTGCTGATCTTTATGGCGACAGCGCCGATCATTACCCAGAGCGTAGAAGTGGATCTGCCGGACGCCACCGATTCGAAAACGGTCTCCAGCGACGATAATCCGCCGGTCATCGTTGAGGTCTCGGGCGTTGGCCAGTACAGCCTGGTGGTGGATCACGATCGTATGGAGCAGCTGCCGCCGGAGCAGGTGGTAAGCGAGGCGCAGCGTCGCATCGAGGCGAATCCGAAAACCGTCTTTTTAATCGGCGGCGCGAAGGATGTGCCCTATGACGAAATTATTAAAGCGCTCAACCTGCTGCACCAGGCAGGCGTTAAATCTGTCGGTTTGATGACGCAGCCGATTTAAAGTCGAACCGTTTTTTGGGAACCGAGTGTGTCGAAGGCAACCGAGCAAAACGAGAAGTTAAAGCGCGCGATAATTATATCGGTGGCTCTGCACGTGGTGCTGATCGCCCTGCTGATCTGGAGCTCGTTCAACGAGAAGATTGAGGCGAGCGGCGGCGGCGGCGGCAGCGACATCGACGCGGTAATGGTCGATCCCGGCGCCGTGGTCGAGCAGTACAATCGTCAGCAGAACCAGAAAAGCGACAGTCAGCGCGCCGAGAAGCAGCGTGAGAAACAGGCGCAGCAGCAGGCTGAAGAGCTGCAGCAGAAGCAGGCCGCGGAACAGCAGCGTCTGAAAGCGCTGGAAAAAGAGCGCCTGCAGGCGCAGGAAGCGGCGAAAGCGCAGGCTGAGCAGCAGAAACAGGCGGAAGCCGCAGCCAAAGCAGCGCAGGAGCAGCAGAAAGCGGCTGAGGCGGCCGCGGCGCAGGCGAAAGCTGATGCGAAAGCGGAAGCGCAGGCGCAGGCCAAGGCGGCTGCCGAGGCGGCGCAGAAGGCGGAAGAGCAGGCGAAACAGGCTGCTGCCGACGCGAAGAAAAAAGCGGAAGAGCAGGCGAAAGCCGCCGCCGCATCCGCCGCCAAAGAGAAAGCGGTAGCCGAGGCAAAAGCAGCAGCCGATGCGAAGGCGAAAGCCAAAGCGGCGCAGGAGGCGAAGGCCAAAGCGGCCGAGGAAGCGAAAGAGAAAGCTGAAGCGGCCAAAGAGAAGGCGGCGCAGGAAGCGAAAGAGAAAGCTGAAGCGGCCAAAGAGAAGGCGGCGCAGGAAGCAAAAGAGAAAGCTGAAGCAGCCAAAGAGAAGGCGGCGCAGGAAGCAAAAGAAAAAGCGGAAGCCGCTAAAGAGAAAGCGGCGGCCGAGGCGAAAGCCAAAGCCGATGCGGCCGCGAAAGCGAAGGCTGCCGCCGACGCGAAGAAAAAAGCGGCGGCGGAAGCGGCGAAAAACAGCAGCGACGTCGACGATCTGCTTGGCGGCCTGACCTCTGGTAAGAATGCGCCGAAAAGTGGCACCGCTGGCGGCGGCACGGCAGGGCAGGGCAATCAGAAGAAAGCCGGCGCGTCAGGCGCAGAGATCAACTCTTATCTGGGACAGGTTGTGGGCGCGATTCAGAGCCGCTTCTATGATGCTGATACTTATAAGGGGAAAGAGTGTAACCTGCGTATCAAGCTGGCGCCCGATGGTTTGCTGATTGACGTTAAATCTGAAGGTGGCGACCCAGCATTATGCCAGGCGGCGATTGCTGCCGCGAAGCAGGCTCGTATTCCTAAGCCGCCATCGCAAGCAGTCTATGAAGTGTTTAAAAACGCGCCGATGCGTTTCAAACCGGAATAATGCAGTAACCCACGGCAGGTTGGACTAAGGTTAGCTTGCCGTACTTAATGAATACTCGTGTTTTTCAGGAACTGTGCGAATTATCATGAACTCAGGTTCAGGTAAGGGAGAAAAGATGAAGCAGGCACTTCGTGTAACCTTAGGTTTTTTTGTTCTGCTGTGGGCGGCAATGCTCCACGCAGAAGTACGCATTGAAATTACGCAGGGCGTAAACACCGCGCGCCCAATTGGTGTGGTGCCGTTTAAATGGGCTGGCTCAGGCGCCGCGCCTGAGGATGTTGGCGGCATCGTCTCTGCTGACTTACGCAACAGCGGTAAATTCAATCCCATCGATCGTTCACGTCTGCCGCAGCAGCCGACCAGCGCGCAGGAAGTTCAGCCTGCCGCCTGGAGCGCGCTGGGTATCGATGCGGTGGTCGTTGGTCAGGTCACGCCGAATCCAGATGGCAGCTATCAGGTTGCCTATCAGCTGGTGGACACCGGCGGCGCGCCGGGAACCGTTCTGGCGCAGAACTCTTACAAAGTTACTAAACAGTGGCTGCGCTATGCTGCGCACACCGCCAGCGACGAAGTGTTCGAAAAGCTGACCGGCGTTAAGGGCGCATTCCGTACCCGTATCGCCTACGTGGTGCAGACCAACGGCGGCCAGTTCCCGTATGAGCTGCGCGTCTCTGACTACGATGGCTTTAACCAGTTTGTGGTGCACCGCTCGCCTCAGCCGCTGATGTCTCCGGCCTGGTCGCCAGACGGCAGCAAAGTGGCCTACGTGACCTTTGAAAGCGGTAAATCGGCGCTGGTGGTGCAGACGCTGTCAAACGGCGCTATTCGCCAGGTTGCCTCATTCCCGCGTCATAACGGCGCGCCGGCCTTCTCGCCGGATGGGACGAAACTCGCTTTCGCGCTGTCAAAAACAGGCAGCCTGAACCTCTATGTGATGGACCTGGCTTCCGGCCAGACGCGTCAAATCACCGACGGTCGCTACAACAGCACAGAACCGAGCTGGTTCCCGGATAGCCAGACGCTGGCGTACACCTCGGATCAGGCTGGAGCGCCTCAAATTTATAAAATTGGTATCAACGGCGGTGCGCCACAACGTATTACCTGGGAAGGTTCACAAAACCAGGATGCGGATGTCTCTGCCGATGGTAAAACCATGGTGATGATCAGCAGCGCCGGTGGCGCTCAGCATGTCGCCAAACAGGATCTGGTAACGGGAGCCGTTCAAACGTTAACGAGCACGTTCCTGGATGAATCGCCAAGTCTGGCTCCAAACGGCACGATGGTAATCTATAGCTCTACTCAGGGGATGGGTTCCGTGTTGCAGTTGGTATCAACAGATGGGCGTTTCAAAGCGCGTCTTCCGGCAACTGATGGACAGGTAAAATCACCTGCCTGGTCGCCGTATCTGTAATGCATAGGTCCCCTGCGCAGCAGGGGGTTAAATGTATGATAAACAATATAACAGGATAAAAAAATGCAACTGAACAAAGTGCTGAAAGGGTTGATGCTGGCTCTGCCGGTTCTGGCTGTAGCCGCTTGTAGCTCACACAAAAATAACAACAATGACCAGACTGGCATGGGCGCTGACGGCGCTTACGGCAACGGTGCTGGCATGAACGGCAGCGGCAACGGCAACATGTCTTCTGACGAGCAGGCGCGTCTGCAGATGCAGCAGCTGCAGCAGAACAACATCGTCTACTTCGGTCTGGACAAGTATGACGTGCAGTCTGACTACGCTCAGATGCTGGACCAGCACGCAGCCTTCCTGCGCAGCAACCCGTCATACAAAGTGACCATCGAAGGTCACGCGGATGAGCGCGGTACGCCGGAATACAACATCGCACTGGGCGAGCGTCGTGCTAACGCCGTGAAGATGTACCTGCAGGGCAAAGGCGTGTCGGCTGACCAGATGTCTATCGTCTCTTACGGTAAAGAGAAACCGGCTGTTCTGGGTCATGACGAAGCGGCTTACTCTAAAAACCGTCGTGCCGTTCTGGTCTACTAAGAGAATCACATGATTAGTAACTTCAGACTTCACCTGTTGGGTCTGTCGTTACTGGTTGGCGTAGCGGCCCCCTGGGCCGCTAATGCCCAGGCATCAATCAGTAACGTCGGCTCTGGCTCGGTCGAAGACCGCGTCACCACTCTTGAACGCATTTCCAACGCCCAGGCTCAGCTTCTGCAGCAACTGCAGCAGCAGATGAGTGACAACCAAAGCGACATCGATTCGCTGCGCGGGCAAATCCAGCAAAACAGCTACCAGCTTAATCAGGTTATCGAGCGGCAGAAGCAGCTCTATCAGCAGATCGACAGCCTGAGCAGCAGCGGCGCAAACAGCGCGGCGCAAAGCGGCACGGATGCGCCAGCGGCGAGCGCCGATACCGGCGCAGCGGCAGACGCAGGCGGCGCGGCTGCAGCCTCATCAGGCGCGCCGGTGCAGAGCGGCGACGCCAACAGCGACTATAACGCCGCGGTGGCGCTGATTCTGGAAAAAAAACAGTATGACCAGGCGATTACCGCGCTGCAGGCGTGGGTCAAGCGCTATCCTGACTCAACCTACCAGCCGAACGCCAATTACTGGCTGGGTCAGTTGAACTACAACAAGGGTAAAAAAGACGACGCGGCGTACTATTACGCCACCGTGGTTAAAAATTACCCGAAGTCGCCGAAGGCGGCTGAAGCGTTGTTAAAGGTTGGCGTTATCATGCAGGAGAAAAAGGACACGGCGAAAGCTAAGGCCGTTTTCCAGCAGGTGATAAAACTTTACCCCAATACCGATTCGGCAAAGCAGGCGCAAAAACGTCTCGACGGGCTGTAATTTGTGCAGCCAGCACCGGAATTTGCCTGATTTCTGGTCTGGCAGCATGAAAGGTAAGCAGTTGACGCTGCTGGTGGAAAATAAGGGTTGCGCTACCTCGGTAAATCAGTAATATATGCCGCCGTTGCCGGGACAGATTGCAAATGTGTCTGGCAAGCCTGAAGATGGGTCGTTAGCTCAGTTGGTAGAGCAGTTGACTTTTAATCAATTGGTCGCAGGTTCGAATCCTGCACGACCCACCATCTTCTCAGCGAACAGGTTTTCTTCTCTGTTGCTGCGAAACTTCAGCATTGCTTCACAACCTAAAGATGGGTCGTTAGCTCAGTTGGTAGAGCAGTTGACTTTTAATCAATTGGTCGCAGGTTCGAATCCTGCACGACCCACCATCTTTACGCAGGCTTCAGGTTTGCGGGTTGTAAGCCCCGAGCGGGTCGTTAGCTCAGTTGGTAGAGCAGTTGACTTTTAATCAATTGGTCGCAGGTTCGAATCCTGCACGACCCACCAATTCAGAAAGAAGCGCCCACTGGGCGCTTTTTTCGTTTCTGTGCGCACGCAGGCTAGCGTGCAGGATGAGAAGCTGCGCAGGTTCGACTGAATCGCCGAGGCGATTCAGGCTGATGCGCAGCATCACCCGCAGGGCGAGGCCCTGGACGGGCCGAGGCAAATCCTGCACGACCCACAGGGATGTGGGATTCCTTTGCGATCGCGCTCGCTACCTCTGCGCCGCGCACTATACCTGCAGCTATGGCTATCCTGCGCCTCGTTAAGATTCTTTCTTCGCCTTTGCTACGGTGAGATTCTCCCAGATATGCATCACCGCATAGCTGCGCCACGGACGCCACTGCTGCGAACGCGCCTCCGCCTCGGCGGGCTTCAGGCCGCCCAGATTATTACGAATAGCGATATCCTCCTTGGGAAACGCGTCCGGCCAGCGCAGGGCGCGCATCGCAATATAGTGCGCCGTCCAGGGGCCGATGCCCGGCAGTGCCACCAGCTGCTTCATCACCGCCTCCGGCGACTGCGTGGCGTTAAAGCGCAGCGATCCCCCGGCGCACGCCTGCGCAAAGGCGATAATGGCGCGTGAACGCGCGCTGACGATACCGAGCGGCGCGACGTCGTCCACCGTCAGGCTGGCGACGCGCTCCGGCAGCGCGGCGTAGCGCGTCAAATCGGCAAAGGGGGTCACGCAGGGCTCGCCAAAGGCGGCGGCAAAACGGCTGCTCACGGTGGTCGCGGCCTTCACCGTTACCTGCTGACCGATAATGGCGCGCACGCCAAGCTCAAAGGCGTCGAATGCGCCCGGCACGCGCAGGCCGGGTTGGCGCGCCAGGCCTGGCGCCAGCAGCGCATCCTGCGCCAGCCGGGCAGCAATCAGCTGCGGCTGCGCGTTAAGGTCGAACAGATCGCGCAGGCGGCGCAGCAGCAGCGGCAGCACCGGCGTTAGCGAGGTAGAAAACGTCAGCTGCAGCGCGCTCTTCTGCGGCAGATGCGACACGCTGATCCAGCCGCGGCAGCGGCCCAGCGCCACGGTGCGGCGGTACGCGTCCTCCTGCACCGCCTCGACCTCTTTCATCACATGGGTCTGCAAAAAGGCCAGCATCGCCTGCCAGTCGTAGGGCGGCCGGTAGACCATCAGCAGGGTGGTGCTGTCGCCCGGCTGCGCGCGCGTCGAGGCGCTGACGCCTTTGCGCAGCGCGCTCGGCGTCAGGCGATAGCGCGCCCGAAACACATCGTTAAAGCGGCGCAGGCTGCTAAAGCCGCTGGCATAGGCAACTTCCGTCACCGGCAGCTGCGTCTCCGTCAGCAGCTGCTTCGCCAGCAGCATGCGCCGCGTCTGCTTCAGCTCCAGCGGCGACACGCCCAGCTCCTGCTGCACGATGCGGCGCAGCTGGCGCAGGCTGACGCCAAACTCGGCGGCGATCGCCTCCAGCCCTTCGCTCTCCTCCAGCATGCCCTCTTCGATGCGCTGAATCAGCCTGTCCGCCACGCGGTGAGGCTGATCGACCGGCGCATTGCCCGGCGCAAGCTCGGGGCGGCAGCGCAGGCAGGGGCGGAAATGGGCCTTCTCCGCCGCTTCGGCGCTGGCGAAAAACAGGCAGTTCTTCTGCTGCGGCGCTTTAACCGGGCAGATGGGGCGGCAGTAGATGCCGGTCGAGGTAACGCCGACGAAAAACACGCCGTCGAAACGGGTATCGCGCGAGGTAAGCGCCTGATAAGCAATCTCAGGATCGAACATAGTGACTCCTGCAAATAAACAGAGCCTATACCCGCTTTCTGATGCAGACTCGCTGTTTTCGGACAGCAAAGCAGTTTAGTCTGGTGGCCGAAAACGGCCAGCGCAGTATGGCTAAAATGCGACAATAGCGGATGTCTTAAACAGGGAGAACAGCATTATGTATCACTACAAACTTGTCTCCACGCCGGTGGGCGAGCTAAAGCTGGTGGCGAGCGAACGCGGGCTTGCAGGCATCCTCTGGAAAAATGACGACCCGCACGGCGCGCGCTTTCTGCCGCAAACGCGCGACGAGGCGCATCCAATTCTGATGGAGGCGGAACGCCAGCTGCGGGAGTACTTTGTCGGCGAGCGCCGCGCCTTCACGCTGCCGCTCGACTTTGTCGGCACCGAGTTTCAGAAAAAAGTGTGGAGCGCGCTGGTGGCGATCCCCTTTGGCGAAACGCGCAGCTACAGCGAAATCGCCCGCCAGATCGGCCATCCGCAGGCGGTGCGCGCGGTTGGCGCGGCCAACGGCAGAAACCCGATCTCGATCGTCGCGCCTTGCCATCGCGTCATCGGCGCCAACGGCAAGCTGACCGGTTTTGCCGGCGGCCTGGAGGTAAAAGCCTTTCTGCTGGATCTGGAAATGCCGCAAAAGGCGGCGGTGCTGCCGCTGTTTGCCGAGGAGTCTTCACCGCCGCGCGTATAAAAAGAGCACGACACCGCTGCGCGTTTCCGCTATCTTGTTTAGCATATAAAACATGATGGCGGGCTGAACGCAGGTTTTCGCCATTTTCAGCGATTTTCGTTCATTTGATAAAACGAGAGCGGTGTGATGAGTGCTTTATTCGATACAGAAAACGCAGCCTGGCCCTTTCCAGCAAAACCCGCGCGCCTCAGCGGCGACGAAAAAGAATTTTACCTGAGCAAAATCAAACGCCTGCTTAAAGAGCGCGACGCGGTGATGGTGGCTCACTACTACACCGACCCGGAAATTCAGGCGCTGGCGGAAGCGACCGGCGGCTGCGTGGCGGACTCGCTGGAGATGGCGCGCTTCGGTAGCGCGCATCCGGCGTCGACGCTGCTGGTGGCGGGGGTGCGTTTTATGGGCGAAACCGCCAAAATCCTCAGCCCGGAAAAAACCGTGCTGATGCCAACGCTGCAGGCGGAGTGTTCGCTCGATCTGGGCTGTCCCATCGACGAGTTCACCGCCTTCTGCGACGCCCATCCCGACCGTACCGTGGTGGTCTACGCCAACACCTCGGCGGCGGTCAAGGCGCGCGCCGACTGGGTGGTCACCTCCAGCATCGCGGTTGAACTGATCGACCATCTCGACAGCCTGGGCGAAAAAATCATCTGGGCGCCGGATCGCCACCTCGGCCGCTACGTCACGCAGAAAACCGGCGCGGACGTGCTCTGCTGGCAGGGCGCCTGCATTGTGCATGACGAGTTCAAAACCCAGGCGCTGCTGCGTATGAAGGCGCTCTATCCCGACGCGGCGGTGCTGGTGCATCCGGAATCGCCGCAGGCGGTGGTCGATCTCGCCGACGCGGTGGGATCGACCAGCCAGCTGATTCAGGCGGCGCAGCGGCTGCCGCATCCGCAAATGATCGTGGCGACCGATCGCGGTATCTTCTACAAAATGCAGCAGGCGGTGCCGGAAAAAACCCTGCTGGAAGCGCCGACCGCGGGCGAAGGGGCGACCTGCCGCAGCTGCGCCCACTGCCCGTGGATGGCGATGAACGGCCTGAAAGCGATCGCCGACGGGCTGGAGCAGGGCGGCGCGCAGCATGAAATAGAGGTTGATGCCGCGCTGCGCGAGGCGGCATTATTGCCGCTCAACCGCATGCTCTCTTTTGCTGCGGCACTTAAACTGAAGGTAAAAGGGAACGCCTGAGGAACGCATGATGGATTTTTTCAGCACAAGCAATATCCTGGTCCATATCCCGCTTGGCGCGGGCGGCTACGATCTCTCCTGGATTGAAGCCATCGGCACGCTGGCGGGTCTGCTCTGCATCTGGCTCGCCAGCCTGGAGAAAGTGATCAACTATCCGTTCGGCCTGATTAACGTCACGCTGTTTGCCGCCATCTTCTTTCAGATCCAGCTCTACGCCAGCCTGCTGCTGCAGCTTTTCTTTTTCGTCGCCAACGTCTATGGGTGGTACGCCTGGAGCCGGCAGACCGACGATCGCCAGGCGGCGCTGAAAATCCGCTGGCTGCCGCTGCCGAAGGCGCTAGGGTGGGGCGCGGTCTGCGTTATCGCCATTGCGCTGATGACGCGCTATATCGATCCGGTTTTCGCCTTTCTGACGCAGATCGCCGTGTCGCTGATGAACGCGCTCGGCCTGCAGGTGGCGATGCCGACGCTGCAGCCCGACGCCTTCCCGTTCTGGGACGCCTGCATGATGGTGCTCTCAATCGTGGCGATGATCCTGATGACGCGCAAATATGTCGAAAACTGGCTGCTCTGGGTGGTGATCAACGTTATCAGCGTGATGATCTTTGCGCGCCAGGGGGTATACGCCATGTCGCTGGAGTACGCCATCCTGACGCTGATCGCCCTGAACGGATCGCGGATGTGGATAGCGAGCGCGCGCCAGCATGGCTCGCGCGCGCTGGCGCGTCAGTGATGATGCGCCTGTTCGCCGTGATGATGATGATGGTGGTGCGCCGCGTCTGAGCCGTCGTCGTCAAAGCCCAGCTCGCAGTCGGGCGTGGCGCACGGCTGATACTCCATCTGCACCGTGGCGTGTCCAATCTGATACTTCTGGTGCAGATAGCGGTGGATGCGCTGCAGCAGCGCATCGTGATCGTAAGGCGGGATCACATGCACATGCAGCGTCACCACCGGCTTCTCGCCGACCTGCCAGACGTGCACATGGTGCACGTTGCGCACTTCTGGAATATTCAGCGTCAGGTCGCGCGCCAGCTTCTCAACGTTAATCACCTCTGGCGCACCTTCCAGCAGCTCATGCAGGCTCTCGCGCAGCAGCGCCCAGGCGCTGCGCAGCACCAGCAGTGACACCAGCAGCGACAGAATCGGGTCGATGGGCGTCCAGCCGGTATAGAGGATAATCAGCGCTGCGACAATTGCCCCAACCGAGCCGAGCAGGTCGCCCATAACGTGCAGCGCGGCGGCGCGCACGTTCAGGTTCTTCTCTTCGCTGCCGTGATGCAGCAGCCAGAATGAGAGCAGGTTGGCCAGCAGGCCCGCGACCGCGATGCCGAGCATCAGCCCGCCGGTCACCGGCTGCGGCTGATAAAAGCGGCGCAGCGCCTCCCAGACGATCAGGGCGGTGATTACCAGCAGGGCGATAGCGTTGACGAAGGCGGCCAGCGTGGTGAGACGCAGCAGCCCAAAGGTATGACGCGCGTTGGGCTTGCGCTGGGCGAACTGCACCGCCAGCAGCGCCATCAGCAGCGCGGCGGCGTCGGTAAGCATATGCCCGGCGTCGGCCAGCAGCGCCAGCGAGCCGGAGATCCAGCCGCCGACCGCCTCCGCCAGCATAAAAATTGCCGTGACGGCGAAAGCGGCCGCGAGGCGTTTGCGATTGCCCGCCGGCGCGCTGTGAGTGTGGTTATGAGCCATAAGAGTCCAGTTTTATCAGTAACCTGTTGGTGAGTAATAGTAGCAAATCCCATTCATCCGGCGCGTCCTGCTGCTCTCTGGCGCGATCTGCCAGCCGCTGGCTGAGTTCAGCACCTTGCTCCAGACCGATAAGCAGCCAGCTCCCCTTCATGCGGTGCGCCGCCTCCGCCAGCTGCGGCCAGTCGCCCGCCGCGCGCGCCGCCGTGATGCGCGCCACGTCGTTGTTCAGCGCGTCGCGCAGCGTCTGGCTGAGCCGGGCCAGAAATTTTTCGCTCTGCTGCGCCAGCTGGCGCAGATTGTCATCCAGCGCCGCCAGCGGATCCTGGTCGAAATGCGCCAGCAGCGCGGCGAGATCGCTGAGCTGCACCGGCTTAATCAGCACGCGCTCGTTTGCCTGCAGCGGCAGGCTCAGCAGCTGCGCGTCGGCGGAGCAGAGCACCCGCAGCGCGGCGCGCTGGCGCTGACGATCGCGGCGGCGCAGCAGCCTCAACAGCAGCTGGCCATCCGGCCGCGGCATCATCTGATCGATAAACAGCAGATCGTAGGGGCGCTCGGCATCGGCGCGCAGCAGGGCGCGCCCGTCGGCGAAGCAGTCCGCCTCCACGGCGAAGCGCGCCAGCTGCTGCTGCAGCACCATCAGATTGGCGGGGTGATCGTCAACGATGGCGCAGCGCAGCGCGGCGTAGCGGGGCAGCGCGGCGCTCTCCTGCGGCGCGGCCTCGCAGCGCGCCAGCGGCAGCGTCACCGTGACGTCGGTACCCTGGCCTGGCTGTGAGCGCAGCGCGATATCGCCGCCCATGCGCTGCACGATCTCGCGGCAGATAAACAGGCCCAGACCGCTGCCCTGCACCGACACCTTTTTGCCCGACGGCGCCTGATACCAGGGATCGAACAGCTTCGGCTGCTCTTCCGGCGGAATGCCGCTGCCGCTGTCGCGCAGGTTAAATATCAGCTGCTCGCCGGCGGCGAGCGTCAGGCGAATTTCGCCCTGGGCGGTAAATTTCAGCGCGTTGGTCATCAGGTTATTGATCACCTGCTGCAGCCGATCCGCATCGATCAGCACGCATTCCGGCAGCGGCGTCAGCGCCTCGACGATCAGCGTCGGGCCGCCCACGCGCATCAGCGGGTGATAAAAACGCTGCTGCTGTGCCAGCCACGCCGCCAGCGCCAGCGGACGCGGCGCAAGGGTAAAGCTGTTGCTCTCAATGCGCGCGTGATCCTGCAGATCGTTCAGCAGCGTCAGCAGCGAGCGGGCGCTGCTGTAGACCAGCGAGAGGTTGGTAGACCGCGTTTTTTCCAGCTCCAGCAAACCGAGGATCGCCTGCATCGGCGTGCGCAGCTCATGGCTGACGGTGGCGAGAAACTGGCTTTTCATCGCGTTGGCGCGCTCGGCCTGCTGGCGCTGAAGACGTTCGCGCCGCTGCTGCCAGTAACGGCGTGCCAGCAGCAGCAGCAGCACGACGATGGCCACGCCCGCCGCGGCCAGCACCAGCTGGGGCAGCGCACGCATCGTCATCGCATTGGTCGGCTGCGGCGGCGTCAGCCAGCCGTCGCGCATCTGCCGCTGCGTATCGACGGGAATTTGCTGCAGCGCGCGGTTGATCAGCGGACGCAGCAGCGGCTGGTCGGCGGCAACGCCCAGCGCCACTGGCCAGGCGATATCGCTGGCGGCAAAGGCGAGACGCAGCCGATCGCCGTAGCGCGCGGCAATGCGCCAGCGCGCCGACAGCACATTATCAGCCAGCGCGTCGATCTGCCCGTTTGCCAGCGCCTCATACAGGCTGGCGCGATCGGCAAACACCTGCGGCGTCACCTCCGGCGGCAGCAGCCGCGTCGCGACATCGTCACGCAGGATACCGACCCGCTTGCCCGCCAGATCGTGCCAGCGGCTGAAGCTGGCGTCGCGGCGGCTGTAGATGCCCCACAGGGCGCGCCAGACCGGCAGCGTGGCGTTTTGCGAGGCGTCGCCGTTGAGCGGCTGCGTCAGCCGCAGCATCACCTGACGCTGCGCCAGCAGTTCGTCAGCCTGCTGCGGACCGGCGACCCAGCGCGGCGCGAAGCGCACGCCGCTGCTCTGCGCGATGGCGTTGAGCAGGTCGACGCTGTAGCCGCGCGCCGCGCCGTTGCCGTCACGGTAGCTCCAGGGGGCGTTGTCGCTCTCCGCCGCGTAATAGATCACCGGATGGGCGCTGAGCCATGCGCGCTCCGCCGCGCTCAGCATCAGAGTCTGCGTATCCTGATAGCGCGGCAGCGGCGCGCCCCAGCGCGACTGCAGGGTGGTCGCCAGCTCGGCGGGCAGCTGGCGCAGGCTCTGATTCAGCCAGTCGATAAGCGCTGCATCGCGCGCAAACGCGCGCAGCGTCAGCTGGCCAACATCCAGCTGCGAAGCGATCTGATAGATTTCGCCCTGCTGCAGCTGGCTGAGCAGAAAGCTGGCGCTGATCTCATCCGCCACCACATAGTCGTTCTGCTGGTTAAGCAGCGTCGAGATCGCCTGCAGGTCATTACTGTAGGTGCGCCAGCGGTGCTTCTGCGCCACCGCCGCGGGCAGCTGCGCCAGCGTGACTTCGCTGATAGCAAGCTGCGCATTCTCGCTGTTGAACATCACGGCGCGGGCGTTGCGCTGGCTGCGATAGATGCGCAGCGGGCTGCTGAACCAGCTTTCGCTGTGCAGCACGCCCGCCGGAAGCGGGTTCGCCAGCGCGCCCAGCGCAAAATCGATCTGGCCGCTCTGCAATGCCGCCATCAGCTGCGCGCGATCGGCGAACAGCCTGAGCGTAAACCGGGCGCCGGTGAGCTGATGCAGCGCGGCCAGCGCATCGGCGTCCAGGCCATAAAGCTCGTCACCGACGCGCATCGTCCAGGGGGCGTTGCTCTCCTCCAGCAGGCCGACCTGCAGGGTTTTTCCCTGCATCGCGTCGGCGCCGCTGACCGGCATCATCATCGGCAGATCCAGGCTGCTGACCGGCCGCAGCTCGGCCCAGGCCAGCGTAGTCGTCAGAGCAAGCAACAGCAGCAGCAGAAATCGTTTCACTGCTGCGCTTTCCACAGGTCGGCCAGCTCCACTACGGAACGCGCGCCGGTTTTTTCCAGAATGTTCTTTTTATGGGTGCTGACGGTTTTATTGCTGATGTGCAGCTGCTCGGCGATCTGCAGATTTGAGAGGCCGCTTGCCAGCAGCGCCAGCACCTGCTGCTCTTTGCTGGTAAGCGGCAGGGCAGGGGCGGTCACCTCGGGGGGAAAGGCGAGCTGTCCCCCCAGCACGGCGATAATTGCGCTCAGCAGCTGCTCCATCCGCTGGCTTTTGACCACGTAGCCCGCCGCTCCCAGCGCCTGCGCGCTGCGCACATAGTGACTGCTCTGCTGCGCCGAATAGATCAGCACCGGGATCTGCGGGAAGTGAATTTTGAGGCGACGCAGGATCTCCAGCCCGTCACCGTCCGGCAGGCCGATATCCAGCACGATAATGTCGGTGGGCTGCGTCAGCAGCTGGCGCGCCTGCTGTTCGCTGGCGGCGGAGCGTAAATGGATGGGAAAGGGTGCCCGGTCGAGCGCGGCTTCCAGCGCCACTTCGACCAGCGGGTGATCGTCTATTAACAACAGCGAGGCCATGAACATTTCCTGACAGAATTCATTGCCCCAGCATAGCGGAAGTTAACGCAGAGAAAAATAATGGAGAGCCGAAGCTCTCCAGAAGATATTACTGCGAGGTGCCGTCAGTTTTGCGGTCGACCGTGCCGCCGCCCTCTTTGGTTTGCACCTTGCTGTTAATATCCGGGCACTTGCCATCTTTACACTGGCTATTCTGATCCATTTCACTGGCGGACATGTTGCTGCCGCTGGTGGTGCCGCCGTTGGCCGCTGGATTGGTATTGGTGCCGGTATTATTAATTTTGCTGTTGTCGACGTTATTCGGCGGAAGATTCTGTTTCGCGCCGCCTGCTGCTGCGCCTGCTTCAGCCGCCTGGTTAGCCGTACCGTTATTGTCGGCCATTGCCGCGCCGCTGCCTAAAGTCATTGCTGCCGTCAGAAAGATAATTGCAAACTTATTCATCATTATGCTCCTGTAATCAATGATAGCTGCTGTTTTGAACCCGATGGTGCAGTTTGACGCAAAGAGATTCCGGCGAAATTTAATTTCACCCAAAGGTCGTCCGGAAGGGATAAATAATGTAAGCGAAGCATTCCTCAGTGCTTACATGTAAAAGCCTAGCTGAGAACCCTATAAATGCAAATTTCACGCGTGCATTTAAGATGCGCCCTGAATTTACACTCCGGGCGCGACGGGATAAATTGGACGGGTTGTGCCCGACGCGCGTTGGGCCAGAAATAAATGGAATGATTTATGAATTACCAGAATGATGATTTACGTATTCGCGATATTAAAGAGCTGTTGCCTCCCGTTGCGCTGCTGGAAAAGTTTCCCGCAACCGATAATGCCGCACGCACCGTTGCCCGCGCGCGCGAGTCGATCCACCAGATTTTGCAGGGCGAAGACGATCGTCTGCTGGTGGTCATTGGCCCCTGTTCCATTCACGATCCGCAGGCGGCAAAAGAGTACGCCTCGCGCCTGCTGAAGCTGCGCGACGAGCTGAAGGGTGAGCTGGAAGTGATTATGCGCGTCTATTTTGAAAAGCCGCGCACCACCGTTGGCTGGAAAGGGCTGATTAACGATCCCTATATGGACGGCAGCTTCCAGCTGAACGACGGTCTGCGCCTGGCGCGTCAGCTGCTGCTGGAGATCAATGACAGCGGCCTGCCGGCGGCGGGCGAGTTTCTCGATATGATTACCCCGCAGTATGTGGCGGATCTGATGAGCTGGGGCGCTATCGGCGCGCGCACCACCGAATCGCAGGTGCATCGCGAGCTGGCGTCAGGGCTCTCCTGTCCGGTCGGCTTTAAAAACGGCACCGACGGCACCATCAAGGTGGCGATCGACGCCATCAACGCCGCTGGTTCGCCGCACTGTTTCCTCTCAGTGACCAAATATGGCCACTCGGCGATTGTCGAAACCAGCGGCAACGCCGACTGCCATATTATTCTGCGCGGCGGCAAAGAGCCGAACTACAGCGCGCAGCACGTCAGCGCGGTGAAAACCGGGCTGGAGAAAGCCGGTCTGCCGCAGCAGGTGATGATCGACTTTAGCCACGCCAACAGCAGCAAGCAGTATCAAAAGCAGATGGAAGTGGCGGATGATGTGTCAGCGCAGATTTCGGGCGGTGAGCGCGGCATTATCGGCGTAATGATTGAGAGTCATCTGGTTGAGGGCAACCAGAGCCTGGAGAGCGGCGAGCCGCTGGTCTACGGCAAGAGCATAACCGACGCCTGCATCGGCTGGAGTGACACCGACAAGGTGCTGCGCCAGCTGGCCGCAGCAGTGAAGCAGCGCCGCGGCTGATTAACAGCGAAGGACAGCAAGGTGCTGACGTGGCAAACATGGACCGATCGCAAAGTCGCTCAAGGCATCCATGCTCGCTCGGCCCGCGCCATCCCTGGCGCGGGACGCTTTGCTCTTCGGTCCATGCTTACCGCGTTTTGAATGCCGTGCGCCTTTATAGTTTTCAACATTCAATTCGCAGCCATAAAAAAGGCCAGACATTGTCTGGCCTTTTTACATTTCAGCTAATGCTTACTTTGCTTTACCCTGGTTAGCGACGGCAGCAGCTTTAGCTGCGATCTCGTCGGCATCGCCCAGATAGTAGTGTTTGATCGGTTTGAAATTCTCGTCGAACTCATACACCAGCGGCACGCCGGTCGGGATGTTCAGCTCAAGGATCTCATCTTCGCTCATGTTGTCGAGGTATTTCACCAGCGCGCGCAGGGAGTTGCCGTGCGCCGCGATGATCACTTTCTCACCGCTCTTGATGCGCGGCAGAATGCTCTCGTTCCAGTAAGGGATAACGCGATCGATAGTCAGCGCCAGGCTCTCGGTGGTCGGCAGTTGCTCAGCGCTCAGCTTCGCATAGCGCGGGTCGTGGCCAGGGAAACGCTCATCGCTGCGATCCAGCTCCGGCGGCGTTACCGCAAAGCCGCGACGCCACTGTTTCACCTGATCGTCGCCATATTTGGCTGCGGTTTCCGCTTTATCCAGGCCCTGCAGCGCACCGTAGTGACGCTCGTTCAGACGCCAGGATTTTTCAACCGGCAGCCAGGCCTGATCCAGCTCATCGAGAACATTCCACAGGGTGTGAATGGCGCGTTTCAGCACGGAGGTGTAAGCGAAATCAAAGACGAAACCTTCTTTTTTCAGCAGCTGACCGGCTGCTTTGGCTTCGGTGCGACCTTTATCAGAAAGATCCACGTCATACCATCCGGTAAAGCGGTTTTCCTGGTTCCACTGACTTTCGCCGTGGCGGACCAGAACCAGCTTAGTTACGGCCATAGTTAACTCCTTAACTCTTTAATGTTTCTTTGATAATGGAAACTTTGCTGCAACCAACCCGGCGCGCGCGCCCGGCGGCACATGGATAGCGCCATACCATAGCGGAAAACGGCGCAGGGTGTAAGCCTGTCGGCGACGCACTGCGCGTTTTTCAGCCGGCGGCTCAGCGCGGCGTGAAGCGATAGCGCGTTACCGACTCCCAGCGCTCGCCCGGCTGCAGCCAGCATGACGGCTGGGGCCATTCAGGATGGTTCGGCGAATCGGGTAAAAATTCGCTCTCCAGCGCAATGCCCTGAAAAGCAGTATAGCTTTCCTGTTCGCGCGCGCGCGTTCCCGCCAGGTAGTTGCCGGTATAGAACTGCAGCGCGGGCGCGGCGGTGGTCACGGTCAGCTGCAGTTCGCCATCGGCGGACCAGAGATGCGCGGCAGGCTGGCTGGCGTCGCCGGCGCTGTTAAGCAGAAAGGCGTGATCGTATCCTTTCACGGCCTGCTGATCGGCATCGGCGAGAAAATCCTGCGCCACGCTCTTGCCCGCGCGAAAATCGAAGCTGGTGCCCGCCACCGCTTTCAGCGGCGCGTTGGGAATACCGTCGCTGTCCACAGGCAGATACTGTTCGGCCAGCAGTTGTAAGCGATGCTGGCGCGCGTCGCCATGATGCGCATCAAGATTAAAGTAGGCGTGGTTGGTCAGGTTGACCGGGCAGGGGCGATCGACCTCTGCCTGATAGCTGATCGACAGGCAGTTGTCATCGTCCAGCGTATAGCTTACCTGCGCCAGCAGGTTGCCGGGATAGCCCTGGTCACCGTCCGGCGAGTCCAGACGGTAAACCACGCTGTTCTCGCTCTGGCTGACGATCTGCCAGCGGCGCTTGTCAAAGCCCTGCGGTCCGCCGTGCAGCTGGTGCTCGCCCTGGTTCGCCGTCAGCTGAATCCCCTGCTGCACCAGCGTCGCCTTCCTGATGCGGTTGGCGTAGCGCCCAATAGTGGCGCCGAGATAGGCATCCTGATGCAGATAGTCGGACGGCGTGGCGCAGCCGAGCAGCGCTTCGCGCACGCTGCCGTCACGCATCGGCACGCGCGCCGACAGCCAGGTGGCACCCCAGTCCATAAAGGTCGCGACCATGCCGCTGGCGTTGCGCAGCACGGTAATACGCCACGGCTGACCGTCTGGCGCGTGTGAATTGACGTCGCTTAGCATTGGCCGGCTCCTTCTGAAGCGGTGCAGACGTAAAAAGTCTCTTTGATGCCGGTTTTCGCCTCGTACTGTTCCGCTACGGCCGCCTTCACGCTATCGACCAGATCGAACGGCATCAGCGCCACCACGCAGCCGCCGAAGCCGCCGCCGGTCATACGCACGCCGCCGCGCTCGCCAATCTCCGCCTTAACAATCTCAACCAGGGTGTCGATAGGTGGAACGGTAATTTCGAAGTCGTCGCGCATCGAGGCGTGTGATTCCGCCATCAGCTCGCCCATGCGTTTCAGATCGCCTCTGCTCAGCGCGTCGGCGGCTTCCAGCGTACGGGCGTTCTCTGTCAGCACGTGACGCACCCGCTTCGCGACCTGCGGATCCAGCTCATGCTCCACCGCTTTGAACTGATTGATATCCACGTCGCGCAGCGCCGGCTGGGCGAAGAAGCGCGCGCCGGTTTCGCACTGCTCGCGGCGCGTGTTGTACTCGCTGCCTACCAGATTGCGACGGAAGTTAGAGTTGATGATCACCACCGCGATATCTTTCGGCATTGAGACCGGACGAGTGCCGAGGGTGCGGCAGTCGAGCAGCATGGCGTGATCTTTCTTGCCCAGCGCGGAGATCAGCTGGTCCATAATGCCGCAGTTGCAGCCGACGAACTGGTTCTCCGCCTCCTGACCGTTAACGGCGATAGCCGCGCCGTCAAGCTTCAGGTGATAGAGCTGCTGGAATACGGTGCCGACCGCCACTTCCAGCGACGCCGACGAGCTGAGGCCTGCGCCCTGAGGTACGTTGCCGGCGATCACCATATCGACGCCGCCAAAGCTGGCGTCGCGCTTCTGCAGGTGTTTCACCACGCCGCGCACGTAGTTGGCCCACATCGGCTCTTTTACGCTGAGGATCGGCGCGTCGAGCGAGAAGCTGTCCTGCTGATTATCGTAATCCACCGCCACGACGCGCACCTGACGATCGTCGCGCTTCGCGCAGGCGATAACGGTCTGATAGTCGATGGCGCACGGCAGCACAAAGCCGTCGTTGTAGTCAGTATGTTCGCCAATCAGGTTTACGCGGCCCGGTGCCTGAATGGTGTGGGTCGGCGCATAGCCGAAGGTATCGGTGAAAATCTGCTGCGTGGTGGTTTTCAACATTATTGTGCCTCGCGGAAATGAATATCGCTTACGGCGCGCAGGCGTTCCGCCGCCTGTTCCGCCGTTAAATCGCGTTGGGTTTCAGCCAGCATTTCGTAGCCGACCATAAATTTGCGAACCGTTGCCGAGCGCAGCAGCGGCGGGTAGAAGTGCGCGTGCAGCTGCCAGTGATCGTTCTCTTCGCCGTTGAACGGCGCGCCGTGCCAGCCCATGGAGTAGGGGAAAGAGCACTGGAAAAGGTTGTCGTAGCGGCTGGTGAGCTGCTTGAGCGCCTTCGCCAGATCCACGCTCTGTTCCGGCGAGAGGTCGTTGAGGCGTTTGATATGGGCTTTCGGCAGCAGCAGCGTTTCGAATGGCCAGGCCGCCCACCAGGGCACCACCGCCAGCCAGTGTTCGGTCTCAACCACGGTACGGCTGCCGTCGGCTTGTTCGCGCGCGGCGTAGTCCACCAGCATCGGCGAACGGTGCGCGGCGTAGTAGGCACGCTGATGCGTATCTTCGCGCTGCGCTTCGTTAGGCAGGAAGCTGTTGGCCCATACCTGGCCGTGCGGATGGGGGTTAGAGCAGCCCATCGCCGCGCCTTTGTTTTCAAAAACCTGTACCCAGGGATAGTGCTGGCCGAGATCGGCGGTCTGCGCCTGCCAGGTTTTTACCACCTCTTCCAGCGCGGGCAGCGACATCTCCGGCAGGGTTTTGCTGTGGTCGGGCGAGAAGCAGATAACCCGGCTGGTGCCGCGCGCGCTCTCGCAGCGCATCAGCAGGTCGCTGCTCTCCGGCGCTTCCGGCGTATCGGTCATCAGCGCGGCAAAATCGTTGGTGAAAACGTAAGTGCCTTTATAGTCAGGGTTTTTATCGCCGGTGACGCGCGTATTGCCCGCGCAGAGGAAGCAGTCGGGATCGTGCGCCGGCAGCTTCTCTTGCGAAGGGGTTTCCTGCGCGCCCTGCCAGGGACGTTTGGCACGATGGGGCGAAACGAGGATCCACTGATCGATCAGCGGATTGTAACGGCGATGCGGATGATCGACCGGGTTAAATTTTTCCATGTTGAGTCCTGGTTAACGTCAAAAAGCCAGACAGGCAGGGTTAAAAAGTAGCACATCAGCGCCCGGTAAAGCGTGATCAAGTCTGGATAAATGGAATCGTTTACACAAGCTGAAAATTCTTATTCAAAGCGTTTTGCTGGTGGATAAACAGGAGAAAAGCGCGGAGCAATGGTAGCGGTTACATCACTTGCGCGGGGGGAACAGGCAAACGCCGCCAGGCGGCGTCGCGGGGGTTAAGCCAGGCGCTCCTGCTGACAGGTGTAGCCTTCGGTGGCAGGCACAAAGCTGAGTCGATGGGTAATGCAGCGCGGCGCGTCTTCGGCGTGGTGCGAAACGAACAGCAGCTGGGTGCGGCCCTCGCCGATAAGAATATCGACGAAGCGGCGCACCAGCTGGCGATTAATGGGATCCAGCCCCTGCAGCGGTTCGTCGAGGATCAGTAGCGCCGGATGCTTCACCAGCGCGCGGGCGATCAGCACCAGGCGCTGCTGGCCCCAGGAGAGGCTATGGAACGGCGCGTCCGCCAGCGCGTTATCCATACCGAGCAGCGCCAGCCACTGCCGCGCCAGCGCCTTCTGCCGCTCCGACGCGGCCTGATAGAGGCCGATGGAGTCGAAGAAGCCGGAGAGGATCACGGTGCGTACGTTGACGCTGACGCGATACTCCAGGTGCAGGCTGCTGCTGACGTAGCCGATATGCTGTTTAATATCCCAGATGGTTTCGCCGCTGCCGCGTTTGATGCCGAATAGCCAGAGATCGTTGCTGTAGCCCTGCGGGTGATCGCCGGTCACCAGGCTCAGCAGCGTCGATTTTCCGGCGCCGTTCGGTCCGACAATCTGCCAGTGTTCACCGGCGTTGACCTGCCAGCTCAGCCCGTTAATGATCGCCTTATCGTTGTAGCGAACCACGCCGTTGCGCAGGATAACGCGCGGCGTATCCTCTGCCAGCGGCGGAAGCCGATCGAGATGATCCGGCTCCGGCAGGGCCATGCCCTCCAGCCGTTCGCTGTGCGCCAGCTGCGCCACCAGCGCTTCTGCGAGGATCGCCTCGCGCGCGCCGACGTGGGTCAGGGTACACTCCGCCAGCACGCCGACCTGCTGAACAAAACCGGGAATGTCGTCAAAGCGATTGAGCACCAGCACCAGCGCGACATCGGGCTGCTGCAGGTTCGCCAGCGTCTCCGTCAGGCTGGCGCGCGAGGCAACGTCCAGGCCGTCGAAGGGCTCATCGAGGATCAGCAGATCGGGCTGTTTCATCAGCGCCTGGCAGAGCAGCACCTTGCGCGTCTCGCCGGTTGAGAGATATTTAAAGCGCCGGTCGAGCAGGTAGTCAATGGCGAACCGCTCCGCCAGCGCCTGCGCACGCGCCTCGTCCTGAACGTCATCCTGAATAATCTCCAGCGCGGTGCGGCCGGTATCGGTTTCGCCTTCGCTCAGCAGATCGGTGTTGTTGCGTTCCCATTCGTCGGCGACCAGCTTTTGCAGCTGTTCCAGCGACAGGCGCGTTGGGCGTGCGAACTGGCTGGTGAAGTCGCCTTTTTCCGGCGTCAGCTCGCCCGCCAGCGCGCGCGCCAGCGATGACTTGCCGCTGCCGTTGGCGCCGACGAAGGCCCAGCTCTGACCGCCCGCCAGGCGGAGATCGTTCAGGTTAAGTAATCGGGTGTCGCTAAGACGAAACGTGCCTTGCGAAATTTGCAATAATGCCATGTTGTGTCCCATTTTATGCACTGTAATACCGGGTTGTACCCAGTGCCGCCAGGGAAGTCAAATCATGGCGCGCAGGTCAGAGCAGCGTAGCGATAATCGCGTGTTCGGCATTAAAACTCGCCGTGACGCGCGCGCCCGGCTGCAGATCCTGCTGCTGCACCTGTTGGTTCGTGAGCGTGGCGCAGAGCGTTTCGCCGCTCGGCAGGGTCATCAGCACTTCGCTCATCTGCTCGCCGGGTTCAATCTGGCTTACCTGCGCGCTCAGCTGATTATCCCCCTGAGAGGCTTCACGGCTGATCTGAATCCACGGCGCTTTGATCAGCACCAGCACCTCTTTGCCCGCCTCAAGCTGCAGGCGCGCCACGCTGCGCTCGGTCAGCGCCACCTTTAGCTGGGTGACGCCGTCGGCCAGCTGAACCTGAAGATGCTGTACCACATGCTGCTGGTCATGGGCCACGACCGTGCCGAACAGCTGGTTGCGCGCGCTGGTCTGTAGAGAGAAACGTGCGATGGTCGCCAGCAGGCTGTCGAGCGGCACCGCGTCGTTTTGCAGCGCGTCAAACGCCTTTTGCTGAATCTGTTCCAGCAGCTGAAACAGCTGGATAAGCCGTTCGCCGTAGCGCGTCAGCCGCGCGCCGCCGCCGCCTTTGCCGCCGGTGGCGCGCTCCACCAGCACGTCGTCAGCCAGCTGGTTCATCTCGTTGATCGCATCCCAGGCGCTTTTGTAGCTAATGCCCGCCAGCTTTGCGCCCTGGCTGATAGAGCCGGTTTCGCGGATGCGCTTGAGTAACATCATGCGGCGCGGATCGGCGAACAGCTTCTGCTGCAGCCGGATGGACAGGGATAGTTCAGCCTGCATAGTGGCGTCTCCAGAACGGGTAAATGCAACGATCATAGCGGGGAGCGGCGCAAAAAGTAAAAGCACGAAAAGGGCAGTGCGTTTTTTTCCTCAGACGTTACAATCACTTTTTTGCTTTGCTGAGTGAGACTTCCATGCTGGAACTGTTAAAAAGCCTTGCTGTGGCGGTGATTATGGTGCCGGTGGTGATGGCAATTATGCTGGGCCTGATTTATGGTCTGGGCGAGGTGTTCAACGTCATCTCGAAATTTGGCCGCCGCGAACACGCTTCACGCTCTACCCGTTAATTCCCCGACGCCCGCCTGAGCGGGCGTTTTTTATTGTGCCTGCTCAACCTTCTTCTTTTCCTGCCGATAATTTTTTCACGCTGTTCTGGCGCGCGTTGTATCATCACTTACACAACGCATAACTGGAGAACACCATGTCATTCCGATCCTGTTGCTGGGGCCTTACCGCCGCGCTGAGCGTCACGCTGGCCGGTCAGGCGGTTGCTGCTGAAAAAATTACCGTCTTCGCCGCCGCGTCGCTGACTAACGCGCTGCAGGAGATTGCGACGCAGTATAAAAAGAAAACCGGCGTGGAGGTGGTCTCGTCGTTCGCCTCCTCTTCTACCCTGGCGCGCCAGATTGAGCAGGGCGCACCCGCCGATCTCTTTATCTCAGCGGACCAGCAGTGGATGGATGACGCCGTGGCGAAAAAGAGCATGGAGGAGACCACGCGCGTGACCCTGCTCGGCAACGAGCTGGTGCTGGTGGCGCCGCGCAGCGCCGGCGTGCAGTCGGTGACGCTGAATCAGCAGACCGACTGGCAAAGCCTGCTGAAAGGCGAGCGGCTGGCGGTCGGCGATCCAGACCATGTGCCTGCCGGCATCTACGCGCAGGAAGCGCTGCAGAAGCTGGGCGCCTGGGAGCAGCTCTCGCCGTCGCTGGCGCGCGCCAATAATGTGCGCGCCGCGCTGGCGCTGGTTGAGCGCAATGAGACGCCCTACGGCATCGTCTATGGTTCGGACGCGGTGGCCAGCGAGAAAGTTCAGGTGGTCGGCACGTTCCCGGCTGACAGCCATAAGCCGGTGGAATACCCGATGGCAATGGTAAAAGGGCATAGCAACGCCGCGGTAAAGGCGTTTTATGACTATCTGAAAGGGCCGCAGGCGGCCGCGGTATTCAAACAGTACGGATTCTCCCCAAAAGCATGATACTCAGCGATCCCGAATGGCAGGCAGTGGTGCTTAGCCTGAAAGTCTCCAGCATCGCGGTGCTGTTCAGCCTGCCGTTTGGCATCCTTACGGCCTGGATTCTGGTGCGCTGCCAGTTTCCAGGCAAATCGCTGCTCGACAGCATTATTCATCTGCCGCTGGTCTTGCCGCCGGTGGTGGTGGGCTATCTGCTGCTGATAGGCCTGGGCCGGCGCGGCGTGATTGGCCAGTATCTCTATGACTGGTTCGGCTTTAGCTTCGCCTTTAGCTGGCGCGGCGCGGCGCTCGCCTCGGCGGTGATCGCCTTTCCGCTGATGGTGCGCGCCATCCGGCTGGCGCTGGAGGCGGTGGATCTGCGGCTGGAGCAGGCGGCGCGTACCCTCGGCGCCGGGCGCTGGCGCGTGTTCTTCACCATCACGCTGCCGCTGACCCTGCCCGGCATTATCGTCGGCACCGTGCTGGCCTTTGCCCGCTCGCTGGGTGAGTTCGGCGCTACCATTACCTTTGTCTCTAATATTCCACAGGAGACGCGCACGCTGCCGCTGGCGATGTTTACCCTGATTGAAACCCCCGGCGCTGAGGGGGCGGCGGCGCGGCTCTGCGTTATCGCCATCGCGCTGGCGCTGCTGTCGCTGCTGATTTCAGAATGGCTGGCGCGCTGGGGCCGTAAAAGGATGGGTGCCTGATGCTGACGCTGAATTTTTCACAGCGGCTGGGGGATCACCAGCTCGATATCGACGCGCAGATCCCGGCGAAGGGGATTACTGCGCTATTTGGCGTCTCCGGCGCCGGCAAGACCTCATTGATTAACGCCATCAGCGGTCTGACGCAGCCGCAGCGCGGCACGATTGCGCTGAACGGCCGCGTGCTGCTCGACGTAGAAAAGGGCGTAATGCTGCCGCCGGAAAAACGCCGCGTCGGTTATGTATTTCAGGATGCACGGCTCTTTCCACACTATCGCGTGCGCGGCAATCTGCACTACGGCATGTCGCCCGCGATGAAAGGGCAGTTCGATGCGCTGGTGGCGCTGCTGGGGCTGGAAACGCTGCTGGATCGCTTTCCCCTGTCGCTGTCGGGCGGTGAAAAGCAGCGCGTCGCCATTGGCCGCGCGCTGCTGAGCGCGCCCGATATTCTGCTGATGGACGAGCCGCTCGCCTCGCTCGATCTGCCGCGCAAGCGCGAGCTGATGCCCTATCTGCAGAAGCTGGCGAAGCAGGTCGATATTCCGGTGCTCTACGTTACCCACAGCCTGGATGAAATTTTACAGCTGGCGGAGAACGTGCTGGTGCTTGATCGCGGCGGCGTTAAGGCTTTCGGCCCGCTGGAGAAGGTCTGGAGCAGCAGCGCGATGCGGCCTTGGCTGCCGGTAAGCGAGCTGACCAGCGTGCTGCGCGTGCAGGTGCTGGAGCATCATCCCGACTATCCCATGAGCGCGCTGTCGCTTGGCAACCAGCATATCTGGGTAAGCCGGGTTAACTATCCGGTAAAAACGGTGCTGCGCATCCGCATCGCCTCGGCGGACGTCTCGCTGGCGCTGCAGCAGCCGCAGCACAGTTCAATACGCAATATACTGCCGGCGCAGGTGGTGGAGCTGCTTGAGGTGGGCGATCAGGTCGAGGTTCGCTTGCGCATCGGCGTCAGCGAACTCTGGGCGCGCATTTCGCCCTGGGCGCGAGATGAGCTGGGCATTCGGCCGGATCAGTGGCTCTATGCCCAGATAAAAAGCGTGTCGGTCGCCGCCTGACTAGAGCAGCTGCTGCTCGATCACCGCGGCGATGCCCGGCTCAAGGTTGGTGCCGATCACCTGCTTCGCACGCGCCTTGATCGCCTCGTCGGCATTGCCCATCGCCACGCCCAGCCCGACCGCTTCCAGCATGCTGAGATCGTTGTAGTTGTCGCCGAAGGCAATAACGTCCTGCATGGTCAGGCCCAGTGAGGCGACCCACTCCGCCAGCCGCTTGCCTTTGCTGTTGCCGCGCTGTGCAATATCCACCTGATCGTGCCACGACCATTCGCACGCCAGTCCCAGCTCCGCTTCCACGTGCGTCGCGAACTGCTGCAGTTCGGCGGTGTTTTCATGGGAAAGCGCGAACTTCCAGATCGCCTGTGCGTCGCGCGCCGCCTGCGCCAGGTTCGGCACCTGAACAAACAGCGGACGCTGATGCGGCGGCAGTGATTCAGCCCATTTCAGGGTGCGCGTTACGTGGCCGGTTGGCGTCTGATAGAGCATCGCATCGTCGACGTAGAGCAGGCCGTGAATCTGGTGCGCATCCAGCATCTCAATGACGCGCAGCGCCTGATCCTTATCCAGCGGATCGGCAGTCAGCACCTTTTTTGCCTGATAATCATACAAATAGGTGCCGTTGCAGCAGATTGCGGGTGTATCAAGCTCCAGCGCCTGATAAAAAGGGTGGATGGCGCAGTGGTGACGGCCGGTCACGATAGCCACTTTTACGCCAGCCTGGCGAGCGCGCTTCAGCGCCTCGATTGACTGGGGCAGGATGGTTTTTGCGGGCGTCAGCAGTGTGCCGTCAAGATCGAGGGCGATTACGCGATAGCTCATGGCTTATTCCGTCTGAAGGATTAAAGAGGCATCGAGTCTACACCCGGGCGCGGGCCTGAGACAAAAAGCAGGGCACAAATGATTCCGGCGCACCGTGGCAAAACAGGCTACAGTGAGCCACAGACATAAACTGACAGGCTGCGAACAAGGAGAATGCATGAAACAAGTCGTTTATACCGCCAGTCCCGAGAGCCAGCAGATCCACGCGTGGCGGTTAGATGAAGAGGGCGCGCTTTCGCTGTTGCAGGTAACTGACGTTTCCGGCCAGGTTCAGCCGATGATGGTCAGCCCGAAAAAAGATTTTCTCTACGTCGGCGTGCGCCCGAACTTCCGCGTGCTGGCGTTCCGCATTGCCGCTGACGGCACCCTGAGCGAGGCGGGCGAAGCGCCGCTGCCGGGCAGTCCGACCCATATTTCCACCGATCGCACCGGCAGCTACCTGTTTTGCGGCTCCTATAACGACGCCTGCGTCAGCGTCAGCCCGATTGGCGCAGATGGCCTGCCGCAGGCGCCGACGCAGGTGATCCGCGAGCTGGACGGCTGCCACTCCGCCAATATCGACAACGTCAATCAGACGCTGTTCGTCCCGGCGCTGAAGCAGGATCGCATCTGCCTCTATTCGCTGAGCGCTGACGGCACGCTGGCGCCGCGCACGCAGGCGCAGGTCACCACGGTAGAGGGCGCGGGCCCGCGCCATATGGCGTTTCATCCCAACGGCAACTACGCCTACTGCGTCAACGAGCTCGACAGCACCGTCGACGTCTGGGCGCTGAGCAACGCGCGCGGGGAAGTTGAGCGCGTGCAGTCGCTGGACATGATGCCGCCTGGCTTTAACGAAACGCGCTGGGCGGCGGATATCCATCTGACGCCCAATGGCCGCTTCCTTTACGCCTGCGATCGCACCAGCAGCACCATTACGGTGTTCAGCGTCAGCGAAGATGGCGGCTTGCTTTCTATCGAGGGCTATCAGCCGACCGAAACCCAGCCGCGCGGCTTTAATATCGATAACAGCGGGCGCTATCTGGTGGCGGCAGGCCAGAAATCGCACCATATCGAAGTGTACCGCATCAGCGAGCCACAAGGGTTGCTGACTCCGCTGGCGCGCTACGCGGTAGGCCAGGGCCCGATGTGGGTGGTGATCCACCAGCTCGACTAAGCAGATAACTCAGGTGCAGCGGGGTCGCGGCCCCGCGCGCCTTTAGCTAAATGGCAGGAGGCCGCGGCAGGATCAATATCGACCCCTTCAGGCTGTGACAGGATAGGCGGATTGTTTTTTTCGGAGTCAGGAACGATGAAGAAGAAAAACCGCACGCCCACCCCGCACGACGCTGCGTTCCGGCAGTTTCTCGCCCAGCCGGAAATCGCCCGCGATTTTATGTTAATCCACCTTCCGCCTGAACTGCGCGCCGTCTGCGATCTCAGCACGCTAAAGCTGGAGTCCGGCTCGTTTATTGAGGACGATCTGCGACACTATATCAGCGACGTGCTCTATAGCCTGAAAACCACCGCCGGCGATGACAGCTATGTTTATGTGCTGATTGAGCACCAGTCCACGCCGGATAAACATATGGCATTCAGGCTGCTGCGCTATGCGGTAGCCGCTATGCAGCGCCATCTCGATGCCGGTCATAAAAAATTGCCGCTGGTGATACCGGTGCTGTTCTACGTGGGCAAGCGCCGCCCCTATCCCTGGTCAACCTGCTGGCTGGATGAGTTCAGCGATCCGGCGCTGGCGGCGGGGCTCTACGGCAGCGCGTTTCCGCTGGTAGACGTCACCGTGATACCTGATGAAGAGATTGCCGGTCATCGCACGATGGCCGCGCTGACGCTGCTGCAAAAGCATATTCATCAACGCGACTTAATCGAGATTCTGGACAAGCTGGCGTCCATCCTTCTGGCCGGCTATCTCTCTTCATCGCAGTTAATATCGCTGATACACTACATTCTTCAGGCTGGCGAAACCTCAGACGCCAAAGCTTTTGTTCGCGAGCTGGCACAGCGGATGCCGCAGCAGGAGGAGGAATTGATGACTATTGCAGAACAGCTTGAACAGAAAGGTATCGAAAAAGGGATGGAAAAAGGGATGGAAAAAGGCATCCAGCTTGGCCGTCAGGCGGGCCGCAACGAGGGCAAGCTTGAAGTCGCGCGACGCCTGCTGGAGATGGGCATGGCCAGCGAGTCGGTCCAGCAAGCGACCGGCCTGAGCGAGGCGGAGCTGGCGCAAATCCGTCACTAATCGCTGGCGTAGCGGCGCCGCTTATCGCGCGCCGCCTTCAAATCCGTTACGAATAGTTCACCGTAATGCTGGCGCTCGCCAGCGCATGGAAGTGCACGTTAAAGCCGACCATGGCACCGCTCGCCTCGGCGTCTACCTCAATCGTCTCTACATCCAGCGCATGCACGGTAAAAATATAGCGATGGCTTTCGCCCTGCGGCGGCGCTGCGCCGCCGTAGCCCGCTTTGCCGAAATCGGTGCGCGTCTGCAGCGCCCCCTGCGGCAGCATCGCCTGGCCGGAACCGGCGCCTTGCTCCAGCAGCTGGGTGCTGGCGGGAATATTTACCACCACCCAGTGCCACCAGCCGGAACCGGTCGGCGCATCGGGATCGAAACAGGTCACAACGAAACTTTTGGTGCCTTCCGGCGCATCGTCCCACGCCAGGTGCGGAGAGATGTTATCTCCCTGGTAGCCCATGCCGTTAAACACCTGGCGCTCCGGCATTTTGTCGCCGTCGTTAAAGTCATTGCTGAAAACGCGCATCTTCTCTCCTCGGTTGTCATGAACCTTCAGTATGAACGCTTTCCATCTTAGCGAAAAACAGAGGCGGTTCCAGCAGTTAGCGACGTTTACGCGCTGAAATGCGCCTCCTGCGTCAGCGCCTCGGCAATCGCCTGGGTGAGCTGGCGCAGCGCCTGCGGCGTGATGATATAGGGCGGCATCAGATAGATCAGGCGGCCAAAGGGACGGATCCAGACGCCGCGCTCGACGAAAAAGCGCTGCAGCGCGGCCATATTCACCGGACGACGCGTCTCAACAACGCCAGTCGCCCCCAGCACGCGCACATCCGCCACCTGCGGCGCAGCGCGCAGCGGCATCAGCTCGTCGCGCAGCTGCTGCTCAATGCGCGCCACCTGCTGCGGCCAGTGGCCTTCGTTAAGCAGCGCGAGGCTCTCTGCGGCGACGGCGCACGCCAGCGGATTGCCCATAAAGGTCGGCCCGTGCATAAAACAGCCCGCCGGGCTGTCGCTGATAGCCTCGGCGACGCGGCGCGTGGTCAGGGTCGCTGCCAGCGTCATCATGCCGCCGGTCAGCGCCTTGCCGACGCAGAGAATATCGGGCGTCACCTCTGCATGTTCGCAGGCGAAAAGTTTGCCGCTGCGGCCGAAGCCGGTGGCGATTTCGTCGGCGATCAGCAGCACATCATAGCGATCGCAGCAGGCGCGCACCCGCTGCAGATAGCGCGGATGATAGAAGCGCATTCCTCCCGCGCCCTGCACGATGGGCTCAAGGATCACCGCGGCAAGCTGCGCATGGTGCTGCTCAATCAGGCGGACAAAGTCATCCGCGTCGCGCTCGTCCCAGGGATCGTCAAAGCGGCACTGCGGCGCGGCGGCGAAGTGGTGCATCGGCAGATAGCCGCGCCACAGGCTGTGCATCGAGTTATCGGGATCGCACACCGACATCGCCGCAAAGGTGTCGCCGTGGTAGCCGCGCTGCAGCGTAAGAAACTGCTGGCGCGTTTCGCCGCGGCCCAGCCAGTACTGCATCGCCATCTTCATCGCCACTTCCACCGCGACCGAACCAGAATCGGCGAGAAATACGCACTCCAGCGCGGCGGGCGTCATCGCCACCAGCTGGCGGCAGAGTTTCACCGCCGCAGGATGCGTAATGCCGCCGAACATCACATGCGACATCTGCGCCATCTGATCCTGCATCGCCTTGTTCAGGCGCGGGTGGTTATAGCCGTGGATCGCCGCCCACCAGGAGGACATGCCGTCCACCAGCTCGCGGCCGTCAGCCAGCTGCAGTTGCGTGCCCTGCGCTGCAACCACCGGGTAGCAGGGCAAGGGATCGCGCATTGAGGTATAGGGATGCCAGATGTGCTGGCGGTCAAATTCGGCGTCCTGAGAGGTGAACATGGTAGTTGTAAACCAAAATAAAAAGATTTAGTTTACAAGTATAACCACGTTAACTGTCGGGATGACACCCTTTTTTTGGAGTAGGCAATGGCACAACACTGGACTCTGGCGCAGGCGCAGGCGCTGTTTGATAAACCTTTTCTTGAGCTGATGTTTGAGGCGCAGCAGGTGCACCGCCAGCATTTCGACCCGCGTCAGGTTCAGGTCAGCACGCTGCTGTCGATTAAAACCGGCGCCTGCCCGGAAGACTGCAAATATTGTCCGCAGAGCGCCCGCTATAAAACCGGCCTTGAGTCCGAGCGGCTGATGGAGGTGCAGGAGGTGCTGGCGTCGGCGCGCAAAGCAAAAGCGGCGGGATCGAGCCGCTTCTGCATGGGCGCGGCGTGGAAAAACCCTAACGACCGCGACATGCCCTATCTGGAGCAGATGGTGCAGGGCGTAAAAGCGCTGGGAATGGAAACCTGCATGACGCTTGGCACGCTAAGCGACAGTCAGGCGCAGCGGCTGGCGGGCGCCGGGCTCGATTTTTATAACCACAATCTCGACACCTCGCCGGAATTTTACGGCAGCATCATCACCACGCGCAGCTATCAGGAGCGGCTGGATACGCTCGGCAAAGTGCGCGACGCCGGGATCAAAGTCTGCTCGGGCGGCATCGTCGGGCTGGGTGAGACCGTAAGCGACCGCGCCGGACTGCTGGTGCAGCTGGCGAACCTGCCGACGCCGCCGGAGAGCGTGCCCATTAATATGCTGGTAAAGGTCAAAGGCACGCCGCTGGCGGACAATGACGACGTCGAGCCGTTCGACTTTATTCGCACCATCGCCGTGGCGCGCATCATGATGCCGACCTCGCACGTACGCCTCTCAGCGGGCCGCGAGCAGATGAACGAGCAGACCCAGGCGATGTGCTTTATGGCGGGTGCCAACTCTATTTTCTACGGCTGCAAGCTGCTCACCACGCCGAACCCGGAAGAGGATAAAGACCTGCTGCTGTTCCGCAAGCTGGGCCTTAACCCGGAACATACCCACACCGCACACGGCGATAACGAACAGCAGCAGCAGCTGAGCGAGCAGCTGTTCCACGCCGACACAGAACAGTTCTATAACGCGGCGCTGTAATGAGCTTCTCCACGCGTATGGCGCAGGCGCTGGCGATGCGCCGCGCCGCTGATGGCTGGCGGCAGCGCCGTCTGGTAGCGCGCAACGATACCCGCACGCTGCAGGTTGAGGGCAACCTGTATCGCCACTTCTCCAGCAACGACTATCTCGGCCTGAGCCAGCATCCGGCGGTGATCGCCGGCTGGCGTCAGGGGGCGCCGGGGGCTGGCGCGTCGAGCCACGTCACCGGCTACAGCGAACGCCACCGCGAACTGGAGGCGCAGCTCGCCGACTGGCTCGGCTATTCGCGCGCGCTGCTGTTTATCTCCGGCTTCGCCGCCAATCAGGCGATTGTGCATCTGCTGGCGCAGAAACAGGACCGCATTATCGCCGACAGGCTGGCGCACGCCTCGCTGCTTGATGCGGCGGGCCATACGCCTGCGACGCTGCGCCGCTTTCACCATAACGATGTCGCAAGCCTGACGCAGCGGCTGGCGTCGCCGTGCGACGGCGAAACCCTGGTGATTACCGAGGGGATCTTTAGCATGGACGGCGACAGCGCGCCGCTGGCGGAGATCGCCGCCGCTGCCCGCCGCGCCGACGGCTGGCTGCTGGTGGATGACGCCCACGGCGTCGGCGTGGTGGGCGAGCAGGGGCGCGGCAGCTGCTGGCGGCAGGGTGTTAAGCCGGAGCTGCTGGTGGTCACCTTTGGCAAGGCCTTCGGCGTCAGCGGCGCGGCGCTGTTGTGCGATGACGCCACCGCCGACTATTTTCTGCAGTTCTCCCGTCACCTTATCTACTCCACGGCGATGCCGCCCGCTCAGGCGAGTGCGCTGCTGGCGGCGCTGGGCGAGGTGCAGCGCGGCGACGCCCTGCGTCAGCGGCTCAGCGACAATATTCAGCGCTTTCGCCGCGGCGCGGCGGGCTTGCCCTGGTCGCTGATGCCGTCCGACAGCGCGATACAGCCGCTGATCGTCGGCGACAACGGCGCCGCGCTGGCGCTGTCGCAGCGGCTGGCGCAGGCGGGCTGCTGGGTCAGCGCCATTCGCCCCCCGACCGTGCCGCCCGGCACCGCGCGGCTGCGCATTACCCTGACCGCTGCCCATCGGGCAGAGGATATCGACGCACTGCTGGAGGCGCTGCATGACGCTGCGGGTGAATAAAGAGGCGGTAGCGCGCGCGTTTGGCCGCGCGGCGGGCCATTACGAACAGCACGCCGAGCTGCAGCGCCGCTGCGGCGACGCCCTGCTGGCGCTGGCACCGCCCCTGGTCAAGGGCGATCTGCTCGACGCGGGCTGCGGCACCGGCTGGTACAGCCGCCTGTGGCAACAGCGCGGGCAGCGCGTCGTGGCGCTCGATCTCTCGCCGCAGATGCTGCGGCAGGCGCGCAGCCTCGACGCGGCGAGCAGCTATCTGGCGGGCGATATCGACGCCTTGCCGCTGGCGAGCCAGAGCGTCGATTGCGTCTGGAGTAATCTGGCGGTGCAGTGGAGCAGCGATTTGCGCACCGCGCTGCAGCAGTTCGCTCGCGTGCTGCGTCCCGACGGCGTCATGCTCTTCTCAACGCTGCTGGCCGGTTCGCTGCAGGAGGTGCACGACGCCTGGCGCCCGCTGGGCGTCGGCGAGCACGCCAATCGCTTTTTAACTGAAGATCGGGTGCGCGCGGCAGGTGCCGGTCTCAATCTCTGCTTTATCCGTCAGACGCAGGTGATGCATTTTCCCAGCGCGCTGAGCGCGATGCGATCGCTGAAGGGCATCGGCGCCACGCATCTGCACCAGGGCCGGGACGGCGCGCCGCTGACGCGGCAGCGGCTGGCGCGGCTCGAAGCGCTGTGGCCGCGCGATGCGCAGGGCTACCGTCTGACCTATCAACTGCTTTTTGGAGTCACGCAACGATGAAATGGTTTATTACCGGTACCGACACCGAGGTCGGCAAAACCGTCGCCAGCGGCGCGCTGCTGCAGGCGGCGAGCGCGGCGGGCTACCGCACCGCCGGCTATAAGCCGGTAGCGTCCGGCTGCGACGTCACGCCAGAGGGGGCGCGCAACAGCGACGCGCTGGCACTGCAGCGCTACAGCAGCCTGGCGCTGCGCTATGAGCAGGTCAATCCGCTGGCATTTATCGAGCCGACAGCGCCCCATATCGTCAGCGCGGAAGAGGGCAGGCCTATCGCCTTTGACACGCTCTCAAGCGGGCTGCGCGCGCTGGAGGCGCAGGCGGAGTGGGTGCTGGTCGAGGGGGCAGGCGGCTGGTATACGCCGCTGTCAGAGACGCAAACCTACGCCGACTGGGTTGCGCAGGAGCAGCTGCCGGTCATTCTGGTGGTCGGGGTCAAACTGGGCTGCATTAATCACGCCATGCTCACCGCCGATGCGGTGCAGGCGCGCGGCCTGCGGCTGGCGGGCTGGATCGCCAACGATATCGAACCGCCGGGCAAGCGGCATCAGGCCTATATGGCGACGCTGAAACAGCGTATTCCCGCCCCGTTTCTCGGCGAAATCCCCTGGCTGCCCGACGCGGCGGCGCAGGCGGACTGCGGCCGCTTCGTAACGCTGCCCCGCTAGCGTTCAGCTCACCGTCAGCCACTTGTTGACGGTGAGATCGTCCAGCTGCGCCACGCGCCCCTGCGCGACGTTGCGGCCGCGGTGCAGCAGCAGAAAGTAGTCGGCGACGCGGCGGATCAGCGAGACGCGTTGCTCCAGCAGCAGCACGGTCAGGCCGTAATCCAGATTCAGGCGGCGGATCAGATTGCCCATCTCCTCTTCCAGCCAGGGCGACATGCCGTCGGTGGGCTCGTCAAGAATCAGCAGTCTGGGACGCAGCACCAGCGCACGCGCCAGCGCCAGCTGCTGCTGCTGGTCAACCGGCAATTCGCCGCTGCGCTGCTGTCGCAGCGAATAGAGCGCCGGAAACAGGTCGAACACCATCTCGGGGATCACGTGTGGTTTTTCGCTCTGACCGCTGCCCGCCAGCAGGGCGATCAGCAGATTATCCTCCACGCTCATCTGCGAGAAGATATGGCGTCCCTGCGGCACATAGCCGATGCCCATGCGCGCGCGCTGCTCGGCCGGCTGTAGCAGCAGATCGCGCGGCGGAAAGCCATCCTCCTGCCAGGTCATCGAGCCGCTGTTAACTGGCAGGCGACCCATAATGCAGTTTACCAGCGTGGTTTTCCCCATGCCCGAACGCCCCAGCACGCCGGTGCAGGTGCCGGGCGGCAGGTCGAGATCCACATCCCACAGAATATGGTTCTGCCCATAAAACTGATTCACCGAACGTAAACTCAGCATCTGACTCTCCTCTTGCAGATTTTGCCTGAATGCTTCCGCTCTTTGACGTCTGGCAAACAAGTCTTCAACGGTGGCGCTATCGCGAATGTCGCCTTGCCTTACTTCCCTCAACTCTCCCGATAAACATTGCAATTACCGGGCCAGAATCGTCCTGAGGCAGTTAAAGCTTCAGCGGGGCACAATTAGCCGGGAAAAGATGAAAAATGCTTAACAATTGCTTCAGGTAATCAGGGTGCTGCACTTTCACGGTGCTGATGCGTTAACGTTTCTGGTGCAACAGGGCTGTGACAAGGCAGCCTGTTGAATTTAGCTGGTCTTAAAGTGGGTCGTGGCTGATTGAAAATTCAGCGCCAGGCTGAAAAAGCATAGCTAACCGCCACGTTTTCGGCGGGAATTTAAGCGGAAAAAATTTTTTTTCACGCGGGCGGCTTAACAACAAAAAATTATGCACAGCCGATGGCGAAAGGGCTGCCTTTAGTTATCCACCATTCCTGTGGATAACCTTGTGCATTAGACAGTGAAAACAGAGCGCAAGCGAGGAAATACGCGGCCTGGTTACATAATGCTGAGAAACTGGGCTTTTGGATTATTTATATATAAAACAGATAGTTAATAAAAAACAAGCCTGAGAATTCTCCGCTGCGTATTACGGCTGAAATTTAATGACGGTCTCTTGACAAATGTTATAAATCCGCTCCGGCTGGGGATAACCTTGCGCAACGGCAAAAATGTTGTCGCACTGTTACAGCGAAAGAGACGCAGCGCGGCGCCAGCCTGCTAATGTGCCGCGTTACTGGTGATTTATCCAGTATTATTTTCTGGCAAAATCGCCACGGCAGAGTAAAATGACTCGGCTAGCCGCCGCATTCTTCAGCAGGAACCGCATCTCATGAGTAAAGTCTTTAAACTAAATTCCGCCTTTCAGCCCTCCGGCGACCAGCCAGAGGCGATTCGTCGCCTCAAAGAGGGGCTGGAGGATGGTCTTGCCCATCAGACGCTGCTCGGCGTAACCGGCTCCGGCAAGACCTTTACCGTCGCCAACGTTATTGCCGATCTCAACCGGCCGGCGATGGTGCTGGCACCCAACAAAACCCTGGCGGCGCAGCTCTATGGTGAGATGAAAGAGTTCTTCCCCGATAACGCGGTGGAGTTCTTCGTCTCCTACTACGACTACTACCAGCCTGAAGCCTATGTGCCGAGCTCCGACACCTTTATCGAAAAAGACGCCTCGGTAAACGAACATATTGAGCAGATGCGTCTGTCGGCGACCAAGGCGCTGCTGGAGCGTCGCGACGTGATCGTGGTGGCGTCAGTTTCCGCTATTTACGGCCTCGGCGATCCCGATCTCTATCTGAAAATGATGCTGCACCTGACGCGCGGCATGATTATCGATCAGCGCAGCATTCTGCGCCGTCTGGCGGAGCTGCAGTATGCGCGCAACGACCAGGCGTTTCAGCGCGGCACCTTCCGCGTGCGCGGCGAGGTGATCGATATCTTCCCGGCGGAGTCGGAAGATACCGCGCTGCGCGTCGAGCTGTTCGATGAAGAGGTCGAGCGGCTGTCGCTGTTCGATCCGCTTACCGGACAGATTCTCTCCACCGTGCCGCGCTTTACGATCTATCCCAAAACGCACTACGTTACGCCGCGCGAACGTATCCTGCAGGCGATGGAAGATATTAAAGTTGAACTGGCGGATCGCCGTCGGGTGCTGCTGGAGAACAATAAGCTGCTGGAAGAGCAGCGCCTGACGCAGCGCACCCAGTTCGATCTGGAGATGATGAACGAGCTTGGCTACTGCTCGGGCATCGAAAACTACTCGCGCTACCTCTCCGGGCGCGGGCCGGGCCAGCCGCCGCCGACCCTGTTCGACTATCTGCCCGCGGACGGGCTGCTGATCGTCGATGAATCGCACGTTACCATTCCGCAAATCGGCGGCATGTATAAAGGCGACCGCGCGCGTAAAGAGACGCTGGTGGAGTATGGCTTCCGCCTGCCTTCCGCGCTCGATAACCGCCCGATGAAGTTCGAAGAGTTTGAGGCGCTGGCGCCGCAGACTATCTACGTCTCGGCGACGCCGGGCAACTACGAGCTGGAGAAGTCGGGCGGCGAGGTGATCGATCAGGTGGTGCGTCCTACCGGCCTGCTCGATCCGCTGCTGGAGGTGCGTCCGGTGGCGACTCAGGTGGACGATCTGCTGTCGGAGATCCGCAAGCGCGTTACCCTCAACGAGCGCGTGCTGGTGACGACGCTGACCAAGCGTATGGCGGAAGATCTTACCGAATACCTTGAAGAGCACGGCGAGAAGGTGCGCTATCTGCACTCAGATATCGATACCGTCGAGCGTATGGAGATCATCCGCGATCTGCGTCTCGGCGAGTTCGACGTGCTGGTGGGGATCAACCTGCTGCGCGAAGGGCTGGATATGCCGGAAGTGTCGCTGGTGGCGATCCTCGATGCGGACAAAGAGGGCTTCCTGCGTTCAGAACGCTCTCTGATCCAGACCATCGGACGCGCCGCACGTAACGTTAACGGCAAGGCGATCCTCTACGCCGACAAGATCACTAACTCCATGGCGCGCGCCATTGAAGAGACTGAACGCCGTCGCGAGAAGCAGCAGAAGTACAACGAGGAAAGAGGCATTGTGCCGCAGGGGCTCAACAAGAAGATCACCGATATCCTCGAGCTGGGTCAGAACGTCATCAAGACGCGCGGCAAAGCCAAAGCCAGCAGCCGCGGTGCCGCCGAGGCGGATGCCAGCTATCTGGCGCTGACGCCCCAGGCGCTGCAGAAGAAGATCCACGAGCTGGAGACGCAGATGCAGCAGCATGCGCAAAACCTGGAGTTCGAAGAGGCGGCGAACGTGCGCGACAAGCTGCATCAGCTGCGCGAACTCTTTATCGCCGCCTCGTAGCGGCTTAGCTAAATCGCTGGATGGCGTGTTCCAGCGCCACGCGCAGCAGCTGGCGGTCGTGACGATAGGGGATATCGGCGGCCTCCAGCGGCTCGCGGACGATCAGGCGATCTTCCACGCCGGCGGTATCGGCGGCCGGGCTGACCACCACCGCGTCAATGACCCGCTTGCCGATATATTTCTCCATCATTGCCAGCTTATCCGCCACCGTCAGGCTGGCGGCGGCAGGACTCAGCTCGCGCCCCAGGTTGCCGATAAACACCATGGTGGCGGGCGTACGGCGCAGCGCGCGCGCCATCTCCTCCATCAGCAGGCTCGGCATCAGGCTGGTATAAAAGCTGCCCGGTCCGATCAGAATCAGATCCGCTTCGGCGATCGCCTCCAGCGCTTCGCGCGTCGGCGTGACGTTCGGGTGCAGCATAAGCTCCTGCGGCGGCTGTTGCATGGCGTCAATGTCGGTTTCGCCGTAAACCATATTGCCTTCGCTGTCTAACGCCACCAGGTCGACCGGCTGCTCCGACATCGGGATAAGAAAGGCGTCAACCTTGAGCAGGTTGCGAATAATATTGATCGCCTCCAGCGGCCTGACGCTAAGGTGGTCCAGCGCTTTCAGCATCAGGTTGCCCAGGTTATGCCCGGACAGCTCGCCGTTGCCGGTAAAGCGATACTCAAACATCGCCGAGGCGACGCTCGGCTCGGTGATGAGCTGATTGATGCAGTTGCGCATGTCGCCCCAGGCGATACCGCCTTCTGAACGGCGAATGCGCCCGGTAGAGCCGCCGTTATCGGTGGTGGTGACAATGCCGGTCAGGCGCGAGCCCAGCGGCGACAGGGCGGACATCACGCGTCCCAGCCCGTGTCCGCCGCCCAGCGCCACCACGCGATCGAGGTCTGACAAAGTTCGGTTCATATTTCCTCTTTACACCCGCTGCCGACTAACCGTAACGGCATCTTTTTTAGCGGGCCATATTAACGCTACTGCCGCGAAAATGCGGCGAAAAAACGTTGTATATCAATATATACAGCGAAATTAGTGGATGGCAGAGCAGCCAAATTCGCGCTACCATTTGCCAACCATGTCGTCCATGTGGGCGACATACACTCAAAGCCTGTACGCCTAAGTCAAATGATAGGGGGTGCAGGCCGCAGCCGACGCGCTGCCAGGGTGCAGAAAGAAATGCCTGCATCTCCCGTATTTGGAAAAGGTGTTCTGGTGTCACAATTTACTGATGCATTTGCACGTCGGTTTTATTACCTGCGTCTCTCGGTGACGGATGTCTGTAACTTCCGCTGCACCTACTGCCTGCCCGACGGCTACAAGCCGCAGGGCGTGCGCAACAAAAGCTTTCTTTCACTCGATGAAATTCGACGCGTTACGCGCGCTTTCGCCGCGGCCGGCACCGAAAAGGTGCGTCTGACCGGCGGCGAGCCGTCGTTGCGTCGCGATTTTACCGATATTATCGCCGCCGTGCGGGAAAACCGCGCCATTCGTCAGATCGCCGTTACCACCAACGGCTATCGGCTGGCGCGTGACGTCGCCGCCTGGCGCGATGCCGGGCTGACGGCGCTGAACGTCAGCGTAGACAGTCTCGACGCGCGCCAGTTCCACGCCATTACCGGACAGGATAAGTTCCATCAGGTGATGGCGGGCATCGACGCCGCCTTCGACGCGGGTTTCCAGCAGGTCAAAGTCAACAGCGTGCTGATGCGCGACCTCAACAGCCGCAGTCTGCAAACCTTTCTCGACTGGATCCGCACGCGCCCGATTCAGCTGCGGTTTATCGAGCTGATGGAGACAGGCGAGGGCGGCGCGCTGTTCCGCCAGCAGCACGTCTCTGGCGCGGTGATCCGCGACCAGCTGGTGGCGCAGGGCTGGCAGCGCCGCGAACGCGGCCGCAGCGACGGTCCGGCTCAGGTCTTTTATCACCCTGACTACGTTGGCGAGATCGGCCTGATTATGCCCTATTCGCGTGATTTCTGCGCCAGCTGCAACCGTCTGCGCGTCTCGGCGCACGGCAATCTGCACCTTTGCCTGTTTGGCGACAGCGGCGTGCCGCTGCGCGATCTGCTGGTTTCTGACGCGCAGCAGGGGGAGCTGCAGGCGCGTATCGCGCACAGCCTGGGCGCGAAGAAGCAGACGCACTTCCTGCATCAGGGGAATACCGGCATCACGCAGAACCTTTCCTTTATCGGCGGTTAATCTCAGGAGCGAGCCAATGGGCAAATCTACGGGTGAATTTATTCCGGTCAACCTGGCGGTGCTGACCGTTTCCGATCGACGCGACGCCAGCAGCGACACCTCCGGCGATTATCTGCGCGCTGCCGCGCACGAAGCGGGTCACGTGGTGGTCGATCACGCCATCGTCGCTGAAGATCGCTACCGCATTCGCGCCATCGTGTCGCGCTGGATCGCCAGCCTGGATGTGCAGGTGGTGGTGATCAACGGAGGCACGGGATTTAACGCGAAGAACAATACGCCAGAGGCGATTGAGCCGCTGTTCGATCGCAAAATTGAGGGTTTCGGCGAGCTGTTTCGCATGTTCTCCTGGGAGGATATCGGCGGCTCGACGCTGCAGTCGCGCGCCGTCGCCGGTATGGCTAACGGCACGCTGATTTTCGCCGTGCCGGGCTCCACCAGCGCCTGCGAGAGCGCCTGGGAGCGCATTATCGCCGACCAGATCGACGCCCGCACCGGCCCCTGTAATTTCGTTTCACACCTAAAGAAGCTGTAAGCCATGCAACTGACACATATTAATGCCGCGGGCGAAGCCCATATGGTCGACGTCTCCGCCAAGGCGGAAACGGTGCGCGAGGCGCGCGCGGAGGCGCTGGTGCTGATGGCCGCCGAGACGCTGCAGATGATCGTCGACGGCAGCCACCATAAAGGCGATGTCTTCGCCACGGCGCGCATCGCCGGCATTCAGGCCGCCAAGCGCACCTGGGAGCTGATCCCGCTCTGTCATCCGCTGATGCTGAGCAAAGTTGAAGTTAACCTGGTCGCCGAGCCGGAACATCAGCGCGTGCGCATTACCTCTCTCTGCCGCCTGAGCGGCAAAACCGGCGTCGAAATGGAAGCGCTCACCGCCGCGTCGGTGGCGGCGCTGACCATTTACGACATGTGTAAAGCGGTGCAGAAAGATATCGTTATTGATCAGCTGCGCCTGCTGAGCAAAAGCGGCGGCAAGTCCGGCGATTTCCAGGCGGTGGCCCATGATTAAGGTGCTGTTTTTTGCCCAGGTGCGCGAGCTGGCAGGCACCAGCGCGCTGGAGATGCCCGCCGACTTTCCCGACGTGGCGACGCTGCGCGCTGCGCTGGCGCAAAAAGGCGATCGCTGGGCGCTGGCGCTGGAGCCGGGCAAACTGCTGGCCGCCGTAAATCAGACCCTGGTGCCGATGTCACATCCGCTGAAGGCCGGTGACGAAGTGGCGTTTTTCCCGCCGGTCACGGGAGGTTAGGATGGCAACGCAAATTCGCGTCGGCGCGGCGCCTTTCAGCATGGCTGACGAGTACGCCTGGCTTTCAACCTCCAGTGAAGATGGGGCGGTGGTGACCTTTACCGGCAAGGTGCGCAACCACAATCTGGGCGACAGCGTCGCCGCGCTTACCCTTGAGCACTATCCGGGGATGACGGAAAAAGCGCTGCACGAAATTGTCGAGGAGGCGCGCAGCCGCTGGCCGCTCCAGCGCGTCAGCGTTATCCACCGCATCGGCGAGCTGTTCCCTGGCGATGAGATTGTGTTTGTCGGCGTCACCAGCGCGCACCGCGGCAGCGCCTTCGCCGCCGCGGAATTTATTATGGACTACCTGAAAACCCGCGCCCCTTTCTGGAAGCGTGAAGCCACCGCCCAGGGCGATCGCTGGGTCGACGCCCGCGACAGCGACCATCAGGCCGCGCAGCGCTGGGATTAAGGCTTGCTGAGCTGCTCCGCCGGACCGAAATGGGTCTTGCCGTGAGCGTGTTCGCCGCCGCCGGAGACGCGTTTTAGCTGGATAACCTCGCCGCGCTGCCAGGCGTTGGCGCCCGGCACCACCGGCTGGGTGACAATATCGGCGCGCGACGCCCGCAGCTTGCGGCTGTCGATAGCAAAACGTTTGTCGCGATCCGCCAGCAGGCGGTTATCGAGCTGGCCGTCGGCGGTAAAGCCCATCATCAGCGCCGGTATGCCGATCGGCAGGGTTTTATCGCGATCGGTATGCCAGGTGTGCCAGGTTTTACCGTAGGTGTTGGCGATGCGCGCCATCAGCGCGTGGTCCGCCGTCTGCGGCAGGCCCGGCGCAATCAGCGTGCCCGATTTCACCTCATATTCATGGCTGTGCCACAGCTTTTTCTCTTCCGGCGGCAGGCTCTGATAGAGCCGCGCGCTGATAATGTATTCCACCCCCATCAGCCGCGCGTCTTTGGTGTTGCCGTCGTAGATTACCGCCTGCATCACGTCGTCGTTCAGCACCGTCACGTAGTGGTGCGCCTCCATCTGGCCATTCTGGTCGCCGTTATAGAAGTGAAAGCCGTCGAGATAGGTGTTGATCGCCTCAATGGGCGGACGCGACTGCAGCAGGTCTGCGCCGGTGGCGAGCGCTTTCATTTTTGCCGAGGTGGGCGCACCGGGCGAGGCGACCTGAGCGGGCGTATTATTTGCGCCACAGCCGCTGAGCAGCAGGGCAATGGCGGCACCGAGCCAGAGTTTTTGCATAACTATTTCCTTTTACGCGAGAAAACCTCAGCCTGGCTGAGAAACGGCGATACGCAAGCGCGACGGCAGCATGGGAATTTACGCCCTGTCTGATGGTTTGTCCGCGCTTCGGTGCTAAGGTAAGGGTTTGTTTTCCTGCAAGGACAGCTATGTCAGTTTCCGCATCCCTCAAACGTTTCTCACTGCTCGCCGCGCTGGTGCTGGTGGGCTGTAGCAGCAAAAAAACGCCCGAGGCGCCGGTGCGTCAGCCGGCCGACGTCAAGGCGCAAATTCAGCGCCTGCTGCCCGCCCACGTCAGCGATAAGCCCGGCTGGGCTACAGATATCTACACCGCGTTCCGCACCCAGCAGATCGACCCCAGCGTCAGCAATCTGTGCGCCGCCATCGCCGTGGCCGATCAGGAGTCGAACTTCAGCGCCGAGGCGGCGGTGCCCGGCCTGTCGAAAATCGCCTGGGGTGAAATTGAGCGCCGCGCGGCGAAAGTGCATGTGCCGGCCTTCCTGGTGCGCACCGCGCTGCTGATCAAATCCTCTAACGGCGAGAGCTATGCGGCGCGGCTCGACAAAGTGCGCAGCGAAAAAGAGCTGAGCGCCATCTTCGACGACTTTATTGATATGGTGCCGATGGGGCAGACGCTGTTCGGTAACCTGAACCCGATCCACACCGGCGGCCCGATGCAGGTGAGTATCAGCTTTGCTGAAGCCCATGCCAAAGGCTATCCGTGGCCGGTAGACGGGTCGATTCGTCGCGAGGTCTTTACCCGCCACGGCGGCATGTACTTTGGCATTATGCATCTGCTTGGCTATCCGGCGGACTACAGCAAGCCGCTCTACCGCTTCGCCGACTTTAACGCCGGCTGGTACGCCAGCCGCAACGCGGCCTTCCAGGCGGCGGTGGCGCGCGCCACCGGAATGAAGCTGGCGCTGGATGGCGATCTGATCCTTTACGGTTCGGACAAGGCGGGCGCGACGGAGCTGGCGGTGCGCACCCTGGCGAAGCAGATTGATATGAGCGACAGCGCCATTCGCCGCGACCTGGAGAAAGGGGAGCAGGCGAGCTTCAGCGACAGCACGCTCTGGAAGCAGGTTTTCGCGCTGGCGGACAAGATGGCCGGTCGCCCGCTGCCGCGTGAGATGCTGCCGGGCATCAGGCTGGAGAGCCCGAAAATCACCCGCAATCTCACCACGGCCTGGTTCGCGCAGCGCGTCGACAGCCGTTACCAACAGTGTTTATCGCGCCGCTGAGGCGTGCGTTGTGGGTCAGTTAAGCTATGCTGTGCCACAATTAGGCATATCCGTCGGCTTGCCGGCGCCTTTTCACTTACATGAGGTGCATCATGGATCGATATCCACGCAATGATTCTCTGGTGCAGCCCGCGACCAGCGGCCTGCAAACCTATATGGCGCAGGTCTACGGCTGGATGACCTGCGGGTTACTGCTCACCGCCTTTGTCGCCTGGTATGCGGCGGGCAACGAACGCATTATGTTCTTTATCTTTTCCAGCCGTATGACCTTCTTCGGTTTGATTATCGCCCAGCTGGCGGTGGTCTTTGTGCTCTCCGGCATGGTGAATCGCCTGAGCGGCGCGGTTGCTACCGGGCTGTTTATGCTCTATTCCGCCCTGACCGGGCTGACAATGGCCAGCATCTTTATCGCCTATACCTATACCTCTATCGCCAGCACCTTCTTTATCACGGCGGGGATGTTTGGCGCGATGAGCTTTTACGGCTATACCACGAAACGCGACCTCAGCCGCTTCGGCAGCCTGCTGTTTATGGGGCTGATTGGTATTCTGCTGGCGTCGCTGGTGAACTACTGGCTGAAAAGCCCGGCGCTGATGTGGGCAATTACCTATATCGGTGTGGTGCTGTTTGTGGGACTGACCGCCTGGGATACCCAGCAGCTGCGCCAGATTGGCGAGCAGATCGACGTGCGCGACCGCGAGTCGCTGCGCCGCTATTCAATTATGGGCGCGCTGAGGCTCTATCTCGACTTTATCAACCTGTTCCTGATGCTGCTGCGTATCTTCGGCAACCGTCGTTAACCGGTAAAGTGCTCCATCCCGGCCGGGCTGGCGGGATGGAGCAGTGTCGCACTAGGCACTCTTCTGCAGTTTCTGTTCATTCTTCGCGCGCAGATGCTTCGCGCGACTCTCCAGCATCAGATAGAGCACCAGTGCCAGCAGCAGCGGCAGGATAAAATAGAGCACGCGATAGGCGAGCAGCGCGGCGATAATGGTGCCGTGCGACGCATGCTGTCCGCTCAGCAGCGCCAGGAACACCGCCTCCAGTACGCCAATCCCGGCCGGAATATGAATAATCACCCCGGCGATACTGCTGATCAGCAGCACGCCGAGCACAACAGGGTAATCCACCTGACGCGCCAGCAGCAGCCAGATAATCGCGCCCATCACCAGCCAGTTAGCGGAAGAGACAGCGAACTGAAACAGCGCCATGCGCAGCGACGGCAGCTGCAGCGTCTGACGCCGGATAGTCCACTTGCGGCGCTTTGAAAAGGCGCAGGCCCAGAGAAAGATCGCCACCACCGCCAGCAGTACGACGCCAATAATGCGCAGCGTCGTCTCGCCGATAAACCAGCCGCCGGGGATCGGCACCATGCCGGCGCTGAACACCACCCCCGCCAGCAGGATATAGCCGAGCCAGTTGGTGGCGATGCTGAGCGAGAAGATGCGCGTGATGGTGGCGCTGTCCAGCCCCAGCCGCGAATAGAGCCGGTAGCGCATCGCCACGCCGCCAACCCAGGTGCTTAGCGTCAGGTTAAAGGCGTAGCAGATAAAGGAGACCAGCATCACCTGCCGCTTCGCCAGCTTGTGGCCGCAGTAGGCGCGGCCGATCAGATCATAACAGCCGTAGGTCAGGTAGCTGACGATCACCAGCGCGACGGCGCTCAGCACCGCGAGGCGGTTATAGTTGACGATGACGTTATAGACATCTTCCCAGTTCACTTTGCGCGCGTAGACCACCAGCAGCACAATCACCGCAATGAAAAAGAGCCAGGTCAGCACCTTCTTCGCCAGCTTCCACTTTGGATGTTTTTCCGCCATCAGGATTTAGCCCCTTCATTGTCTGTTTCGACACGGTCTTGCGTCTCCATCTCCGGCTGAACCGGCGGGTCGACCTGCGCAATCAGCGGTGTGTGCGCGGGAAGCCAGCCTGCGATGGCCGGGAAATGGCGTAAGAAGTGAAACACCACCACGCTTTTGGTCAGCTGCCACCAGTTGCGCGGCGGCAGCCGATCTTCCTGCACGCGCTGGCAATCTTTCGCCAGCAGCTGCTCCAGGTTGTCGCGCAGCGTCTGGTTGAAGTCGCGATCGTAGACGATCAGATTGGCTTCAAGGTTAAGCGACAGGCTCAGCGGATCGAGGTTGCTGGAGCCGACGGTCGACCACTGACGATCCTGCACCGCCACCTTGCCGTGCAGCGGGCGGCGAATATATTCATAGACTTCAACGCCCGCATCGACCAGGTAGTTATAGAGCAGTTCCGCGCCGACTTTAACAATCGGCATATCGGGTTCGCCCTGCACGATTAGCCTGACCCGCACGCCGCGCTGCGCCGCGTTGCGCATCTCGCGCAGCAGACGATAGCCGGGGAAAAAGTAGGCGTTGGCGATAATCACATCCTCTTTCGCGGTGCGCAGCATATCGAGGTAGTGCTTTTCAATATCGTCGCGGTGGTCGTCGTTGTCGCGATAGACGAACAGCACCTGGGCGTTGCCGGGGGTGGCGTTAACCGCCGGACGATGGGAGCGGCCGCCCCACCAGCGGCGCGTTACCGCTTCGCTGCCCATCGCCTCACGCACGTAGCGGGTGATATCGTCAACGATGGGGCCTTTGACCTCGACGGCGTAGTCCTGCTTCGCCTCCGGGCCGTAGCTGGTGTTGTGCTCGGCGGAGAAGTTAATGCCGCCAACAAAGGCAATAACCTCATCCACCACCACGATTTTCCGGTGCAGGCGGCGGAAGACGTTGGTGCGCATCCCCATGACCAGCGGACGCGGATCGTAATAGATAAAGCGCACGCCCTCAGCCGTCAGGCTGTTAACAAATTTGTCGGAGAGATCCGGCGAGCCGTAGCCGTCCACCATCACCTCTATCTTTACGCCGCGCTGCGCGGCAGCCAGCAGCTCGCGGTGCAGCGCGTTGCCGACCTCATCCTCAAACAGGATAAAGGTCTCCAGCATCACGCTGCGCTCGGCGCGCTGAATCGCGCCGAATACGCGCGGGAAAAATTCTTCGCCGTTTTCCAGCAGGCGCAGACTGTTGCCTTCTCGCCATTCAAAATTCATAGGTGGATCTCCACGGCGAGCGGGGCGTGATCGGACAGGTGCGACCAGGGCTTACGCGGCAGCGCCCAGGGTTGGCTGACGGTGGCGTTGCGTACGTAAATACGATCGAGCCGCAGCAGCGGAAAGCGCGCAGGGAAGGTGCGCGCCGGGCGACCGTGTTTCATGCTGAAAACCTCTTTTAATCCTGCGCCATGCTTCAGAATGTGATTAGCGCGCAGCTGCCAGTCGTTGAAATCACCCGCCACTACCAGCGGCGCGTCGTGCGGCAGCGAGGCCACCATGTCGCACATCATCTTCATCTGGGCGTGGCGGTGCGCCTCTTTCAGGCCCAGATGCACGCAAATAACGTGTAGCGTGCCGTGCGGCTCCGGCAGGCTGATTTTGCAGTGCAACATGCCGCGGTTTTCACTTCCTGCAACAGAAATATCGCGATTTTCATACTCCTGAATGGGAAACCGTGACAAAATCGCGTTCCCGTGGTGCCCTTCTGGATAGACGGCGTTGCGGCCATAGGCGAAATCGTTCCACATGGTGTCAGCCAGAAACTCGTAGTGCGGCGTCCCCGGCCAGTTCTCGTGATGCAGAGGGTGGACGGCATGGGTGCCCATCACCTCCTGCAAAAAGACGATATCTGCTGAGGTGGCGCGTACCGCTTCGCGCAGTTCCGGCAGGATGAAGCGACGGTTAAAGGTGGTAAATCCTTTGTGGGTATTGATCGTCAGGACTTTAAAGGAAAATCCTTGCTTAGTTTGTGGCATACTCTCGACGCACTCCTTTTCATCAGCAACAAAAGTAAAGTGTAGTCTTTGTCACAAACGGGTGCGGATAAGGATGGAAATTTAGGGCGTTATCCGAAAATTGCTTTACATTGAGGAAACCGTTACCGGCCTGTGCCGGTTGCACTTGGGCGATCTGTTGGGTCTGCCAGGAGAAAAGAATGAAATGGTCTAATCGTGTTCAAATCATCACCGGACAAACCTGCGTGCATATTGCTATGCATGCGCTGGTGATCGCCGCGCTGATCTGGGGCTGGAAACACAAAGCTCTGATCGAAGTGTGCAGCACGCTGGTAGCCGCCTATGCCGTGGTGTTTATCGCCATGCTGGTCCTGCAGCGTAGTGTTCGTTTGCGTAGCATCGGTGATTATCTTGAAGAAGCGACCACCACCTACTATTTTGGCGCGGCGATGATGACGCTGTTTATCGTCTCGCGCTACATACACAACGCCCTGCTGATTGGCATGCTGGGCGTGGTGATGCTGGTAGGGCCGGCGCTGGTCTCGCTGCTGGCGAAGGAGCCGGCAGGGCGCATCCAGAAGAAGCGTAGCTAACCTTCTGGGTTCGCTATCCGGGGGCTGCCGCAAGGCGGCCCCTGTTATTTTCGCCTTTCTCGCACCCCGCGACGAAAGCTGCTACACTGCCTGGCTTACGCATCGTAGTTTGTGCCCTTTTCACACGTTAGCCCTCGGCTGGCGTCACTTTCCCCCCTGAAAACTACACCGTGAATCGCGGTCAGGGCGGACCGGAGTAAAACACTTAATGTCTTTTGACTCTCTCGGCCTGAGCGCCGATATTTTGCGTGCGGTCGCTGAACAGGGCTACCGTGAACCTACGCCTATCCAGCGCCAGGCGATCCCTGTGGTGCTGTCCGGGCGCGATCTGCTGGCCAGCGCGCAGACCGGTACCGGCAAAACCGCCGGCTTTACGCTGCCGCTGCTGCAAAAACTCTCAACGACGGCTGCATCGGGCCGCGGCCGCCGTCCGGTACGCGCCCTGATCCTGACGCCGACGCGCGAGCTGGCCGCCCAGATCGGCGAAAACGTGCGCGACTACAGCAAATATCTTGAACTGCGTTCGCTGGTGGTATTCGGCGGCGTCAGCATTAACCCGCAGATGATGAAACTGCGCGGCGGCGTCGACATTCTGGTCGCCACGCCGGGCCGCCTGCTCGACCTGGAGCACCAGAACGCGGTCGATCTGTCGCAGATCGAAGTGCTGGTGCTGGACGAAGCGGATCGCATGCTGGACATGGGCTTTATCCACGATATCCGTCGCGTGCTGGCCAAACTGCCGGCGAAGCGTCAGAACCTGCTCTTCTCCGCAACCTTCTCCGACGACATTAAAACGCTGGCGGAAAAACTGCTGCATAACCCGGAGCAGGTCGAAGTGGCGCGCCGCAATACCGCCTCTGAGCAGGTATCGCAGCTGGTGCATTTCGTCGACAAAAAGCGCAAGCGGGAGCTGCTCTCGCAGCTGATCGGCGAAGGTAACTGGCAGCAGGTGCTGGTCTTTACCCGCACCAAGCACGGCGCCAACCACCTGGCAGAACAGCTGAATAAAGACGGCATCACCGCCGCGGCGATCCACGGCAATAAAAGCCAGGGCGCCCGTACTCGCGCGCTGGCCGACTTTAAAACCGGTGCCATCCGCGTGCTGGTGGCGACCGATATCGCCGCGCGCGGTCTCGATATCGAAGAGCTGCCGCACGTGGTGAACTATGAGCTGCCGAACGTGGCGGAAGATTATGTACACCGCATCGGCCGTACCGGCCGCGCCGCCGCAACCGGCGCCGCGCTCTCGTTAGTCTGCGTGGATGAGCACAAGCTGCTGCGCGATATCGAGCGACTGCTGAAGCGCGAGATCCCGCGCATGGCGGTACCGGGCTACGAGCCGGATCCGAGCATCAAGGCGGAGCCGATTCAGAACGGTCGCGGCCAGCAACAGCAGCCGCGCGGTCGCGGTCGTGGACAGGGCGGCGCGCCGTCATCTTCACGTCCGCAGGGCGACAAACGTGCGCCGCAGCCACGCCGTCAGAGCCAGTCGGAGCAGGGCGCTAAGCCTGCGCGTCCGTCGCGTCGTCCGGCTGCGAAGAAAACCGGAACCGCGTAACGCCATGCGGGTGTTGCTTGCCCCGATGGAGGGCGTACTGGATTCGCTGGTGCGCGAGCTGCTGAGCGAGGTCAACGATTACGACCTCTGCGTCACCGAGTTTTTGCGCGTGGTGGATCAGCTGCTGCCGGTAAAATCGTTTTACCGGCTCTGTCCCGAGCTGCGCAACAGCAGCCGCACGCCTTCGGGCACGCGGGTGCGTTTGCAGCTGCTCGGTCAGCATCCTGAGTGGCTGGCGGAAAACGCGGCGCGCGCCGCCGAGCTGGGATCCTGGGGCGTCGATCTCAACTGCGGCTGCCCCTCGAAGCTGGTGAACGGCAGCGGCGGCGGCGCCACGCTGCTGAAAGATCCCGAGCTGATCTATCGCGGCGCGAAAGCGATGCGCGAGGCGGTGCCGTCGCATCTGCCGGTCACGGTAAAAGTGCGACTCGGCTGGGATTCCGGCGAGCGGCGCTTTGAAATCGCCGACGCGGTGCAGCAGGCGGGCGCCAGCGAACTGGTGGTACATGGCCGCACCAAAGAGGATGGCTACCGCGCTGAGGCGATCAACTGGCAGGCGATTGGCGAGATCCGCCAGCGGCTGCGCATCCCGGTAGTGGCGAACGGCGAGATCTGGGACTGGCAGAGCGCGCAGGCGTGTCTGAAAGCGACCGGCTGCGATGCGGTAATGATCGGTCGCGGCGCGCTCAACGTGCCGAACCTCAGTCGTGTCGTGAAGTACAACGAGGCGCCGATGGCCTGGCCAGAGGTGGTGGCGCTGCTGCAGAAGTACACGCGGCTGGAGAAGCAGGGCGATACCGGCCTCTACCACGTCGCGCGCATTAAGCAGTGGCTCGGCTACCTGCGCAAAGCCTATCCGCAGGCCGACGGTCTGTTTACCAATATTCGCGCGCTGAAACACTCCTCCGCTATCGCCGAGGCGATCGACCTGCAGGCCGTTGCTCTGGCCCTGTGACAAAAATTCAGGCGACCCATTAGCAGGCTAAGCGTATAGTGAAAGCCATTTTTCACAACAAGCCAGCCTGCTATGTCTGATGTCGCGGTACTGACTAACGGTCAACTCAACAAACGCATTCTCTCTGTTCTGATCTTCACCTTCTTCTGCTATCTCTCTGTCGGGCTGCCGCTGGCGGTGCTGCCGGGATTCGTGCATAACCAGCTCGGCTTCAGCTCGTTTATGGCGGGGCTGATCATCAGCCTGCAATATTTCGCCACGCTGCTGAGCCGTCCGCAGTCGGGCCGGCTGGCGGATCGCCTGGGGCCAAAGCGAGTAGTTATGCTCGGCACGCTGCTTTGCGGTATGAGCGGCGTGATGACCATTATCGCCGCGCTGTGCCGCGACTGGCCGTCGATCAGCCTGCTGCTGCTGGCAGTCGGACGCCTGTTCCTCGGCGTCGGCGAAAGCTTCAGCAGCACCGGCTCCACGCTGTGGGGCATGAACATCGTTGGGCCGCTGCAGACCGCACGCGTCATCTCCTGGAACGGCGTCGCCACCTACCTGGCGATGGCGATTGGCGCGCCGCTCGGGGTGATGCTGAACCAGGGGCTGGGCATCAGCGGCTTTGCGGGTCTGGTGGCGCTGATGGGCGTCGTGGGTTACCTGCTGGCGAGCCGCAAACCGGCGGTCGAGGTGAGCCAGGGGCAGCGCATTCCGTTTCATCGCGTCTTTTCGCGCGTCTGGCTGTTTGGCCTGGCGCTCGGCTTCGGCACCATCGGCTTCGGCGTTATCTCGACCTTTATTACCCTCTATTTCGCCAGCCGCGACTGGAGCGGCGCCGCCTTCGCGCTGTCGCTGTTTAGCCTCGGCTTTGTGCTGTTTCGCCTGCTCTTCAGCCGTGCCATTACGCGTTTCGGCGGGCTGCGCGTCGCTATCGTCTCCTTGCTGCTGGAGTGCGCCGGGCTGCTGATTATCTGGCAGGCAGAGAGCAGCCTGCTGGTGGATTTCGGCGCGCTGCTGACCGGCTGCGGCTTTTCGCTGATTTTCCCCGCGCTGGGCGTGGAGGCGGTAAAGCAGGTAGAGCGGCAGGATCAGGGCTCGGCGCTCGGGGTCTACTCGGCGTTTCTCGATCTGGGACTCGGCCTGACCGGCCCGGTGGCGGGATTGCTGATTGGCTACTGGGGCATGCAGTCGGTCTATCTGGCGGCGGCGATAATGGTGCTGGGCGCCTTCGCCATTACGCTGCGCCTGATGCAGCGCTATAGCGGCGCGGCGTAACGCCGCGCCGTCAGCCATCAAAACTGCGAGAAAAGGGCGTAGAGCCCGGCGGCCAGCAGAACAGAGACCGGCAGCGTCAGGATCCACGCCATCGCCAGATTGCGCAGCGTGGCGAGCTGCAGGCCGGAGCGGTTGGCCGCCATGCTGCCCGCCACGCCGGACGAGAGCACATGGGTGGTGGAAACCGGCAGGCCGAAACTGTCCGCCGCGCCGATGGTCGCCATCGCCACCAGCTCAGCGCTGGCACCCTGCGCGTAGTTGAGATGGGTTTTGCCGATGCGCTCACCCACGGTAACCACGATGCGACGCCAGCCCACCATGGTGCCGAGGCCCAGCGCAATCGCCACCACCACCTTCACCCACATCGGAATAAAGCGCGTGGCGCTGTCCAGCTCCTGCTTAATCGCCGTCAGATTGCGCTGCGTCTCTTCCGGCATCGCGACTTTATTGGCCTGAATATGCTTGATCGACTCCGAGGTCAGGTACATCTGGTTACGGGTGTTTGACACCGCCTGCGCCGGAATATTCTCCATTGAGCCGTAGCGGCGGATCTGCTCGCTGATATCGCCCAGCGTCAGCGCCAGCGCGGGCAGCACGTTGGGGTTCATCTGACCGGTGCGCACGTAGTCGGTAAGCACGTCGCGCGAGACCGGCGGACGGGCGCTGGCGGGCTGTAGCTGCAGCAGCTGGTTTTCCGTTACCTGCGCCAGCGCCGCCACGCGCGGGATCTGATCCGGCGGCAGCGAGCGGTTCAGCGCATAGGCGATCGGCATGGTGCCCACCAGAATCAGCATAATCAGCCCCATGCCTTTCTGGCCGTCGTTGGAGCCGTGCGCGAAGGAGACGCCGGTACAGGTCAGGATCAGCACGCCGCGGATCCAGGCTGGCGGCGGCTCGTTGCTCTGCGGCGCTTCATACAGCTCGCGGTTGCGGATAAAGGCCTTCATCGCCAGCAGCAGCAGCGCGGCGCAGATAAAGCCCACCAGCGGCGAGAGGATCAGCGAATAACCGATCTTAATCGCCTGATCCCAGTCCACGCCGCTCATGCCGCTGCGGCCGTGCAGCAGCGCATTGGCGACGCCGACGCCGATAATCGAACCGATCAGCGTATGGGAAGAGGAGGAGGGCAGGCCGAGATACCAGGTGCCCAGGTTCCAGATAATGGCGGAGAAGAGCAGCGCATAGACCATGGCGAAGCCGCCGCCGCTGCTCGCCTGTAAAATCAGCTCTACCGGCAGCAGCGAGATAATACCGAACGCCACCACGCCGCTGGAGAGCAGTACGCCGAGAAAGTTGCACAGGCCTGACCAGACCACCGCGACGCCGGGCGTCAGCGAGTGGGTATAGATCACCGTCGCCACTGCGTTAGCGGTGTCGTGGAAGCCGTTGACAAACTCAAACCCCAGCGCGATCACCAGCGCCAGGCCCAGCAAAAAGAAGGGAACGTAGCTGGTGACCGGCGTGTCGGTCTCCTGCACGTCGCTAAAGAGATTAAACCCGGCAAAGGAGAGTCCGGCGACCAGCAGAATCACAAACAGCGGTTTTGAAAAGCGGCTGCGCTTGCCGGTAAGATTAGGACGTCCGGCAACCGATGGGGATGACGACAGGCTGTTTTCGCTCATAAACACCTCGGTGGAGAGTGGCGGGTGCGCCCTGATCGCACCCATTACTGGCAGGGATACGCGTTTTATATGACAGAACAATGATGTTGCCGGGCCGCTGTCATTATTCTGTCATCACTCTGCATCAGGCTGTGGATCTGGTCCGCCCTGACATCTACTCCATCCATGGTTGCTGAGCTACTGCTTGCCCCTGATAAATCCAGTTTCGACGACGAGGTCGCCGGCTTAATTTACGGCTACCTGATCTCCCCAGACGCGCCGCCGCGCCGCCTCAACGCGCGCGAGGCGGTGCAGGCAGGCGAGCGGCCGCGCCGGCGAGTTTCTCTGGCTGCATATCAATCTCAATCACGCCCGCGCCCAGCACTGGGTTCAGAGCCATTTTCAGGTTGATGAAGATTTCTTTGAAGAGATTCACTCCGCCTCGTCGCGCACCCGGCTGGCGGAGCAGGGGGAAGCGCTGATGGCGATCCTTAATGACGTCACCTTTAGCCAGGAAGAGCACAGCGCGCAGAACGCCACGCTCTGGATCTGGTGTCGGCGCCAGCTGCTGGTCAGCGCGCGCTATCGTCAGGTGGCGATGATTGAACGTATGCATCAGCGCCTGCAGTCGTGCGCCTTTCGCAACGCCGAAGAGATGCTGCTCAGCCTGCTGGGCGAGCAGGAGCGCCAGCTGGAGCAGGTGGTGCGGCGCAGCAGCCTTGCGGTGGACGCGATTGAGGAGCGGCTGCTTAGCCCGGCCATCAAGGCGAACCGCAGCGAGCTGGGGCAGCTGCGCCGCATGCTGCTGCGCATTCAGCGTCTGCTGGCGCCGGAGCCGGCCGCGCTGTTTCGCCTGCTGAATCGTCCGCCTGCGTGGCTGAATCGCGATACGCTGCGCGAACTGCGCGCCTTTACCGAGGAGTTCAGCGTGGTGCTTAACGACCTCGCCAGCCTGATGGAGCGCATCCGGCTGCTGCAGGAGGAGATTGCCGCGCGCCTGATGGAGCAGAGCAACCGCACGCTGTTTCTGTTAACCGTCATTACCGTACTGGCGCTGCCGATCAATATCGTGGCTGGCTTCTTCGGTATGAACGTCGGTGGCATCCCGCTGGCGGGTAATCCGCACGGCTTTTTGATTCTGGTGCTGGTGGTGCTGGCGTTTACCTTTGTCGCGGGCTGGCTGGCGCTGAGAAGGCCGGGGAAGTGAGGGGAGGCGAAGGGCAAAGCCGGCCTGGAAAAGAGAAAATCCTGGCTGGTCAGATATATGTTTTTTCGAATGTGTAGTTGATCGTCAATCCGCACGCAGCGATACTACTCCTGTTTCAGCGACAGGAGTCGTCATGCTTCAGCTTAATCCTCTTCAGCTCTTCAAAACGTTATCTGACGAAACCCGACTCAGCGTGGTGCTGCTGCTGCGCGAAAAAGGGGAGCTTTGCGTCTGTGAGCTTACCTCTATTCTCCGGGCAGCTCAGCCAAAAATTTCCCGCCACCTGGCGCTGCTCAGAGAGAGCGGTCTGCTTATCGACAGGCGCGATGGCAAATGGATCTATTACCGGCTGTCGCCGCATATGCCTGCCTGGGCGGCAGCGGTCATTGAACAGGCTTACCTGTGCCAGCGGGATCGCATTCTGCATCTCAGCCAGCAGGCTGAGCGGGAAAACGTGACCACTAACGGCAAGCCTGTCTGCATTTAAAAATTTAACTATACATATCTGTTTTTTCGTATCTATACGCGCTGAGGACATTTAATGGTCCAGGCGGGCGGTTTATTAAAGGAGAACGTATGTTTCTGGCGGGCACGATATTCGTTTTGACGCTGGTACTGGTTATCTGGCAACCAAAGGGACTCAGTATTGGATGGAGTGCGGTTATCGGGGCCACTCTGGCGCTGCTGACCGGCGTGGTGCATATCGGGGATATTCCGGCCGTGTGGCAGATTGTCTGGAACGCCACGGCCACGTTTATTGCGGTTATCATCATCAGCCTGCTGCTTGATGAGTCCGGCTTTTTTGAGTGGGCTGCACTGCACGTCTCACGCTGGGGAGGCGGCAGAGGCAGGCTGCTTTTTACCTGGATTGTTCTGCTGGGCGCAACGGTAGCGGCACTGTTCGCCAATGATGGGGCGGCGCTTATCCTGACGCCAATCGTTATTGCTATGCTGCTGGCGCTGGGCTTTAGCCCCGGCGCCACGCTGGCGTTTGTGATGGCAGCAGGCTTTATCGCGGACACGTCAAGCCTGCCGCTTATCGTATCCAACCTGGTCAATATCGTTACGGCGGACTTTTTTAAGCTGGGGTTTGGCGCATATGCAGCCGTCATGGTGCCGGTCAATATCGCCTCCGTCACGGCTACGCTGGTTATGCTTCATCTCTTTTTCCGTAAAGAGATCCCGGTCACCTATGACCTGGCAAAGCTGAAGGCGCCACGGAATGCCATTCGTGACAAGCAAACCTTTATCGCCGGATGGCTGGTGCTGTTTCTGCTGCTGGCCGGGTTTTTTGCTCTGGAGCCGCTCGGCGTCCCGGTCAGTCTGGTAGCCGCGGTGGCAGCATCTATTCTCTGGCTGGTGGCCCGGCAAGGGGGCGCGATCGATACCCGTAAGGTGCTGAAAGGTGCGCCCTGGCAGATAGTCATCTTCTCGCTGGGCATGTACCTCATTGTGTATGGCCTGCGCAACGCCGGCCTGACGGATTATCTCTCTGCCGCCCTGAACCGCTTTGCGGAGCACGGCGTATGGGGCGCCACGCTGGGCACCGGCTTTCTGACGGCCTTTCTCTCTTCGGTGATGAACAACATGCCCACCGTGCTGGTTGGTGCGCTCTCCATTGATGGCAGTAGCGCTCAGGGCGTGGTGAAGGAGGCGATGATTTACGCCAACATTATCGGCTGCGATCTTGGTCCGAAAATTACCCCTGTCGGCAGCCTGGCAACCCTGCTATGGCTGCACGTACTGGCACAGAAAAATATCACCGTCAGCTGGGGCTATTACTTTCGCGTGGGCATCGTAATGACCCTGCCTGTGCTTTTTGTGACGCTGGCCGCGCTGGCCCTGCGCCTGACTGTTTAACCTTAATCGGGTGCTGCGTGCGGGCAGCGCCTTAACGGAGCACCGCTTATGTCTGACATTACCATTTACCACAACCCGGCCTGCGGGACGTCGCGTAATACCCTGGCGCTTATCCGCAACAGCGGCACGGAACCCGTGGTAATTTTGTATCTGGAAACGCCGCCAGCGCGCGACGAGCTGCAAAAGCTGATTGCGGATATGGGGATCAGCGTGCGCGCGCTGCTGCGTAAGAATACGGAGCCGTATGAGCAGCTCGGACTGGCAGAGGAGAGATTCAGCGATGACGAACTGCTGGATGCCATGCTGACATATCCCATCCTCATCAACCGTCCGGTGGTTGTGACCCCTCTCGGCACAAAGCTTTGTCGGCCGTCTGAGGGGGTTCTGGATATTCTGCCAAACCCGCAGCAGGCCCCTTTTACCAAAGAAGATGGCGAACAGGTCATTGATCAAGATGGGAACCGCGTCGGTCGCTGATTTTCCAGCCTGCTGTCAGTAACAGGATTAACGTAAAAATATAAGCCGGCAGATGCCGGCTTTTTTAGATGCTGAGCTGGCCGATCCGCTCTGAGAGCTGCGCGGAGCCTGCGAGCCGCCAGGCTTTAAAGCGCCGCAAGAATTGCCGCTTCCATTTTCTCTGGTGTCGTCATCGGCGCAAAACGCTTCAGCGGCTTGCCGTCGCGTCCAATCAGGAACTTGGTAAAGTTCCATTTAATGCGCCCGCCCAGCACGCCGGGCAGCGCCTCTTTCAGATAACCAAACACCGGGTGCGTTAAGGCGCCATTGACCGCCACTTTCTCAAACATCGGAAAGCTCACGCCATAGTTGACGTGGCAGGTCTGCGCGATCTCGTCGGCCCCGCCGGGCTCCTGCTTACCGAACTGGTTACAGGGAAAACCCAGCACCACCAGCCCCTGGTCGGCGTACTTCTTGTAAAGCCTTTCAAGACCTGCGTACTGCGGCGTAAAGCCACAATGGCTGGCAGTATTGACCACGAGAACCAGCTTGCCAGCGTAGTCAGCCATCGGAATAAGCTCGCCACGCAGGCTGGTGGCGGTAAGTTGATGAAAAGCGGTCATGGCGCGATCCTCAGAATAAAAAAGCCCGCAGAAGCGGGCTTTGATAACAGCGATAAACCAGCAACCCTTAAGAAGGGTTATTAACCGGAGCCGGCGCTGGCGCAGCAGGCTGTGCCTGCGGTGCAGCATTCGGATCGACAATGTTCGCGCCCTGCGGCGTAACCGGCGTCATCGGCTCTTCTTTTGGCTGTGCGTCTGGCGCTTCCGGTACTTCGGTCGGCGCGGTCGGCACGCTGTCGGCAACGCCGTTGACTTTGGTCGGGATACCGGTGCGGTTCTGAATCGCCGCGTTGACCTGATCCTGGCTGACGCTGGCGTCGGTGATCACTTTCGTGACCGCAGAGGTCAGGGTAATCGGCACCACTTCGCGCGAGTTAAACTGCTCTTCGGTCGTTGAGAGCGGGTTATGCACCTCTACGTAGCGCGAACCGTCCGGCTCCACCGTTGCTTTAACCGGCTGGTCGATAAACTGCACGCGCGTGCCGACCGGCACATTCTCAAACAGCCATTTGATATCGTCGGCGCGCAGACGCACGCAGCCGTGGCTGACGCGCAGGCCGATACCGAAGTTGGCGTTGGTGCCGTGGATGGCGTACAGGCGACCGATATAGAGCGCGTAGAGGCCCATCGGGTTGTCTGGGCCGGCCGGGAAGACTTCCGGCAGGTTCTCACCGCGCGCAGCGTACTCTGCGTGCATCGCTTTGGTCGGCGTCCAGGTCGGACCCGCTTTCTTGCGCTGTACGCTAGTCGTCCAGTTAATCGGCGTATCTTTGCCTAACTCACCAATACCGATCGGCAGAACCACAACGGTTTTGGTGCCTTTCGGATAGTAGTAAAGGCGCATCTCCGCGCTGTTGATCACGATGCCTTCGCGCGGGGCGTCAGGCAGAATCAACTGCTGCGGAATGATCATTTTTTTACCCGCCTGCGGCAGGTAGACGTCCATGCCCGGGTTGGCTTCCAGCATATTGCTGAGGCCCATCTGGTACTGCGCCGCAAAGGCTTCCAGCGGCAGTTTGTTGTCCTGAGGGACGGTAATCTCAATATTTTGCCCAACCAGACGGCTGTTGGCGGCTGGTAAGGGGTAAACCACAGCGAAGGCGGACTGACTGAATGCAGCCAGCGCCAGAGCCATTGAAGCAAACGCGCGAATCATTTTCATATTTTACAAGTCGTTATGGCCTGTTAGCAGGCTTGTCAGTTTATCGAACCCGTACCGGTCAGCGTGGCCGGCTGCACATTATATGGGCATTGTTTCGATGTTGTGAATCAGGATTTTAGCAGCCATCGCAGACTTTAGGTAACCGACTGTGTTATCGGGCCTCCCTGCCGCAATAACGAAGCCGCTCAGGGCTGCCATAAGGTCACTTCGCCGCTCAGCTTGCGGTTGAGAAAAAAGGCGGCGCTGATCAGGGCCAGATGGGTCAGCGCCTGCGGCATATTGCCCAGCGCACGGCCGTGATTGTCGAACTCCTCGGCGTACAGCCCCAGCGGATTGGCGTAGCTCAGCAGCTTCTCAAACTCAAAGTGCGCCTCGTGGATGCGCCCGGCGCGCGCCAGACACTCCACGTACCAGAACGAACAGGCGCCAAAGGAGCCTTCCGAGCCGCTCAGGCCGTCGGCGGGCGTCTCGTCGATGTTATAGCGGCGCACCATGCCGTCGCTCACCAGCTCGCGCTTGATGGCGTCAAGCGTCGACAGCCACTCGGGATCGGTTGCGCCGACGAAGCGCACCAGCGGCATCAGCAGCATCGAGGCGTCAAGATGATCGCCGTGGCGGGTCGAGACGAAATGGCCGCGCTCGGCGTTCCAGAAGTTTTGCCAGATATCGGCGCGGATCTCGCTGCGCGCGCTGTCCCAGCGGGCGTAGGGCATCGGCAGCGACCGCTTCATACCGAGGCGCAGCGCGCGATCCAGCGCCACCCAGCACATCAGGCGTGAATGAAGAAAGTGCTCGGGCTCGCCGCGCATCTCCCAGATACCGGCATCGGGCTGGTTCCAGCTTTCGCATACCATATCGATCATCTGCGCCACGTGTTGCCAGCCGCGTTCGGAGATCGCCTCGCCATACTTGTTCGACAGATAGACCGCGTCCATCAGCTCGCCGTAGATATCGAGCTGCGTCTGCTGCCAGGCGTCATTGCCGATGCGCACCGGGCGCGAGTTGGCGTAGCCAGAGAGATTAAGCAGCTCTATCTCATGCAGCTCAACGCCGCTGTCGAGGCGATACATCACCTGCAGGCGCATCTCGTCGTGGTGGCTGTTCTCGACGCAGCGGCCGACCCAGCGGGTAAAGTGTTTCGCTTCGTCGACGTAGCCGAGGCGCATCAGCGCATACATGCTGAATGAGGCGTCCCGTATCCAGGAGGCACGATAGTCCCAGTTGCGCTCGCCGCCCAGCTCTTCCGGCAGGCCAAAGGTGGCGGCGGCAGCGATAGAGCCGTGCTGGCTGGAGGTCAGCAGCTTCAGCGCCAGCGCCGAGCGCTGCACCATCTCCTGCCAGCGTCCGCTGTAGGTGCTTTTTCTGCTCCAGCGTCGCCAGTAGTTAATGGTCTCCTCGAAGCAGGTTTCCGTGGCGACGGCGCCGATGCGCGCGTCCTCCTGATTGCCAAATTCAAACTCGACGTGCTCCCCTGACTTCAGTTCAAAATGCGCGGTGGCGGCGTCCGCTTCGCAGGTCAGCGGCACGGTGGCGGCGAGCCGCAGCGTCGGCTGGTTCTCCGCGTAAAAATCGATGCAGTCGCCGGCGGCCTGCGCGCGGGTTTCGGCGCGCGCGTAGTCGTGACGCGGCGCGCAGCGCATCCTAAACCAGGCGCTGCCGCGCACCATTTTGATCCGGCGCACCAGGCGCGGCTGCTTTTTCTCGTCGTCGCAGATCGGCATATAGTCGGTGATCTCCGCGACCCCCTCTGCACCCAGCCAGCGCGTCTGCAGAATATTGGTATCCGGCAGGTAGAGCTGCTGGCGACGCACGTTTTCCCACTCCGGCGCCAGCGAAAAAAGCCCGGCGTCGTCGCTGTCGAGCAGGGCAGCGAACACCGAGGGGCTGTCGAGCGCCGGCCAGCAGAGATAGTCAATGGTGCCGTCGTTGGCCACCAGCGCGCAGGTGCGCAGATCGCCAATAATGCCGTGATCTTCGATCGGGCGTTTTATCGTGCTCATCCTTATCTCCATAGCGGGCAATCTGTTAACTATAGCCAAACCGGCAAAAGCGGCCGCCGCTGGACATACCGGGATTGCTTCTATACTTCAGCTTACCCGATATCCTGAGGAGGCAATCATGACCACACCACAGAACAAAGTCGCCGTCGTTACCGCATCTGATTCCGGCATCGGCCGCGCCAGCGCGCTGATGCTGGCGGAGCAGGGCTACGATCTCGGCATCACCTGGCGTTCCGATGAAGAGGGCGCGCAGGAGACGGCGCGGCTGGTGCGCGACAAAGGCCGCCGCGCGGAAATCATTCATCTCGATCTCGCCGATCCCCAGGAGGGCGGCCGCTCGCTCTCGGCGCTGATCGACAAGCTGGGCCGCATCGACGCGCTGGTCAACAACGCGGGCGCCAACGCTAAGTCGCCATTCCTCGACACGCCGTTTGAGGAGTGGCGTAAGGTCTTTAGCGTCGACGTTGATGGCGCCTTTGTCTGCGGGCAGATCGCCGCGCGCAAAATGGTGGAGCAGGGCGATGGCGGACGGATTATCAACATCACCTCGGTGCATGAGCATACGCCGCTGCCCGACGCCGTCGCCTATACGGCGGCGAAGCACGCCATGGGCGGCCTGACCAAGTCGATGGCCATCAGCCTGATCAACCATAATATTCTGGTGAACTCGGTGGCACCCGGCGCGATCGCCACGCCGATGAACAATATGGGCGACGGCGACGCGCAGAAGATTAAGACGCCGGAGATTCCCATTGGACGGCCGGGCGACGTGCGGGAGATTGCCAGCCTGGTGGCCTGGCTTTGCTCAGAGTGGGCCAGCTACACCACCGGACAATCCTTTGTCGTCGATGGCGGTTTTATGCTGGCCAATCCGCAGTTCTACGGCGGGAAAGATATCTAACCGGCGCGGCGGGTGTTCCAGCGACGGATCACCCAGCGCAGCGCGAAGGCGAAGAGCACCGCGGCGACCAGCCAGAGAATATGCTTCAGGTGCTGGTCGAGTTTGTGCAGCCAGGGGGCGATAATACCGCCGGCGAAGTACCCCAGGGCGACAAAAATTGTCGCCCAGATTGCCGCGCCGATAATATTCAGCAGCAGGAACTTCAGCGGCTTCAGGTGGCTGGCGCCGATAATAATCGGGCCGATAATGCGAAAGCCGTACATAAAGCGCACGCCGATCACAAACAGGCTGGGATGACGCTGGATTAGCCGATTAGCCTTGCCCACCTTATCCTGATGTTTCTTCAGCTTGCGCAGAATTTTCGTGCCGTAGCGACGGCCGATCCAGTAGAGCAACTCATCGCCGATCACGCCGCCGGCCATCGCCGCCAGCACCACGCCAGCAAAGTTCAGCAGTCCTTCATGGGCCGCCACGCCGCCCAGCAGCGTAAAGGTTTCTCCTTCGGCGATACAGCCGATCAGCAGCGCCAGATAGCCATATTGCGTGATTAATCCGTTGATATCGAAATGCAAAAGTAAACTCCCTGTTCAGTCAGCCATCTCTACATTCTATACCGCTTCGGCAAATCCTTCAGGCAGGCGGCTCTGCCGGTAACTATTTTTTACCGATTGCCGCCGCGCTGGCTACAAAAGCAGCAACGCCGTTTATACTTGAGGTGATGCTGCCTGAGGGATCGGCGACGTGGATTCGGGGCGGCCTGTCGCATCTGCGAGGTGATGATATGAATCATGTCTGGGGTCTTATGGCGCATCCCGATCGGGAAATGCGCGATATCAAGCAAGAGAATGAAAGCGTTTCGCACCATTACACCCACCACGTTCTGCTGATGGCGGCGATTCCGGTGATCTGCGCCTTTATCGGCACGACGCAGCTGGGGTGGAATCTGGGCGAAGGTCAGTTTGTCCAGCTCAACCTGTTAACCGGCATTGCGCTCGGCGTGCTCTTTTATCTGATTATCTTAGGCGGCGTGGCGGTGATGGGCCGCGTCATTCACTGGATGGCGCGCGACTACCCGCAGCGGCCCAGCGTCCAGCGCTGTACGGTGTTCGCCGGCTATGTCGCCACGCCGCTGTTTCTGAGCGGCATTGTGGCGCTCTATCCGCTGGTCTGGCTCTGCGTGCTGGCGGGCGCGCTGGCGCTGGTCTATACCGGCTACCTGCTCTATATCGGCATTCCGCTGTTCCTGAATATCGACCGTGACGAGAGCCTGCGCTTTTCCGGCTCGACGCTGGCGATAGGCGTGCTGGTGTTCGAAGTGCTGCTGGCGCTGACCGTGGTGCTGTGGGGCTACGGGCCGCGGCTGTTCTGACCCGCTGGCCAGCCGTACCGACGGCGGATAAGGTGCGCCGCCGTGCAAAGCGTCCTGTGACAGCGATGTCCAGGACGTTTTTTTTAACGCCCGGAAACATTCTCGCCAGGAAATTTCTTACGCTTCCGCGTATTATGCTGCTGCCAGCCTCCGCGTAGTCGGCTCTGCGGCGGGCGGCCTGTGTAAAACACGGCGTACTATCCTAATCGGTCTTTTTATAAGATGCCTGTAACCATTCGCTATTCACTGCTTTCGCTGGCGCTGCTGTTCGGCGGCCAGGCGGCTATCGCGCCCGCGCAGGCGGCTACCTCACTTTCTCAGCTTGCCCCGGTCGGCGAACCGCAAATCGCCTCGGGCAGCGCGATGATCGTCGATCTCAACACCGGGAAAGTGCTCTTCTCCAGCCATCCCAATCGCGTACGTCCTATCGCCTCTATCACCAAGCTGATGACGGTGATGGTGGCGCTGGATGCGAAGCAGCCCCTTGATGAGCGAATTTCGGTGGATATCAGCCACACGCCGGAGATGCGCGGCGTCTTTTCCCGCGTCAAGCTCAACAGCGAAATCAGCCGCCGCAATATGATGCTGCTGGCGCTGATGTCATCGGAGAACCGCGCCGCGGCCAGCCTGGCGCATCACTATCCCGGCGGCTACGACGCCTTTATCCGCGCCATGAACGCCAAAGCGCGCGCGCTGGGCATGACCCATACGCGCTACGTCGAGCCGACCGGCCTGTCGACTCAAAACGTCTCCAGCGCGGAAGATCTGGTTAAACTGCTGCGCGCGACGCGCAACTATCCGCTGCTGGGCGAGCTGAGCACCACGAAAGAACAGACCGCGGTCTTCACCCATCCGAGCTACGCGCTGCCGTTCCGCAATACCAACCATCTGGTCTACAAAAACGACTGGCGCATTCAGCTCACCAAAACCGGCTATACCGACGAAGCGGGCCACTGCCTGGCGATGCGCACCATGATCAATAACCGGCCGGTGGCGCTGGTGGTGCTGGATGCCTTCGGCAAATATACCCACTTCGCTGACGCCAACCGTCTGCGCGACTGGCTGGAAACCGGCAAGGCGGCGCCGGTCCCGGCGGCGGCACTGGCCTATAAAAAGCAGAAGGCGGGGCTGGTGGTGAACAACGTTCACGGCGCGGCGGTAGTGGAATAACCCTTTACCGGCGTCCGCCCGCGCGGACGCCGCAACCTGTTCGACGAGAACGGCCAGCATTCCTATAGTTTCCCGATGCGCCTGGCCCTAAACTACGCGCCAATGCGATGGTCGTTCGCCTGAATTTGTGCTGGAACCTCTATAATGTTTACGTTACGCCTCTTTTTACCGCTTTTGATGCTGCTGACGGCGGCGCTGTTCCCCGCCTGGAGCATGGCAGACGACGATGTGGCCGATGCCGCACAGCAAACCGACGCCGCGCCCAAAGTGAACGCGGCGGTTGAACTGCCGAAAATGCAGAAGGTCCTCGACAAGATTAAAGGTCAGGTGTCGGGACAGACCAACGAAAACCAGCTGACGCAGCTTAACGAGCTGGCGCTGGAGCTGTCGGGCAATGCCGATACGCTCGCGCAGGCGCTGCAGCCGCAGCGTCAGCAGCTTGACGCCCAGCTGGCGGTGCTCGGCCCCGCGCCCAAAGCGGACAGCGGCGTCAAAGAGACGCCGGAAGTGACCCGCAAGCGCAGCTCGCTGGAGTCGCAAAAGAGCAAGCTGGACGATCAGATCAAGCAGGCGGACGGGATTAAAAACAGCGCCCTGATGCTCTCGTCGCAGATCACCAACCTGCGCCGCGATCTGATGAAAACCCAGCTGGCGCTCAACTCCGGCAGTATTCTCGGCCCGCGCTTCTGGGCGCCGCTGTTTGTGAAGCAGGATCTGGACAACGAGAAGATCGACGGCTTCCTGCAGGATTTACAGGATACCGCCGCGCTGTCGTGGGAGCCAGGCTACCGCTTCGGCACCATCGCCTGGCTGCTGGCGGCAATACTGGTAATGACGCTGGGACGTCGCTACAGCGAAGAGTTTCTCGCCTGGATCAGCATTCACAAAATGCCGGAAGGGCGGCTGCGCCGCAGCTTCCTCGCCGCGGCGATCGCGCTGACCACGCTGGCGGCGGTGGTGCTGACCTTTAACTTCACCGCGCTGGCGTTCGCGCGCCGCGATGAGGTCTCCGGCGACGTGCAGGACTTCGTTGTCAGTCTGGTGAAGCTCAGCGTCTTCTGCGGCCTGATCGCCGGCCTGGGACGCGCCTTTCTCTCTACGCGTCGGCCGAGCTGGCGTCTGCCCGCTATCTCTAACGAAGTGGCGATGGCGCTGAAGCCGTTCCCGCCGATTACCGCCGCGCTGGTGTTTATTTTCCAGACGGTAGAGAACTTTAACTACACCGTTGGCACCAGCCTCAACACCACCATTTTTGCCAACGGCCTGACGGCGCTGCTGATCGGCAGCACCGCGCTGGCGATCAGCATGCGCACCAACCGCGTGCGCCGCCGCATGGTGCAAGAGGGTAATGCGCCGGAAGTGCGCTCGACGCTGGTGGGGCTGATTCAGATGGCGCTGACGCTGACGGCGGTCGCCATTCTGCTGTCGCTGATTATCGGCTACGTTACCCTGGCGCGCTTCCTGAGTTACGAGGTGGTGTGGTGCGGCATTCTGTTCGGCTCCTTCTACTTCCTTAGCCACCTGGTTAACGACGGCTGCGAAAGCCTCTTTTCCGTCAACAGCCTTACCGGCCGACGACTGCAAACCTCGCTGAATATCGACGAACGCCATCTGCAGCAGGCGGCAACGCTGCTGGCCGCGCTGGGTAAAACCCTGCTGATTGGCTTTGTCGCGCTGGCGCTGCTTAACGGCACCTTCGCGTCCTCAACGCCGATCGAGCTGCTGCAAAAGGCGATTGAGTTCTGGGGCGGCAAAGGACTGGAGTCGCTGAACATCGTGCCGGCGCACATGGTCAACGCCATTATCTGTCTGGTGGTGGGCATCTATGTGCTGCGCAGCGTGCGCCGCTGGCTCGACAGCGATTTCCTGCCGAAGACCACCATGGACGCCGGCATGCGCGTGTCGCTGATCACGCTGTTCAGCAATATTGGCTACGTGCTGGTGATCCTGCTGACGCTGTCGATTATGGGTCTGCAGTGGAACAAGCTGGCGTGGATCGTCAGCGCGCTGTCGGTCGGTATCGGTTTTGGCTTGCAGGAGATTGTGAAAAACTTTATCTCCGGCCTGATCCTGCTGACCGAGCGGCCGGTTAAGGTTGGCGATCTGGTGACCATCAGCGGCATCGAGGGCGATATCCGCCGCATCAACGTGCGCGCCACCGAGATCCAGCTGGGCGACAAGTCGACGGTAATCGTGCCGAACTCGCAGTTTATCTCGCAGAACGTGCGCAACGCCACCATGGGCAACGCGCAGGGCGTCGTGACCATTACGCTGACCTTCCCGCTCAATATCGATCCGGTGCGGGTGCGCGAGTTGCTGCTGGAGGTCTATAACGAGAACGAACGTATTCTCGAGGCGCCGGAGCCGTCGGTCTCGTTTAAAGATCTGACGGCGCAGGGCATCGTGCTGAGCGTTACCGGCAACGTCGCCAGCCAGCGCCAGATTGCGGGCGCGAAAAGCGACCTGCTGTTCGATATTCTGACGCGCCTGCGCAAAGAGGGCATTGTGCTGTCGACGCCGCAGACCATGATTATCGAGCGCCGCCAGCAGATGGCGGAGCAGGCGGCCGATCCGCAGCCTTAAGCCAGCAAGGGGCACCTGCGCGGGTGACAGATTCGATGGTCACCCGCGTTTCCCACCCTGAGCCGTCAGCAAACGTCCCCCTGTCAGAGAACGCCCCGTTTTCAGGGCTGCTTCACCGCCCAGCCTTTCTGCTTGCTGGTTTTGCCAATTCCCGGATTAAAGGTGTTGGTGGGATCGAGCTGACGATAGAAATCGGCCAGCTGCGGCTTTGCCCGATAGAGGTGGCCGACATTATGCTCCGCCGGATACTCCGCGCCGCGCGCCTCCAGCAGCGCCAGCATCTGCTCCTTCAGCGCATGCGCATCCACCCCTTTTTTCACGATGTAATCCTGATGAAACACGTGGCAGAAGAAGTGGCCGTAATAGAGGCGATGGCTCAGGGACTGGGTAATTTCCGGCGGCAGGGTTTCAAACCAGTCGCGATCGTTGCGGCGCAGCGCGATATCGAGCGCAAGAATATCTTCCACCTCGTCGGCATGTACCGCGTGATAGCGCACCGCCGCGCCCGCCGCGGCATAACGATGCAGAAAGGCGTGCGCCCCCTCTTTGCCTTCGCATTCGAAAAACGCGCCGCCGCCTTCGCGGAAAAACGCGTTCAGATAGTCGCGCGCCTCCTCGATGCCCGCGCCGGACATCTTCAGCAGCAGGTGATGCGCATATTTATCGCGATACTGCTTCATACGCTTTGGCAGATGCGCCGGGAACAGGGCGCTGATGCGCTGCAGCAGGCGATCGGTAAAGTGGGGCTTCACGAAGCTCAGCTTCGCCAGCCAGGCGTCGACGCGCCCCTTCAGCGTGAAAAACAGCGGCATCTTGTCGGTGCCCAGCTTGTCGATCATCAGAAAGGTATCTTTGCCGTAGACTTCGGCAATGTCGTAAATATCGCGATGCATATATTCGCCCGCCACCGGCAGATGGGTGAAGTGGGTGAGAATATGGCGGCGAATATCGCTCAGTACCGCCGGATCGTTGGTGCCGATATAGAACACCTGCTGCTGCGGCTCGCAGGGGAAGGTATCCAGCCGCACCGCGAACACCGCCAGCTTGCCCGCACAGCCGGAGGCCTCAAACAGCCGACGCGCATCGGCGTTGAAGCGGGCCGGGGTATCGGCGTCAACGTGCCGCACGCGGTCGGCATAGTCGGGATCGGAGGCGTGGCGTCCGTCGTGCTGCACATCCGCTGGTCGCCAGCGTTCGTCGTCCAGCCGTCCCAGTATCTCTTCCGGCGTCGCGCCGAGATCGATGCCGAGATGGTTTACCAGCTTCAGCTTGCCCTGCTCATCCACCTGGGCAAACAGCGCCATTTCGCTGTAGGCCGGGCCGCGTTTAATCAGCGAGCCGCCGGAGTTATTGCAGACGCCGCCCAGCACCGAGGCGCCGATGCAGGAGGAGCCGATCACCGAATGGGGCTCGCGGTTCAGCGGCTTCAGGGTTTTCTCCAGCTGATAAAGGGTACTGCCAGGAAACGCCAGCACCTGCTTACCTTCGTCAATCAGCTGCAGCTTATCGAGCCGCCGCGTGCTGATAATCACCACCGGCCGGTCGTAGTCGCTGCCGTTGGGGGTAGAGCCCTCTGTCAGGCCGGTATTGGCCGCCTGCATCAGGATAATGGCGTCGGCGGCAACCAGCGTTTGCAGCACGCGCCACAGCTCCAGCAGGGTGCCGGGGAAGACTACCGCCAGCGCCTCGCCTTCGCCGGAGCGAAAGCCTTTGCGGTAGCGTGCGGTCTGCTCCGGGTCGGTCAGCAGGTGGGAAGCGCCAACCTGGCGGCGCAGATCGGCGAGTAAAGCGGAATGAGACGCTGGATGGTTCATGTGCAACTCCCTTGTCATTACATGGCGCACTTACTGTAGCACGTCAGCGAAAAGCGCGAGGCAGTGTGACGCTGACGGCTACCTGCTATCCTCAACTTGTGGCACACTGCCGCCTGTTTATTCGATATTGCGCAGTTACTTAAGAGAACCCGACCTGATGAAATGGATTTACTCTGTTAGTCTCGCTGTCTCACTCGCTCTGCAACCCGCGCTGGCCGAAGAGCTGACGGGGCCGCACCCCATGAACGCGCAGGCGCGCGACGCTTTTGTTAATCAACTCCTGACCAAAATGACGCTGGACGAGAAGATCGGCCAGCTCAGGCTCATCAGCGTGGGACCAGACAACCCGAAAGAGATGATCCGCGACATGATCCATAAAGGGCAGGTCGGCGCGATTTTCAATACCGTGACGCGTCAGGATATTCGCGCCATGCAGGATCAGGTGATGCAGCTCAGCCGCCTGAAAATTCCGCTCTTTTTCGCCTATGACGTGGTACATGGCCAGCGCACTATTTTCCCTATTCCGCTTGGGCTGGCCGCCAGCTGGGATCTCGACGCCGTCAGTCAGGTCGGGCGCGTCTCAGCCTATGAAGCGGCCGACGACGGTCTGAATATGACCTGGGCGCCGATGGTGGACGTCAGCCGCGAACCGCGCTGGGGCCGCATCTCCGAAGGATTCGGCGAAGATACCTGGCTCTCCTCGCAGATGGGCAGCACCATGGTGAAGGCGATGCAGGGCAAAAGCGCCGCCGATCGCTACGCGGTTATGACCAGCGTTAAGCACTTCGCCGCCTATGGCGGCATCGAAGGCGGCCGCGACTACAACACGGTGGATATGAGCTCGCAGCGCCTGTTCCAGGACTATCTGCCGCCCTATAAAGCCTCCCTCGACGCCGGCAGCGGCGGCGTGATGGTGGCGCTTAACTCCCTTAACGGCGTGCCCGCCACCGCCGACGGCTGGCTGCTGAAAACGGTGCTGCGCGACCAGTGGAAATTCAAAGGCATCACCATCAGCGACCACGGCGCGATCAAAGAGCTGCTCAAGCACGGCGTAGCGACCGATCCCGAGGATGCGGTGCGCGTTGCCCTGAAGTCGGGCATCGACATGAGCATGAGCGACGAGTACTACAGCAAATATCTGCCGGGCCTGGTGAAAAGCGGCGCGGTGAGCATGGCGGAGATTGACGACGCGGCGCGCCACGTACTTAACGTGAAATATGATATGGGGCTGTTTAACGATCCCTACAGCCATCTCGGCCCTAAAGAGAGCGATCCGCAGGACACCAACGCCGAAAGCCGCCTGCACCGCGCCGAAGCGCGCGACGTGGCGCGTAAAAGCATGGTGCTGCTGAAAAACCGGCTCAATACGCTGCCGCTGAAGCGCGCCGGCACCATTGCGCTGATTGGGCCGCTGGCGGACAGCCAGCGCGATATTATGGGCAGCTGGTCGGCGGCGGGCGTGGCGAAGCAGTCGGTGAGTTTGCTGCAGGGGATGCGCAACGCCACCGCGGGTAAAGCGACGCTGCTCTATGCGAAAGGCGCCAACCTCAGCGACAACAAGGGCGTTCAGGACTTCCTTAACCTCTACGAGCAGGCGGTGTCGGTCGACGCGCGCTCGCCGCAGGCGCTGATTGACGAAGCGGTCGAGAAGGCGAAGCAGGCGGACGTGGTGGTCGCGGCGGTTGGCGAAGCGCAGGGCATGGCGCATGAGGCCTCCAGCCGCAGCGAACTCTCTATTCCCGCCAGCCAGCAGAAGCTGCTGGCAGCGCTGAAGGCCACCGGCAAACCGCTGGTCATCGTGCTGATGAACGGCCGACCGCTGACGCTGGTCAACGAAGATCGCATGGCGGACGCGCTGCTGGAAACCTGGTTTAGCGGCACCGAAGGCGGCAACGCCATCGCTGACGTGCTGTTTGGCGACTACAACCCGTCCGGCAAGCTGCCGATCACCTTCCCGCGCTCGGTGGGGCAGATCCCGCTTTACTACAACCATCTGCCGACCGGTCGTCCCTATAACTTCGCTAAACCGAACAAATACACCTCGCACTACTATGATTCGGTGAACGGCCCGCTCTATCCGTTTGGCTACGGGCTGAGCTACACCCGCTTCAGCGTGTCGCCGGTGAAAATGTCGGCGACCACCATGCCGCGTAACGGCACCGTCGAGGCGAGCGTCACGGTAACCAACACCGGCGATCGCGACGGCGCGACGGTGGTGCAGATGTACCTGAACGACCCGGTCGCCTCGATCAGCCGTCCGGTGCGCGAGCTGCGCGGCTTTAAGCGGATTATGCTGAAAGCGGGCGAATCGCAGCGGGTCAGCTTTAAGATCGACGTCGACGCGCTGAAGTTCTGGAACCAGCAGATGCAGCAGGTGGCGGAGCCAGGCAAGTTCAACGTGATGATTGGACTCGACTCGGTGCGCACCCAGAACGCGCAGTTCGACTATCTGTAAACAGGCACCACAGGCTTCTCCCGGCTTTGCCGCCGGGAGAAGAGGGCCCACTTATCCAGCCACGCCGCTATGAACAGCATCCGCAACCGCATCCAGAATCAGGTCTTTCGCGTTAACGGCCTGGCGCTCAACGAGTTTGATATCTCGCAGCCGCCGGGCGATCCCGGCCTGTTCGGCCCCGACAGCGTAATCTGGCGCGTACACGGCGACTTTCCCGCCATGCTGTGCGGCGGCATCAGCGCCTTGCTGTTACAGATGCTGCATCCTTCCGCGCTGGCGGGCGTCTGGGATCACTCTAACTTTCGCCAGGATATGCTGGGGCGGCTGCGGCGCACCAGTCAGTTTATCGCCGTTACCACCTTCGGCAACCGCCACGACGCCAGCCTGCTGATTGAGCGGGTGAAAAATATCCACCTGCGCGTCAGCGGCGTCGATAACTACGGCCAGCCCTACGCCGCCAGCGATCCGCGCCTGCTCACCTGGGTACACGTCGCGGAAACCAGCGCCTTTCTCGCCGCGCATCTGCGCTTTAAAAATTCGCAGCTCAGCCTGGGGGATCAGGATCGCTACTATCAGGAAGCGGCGCTGATCGCCGAAGCGCTGGGCGCCGCCCACGTGCCGAAAAGCGTTGAGGCGGTGGGGCGCTACCTGCAGGCGATGCGCGGCGAGCTGCGCTACGATGAGCGCACCGCTGAGGTGACGCGGCTGCTGCGCGAGGCACCTGCGCCAGGGTGGCAGGCGAAGCCGGCGATGAACGTGATGCTGAGATCGGGCATGGCGCTGCTACCCGACTGGGCGCAGCAGCTCTCGGGCTATCGCTTCAGCCCGCTGTCGCGCGCGCTGCTCGACGCCGAAATGCGGCTGCTGGCGAAAACCCTGCGCTGGTCAATTACGCGCGGCGCATACCATCGCGCCATGCTGCGCATGGGGCGCCAGCCTTAACGCCTTCTTAACCTTTTCTGAGCATTATCCTGCCGGAACAGCGCTGCCGCTTAACAGCGCCGCGCCGGGAAAGGTCATCGCCGGTTAAGTATGGAATTCATCGTGCGGCCGGGTATAGCTGCGCGGCGCGCGCGTCTGGCGCTGGCGCGCAGCCCGCTGCTGCTGCAGCTGGTGCGCCAGCAGGCCCAGCCCGGTGCCGATAGCGGCGAGCGAACCCAGGCTAAAGGTCAAATCGACCGGCAGCACGATAAGCGCCGCGATGCCGATCGCCATCAGCGTCACCGACAGCGTCAGCCAGGTGTAGCGATAAAGAAGCCAGAGAAAAAGCGCGAGAACCGCCAGCTCGCGCCATGCGAAATCGGTAACGGGCTGCATCATGCGCCTCCGATAACAAAGGTAGATCGACCATAGCATGCGGCCGCGCCCGAGAAACGCGAATAGCGTTTCACTCTCCGGGCCGCCAACTCTTTAGCGGCGTTGCGCCTTTATGCGCCTCGTAGCGTTCCTCGCTTTACCTTTGCTTACCCTTGCGCTGGCGTATGGCGCCGACTTTGAGAGTTTTACCCTTGTCTAACGTGGCGGCAGCCGGGATCCTGCTCTAATCTCGGGGAAATGGATCCCTAAGCTTTGTCGAGGCGCTATGACTTACCAACCTCTGATTGCTGAGGTCCACAATCAGCAACATACACTGACGGCGATTGTCGAACAGGATGAGCGCACCGCTTACTTCTATATCTGGCCGACAGATCTGTTCCGCAGCCAGTATGCGGTGCGCGGCTGCTGGCTGCGCAATCTGCTGCCGGCGCCGGCGCAGGAAGATCGCGCGGCGATGGAGCAGGGCATTGCGCCGCTGCTCAGCGCGGAGTATTGCCGCACGCTGGAGGCGGAGCCGCCGCTCGATCCGGCGGGCCTGCAGGTGCTGTGGGAGCCGAGCGATGACGGCGCGGCGTTATGGTACTACGGCCAACTGCTGGCGGTGATCCCCGGCTGGAGCCTCTACCAGGATAAGCAGGTCAGCTTCTCCGCTGGCTGCATCAAAAAAAACCGGCTCACCGCGCCGCTGGGATCGGCCTCCACCAACGATTACTACGCGCGTGCGGAACATCAGCGCCAGTTCTGGCGCGACTGGCACGACGGCAACGAGTGGGATCGGGTGCAGCAGGCGTTGATGCAGCGCTATCAGACGCAGTTCGGCGAGTCGGTGAAATATTACGCCATCGACCAGGGCAGCTGGCCGCCGATGGCCATCTCTCAGCACTGGCATCAGGGCGTATGGTATTTCCTTACGCTCGGCATGAGCATTCGTCCGATGCCGCAGGTCGACTATCTGTTTGACGAGCTGGCGCCGCAGTATCGCCGCGTTGAGCTGGCGATGGCGGTGGATGGCGAGGTGATGACCGAAGGCAACGCGGTGCAGATGGCGAGCGCGCTGGCGGAGTTCGCCCATCTGCCCTGGGCGCGCCTTACCTGGCTGGGCGAGGGCCATACGCTGGCGTCGGAAGTGGCGCCGGTCGGCTTTGAAAGTTTTCTGCTCGCCAACGCGCTGGCGGACGACAGCGCGCAGTTCTCCCTGCCCAAGCGCGACGGCGATCGGCCTAATCTGCTGTGGGCGACCCCCATTACCGAAGCGGAGCGCCAGTTCGCGCAGGCGGATGAGCTGGGCGGCCAGCAGCTGGTAGAGCGGCTAATGGCGGCGGGTAATAACCATATCTTCCGCCCGCGCCAGCAGGTGGTGGACAGCGAAATCTAACGTCAGCGCGCTGTTTCCCCGGCGCGCTGTCAGGTCGTTACTGTCTAAATAATCACCTTTATCAACGAATTGTTAAATTTGTGATCTCGCGCATCTCAAGTTAGCTACTGCTGCGCCGTTAACCCTGATCAGGCAATCGCGCCGTTTCTGCCAGGGGAAAGCAGATGCTAAAAACAACTCAGTCCCGCATCACTGCGGTTCTTGTACTCTTTTTTCTCGTTCTGATGCTTATCACGGTGGTGGTGATTAAGCAGTTTATCGCGCCGCAGCTGACCGCTAACCAGAGCCAGCTGGTGCGCTACCAGGTTGACGCGCTGGCGACCGGGATTGTGGAACAGATGAACCGCGTACAGGCGCAGCAGCGCGCTATCACCGAAGCCGCAGGCGTGATGGAGAGTGCCGCCATCGATCAGATGCTGCCTGCGCTGGTGAACCAGTATCAGGACAGCAACGTCTTCGGCGGCGGCATCTGGCCGCTGCCAAACCGCCGCGATCCGGCGAAAGAGAAAGACAGCAGTTTCTTTGCGCGCAACGCCAGCAACCAGCTGCAGGTCAATACCTACTGGAACTCCGACGCCGCCGACAAATACTGGGAGCAACCCTGGTACAAAGATGGAATGGCCGCGCCGAAAGGGCAGTGCGCCTGGGCGAAAGCCTACCAGGATGCCGCCAGTCCGCAGCCGCGTACCAACTGCGCCATGGCAATCTATCGTGACGGCACCGTCTGGGGCGTCGCCACCATCGACGTTACCCTCGGCTTTTTCAACCATCTGGCAAAAGAGATGGGCGACGCCATTCAGGGACGCGTGCTGATCGTTGAGGCCGATGGCAAAGTTGTGGGCAACGCCGCGCTGGTGGACGGCACGCCGAAACTGGAGAACCTGAGCGATCTGCAGCTGCCGATGGCGGCGGCGCTGAAAGGGCTGCTGAGCGGCGCGGGCACGCAGCCGACAGAGGCGACCTTTGACGGCGAGGATGGCGAACATACGCTGTTTCTGCAGGCTATTCCTGGCAGCCCGTGGTATCTGGCCAGCGATGTGCCGACCAGCCTGCTGACCGTGCAGACGCACAGCATGCTGACGCGTCTCGGCCTGGTGCAGATCCCGCTGGCGATCGTGCTGCTGCTGGTGCTGCTGGGCTTTATCCGCGCGATGATGCAGCGTCTTAACCTGCTGCATCGCAACATCGACGCGCTGGCGCAGGGCGGAGCCGATCTGACCCAGCGCTTGCCGACCAGCAACAGCCCGGAGTTCAACGCCGTGGCGCAGAGCTTTAACAACTTTATCAGCTATCTGCAGGGGCTGATGCGGCAGGTAGGCGACAGCGCGCTGGCGATCACCGCCGCGTCGCGTGAAATCGCCAGCGGCAACGCCAATCTCTCGTCACGCACCGAAGATCAGGCCAGCTCAATCGTTGAAACCGCCGCCTCGATGGAGCAGCTGACCGGCACCGTACGTCAGAACGCCGACAACGCCACCCACGCCAACCAGCTGGCGGGCAACGCCTCGCAGGTGGCGGCGCGCGGCACGGAAGTGGTGCGTCAGGTGGTAAGCACCATGGGCGAGATCCATCACTCGTCGCGCAAGGTGGTCGATATTATCAGCGTTATCGACAGCATCGCTTTCCAGACCAATATCCTGGCGCTTAACGCCGCGGTGGAAGCGGCGCGAGCAGGGGAGCAGGGCCGCGGCTTCGCGGTGGTTGCCTCTGAAGTACGCAACCTGGCGCAGCGTTCCGCCAACTCGGCGCGCGAAATCAAAAAGCTGATCGAAGAGTCGGTGGCCAATATCGACGCCGGCAGCCAGCTGGTGGAGCAGGCGGGCGAGACCATGGACGAGCTGATGCAGGGCGTCAGCAGCGTCACCACGCTGATGAGCGAAATCATGTCCGCCAGCCGCGAGCAGAGCATGGGCATCGAGCAGGTCAACGTGGCGATCACCCAGCTCGACGGTACCACGCAGCAGAACGCCGCGCTGGTGGAGCAGGTCTCCGCCGCCGCGCAGGCGATGGAAGAGCAGAGCGTTCAGCTGGAGCAGGTGGTGCAAAGCTTCCGTCTGTAGGCGTGATTCACCGGCTCGTCGGCAAAGGCAAAATGCGGCTGCCAGAAACCGCCCGTTTTGCCTGCCAGCGATCGCAGCCTGTGGCTCACCTCACCATCATGTCTTTTATCCACGGGTTCGCGCAGGCGAGCCCGTGCTTGTTTTGCAGCGAACCGCACGAATTCACGCGCCATGAAGCGGCAGGGATATGCCAGAATAGTAGGAGTTATCTTAAGGAATCCTCATGTCTGCTATCGAAGTTATTCTCGTCGACCATCTCGATCGTCCTACCGGTAAAATGGAAAAGCTGGAAGTGCATGAGAAGGGATTGCTGCACCGCGCGGTAACGGTTTACGTATTTAATTCGTCCGGGGAGCTGCTGCTGCAGCGCCGCGCCAGCGGCAAATATCACTGCGGCGGCCTCTGGAGTAATACCACCTGCGGTCACCCCTATCCGGCGGAGCCGACGCAGCAGGCAGCGGAGCGCCGCCTGCTGGAAGAGATGGGGCTGGAGCTGTCGCTGACGCCGGTATTTGAGCTGAGCTACAACCTGCCGTTGAGCAACGGCCTGATTGAGCATGAGTATGGCCATGTCTACTTTGCCGTCAGCGACGATCTGCCGACGCCCAATCCTCAGGAGGCGGACGACTGGTGCTACCGCTCCGTCGGCGACATTCAGCGCGCCATGCTTGATGAGCCGCAGCAGTTCACGCCCTGGTTTCTCTACACCTTTCCGCGCATACCCGCCTACTTAAATGCGTTGAGTATGCCGGCGTAAAGCGGCACCCGCTGCGGACTGCCTGCAAGCAGGAGAGAGGGGCCGGGCTGGTTTTGCATCTTTGCGATCGGCCCTCTCTTCAGCGTTAGCACGCAACCCGTTAACGCCCGACAAAATCTTCCGCGTCCACATCGTAGCCCGACGGCTCCCAGCGGATTGCCAGCAGCGCCAGCAGACCCGCCAGCGGCGCAAGGAAAATCACCCAGAAAACGCCGGTGCCCAGCGCGGCGACCAGCACCGGAAACAGAAACAGCGAAAGGGTCGAGCTGCCGCGCATCAGCGTCTGGTTAAAACCGACCCCGACGCCGCGCAGCGAAGTCGGATAGCTGAGCGAAGCGAAGGTCATGGTATGCGAACCGGGTCCAAAGCCCTGGCCAAACAGAAACAGCGCCAGCATCGCAATGGCGATAGCCGCTTCCTGACCGCCTTCGGGACGCCCGACTAGCGCCAGCCCCAGCAGTGCCACACACTGACAGGCGTAGCCCGCCACCGACATCTTCCACGCGCCCAGGCGCGGCACCAGCCGCACCGCCAGCACGCCGCCGACAAAGGCGAACAGCAGATTAAGCGCCAGCGACACCAGAATGGTGGTCAGCATCGACTGGGCGAAAAAGCTGCTGATAATGACCGGCAGGCCAAACGCCACCGCGTTATAGGCAAAGGAGGAGGCGACCGACGTGATGGTCGCCAGCAGGGTGCGCCGCAGGTAGACGCCGCGCAGCAGCGCGCCGTAGTTGCGCCAGCTGGCCCGGCGCGCAGGCTGGACGGGCGTCGCGGACGCCTCTTCCGCCACCTGCGCGTTGATATTCCAGCCGCTGCGTAAAATGGCGGCCGCGCCTTGCAGATCGCCCTGACTGGCCGCCCAGACCGGCGACTCGCTCATATAGCGGCTGCGAATCGCGATAATGATCAGCGCCGGCACCGCGCCGAAGCCGAGGATCAGGCGCCACAGCCAGCCGGTATGGCTCTCTGGCAGCACCCCATAGAGCAGCAGCACCAGCAGATAAGAGATGCTGATCGCCGCATACCAGGTAGGACACCACATCGCCACGCTGGCGGCCTTATTGCCCTTGCCGCGCAGGCGGGAAAACTCGGCAAGGAAAGCCATCGCCACCGGCAGATCGATGCCGACCCCCAGCCCCATCACAAAGCGCGCGCCGCCCAGTACATACTCATTGGGGGCGAAGGCGCAGGCGAGCGCCGCCACCACGAAAAAGAACATATCCGCCATAAAAACGCGATAGCGGCCAATCTTATCGGTGAGGTAGCCGCCGATCAGCGCGCCGACAATGGCGCCGAAGGTAATGGCGGAGGCGACCATGCCGGTGCCGGTCGGCGTCAGGTTGAACTCGCGCGCCACATCCTTAATGCCAAACGCCAGCGCGCCGAGATCGTAAGCGTCGAGAAACACGCCGCCCAGCGCGATAGCCACCACGATGCGCGCGTTGCTGCGCGCCCCGTCGCCGCTGTTAATCAGGCGCGATACGTCCGCTGCGCTGCGGATCCACTGGGTTTCGCCTTCGGGTCGGTTCCCTGTTAGCGCCACGTGGGCAGAAGAAGAAGTCAGGTCGGTCATGATGTTATCTGTGGTTAAGGTGAAGTGATGGACAGCTTAGCGTCCAGACGTCTGGACGTAAATTCATTTCAGTTATAACCGCACCGATAACGATATGAAAAAGTTGAGGCGCGACGCTTCACGCTTCAGGCAATGTGTTACGCGATGCATGACGAAACGACTATTCTCTATAAGCACCTCACATATAACCAAATTAAAGGAACACCTTATGGCAAGGTCTGGTTTTCTGGCATTGACGGCAGCCGCGCTGCTGCTGGCGACAGGGGCGGCGCAGGCTGCCGATCCCGTGCGTGTGGGTTCGAAAATCGATACGGAAGGTTCGCTGCTGGGCAATGTGATCCTGCAGGTACTGGAGAAGCACGGCGTCAAAACGGTGAATAAAATCCAGCTCGGCACCACGCAGGTGGTGCGCGGCGCTATCACCGCCGGTGAACTGGACATCTATCCCGAATATACCGGCAACGGCGCGTTCTTCTTCAATGACGAAAAAGATCCCGCCTGGAAAAACGCGCGCCAGGGCTATGAGAAGGTGAAAAAGCTCGACGCCGATAAAAATCAGCTGGTGTGGCTGACGCCTGCGCCAGCGAACAATACCTGGACCATCGCGGTGCGCCAGGATGTCGCCCAGCAGAACAAACTCAGCTCGCTTGAGGATCTCAGCGGCTACCTGAAAAAAGGCGGCACCTTCAAGCTGGCGGCTTCGGCGGAATTTATCGAGCGCGGCGACGCCCTGCCGGCCTTTGAAAAAGCCTATGACTTTAAGCTGACGCAGAGCCAGCTGCTCTCGCTGGCGGGCGGCGATACGGCAGTGACCATCAAGGCGGCGGCGCAGCAGACCTCCGGCGTCAACGCGGCGATGGCCTACGGCACCGACGGCCCGGTGGCGGCGCTGGGTCTGCAAACCCTGAGCGATCCTAAAGGGGTGCAGCCAATCTATGCGCCGACGCCGGTCATCCGTGCCTCGGTGCTGAAAGCCTGGCCCGATATCGACAGCTGGCTGAAGCCGGTTTTCAGTCGGCTGGATGAGAAAACCCTGCAGCAGCTGAACGCGAAGATCGCCGTTGAGGGCCAGGACGCCAGCAGCGTGGCGCGTGAATGGCTGCAGCAGCAGAAGCTGCTGTAACCCATGGCGCTATCGCGGGATGCGATGCTGGCGGCGCGGCGCCAGCCGGTCGCGCTGCTGCTGTTGCTGCTGTTAAGCCTGGCGCTTTACTGGCTGCCGTTTCTCAGCTACGCGCCGAACCGGCTGGTCTCCGGCCAGCCGCTGATGCTGGGGCAGGTCAGCGATGCCGGATGGCTGGCGCTGCCGCTGGCGGCGCTCTGGCTGCTGCTGTGGGCGCGTCCGACGCGCGCGGCGCTGGCGCTGATGCTGCTCGCCTGCGACGCGCTGCTGACCGGTATGGTGTGGCTGAGCGGGCACGAGGCGGCGAGGCTGGCGGCGCAGGGTAGCGCGCTGGCGCGCACCAGCTTCGGCGGCGGCCTGTGGCTGGCGTGCGGCGTCACGCTGCTGCTGTGCGCGGAGCTGGCGCGCACCCTGACGCGCAACAGGTTCTGGCAGCTGCTGCTTAATCTGCAGATCTGGCTGCTGCCGCTGCTGATGCTGTTTAGCGGCGAGCTGAACGCGCTGTCGCTGCTGAAAGAGTACGCCAACCGTCACGCGGTGTTCGACGCGGCGCTGGCGCGGCACCTGACGCTGCTCAGCGGCACGCTGCTGCCTGCGCTGCTGATCGGCCTGCCGCTCGGCATTTTGCTGCACCGACGTCCGGCGTGGCAGAGCGGCGTCTTCAGCGTGCTAAACGTCATCCAGACCGTGCCCTCGGTGGCGCTGTTCGGTCTGCTGATCGCGCCGCTGGCCGGGCTGGCAACCGCCTTCCCCGGACTGAAGAGCTGGGGCGTCAGCGGCATCGGCATGGCGCCGGCGCTGATCGCGCTAACGCTCTATGCGCTGCTGCCGCTGGTGCGCAGCGTGGTGGCCGGGCTGCAGCAGGTGCCGCGCGACGTGCGCGAAAGCGCGCGCGGCATGGGTATGGGCCAACTGCAGCGCTTTTTCGCCGTTGACGTGCCGCTGGCGCTGCCGGTCTGGCTCGCCGGGCTGCGCGTGGTGGTGGTGCAAACGCTGGGCATGGCGGTGATCGCCGCGCTAATCGGCGCAGGCGGCTTCGGCGCCATTATTTTTCAGGGACTGCTCAGCAGCGCGCTCGATCTGGTGCTGCTCGGCGTTATCCCGGTGATTGCGCTGGCGGTGGCGATTGACGCGCTGTTCCGCCTGCTGATTTCCCTGCTGGAGAAAACCCATGATTCACTTTAACGGCGTCAGTAAGCACTTTGCCGGCAAAGCGGCGGTAAAAGATCTGACGCTGCAGATCGGCGAGGGAGAGTTCAGCGTGCTGCTCGGCACTTCGGGCTCCGGCAAATCGACCACCCTGAAAATGATTAACCGGCTGGTGGAGTTCGACGAGGGGGAAATCCTGTTCGCCGGCGAGTCGATCCGCCAGCTTGACGCGCGCGACCTGCGCCGCCGCATGGGCTACGCCATTCAGTCGATCGGTCTGTTTCCTCACTGGACGGTGGAAAAAAATATCGCCACCGTGCCTGCGCTGCTCGGCTGGCCGAAAGCCCGCATCCGCGCGCGGGTTGAGGAGCTGCTGGCGCTGCTCAGCCTGGATGCGCACCTGGGACGGCGTCTGCCGCATCAGCTCTCCGGCGGACAGCAGCAGCGCGTAGGCGTGGCGCGCGCGCTGGCGGCGGACCCGGAGGTGTTGCTGATGGATGAACCCTTCGGCGCGCTCGATCCGGTTACGCGCGGCGCGCTGCAGCAGGAGATGCTGCGTATCCATCGCCTGTCGGGCCGCACCATTGTGCTGGTGACGCACGATATCGACGAGGCGCTGACGCTGGCGGATAACATCGTGCTGATGGATCAAGGGGAGATTGTGCAGCAGGGCAAGCCCGCCACGCTGCTGACGCAGCCGAAAAACGACTTTGTGCAGGACTTCTTCGGCAGAAGCGAGCTGGGGGTGCGTCTGCTGTCGCTGGGGCAGGTAGGCAACGCGGCGCGGCGCGGCGAGTGGCTGGAGGGGGAGCCGCTGGCGGCCGCGCAGTCGCTGCGCGAAGCGCTGTCGCAGTTTATCGCCCGGCGCGCCGATAAACTGCCGGTGGTGGATGAGCGGCAGCAGCCGCTGGGCGTGCTTTACTTCAGCGATCTGCTGACCCTGCGCGAGGGACAATAATGCGCTGGCTAAAAGACCCGCTGCTCTGGCTGATTGTTTTATTTATGGCGCTGCTGCTTGGCCTGCCCTACAGCGGACCGCTTTTCGCCTGGTGGTTCCCCGAGCAGGCGCGTCCGCTCTATCAGCAGGAGAGCTTTTTACAGCTGGCGCTGGCGCATCTTTTTCTGGTGGTGACCGCCAGCGCGCTGGCGCTGCTGGTGGGCGTCGGCGGCGGCGTACTGGTGACGCGACGCGCAGGACGCCGCTTCCGGCCGATGGTAGAGACTATCGTCGCGGCCGGACAGACGGTTCCGCCGGTCGCGGTGCTGGCGATCGCCGTGCCGGTAATGGGGTTTGGCGCCTGGCCGGCGGTGGTGGCGCTGCTGCTTTACGGCCTGCTGCCGATTTTACAGGGCACGCTGGCCGGACTCGATAGCGTGCCCGCCAGCAGTCGGGAGATCGCCGACGGCGTCGGCATGAGCACATGGCAGCGTTTATGGCAGGTAGAGCTGGCGCTGGCTGCGCCGGTGATACTGGCGGGGGTGCGCACCTCGGTGATTGTCAACATCGGCACGGCGGCCATCGCCTCGACCGTCGGCGCGGAGAGTCTCGGTTCGCCGGTGATCATCGGCCTGAGCGGCTTCAACACCGCCTACGTTATTCAGGGCGCGCTGCTGGTGGCGCTGCTGGCGATTGTCAGTGACCGCCTGTTTGAGCGCCTGCAGCGCTGGCTTAGCGTGAGTGGAGAATAAGGGTGTAGCCGACCAGCATCAGCCCGCCGGTGCCGCCGACGGCCATAATGAAAAACAGCGTTGCGAAGAAGATTTTTTGCCAGTTCATGCGGAAACCTGATTAAAGCCGGAAAGGCGGGGATAATAACGCGGGCAGGGCGAGGCGAAAAGGGCCCTGCGTGCGTTTTACTGAAAGCGCGTTTCGTGGGCGCGAATGGTATATCCCTGCTCCTGCCAGTGCGTCAGCTGTTCCTGCTGGCGACGCGTAAGCTTTTTGCCGGTCCAGACAAAGATAGTCTGACCGGGAAAAAGCTCGGGTCGCGGCAGATCGAGCGGCTCTGCCAGCACGTCAAGCCGCCAGCCCTCCTGCGAGAGCCGCCAGGCCTCCAGCCAGATGCGGGTGCGGTCCTCGACCGCCCAGCCGAGGATCAGCGCGTCTTTACCTGCTTTTTTACGGCTGCCGGCCAGACAGAAGGCGACATAGTCAATCAGCGCGCCGTCCAGCAGGCTGCTCATAACGCGCGCGGTGTTCTGATCCAGACCAAGTTTCTGCCGGACCGGCATAATGACGTGATCGATAAGGGCATCCACCGGGTTTTCCCGCCCGAGCGTAGCGATTTTGGCGCGCAGCTTTGAGGGCTTGACGTGGCGCAGCACGCTCATCAACTCTTCCTGCAGATTGCCCCAGCCGTGGTGGACGTTGACGCTTTCGCCTTCGAGCAGCGCTTTGACTTTACCTACCGGCACGCCGCTTTCGATCCAGCGTTTAATTTCTTCGATGCGCTGCACATCCTCGTCATCAAACTGACGATGTCCACCCTCCGATCGCTGCGGCTTTAACAGCCCATAGCGTCGTTGCCACGCGCGCAGCGTGACTGGGTTTATTCCACAGCGTTCGGCGACGTCACCGATACTGTAAAAGGCCATAACTTCCCCAAACTTCCTGACTGCGATCCAATAACCTTAACCAACAGGATCAACTTGTACAAATGTTTTTTAAATGTACAAGTTGACCCTGGCGTCAGTTTCACGCTTAATCTCACATATGAGATTTTATTCCCAAATATGAGATAAGAATCATGCTGACTGAAGAGACTGAACAACGCCTTGCGGCTCGCCTGGCGGAACTCCGCGTTCAGCGCGGCTGGTCGCTGGATGAACTTGCCACCGCGACCGGCATCAGCCGGGCGTCATTGTCGCGTATTGAGCGCGGCGAAACCAGCCCAACGGCTGCCTTATTGAATCGCCTGTGCGTCGCCTATGGTCTTACCATGTCGCGGCTGCTAAGTGAAGTAGAAGAGCGCGTCAATCTGCTGCTGACGCCGGAACAGCAGCCGGTATGGCGCGACGACGCAAGCGGCTTCGTGCGCCGCAACGTCTCGCCGCCCGCCGCGCACTTCCGGGCTGAGCTGGTGGAAGGCCAGCTGCGGCCGGGCGCGCGTATCGATTACGATGCGCCCCCTGTTCAGGGGCTGGAGCAGCATATCTGGCTGCAGCAGGGCGGTCTGACCGTCACCATGGAGAGCCAGAGCTGGACCTTACAGAGCGGCGATTGCCTGCGTTTTCACCTGACCGGCCGCTCGGCGTTTGAGGCGCATCTCACCGACGGCGCGCGCTATGTGCTGGCGGTGTGTAAACCATGACGACTTATGAATGGATTAATGCAGAGCAGGCGCGCATTGAGCAGGGCCACCTCAGCGATCTGCTGCAGGCGTGCGTGGCGGACGGTGCCAGCATCGGCTTTACCGATCCGCAGGACCGCGCGGTGATGGCGCGTTTCTGGCAGCAGCGCGCAGCCAGCCTCGCCGAGGGCGAGAATGAACTTATCATCGCGCGCCAGCACCAGCGGGTGGTCGGCACGCTAACCCTGAGCGCGGCCGGGATGCCCAACGGCCGCCATCGTACGGAGATAAGCAAGCTGCTGGTGCATCCCGCCGCCCGACGGCAGGGCATTGCGCGCCAGCTAATGCAGCTGGCCGAGCAGCGGGCGCAGGCGCTGGGGAAAACGCTGCTGGTGCTGGACACCCGCAGCGGCGATGTCGCCACGCAGCTCTATCTGTCGCTCGGCTGGCAGATCGCCGGCTCGATTCCAGACTACGCCGAATCGATCGCGGGCGAGCTGGAGGCGACAACGGTGATGTTTAAACCGCTGACGCGTCTGCCATGATTCTGGTAGCGCGTGAAGAGGTGGACCACCCCGACGCTCGCTGGCTGCTGGATCAGCTTTCTGACACCCTGACGCAGCTAACCGGCAGCAGCGGCCGCGCCCGTTTTAATGCGGCGGAGATGATGATGCCGGGACGCTGCTTCGCCGTGGCCCGCAATGGGCTGCGGCAGCCGATCGGTTGCGGCGCCTTTCGCCCGTTACAGCCCGGCGTGGCTGAGCTTAAACGCATGTTCGCGCTGCCCGGAAGCCAGGGCGCTGGCGCGGCGCTGCTGCACTTTCTTGAGCAACAGGCGCGGCGGGAGGGATATCGGCAGCTGTGGCTGGAAACGCGGCGCGTCAACGCGCGCGCGCTGGCTTTTTACGCGCGTCACGGCTATCAGCCCATTGCCGCGTACGGACCTTATACCGCGATGCCGCAATCACAGTGCCTGGGCAAGCGGCTGGATGATCAGGGCAGCGCATAGCTGACAGGCGTCACCGCCTGCTGGTCAATCTGCCGACTCAGGGTGCGCACGGCGCTCGCCAGCGGGCAGAGGGTTCCCTCCGCCGTCGCGCGGCACCCCGCCTGCTGCCACTCCTGGCGCAGCAGCGGATGCGCGGCGTCAATCGGCTGCAGATGGCGCAGATCATCCAGGCTTTGCGCCTGAAAATAGACGCGCAGGAAGCGCTGGTTGCTGGCGCTGTCGCGCCAGCGCTCAAAAACCAGGCTGCCGCCGGGCGGAATATTGCCGCGTGCGTAGCCGGGCAGCGTCCAGCTAAAGCCCATCAGGGTGCGCACCATAGCGATATTGGTGTCGTGAGCGACCAGCAGCAGCCAGCGCGCGTTTGGTTCAGCGTCATCCCGCGCAATATGGTTAAGCATGGTATCCAGCAGGATTGAGCCGCGCTTTCGCGCGCTGTAGAGCACGTCGTTGCTGAGATCATAGTTCGCCGTTAGCAGCGGCAGGATAGCGGTAATCTGCGCGGCGCGGGTGATATGACCCCAGGCGATCTGGCTGAGCGGCAGGTTCTCACTCCAGGCGAGGCGCAGCGTCTCCGCCATGCTCGCCATCACACTCAGGCCGGCGATGTAGGCGTGGCCGCTTTTGCTCTGGCGGATCTGCCAGGGCTGATCGAACAGGGCGCAGCGGTCATCGGAGAGGCATACCGCCTGCTTCAGCGCCTGAATAGCGGGCTGCAGCGCCTGCTGACGCGCGGCCAGGTCGCCCGCCTTTGCCGTGACCGCCGCCAGCTGCTGCGCGGGATCGATCGCCGTCGCGGCGAAGGCGTCGGTCTGGAACAGCGGATCGGCTTCGCCCGCCACGCGATGCACCGGCACGCCGCAGCCGGGAAAGGCGCCGTCTGCCAGCGCCTCGGCGGTGGCGCGGGTGCGCTGCAGCGGGCTGGCGCGCAGGTAAATATCCTGCGGCTGCGGGCAGCCCGCGGGCAGCAGGCCGAGCTGGCGATAATGTTCGCCCTCCCAGCGCCCCTTATTCACCACCGCCGCATAGCCGTGGCCGGTCAGCTCGCCGTCGCGCGTACTCCATAGCGTCCAGGGACGCTGGGTGGCGGCCTCGATCTCTTTGCGATTGCCCGGCGTCGGCGGGCGCACGCCGTGGCGGCTCAGCTCCACCACCTTTTCCAGCTGATATGTTGGCTGCGCGGCGGCCTGCGCCGACCAGAGCAGCAGGGCGCAGACAGCCGTAACGGCGCGGCGGGAAACTCTCATCTCTTCTTCCTTATGAGAACGGTGGTGATGCGACACCATAGCGCTGAAGCCCGGCTGCTGGCTACGACAAGATTTTTCCGCTGCGTAATTCTTCGAGACGGCGCGAAAAAATGCGCCCCAAAGCTGACGCTGGCGGATTACTGTGTAAAAATACAGGCCATTTTCACCCGGCGGTAAAACGACTATGGCCCTGACAGCAGCAATTAAAAGCCAGATAGCGCAGTGGTATAAGGCGCTACAGCAGCAGGTGCCGGACTTTATTCCGCGCGCGCCGCAGCGCCAGATGATCGCCGAAGTGGCGAAGTGCCTGGCGGGCGACGACGCGCGTCATCTGGCGATTGAGGCGCCGACCGGCGTCGGCAAAACCCTCTCGTATCTGATCCCCGGCATTGCGGCAAGCCGCGCCGAAGAGAAGACGCTGATCGTCAGCACCGCCAACGTGGCGCTGCAGGATCAGATCTTTACTAAAGATCTGCCGCTGTTAAAAAAGATCATTCCCGATCTCACCTTTACCGCCGCCTTCGGGCGCGGGCGCTACGTTTGCCCTCGCAATCTGGCGGCGCTGGCCGCCAGCGACGATCAGCAGGGCGATCTGCTGCTCTATCTCGACGACGAGGCGGTGAGCGGCACTCAGGAGGAGCAGACGCAGTGCGGCAGGCTGGAGAAGTCGCTCGCCAGCTACGCCTGGGACGGACTGCGCGATCACAGCGAAGAGAACATCAGCGACAGCCTGTGGCAGCGTCTCTCCACCGACAAGGCGAGCTGTCTCGGCTCGCACTGCCGCTGGTATCGCGAATGTCCCTTCTTCGTCGCCCGCCGTGAAATCGAGCAGGCAGATGTGGTGGTGGCTAACCACGCGCTGGTAATGGCGGCGATGGAGAATGAGTCGGTGCTGCCGCCGCCGAAACACCTGATGCTGGTGCTGGATGAAGGTCACCATCTGCCGGAGGTAGCGCGCGACGCGCTGGAGATGAGCGCCGACGTCACGCCTGGCTGGAGCAGTTTGCAGCTCGATCTCTTCGTGCGGCTGGTCGAGGGTATTATGACGCAGATGCGCCCGAAATCGCCGCCGCCGCTCAGCAATCCAGAGCGCCTCAAGGCGCACTGCGAGGAACTGCGCGAGCTGCTGACCACGCTGAGCCAGGCGCTCAATCCGCTGCTGCCCGCCGACAATCAGCCGGGCGAGTTTCGCTTCGTGCTGGGCGAGCTGCCTGAAGAGCTGCTGGCGCTCTGCGCGCGCCTGTTTAAGCTAAGTGACGCGCTGCGCGGGCTGGCGGAAGGATTAATTAACGCCCTCAGCGAACAGACCGGCAGCGTCGATCTGATGCGCCTGCACCGCAATTTGCTGCAGCTTAACCGCCAGTTCGGCTGGTTCGAATCGGTCAGCAAGCTGTGGCGGCTGGCGGCGATGCCGAAAGCGTCGGGCGCGCCGGTGTCGAAGTGGATCACGCGTGAGCTGCGCGACGGGCAGCCGCATCTGCTGTTTCACTGCGCCGGTATTCGCGTCAGCGATCAGCTGGAGAAACTGCTGTGGCGCAAAATCCCCCATGTGGTGGTGACCTCCGCCACGCTGCGCTCGCTCAACAGCTTCGGCCGCCTGCAGGAGATGTCCGGCCTGAGCGAGAAAGCCGGTGACCGTTTCGTGGCGCTCGACTCGCCTTTTAACCATGTCGAGCAGGGCAAGCTGGTGATCCCGCAGATGCGCTATGAGCCGCTGCTGGCTAACGAGGCGGAACATATCGCCGAAATGGCGGCCTTTTTCCGCCAGCAGATGAAAAAAGAGACCCATAAAGGGGTGCTGGTGCTGTTCGCCAGCGGGCGCGCCATGCAGCAGTTCGTTGCGCAGCTGCCGGAGCTGCGCCTGACCATGCTGGTGCAGGGCGATCAGCCGCGCTCGCGCCTGGTGGAGCTGCACCGCAAAAGGGTGGCGCAGGGCGAGACCAGCATTCTGGTCGGCCTGCAGTCGTTCGCCGAAGGGCTGGATTTAAAAGGCGAGCTGCTGAGCCAGGTACATATTCATAAAATCGCTTTTCCGCCGGTGGACAGTCCGGTAATTTTGACCGAGGGCGAATGGCTCAAGAGCCTGAATCGCTACCCCTTTGAGGTGCAAAGCCTGCCGAGCGCCTCCTTTACGCTAATACAGCAGGTAGGACGCCTGATCCGCAGTCATCAGTGCTACGGCGAAATCGTAATCTATGACCGTCGGCTGCTGAGCAAAGCCTACGGCAGCCGCCTGCTGGCCGCGCTGCCGGTGTTTCCTATTGAGCAGCCGGAGGCACCCGCCGCGCTGAAGGTGAAACGCGCGCCGGCGCTGACCGGCAATAAACGGCGTCCCACCCGGCGTCCGGCGGCGAAGCGTTAACCACTGACTAACTTTTGGCCGCCGCCTGGCGCGGCCCCTGACCGGAAGCGAAGAATGGAACTGAACAAAGTGATTAAAGAGATCGGGCGCGGCAAAAATCACGCGCGCGATCTCGACCTCGCCACCGCGCAGGCGCTTTATACGGCGATGCTGGCGGGCGAAGTGCCGGAGCTGGAGCTGGGCGGCATTTTGATCGCGCTGCGCATCAAGGGTGAAGGCGAAGAGGAGATGCGCGGTTTCTATCAGGCGATGCAGGCGCGCATGATGTCGCTGCAGGCGCCGGCGCAGCGTCCGCAGCCAGTTGTGATCCCCAGCTACAACGGCGCGCGTCGTCAGGGCAATCTGACGCCGCTGCTGGCGCTGTTGCTTAACCGTCTGGGCTTTCCGGTGCTGGTGCACGGCGTCAGCGACGATCCGACGCGCGTCACCAGCGAGGCGGTGTTCGCCGCCCTCGGCATCGCGGCGGTGACGACGCAGCAGCAGGCGCAGGCGGCGCTTGATCGGGGCGATCTCGCCTTTATCACCATTGACCATCTCTGCCCGCCAATGGCGCAGCAGCTCTCGCTGCGCTGGCGCATGGGAGTGCGCAGCAGCGCCCATACGCTGGTGAAGCTGGCGACGCCGTTCGGCGAACGCGAAGCGCTGCGTCTCTCCAGCGTATCGCATCCTGAATATGTGCCGCGCGTCGCGAAGTTCTTTAGCGATATCGACGCGCCCGCCATTCTGCTGAACGGCACGGAAGGAGAGGTCTACGCCAGCCCGCTGCGCTGTCCGGCAATCAGCTTTATTCCCGGTGCAGGAGGCGAAGCGGAAGTCTGGACAGAGCGCCAGCCGGAAGCGGCGCCGGAGCTGCCGGCGGATAAGTCGGCCGAGGCGACCGCGCGCTGGACGGAAAGGGTGCTGAAGGGAGAGTGTCCGGTGCCGCAGTCGCTGCGTCTGCAAATCGCCTGCTGCCTGCGCGCCAGCGGCGAGAGCGCGTCGCTGGAAGCGGGCCTGATGCGGCTGAGCGACGCCGGATTTTAGGTTAGCTTTGCGGCAGCGCCTGTTCGACCAGGCGCTGCCAGAACGTCACGCCCAGCGGGATCAGCGCGTCGTTAAAGTCATATTCGGCATTGTGCAGCGGCGCAGAAGGCGTTGCGCCATCGGCGCCCAGCCAGAAATAGGCGCCGGGACAGACATCCAGCATGCAGGCGAAATCTTCCGACGCCATTGAGGGATTCACCTGCCAGCGAACCTGCTCTTCGCCTAACATCTGCTGCGCCGCCCTGCGCACCTGCTCAGCCGGTTCGGCATGGTTGGCGGTCACCGGATAGCCAGGATACCAGTGAATAGCCCCGCTGACGCCGAACGGGCGCGGCAGGGTAGTGACAAACTCTTCGATCAGACCGCGTACCCTGTTGCGTACGTCGGTCTGCAAACATCGCACCGTACCGCGCAGCACCAGCGTTTCCGGAATAACGTTAATCGCTTCGCCGCCGTGGATCTGCGTGACGCTTACCACCGCCGAGGCGAGTGGCGAGAGGCGACGCGACGGAATGGTTTGCAGCGCCAGGATCAGTTCAGCGGCCACGACCATCGGATCGGCGCCGCTTTCCGGCATCGCCGCGTGGCAGCTCTTGCCGGTCAGAGTAATTTCAAACGAATCGAGCGACGCCATCATCGCGCCGGGATTGACCGCCAGCGACCCCACCGGCATGCCCGGCCAGTTATGCAGCGCATAGATCGCATCCATGGGAAAGCGTTGAAATAAACCCTCTTCCACCATTTTGCGCGCCCCCCCAAGATTCTCTTCGGCGGGCTGAAAGATAAAGTGTACCGTGCCGCGGAAGCGACGCGTGACCGCCAGCTGCAGCGCCGCCGCCAGCAGTATCGAGGTATGGCCGTCGTGGCCGCAGGCGTGCATCACGCCCTGATTTGCTGAGCGCCATTGCGGGGCACCTTTTTCGGTAATGGGCAGGGCGTCCATATCGGCGCGCAGCCCGATAACCGGGCCTTCGCCGTTGCGCAGCGTGCCGACCACGCCCGTACCTGCCAGCCCGCGATGCACCTGTAGTCCCGCCAGTTCCAGCTCCCGCGCGACCAGATCGCTGGTTTTATGCTCCTGATAACCGAGTTCCGGTTCGCGGTGCAGCTGATGACGCCAGTGTTGGGCTTTGTCGAGCAGGGCAGGGGATAAGGTCATGCGGAATCGCGCTCCTGTAGTGATGAATCTCCACTTTAGTGGCAAGGCGCAGGCGCGTCTATCTTCCCGGCTGGGAATTTGGCTATAGGTCAGAACCAAAGGGAATAAGGCGCGGCAGACCGGCTGGGGGCGGTATGGGGTGGCTTTCTTGCCTCTCTTTTGCGCTTAGCGCGTGTGGGGCTGTTACGATGAGGGTAGCTGGCGCTAAGGCGGGCAGCAGGTTTTGTTTGCGTAGGAGCCTGCTGCGCAGGGAGGCTGAGTGGGGTTTGTTCGGCTGGCGGGTTGCCTGCTGCGCAGGTGGCTCTGAGCGGGTTTCGTTTGTTGGGCGGTGTGCTTGCTGCGCAGGCGGCTCTGAGCGGGGTTCGTTTGTTGGGCGGTGTGCTTGCTGCGCAGGCGGCTCTGAGCGGGTTTCGTTTGTTGGGTGGGGTGTCTGCTGCGCAGGTGGCTCTGAGCAGGTTTCGTTCGCCCGGCAGCCGGGCAGTTTCATTTCGCCCTCTGCGGGCGACCGAGCAGGGCCGGTAGGCGCCGGCCCTGCACCCGCGCCCCGGGCCAGCTCACCCGCCCGCTGCGCGGGTCCCTTCGCTCTGTCAGGATTTCTGACGGACCGGCTGGATTCGCCATCCCTGGCTCATGCCAGCCTCTTCGCGGCATCCCTGCCGCTCGTCCTGAAATCCTTCCTCCGCTCAGCGGCTGCGATGGCCCCCACACCCCCCGCTGCACGTCCTGATTTCTAAAGGCGCAACCTTATCGCTGCAAGTGCAAACCCTGCATACAGACAACGCAGCCGTTAATAAAAAAACAAGGAAATTACAGGCGGGGCAGTATCAGAGGCATCCGACACGCTGAGGCGCGCACGGCGGCCAGGGCGAGCCGACAGGACGTCGGCGAGAGGGAGGGCCAGGCCAGGACGGCCTGTCCCGACCGGTCCGTGGGGCCGACGTAAGCAACGAAGGGACCGCGCGAAGCGCGGCGTGGAGGCTGCCGGAAGCCGGGATTGTTAAGGGGCTGGCGAGCCCCTTAACACGCACGCCGGCAGCGGAGCTGCTGAAACTCCCTGCCGCCTGGCGGGCGGAACCCGCTCAGAGCTTCACCTGCCGCGCAGTCAACCCCCCATCGGGCGGAACCCGCTCAGCGCCCGTTCGCGCAGCGAACACAAGCCACCTGCCGCGCAGTCAAACCGCCAGCGAGCAGAACCCACTCAGAGCCTCACCTGCCGCTCAGTCAAACCCCCATCGGGCGGGAACCCGCTCAGCGCCCCGTTCGCGCAGCGAACACAAGCCACCTGCTGCGCAGTCAAACCCCCAGCGGGCGAAACCCGCTCAGCGCCCGTTCGCGCAGCGAACATAAGCCACCTGCTGCGCAGTCAAACCCCCGGCAGGCGGAACCCCGCTCAGCCCCATACGCGCAGCGAACCTGAGCCCTCTCGCCTGGCGGGACAAAACCCGCCGCCCGCCCCGGCACCCCTTACTTCACCATCGGCAAATTAAGCCCATGCTCGGCCGCGCAGGCCTGCGCGCGCTCATACCCGGCGTCCGCATGGCGCATCACGCCGGTGGCGGGGTCGTTCCACAGCACGCGGCCCAGACGCCGATCGGCCTGCTCGCTGCCGTCGCAGACGATCACCACGCCCGCATGCTGCGAAAAGCCCATACCGACGCCGCCGCCGTGATGCAGGCTTACCCAGGTCGCACCGCCTGCGGTGTTCAGCAGAGCGTTAAGCAGCGGCCAGTCAGAGACCGCGTCGGAGCCATCCTTCATTGACTCGGTTTCGCGGTTCGGCGACGCGACAGAACCGCAGTCAAGATGATCGCGGCCAATCACAATCGGCGCTTTCAGCTCGCCGTTGCGCACCATCTCGTTGAACGCCAGCCCGGCCAGGTGACGCTCGCCCAGCCCCAGCCAGCAGATACGTGCCGGCAGCCCCTGGAAGGCGATACGCTCCTGCGCCATATCGAGCCAGCGATGCAGGCTTTTATGCTGCGGAAACAGCTCCTTGAGCTTCGCGTCCGTTTTGTAGATATCTTCCGGGTCGCCCGAAAGCGCCACCCAGCGGAACGGCCCTTTGCCCTCGCAGAACAGCGGGCGAATATAGGCCGGCACGAAGCCCGGGAAATCAAAGGCGTTCTCAACGCCCTCATCCAGCGCCACCTGGCGAATATTGTTGCCGTAGTCCACCGTCGGGATACCCATATGGCAGAAGTCGAGCATCGCCTGCACGTGCACCGCCATCGAGGCGCGCGCCGCTTTTTCTACCGTCTTCGGCGCGCTGGTACGTTCAGACTGCCAGCGCGCCACGTCCCAGCCGATCGGCAGATAGCCGTTCACCGGATCGTGCGCGGAGGTCTGATCGGTAACGATATCGGGCTTGAGGCCGCCTGCACGGGCGCGTTTTACCATCTCCGGCAGGATCTCGGCGGCGTTGCCCAGCAGGGCGACAGAGATCGCCTGTTTCGCCTGCGTCGCCTCGCCGATCAGCGTCAGCGCCTCGTCCAGCGTATAGGCTTTGTGATCGACATAGCGGGTGCGCAGACGAAAATCGATGCGCGACTCCTGACACTCGATGGCCAGCACGCAGGCGCCCGCCAGCACCCCCGCCAGCGGCTGCGCGCCGCCCATGCCGCCCAGACCGGCGGTCAGGATCCAGCGTCCGGCCAGATCGCCGTTATAGTGCTGACGACCCGCTTCAACGAAGGTTTCATAGGTGCCCTGCACAATGCCCTGCGCGCCGATATAGATCCAGGAGCCGGCGGTCATCTGGCCGTACATCATCAGCCCGGCCTTATCCAGCTCGTGAAAATGATCCCAGTTGGCCCAGTGCGGCACCAGGTTGGAGTTCGCCAGCAGCACGCGCGGCGCGTCGGCGTGGGTGCGGAAGACGCCGACGGGCTTGCCCGACTGGATCAGCAGGGTTTCATCAGGCTGCAACAGCTCCAGCGAGCGCAGGATCTGTTCAAAGCATTCCCAGTTGCGCGCCGCTTTACCGATGCCGCCGTAAACCACCAGATCTTCAGGCCGCTCGGCGACGTCGGGATCGAGGTTATTCTGGATCATGCGCCAGGCGGCTTCGATCAGCCAGTTGGCGCAGTGCAGCGTAGTGCCGTGCGGCGCACGTACTTCGCGCGCCACGGCCTGGGAGAGAGTTTCGCTCATAGCAGATTCCTTATTCACCAGAAGAGACGGTCTGCTGGCTGGGCAGCAGCGCCGTGAGAAAATCGGGCCAGTCGCAGCGGCTGGCCCACTGACGCATGGCGTCGATATCGGGTGCCAGCAGACGGTCTTCCTCAAGGAAGGCGACCTGCTGACGAATACGACCTATCTCGCGCTCAAGCAGCGTGGAGCTTTGCAGCGGGCGGTGGAACTCAATGCCCTGTGCCGCCGCCATCGCTTCGATGCCGACCACCGCGGCGGTGTTAAAGCACATGCTGCCGAGGCGGCGCGCTGCATAGGTCGCCATCGAAACGTGATCTTCCTGATTGGCGGAGGTCGGCAGGCTGTCGACGCTGCCCGGATGCGCCAGCGACTTATTCTCTGAGGCCAGCGCGGCGGCGGTGACCTGGGCAATCATAAAGCCGGAGTTGACGCCGCCGTCGCGCACCAGAAAAGGAGGCAGACCAGAAAGGCCGGTGTCGAGCAGCAGCGCCATGCGGCGCTCGGAAATAGCGCCAATCTCCGCCACCGCCAGCGCGATAATATCGGCGGCGAAGGCCACCGGCTCGGCGTGGAAATTGCCGCCGGAGATGACGTCGCCGCTGTCGCTGAACACCAGCGGGTTATCCGACGCGGCGTTGGATTCGATCTGTAGCACGCGCGCGGCGTGGGTGAGGTTGTCGAGGCAGGCGCCCATCACCTGCGGCACGCAGCGCACCGAGTAGGGGTCCTGCACCCGGCCGCAGTTGACGTGCGAGCCGAGAATTTCACTGCCGTTAACCAGCTTCTCTACGGCGGCGGCAACCACGATTTGCCCACGCTGGCCGCGTGCCTGGTGAATGCGCGCATCGAAGGGTTTCAGCGAGCCTTTGATCGCCTCCAGCGACAGCGCGCCCGCCATCAGCCCGGCGGCCATCAGGTTTTCCGCCTCGAACAGGCCGCGCAGCGCCAGCGCGGTCGACACCTGAGTGCCGTTAAGCAGCGCCAGACCCTCTTTCGGGCCGAGCACGAAAGGCTCCAGCCCGACGGCGGCGAGGCCTTCGCGTGCGGGGATCAGCGCGCCGTCGACGCGCACCTGGCCTTCGCCCAGCAGCATCAGCGAGAGATGGGCGAGGGGGGCCAGATCGCCGGAGGCGCCGACCGAGCCTTTTTCGGGAATGCAGGGCATCACGCCTGCATTAAACAACGCCAGCAGCGCGTCGATCAGTGCGATACGCACGCCGGAATGGCCGCGCGCCAGGCTGATAATTTTGGTCGCCATCACCAGGCGCGTCACGTTGTCGGGCAGCAGATCCCCCAGGCCGACGCTGTGCGACAGCACCAGATTACGCTGCAGCTCCGCGAGGCGGGCGGCGGGGATCTGCGTCTGGGCCAGCTTGCCGAAACCGGTATTGATGCCGTACACCACCTTGCCAGAGGCGACGATCTCATCCACGGTCTGCTGCGCGCGCAGAATAGCCTCATGGGCCTGCTCATCGAGCGCGAGCGTCACGCCGCCCTGATAAATCCTGCGCAGCGCGGCAAGATCCACTTCACCGGGAACCAGGCGAATCGCCTGAGCCGAACCTGACATAGTCTACTCCTGTCTATACAAGTAAGCGCGTTGAGCAAAAAACCAAACCGTTTTTTCTCTGCGCAGCGAATGAAATCGAGTGAAACACAAGTGTCTATTCTTGTCTATACAACTGGCAAGCTATAAGCATTTGCTATGCCAGCGCGATCACAAATTCACCTGCCCGCTAACGGGCATAAGCAGGGCGGGCGCGGCGGAAGATGTATATACATTTACGCCGCGAGACAGTAAACTTCAGGCACTACCGTAATAAGGAAATGAATATGGTCGAGCATACGGCAATCGCACAGCTGGCAGCCGCGATGAGCGATGAGCCAGCCCCAATCTACCAGCGCGTCAAGCAGGCGATCGTCAGCCAGATCCGCGCGGGCAGCTGGAAGGCGAACCAGCGCGTGCCGTCCGAAAGCGAGCTGGTCAACGAACTGGGCGTCAGCCGCATGACCATTAACCGTGCGCTGCGCGAACTGACCAGCGAGGGTTTTCTGGTGCGGATGCAGGGCGTCGGCACCTTCGTCGCCGAGATGAAAGGCTACACCGCGATGCTTGAGGTGCATAACATCGCGGATGAGATCGCCCAGCGCGGCCATCAGCACCGCTGTCAGATTCTGGCGATCGGCCAGAATAAAGCCGATCCCGAGCAGGCGGCGGTGCTCGGCTTAAGCACCGGCCAGACCATTTTCCATTCGCTGATCGTGCACTACGAGGACGATCTGCCGGTGCAGCTGGAGGATCGCCTGGTCAACCCGCTGGTGGCTCCAGACTATCTGAGCCAGGATTACCATCGGCTTACCCCCTATACCTATCTGATGCAGGTGGCGCCGCTGACCGCGGGCGAGCATATCGTCGAGGCGGTGCTGCCGGATGCGCGCCAGCGTAAATACCTTTCGCTGGATGAGCATGAGCCCTGCCTGCTGATTCGACGCCAGACCTGGAGCGACACCAAAATCGTCACCTACGCGCGCCTGCTCTATCCGGGATCGCGCTATAAGCTGCTCGGCCGCTTTAAGGGACACGGCTAAGACGCGTCAGCAGCAGCTGCGCGTCCGGCGTAACCGGCGTCAGCTGCGTCTCCTCATCCAGCCACCAGACCCCTTGCGCGGCGCTTAACTGTTCGCCGCTCGCCAGCCGCCACTCGCCAGCGATAACCCAGGCGACGCCGTGCAGGCTGGCCTCCGCCTGCGCGGTTACGGCCACCTGCGCCGTCCAGCTGTCGCGCCGCGTCATGATATTAAAATCTTCGCTTTCACCCTGCAGCGCGGCATGAATCGCCCATTCACCGGGGAAGCGCCACGGCTGAAGCGGCTGCAGCCGGTGGGAAGCGTCGGGCGCGCTGAGCCACACCTCGCCGCCGCGCAGCAGCGTAATCACCCGATCGATGCCGGGAAAGCGCGAAAAGTCGCCGTCACCGGCGAGGGTAGCGATGCTGGCGCGCCAGGCAAAATCCGCGTCGCCCGGCGGATAGCTGACAATTTCGCGCGTCTCGCCGCCGCCGTTGCGCCAGCGGCTGACCGGAAGATCGGCGTAACAGAAGCGCGTTCTCATCGCAGCGCCGCCATCGCCTGGCGAAACGCCGCCGCGCAGCTTTCTTCTGCGGCGTGGCGTCCCGCCTCGATTACTATACGGCCCGCGACCCACACCTCGCGGATCTGTTCGCGGCGTCCGGCAAACAGCCAGCGGTTGAGCAGCGCCTGGTCGTCCACGCTGTCGAGCCATTCATCCTCCGCCAGCACCAGCCAGTCGGCGCGTTTGCCCGGCGAGAGTTCGCCGAGCGCGACACCGCACGCCTGCGCGCCGCCGCGCGCCGCGCCGTGCCACAGCAGATCGCCCACTGAAGGCTGCTCCGCCGTGGTGATGCGGTTGCGGCGGCGATCGCGCAGCCGCTGGCCATATTCGAGCCAGCGCAGCTCTTCCAGCGCGCTAAGGGAGACGTGGCTGTCGGAGCCGATGCCCCAGCGCCCGCGCTGGGCGATAAACTCCGCCGCCGGGAAGATCCCGTCGCCAAGATTGGCCTCGGTGGTGGGGCAGAGGCCGGCCACCGCGCGGCTGGCGGCGAGCTGCGTGATTTCGCGCTTGTCGAGATGCGTGGCGTGGATCAGGCACCAGCGCGCATCAACCTCAAAGCGGTTAAGCAGCCACTCTACCGGGCGCTCGCCGCTCCAGGCGAGGCAGTCGTTGACCTCTTTCTCCTGTTCGGCGATATGAATATGCACCGGCAGCCTGCTGTCGCTGGCTGCCAGCGCCTCGCGCATCTGCGCTTCGCTCACCGCGCGCAGCGAGTGAAAGCAGAGGCCGCGATTGAGCAGCGGCTTATCGCGCACGCTCGCCGCCAGCCGCTCCTGCTGCCGCAGCCAGGCGTCGGTCTGCTGAATAAAGCGTCTCTGGCCTGGCAGCGGCGGCTGCGCGCCGAAGCCGCTGTGGCTGTAGAGCACCGGCAGCAGCGTCTGGCCGATGCCGGCGGTTTCGGCGGCCAGCATCAGCTGCTGCAGCATCGCGTCCTGCGCATAGGGGGCACCGCTGGGGTCGTGATGGAGATAGTGAAACTCCGCTACCTGGGTATAGCCGCCTTTCAGCATGTCGATATAGAGGTATGCGGCGATAGCGCCAACCTGCTCCGGCGTCAGGCGCTGCACCATGCGATACATCAGGTCGCGCCAGGTCCAGAAGCTGTCCTGGGGATCGCCCGCGACCTCCGCCAGCCCGGCCATGGCGCGTTGAAAGGCGTGCGAGTGCAGGTTGGCGACAGAGGGAAGGGTCGCGCCGGGCAGGCGGATAGCGTCCTGCGCGTTACTGTCGGGCGTCACGCGCTCAATCACCCCGGCATCGTTAACGGTAATGCGCACCTGATGTCGCCAGCCGTCGGCCAGCAGCGCGCGTGGAGCAAAAAAGGTTGCCATAGTTGATCCTCACCGGCTGTAGTTGTATATACATATACATACTTTAAAAGGCGGAGTAAATCGTCCGCAACGGGAGAAAGCGCAATGGCGGAAAGCAAAGCGATCGACAGCCTGTGGCTGGGGGCCGATCTGGTCACCATGCGCGAAGGCAAATACCACATCATCGAAGATGGTGCGCTGGCGGTAGCAGGCGACAGGCTGGTGTGGGTAGGGCCGCGCGCAGAGATGCCCGATTTTACGCCGCGTCAGCAGCACCGCTTCGACGGCGGCATTCTGACGCCGGGGCTGATCGACTGCCATACCCATCTGGTGTTTGGCGGCGACCGCAGCGCGGAGTTTGAGCAGCGCCTTAACGGCGCCAGCTATGCCGAAATCGCCGCGCAGGGCGGCGGCATTCTTTCGACGGTGCGTGCCACGCGCGAAGCCAGCGAGGCGTCGCTGGTGGCATCGGCGCGCTGGCGGCTCGACCGGCTGCTGGCGGAAGGCGTCACCACGGTAGAGATTAAATCGGGCTACGGGCTGGATGAGGCGAGCGAGCTGCGCATGCTGAGCGCCATTCGCCAGCTGGGCGAAAGCGCGCCCGTTGACGTGCTGGCGACCTGCCTGGCGGCGCACGCCTTTCCGCCGGAGTTTAAACAGGATCCCGACGGCTGGGTCGATCTGATCTGCCAGCGCATCCTGCCGCAGGTAAAAGCCAACGGGCTGGCGGATGCGGTCGACGCCTTCTGCGAGCATCTCGCCTTTTCCCCGGCGCAGGTGGCGCGCGTGTTCGATAAGGCCGTCGAGCTTGGCCTGCCGGTGAAGCTGCACGCCGAGCAGCTCTCTTCGCTGGGCGGCGCGCGACTGGCGGCGGGCTACGGCGCGCTCTCCGCCGACCATCTGGAATATGCTACCGAAGAGGACGCCCGGGCGATGGGCGAGCGAGGAACGGTGGCGGTGCTGCTGCCCGGCGCCTTCTATCTGCTGCGCGAAACCCAGCGTCCGCCGGTGGCGCTGTTCCGCCAGCACGGCGTGCCCATGGCGCTGGCCAGCGACGCCAATCCCGGCACCTCGCCCGCGCTCTCGCTGCGTCTGATGCTCAATATGGGCTGTACGCTGTTCGGCATGACGCCGGAAGAGGCGCTGGCGGGGGTGACGCTCTGGGGCGCGAAGGCGCTGGGGCTGCAGCAGACGCACGGTTCGCTGGAGGCGGGCAAAGTGGCGAACTTCGTCCACTGGCCGCTGGCGCGTCCGGCGGAGCTGGTTTACTGGCTGGGCGGCGAGCTGCCCTGTACCGTTATCTATCGCGGAGAAGCGCAATGACACCTTTTGACTTTACGCCGGGCAGCCTGCCGCTGCTGGTCAGCATTCCTCACGCCGGCACGCTGCTCACGCCGGAGGTGGAAGCGGGACTGAGCGAGGCGGCGCGCGGCCTGCCCGACACCGACTGGCATATTCCGCTGCTGTTCGATTTTGTGCGCGATCTGGGGGCCAGCGTGCTTATCGGCCGCTATTCACGCTTTGTCATCGACCTGAATCGCCCGCCGGATAACCAGCCGCTTTACGCCACGGCCACCACCGGTCTCTTTCCGGAAACCCTGTTTGACGGCTCGCCGACCTTTGCGCCGGGCCAGACCCCCTCTGCGGCGCAGCGTGAAGGCTATCTCCGCGATATCTGGCAGCCCTATCACCAGCAGATCCAGCAGGAGCTGGCGCGTCTGAAGGCGGAGCACGGCTACGCGCTGCTGTTTGACGCCCACTCAATCGCCAGCGTCATTCCGCGCCTGTTTGAGGGGCGTCTGCCGGATCTCAATATCGGCACCAACGACGGCAAAAGCTGCCGGCCTGCGATTGCGCAGGGTCTGGAAGCGGTCTGCGCGGCGCAGAGCGACTACAGCTGGGTGGTCAACGGACGCTTTAAGGGCGGCTATATTACGCGCGCCTATGGTCAGCCGGAAGAGCAGGTAGAGGCGGTGCAGTTGGAGCTGGCACAGCGCAACTATATGGATGAGACGCCGCCGTTCGCCTGGCGGCAGGAGCGGGCTTCAGCACTGCAAAAGGTGCTGAAGCCGCTGATGCAGCGCTTTATCGTGCGCGGCAACGTTCTGTAGCAGAGGCCGCGCCGCGCTTAGCTGCGGCGCGCGTCCGGACGCGTCAGGTCGAAGCGTTCGTTTTCGCTGATGCCGTAATAGGCGCTCGGCCCGCCGGCGCGCAGAATAGGCTGCGCGCGCGCCGTCTGGTAAATCCCCTCATCCAGCAGCGACTCGTCGATATGAATGGCGATCGCCTCGCCCAGCACCAGCCAGCTGTCGAGCGGGTTGCCCTGCGCATCCTGCAGCTGGATCAGCTGCGTCAGGCGGCATTCGAAGTTCACCGGGCTTTCCGCCACCAGGCTCGCCTTCACCTGCGAGGCGGCCAGCGGCGTGACGCCCGCCAGCGCGAACTCATCCTGCTCCGGCGGCACCGACGCCGAGCTCTCGTTCATCGCTTCCGCCAGCGAGCGCGTCGCCAGGTTCCAGACGAACTCTTTGCTTTCGCTGATATTGCGCACGCTGTCTTTCCAGCCGCTGCTGGCGAAGCCGATAATGGGCGGATGGTAGTTGAAGCAGTTAAAGAAGCTGTAGGGCGCCAGGTTGCGCTGGCCCGCCGCGGAAATTGAGCTGATCCAGCCAATCGGGCGCGGCCCGATAATAGCGTTCAGCGGGTCGTGCGGCAGGCCGTGGCCAGCGCGCGGCTGGTAGGAGTAGCGTTTATGCGTCATCTTTTATCCCGTAGCGAAGTGTTAACAATATCTTAGCGCTACAGCATCGGCTGCATCGGGAAGAAATGTGTAAGCGGATTGTGCGGCTTTATTTTCCCGGCGCTGCGGCGTATTGTACGCGCCTGCAAAACGGGAGACGCCATGAACAAGCCAGCCACTCATTTATTCCACGCTCGCAACCGCCATCAGGGCGAATATGACTTTGCCGCCTTGACCGCTGCGCATCCGCCGCTGGCGGCTAAAGTGCGGCCCAACGGCTACGGCGCGCAGTCGATCGATTTTGCCGACGCGGAGGCGGTTATGCTGCTCAACCAGGCGCTGCTGAAGCTGTTTTACGGCATCGAGTGGCAGCTGGCGCCCGGCGCGCTCTGTCCGCCGGTGCCGGGCCGCGCCGATTATCTGCACTATCTGGCCGATCTGCTGGCGCTGGACAATCGCGGCGTGATCCCGCAGGCGGATATTCTCGATATCGGCTGCGGCGCGAACTGCATCTACCCGCTGATCGGCCAGGCGGAGTATGGCTGGCGCTTTACCGGCACGGATATCGACGAGGGGACGCTCAAGGCGGCTAATGGTATCGTGGCGGCCAATCCCGGCTTACAGCGGGCGATTCGCCTGCGTCGGCAGAAAAATCCGCAGGCGGTACTGGCGGGGGTGGTGAATAAAAATGAATTTTTCCACGCCGTAATCTGCAATCCGCCGTTCCACGCCTCGGCGGCGGAAGCGGCGGCCATCTCGCAGCGTAAAGCGCGCAATCTCAGGCTGGAGAGCGCGACGCCGCTCAACTTCGGCGGGCAGCATAACGAGCTGTGGTGCGAAGGGGGCGAAAAAGCCTTTGTCGGCAAGATGATCGCCGAGAGCGTGGCTCTGGCGCGCCAGTGCATCTGGTTCACCTCGCTGGTGTCGCGCCGTGAGAACCTGCCGGCGCTGGAAAAACAGCTGCAGGCGCTCGATGCGGCGGAGGTGCGCGTGGTGAATATGGCGCAGGGTCAGAAGCAGAGCCGTTTCCTCGCCTGGAGCTTTATGCCAGCCGCGACGCGGGCGCAGCGGCTGGCAAAATAGCCTTACTCGGGGGAAAAGGCGACGGGCCGACGCATGTCGGCCCGGAAAATCAGGAAACGTGCTGCAGGAACTCGCGCAGGCGATCGCTCGGCGGCTGGGTGATCAGCGCATCGGGATCGCCATCTTCTGCGATGGTGCCTTTATCAATAAAGATCAGGCGCGACGCAACTTTCTGTGCGAAGCCCACCTCATGGGTGACGATCACCATCGTCATACCTTCCTCCGCCAGATCCTGCATCACCTTCAGCACCTCGTGGCGCAGTTCGGGATCCAGCGCAGAGGTCGGCTCGTCGAACAGCATCAGCTTCGGCTTCACCGCCAGCGCACGGGCGATAGCGACGCGCTGCTGCTGGCCGCCAGAGAGTTCAGAAGGGAAGTGGTGCGCGCGCTCGGCCAGACCGACCTTCGCCAGCAGCTCGCGCGCCAGCTTATGCGCATCCTGCTTATTCGCGCCGCGCACGCGGATGGGGCCGAACGCCACGTTATCCAGCGCGCTCATCTGCGGGAACAGGTGAAACTGCTGGAACACCATGCCCGCTTCCTGACGGATCAGGCGCTCGTCAACGTTGGGATCGTTGACTTTCAGGCCGTCGACGACCAGCTCCCCGCTGGAGATCTCTTCCAGCTTGTTGATGCAGCGCAGCAGCGTCGATTTGCCCGAGCCGGACGGCCCGATAATCACTACCACTTCACCCTGGTTAATCTTCAGGTTGATATCGTGCAGCACCTGAGTTGTGCCAAAGCTCTTTGAAACGTTTTTAAATTCAATCACAGGATTTTCATCCTTTTCTCGATGCGGCGCAGCACAAAGCTCAACACCAGCGTAATCACAAGGTAGATAATCGCCACGGCGCTCCAGATCTCCAGCGCGCGGAAGTTACCGGCGATGATTTCCTGGCCCTGACGCGTCAGTTCCGCCACGCCGATAACGATAAACAGCGAGGTGTCTTTAATACTGACGATCCACTGGTTGCCAAGCGGCGGCAGCATACGGCGCAGCGCCAGCGGCATAATAACGTAGCGCAGGGTTTCGCGACGCGACAGACCCAGCGCCAGGCCCGCTTCGCGAAAGCCTTTGTTTATCGACAGCACCGCGCCGCGCGTGATTTCGGCGATATAGGCGCCTGAGTTGATCATAATGGTCACCACCGCGGCGGTGAACGGATCGATGCGCAGATCGGGGAAAGCCATCGGCAGCGCAAAGTAGATAAACATCACCTGCACGACGATAGGGGTACCGCGAATGATCTCAATAAAGACCAGCGCGAGGTTGTTAGCGATCCAGCCGCCGTAGGCGCGGGCGAAGCCGGCGACCAGGCCGATAATCAGCCCGCCGACCAGGCCGAGCACCGAGATCAGCAGGGTCATTTTCGCGCCTTCAATCAGCGCCGGCATGGCGGGCCAGATGACGCTCCAGTCAAACTCCATGGTGTGACTCCAGTTGTGTTGCGGTGGAAAAAAGCAGGGCGCGCGGCCCTGCCTAAAATAAAAGCAAAAATTTATTATTTAGGTTCGCTGCCGAACCATTTTTTGTAGATCTGGTTATAGGTGCCGTTCTCTTTCAGGGTCTTCAGCGCGCCGTTTACTTTTTCACGCAGCTCGTCGCTGCCTTTCGGGAACGCGACGCCATACTGCTGCGCTTCGATAGAGTCGCCTACTGCTTTAAAGCGGCCCTTGCCTGCGGTGTTGATAAAGTAAAGGATGTTTGGCGTGTCGTGCAGCACCGCGTCGGCGCGGTTAGTGCCCAGCTCCATATAGGCGTTGTCGATATTCGGGAACTGACGCAGATCTTTGGTTTTAATATGCGCTTTCGCGTAATCCACGGAGCCGGTGCCGCTCTTCACCGCGACCACTTTGCCGTTCAGGTCGTCGATGCCTTTGATGTTGTTCTCGTTTTTGCGAACCATCACCAGCAGACCGCTTTTGTAGTAGCCGTCAGAGAATTCGATCGCTTTTTTACGCTCGTCAGTAATGGTGATGCCCGCCAGCGCCAGGTCGATATTGCGCGTTTGCAGGGCAGGGATAATGCCGCTGAAGTCCATTGGCTTCAGGGTATAGTCCAGCTTCAGCTCTTTGGCGATGGCGGCCCACAGATCGACGTCAAAGCCAACATACTTGTCGCCCTGCTTGAACTCAAAAGGAACGAAAGCGGTGTCAGTGGCGACGATCAGTTTTTTTTCTGCTGCGGTGGAGGAGAGAGAGAAGGCCAGCGCCAGCGCGGCCACAGAGACTTTAAACAGTGACTTCATCATTTTTCCTTATTACTTCCCGACCCGAGAGCGGTGTTTACGGCTTACCATATGAAAAAATTATGCCAACTTTTCATTTTAATCACAATCAATGGCTTAAACCTGAAAGCTGACACGATTTTGCAAGGGCAAAAACTTTTGCACCAAAACTGAGCACCATAATGGTGCATAGGATTATTCTGGTGCAATGCACCTTTGCATGCGCCGTCAGGCGTGGGAAGGAGAGGCGTTCAGAAATGTAATGAAGGTCAAAAAATAGTGATCATGAGGTTAAGCAGGCATAAAAAAGGCGGGTTTCCCCGCCTGATAACTGCATTCACTTTTATTCGATGTTCGACTCGATAAACCACAGGAATTTATCAAGGTCGCGCGATGCCGCGGTAAAGATATCTGCGGTGTCTTCATCTTTCACTTCAGAAATCGCTTTACGGGTATCGTTGGCCACGATGGCGTAGCGGTCAGCCAGCGCTTTCAGGTGGTCCTGCACGCTGTGAATGTTCAGCGGATAGCTCTGCAGCGGGGTTCTGTCGTTTACGACCTGGGTAGTGCCCAGCGCCACGCCGCCTAACTGCACCACGCGTTCAGCAATGGTATCCTGGTGATCGGTAATAGTGGTGCGGAAACCGTCCAGCATTTCATGTACGCCGATAAAGTTAGCGCCGCGCATGTTCCAGTGCGCCTGCTTGGTGATCAGCGACAGATCGATAAATTCCACTACCAGACGATTGAGCACTTCAATGGTGGCTTTTTTCTCGTCGTCAGCCACATCGTTACGGGTGTAAAGCAGATCGGAAGCCTTCGTTTTAACCAGTTTTGCGGTACTCATCGTATGAATCCTCTCTTTGATGGGTTGTCCTAATCAAGCACGGGAATAAGTATAGCAGCGCTTTGCGTCTTTGCAGGATTGAGCTTATCGATGGCTGAAATAGCTGGCATTTACATATAAAGAGCAAGCGGCAATAACCGCGCGTCTGTCTGCCAAAGATGACTCGCTCACAGCAAAACCATTAATTATCAAAAATTTAATTTTTTATTTCCGCCGAGATTATACAGTATGTTTCAGAATGATAATAATAATGTTTATCATTGGTTAAAATAAAGCCGCCTGAAGCGGCTGAATATTATTTAGCCCGCGTTATACGCAGGCGGAATAACTTATTGCGTCGGCGGTGGGGTTATTTCAACTTCTTTTAGCTGGTTATTTCGGGGCTTAAGGGTCAGCGTTGCGCCGGCTGACGCCAGAATAATCGCCAGCAGGCCGAGGCTCTGCTTCAGCGACAGCGTTTCGCCCAGAAACAAAATGCCCGACAGCGCCGCTACCGCAGGCTCCAGGCTCATCAGCGTGCCGAAAATGCGTGCCGGCAGGCGCGTCAGCGCCACCATTTCCAGCGAGTAGGGGATAGCGCTTGAGAGCAGGGCGACCAGTAGCGCGACAGGGATCACGCTCCAGTGCCAGATGCCCGGCTCGGCGAACGTCAGCCCGAGCGGCACGAAGATAACGGAGGCGATCAGCGAGCCCATCGCCACGGTCGCCGGGCCGTGCTCCGCCCCAGCGCGCGGTCCCGCCAGAATATAGAGCGCCCAGCAGGCGCCCGCGCCCACCGCCAGCGCCGCGCCCAGCGGATCGATAGTTTTCATGCTGTCGCCGAACGGCAGCAGAAACCAGAGTCCGGCAACCGCCAGCACCACCCAGATAAAATCGAGCAGGCGGCGCGTGCCCAGCAGCGCCAGCGTCAGCGGGCCGGTAAACTCCAGCGCCACCGCGACGCCGAGCGGCACGGTGCGTAGCGACAGGTAAAAGAGAAAGTTCATGCAGCCCAGCGCCAGCCCGTACATCAGCAGCGGCAGGCGCTGCTCGCGCGTAAAGCGCAGCCGCCAGGGTTTGAAGATAACGCACAGCATCAGGGTGCCAAGCCCGAGACGCAGCGCGGTGATACCGGTAGCACCTACCGCAGGAAAGAGTGATTTAGCCAGAGACGCGCCGCCCTGTAGCGACAGCATCGCGATCAGTAGTACGGCGACCGACAAAGCCGGAGCAGAGGTTTTACCCGAAAGAGAAAGTGACATCCTGTGAACGCATCCTGATGGTCAGCAGAGAGGCAATAAGAGGCTCAGTTTAATCGAATGGCGGGTAAAAGCAGAGGGAACTATCAGGTAAATTCCTGGACGATCGCGCGAATTTTAACCGCTTTCAGGGCCAGTAGCGTAAAGAAATGTCAGGTTTTTTTAGGATTTAACTTAAACGACAATTTTTCTTGCGAGAAATTCATTGCAGTTTAATGACGGAAAATATAAGGAAAATGAATAGCATAGGAAGCTTCATTAACTTTCTGTTACACCAAACATTCTGTTAGACAATAATTTGCGGGCAGAGTTTCTGGCTGAGTTTTGTTATATTTTTAGCGTTGTCAGGAGAGAAGTATTATCACATTTGAGGTGGTTATGAAAAAAATTGCATGTCTTTCAGCACTGGCTTGTGTTCTGGCAGTTTCTGCGGGTTCCGCAATGGCGCAGAGCACAGTCACCGGCGGTTACGCTCAGTCCGACTATCAGGGCGTGGCTAACAAAGCGAACGGTTTCAACCTGAAATACCGTTATGAAGACGGCTCTAACCCGCTGGGTTGGATCGGTTCTTTCACCTACACCGAAAAAGATCGCACTGAATCTGGCGTGTACAACAAAGGCCAGTACTACGGCTTCACCGCAGGTCCTGCTTACCGTCTGAACGACTGGGCGAGCATCTACGGCGTGGTTGGTATCGGCTACGGTAAATTCCAGCAGAACGACACCGTCGTTCGCGACAAAGGCGACTCCAGCGACGTAGGCTTCTCCTACGGTGCCGGTCTGCAGTTCAACCCGTACCAGCAGTTCGCTATCGACGTTGGTTACGAGCAGAGCCGCATCCGTAACGTCGACGTTGGCACCTGGATTGCTGGCGTAGGTTACAGCTTCTAAGTTTTGCTTAGACCAGTTGCAGAAAAAACGGCCCTTTGCGGCCGTTTTTTTTATCTCTTTTTTAAGCGCGTCCGCTGGAGTGAGCAAGGTTGCAGCGCAGCAGCGCGACGAGGTTAAGAAAGAGGGGAAAGGCGAATAGCGGAGCAGCTCAGGCAAAACGCTGAGGCTGCCTGTAAGCGGGTGCGCGTCAGCCGCGCCAGATAAGATTCGGGCAGTGGCGAGCGTTCTGTTTTGTGCCCAGCAGTTTTTCAACCAGCATCAGGCGGAGCGAAAACGGGGAGCGGCTCAGCAGGCAAAGCCAGGATTTCAGCGCTGCGGATGAAGCCGGTTTCTCAGTCTGGAAGCATTTGCCGCAGTCAAGGCAGCATTTCAGGGTGCTCATATCGACCTCCCAATCAGTAACGTCGTAATAGCAGGCAAAGCCCGGCGATAAACAGGAGAAACAGCAGTAGTAACAGATAAGGATCCTGCACGATCGTCTCTCCATTGCCTGCGCGTTTGCCTACAATATCGACAAATATAGCACTGGCTATACCCTGTAGCCAATGCTATTTACGAAAAATTTGAGCTTCTTTGTGCCTGGTTTACAATGAGCGCAGCAAACCCGTCTCGCTGCGCGGGCGCGGAGAATAATAAAGAGGAAGCTGAATGAGTCGTCGTGCCAAAACTGGGGTCTCTGTCCCGCCTGGACCCCTGAAAGATATCGAAGAGCATGTCGAAGGATTTCGACAGGTTCGCGAAGCGCATCGTCGCGAACTGATCGATGACTACGTTGAGTTGATCTCAGATTTAATCGGTGAATTCGGCGAAGCGCGTCAGGTTGATATGGCGGCCCGTCTGGGCGTCTCCCAGCCCACCGTCGCCAAAATGTTGAAACGTCTCAGCAGCGCTGGCCTGGTGGAACAGGTTCCCTATCGCGGCGTCTTTCTCACCGGCGAGGGCGAGAAGCTGGCGGCGGAAAGCCGCGCCCGCCATCATATCGTGGAAACCTTCCTGCTCGCGCTGGGCATCAGCCCGGAAACCGCGCGTCGCGATTCCGAAGGCATCGAGCATCACGTCAGCGATGAAACCCTCGCTGTCTTCCAGAAGTTTTACGAAAGCCGTCACTAATCACCGGACTCGCTACCATGCTCACCGTGCTACGCCCTTTTTTGCATGATCGTATTCTGCATTTACTGTTAGCGCTCGGCGCGGTGTTGTTGCTGCTGGCGAATTTTCACTGGAGTGATCTGCCTGGCGCAGTCGACTGGCACACTATCGTCACGCTGACGGGGTTGCTGCTGCTAACCAAAGGGCTGGAAACCAGCGGCTATTTCGACGTGCTGGGGGCGCGGCTGATTGGCCGTTTTCGCCATGAACGCGCGCTGGCGCTGTTTATGGTGCTGGCCGCCGCGCTGCTCTCTACCTTTCTTACCAACGACGTGGCGCTGTTTATTCTGGTGCCGCTGACCCTGACGCTGCGCAAATATTCGCGCCTGCCTCTCTCCCGGCTGATTATCTTTGAAGCGCTGGCGGTCAATGCCGGATCGCTGCTGACGCCGGTAGGCAACCCGCAAAATATCCTGTTATGGAGCCACGGCAAACTCAGCGTGGCGGGATTTATCTTACAAATGACGCCGCTGGCGGTCTTGCTGCTGGTGACGCTGCTGGCGCTGACGTGGTTCAGCTTTAAGCCGCGCGATATTCAAAAACAGGACAACGACGAGTCGCGCGCGTGGCAGAAGCCGCTGTTTGCCGTCAGCGTGCTGCTCTATCTGGTGTTCGTCGCCGCGCTCGAGTGGCAGATGACCGGCTGGGCGCTGCTGCTGATTATGGGCTGCTATCTGTTAATGGCGCGCAGGGTATTGCTCGCTATCGACTGGAGCCTGCTGGTGGTGTTTATCGCCATGTTTATCGACGTCTACCTGCTTACCCATCTGCCGGTGGTGCAGCGCCACTTCGACGCGGTGTCCCACTTCGGCGACGGCGCAATCTATCTGCTGGCCATCGGCCTGTCGCAGGTTATCAGCAACGTGCCCGCCACGATTCTGCTGCTGCAGAAGATCCCGCCTTCCGAGGTGCTCGCCTGGGCGGTAAATATCGGCGGCTTTGGCCTGCTGCCTGGCTCCCTTGCCAACCTGATCGCGCTGCGCATGGCGAAAGACCGCGCGGTCTGGTGGCAGTTTCATCTTTTTTCCATTCCGATGCTCGCCTGGTCGATGCTGAGCGGCTGGCTGCTGCTGCGCTTACTGCACTAACGTCCGCTGCGCTTACTAAAATGTTGCAGGTTGTGCCTCTTTTGTCTGGAAAGGTCAAGAAACGCTGGAAAATGTCAGTTTACCATCTACTGTTTATCTGACCTTTTATGCCCTGGAATTAGGGCGTTAGCTATGCGGAACTGACTATGAGCGAGAATGAAAAAGGCGAATCTCATCAGGATGATGTGAAGAAAAAGCAGGATCCATCCAGTGAGCAGTCTGACCAGAATAACGATGAGCCCGAACGCAAAAGACCCGGCAAAAAACCACTGATCATTCTAGGCATTGTGGTGGTGATCATGGTCATTGTCGGCTTTTGGTTCTGGTTTAGCACGCGCAACGAAGAGACCACCGACGACGCCTTTACCGAAGGCGATGCGGTTACCATCGCGCCTAAAGCGTCCGGCTACGTGGTAAAGCTGCTGGTAAAAGATAACCAGCGGGTGAAAAAAGGCGATTTGCTGGTAGAGATCGATCCGCGCGACACCCTGGCTCAGCGTGACCAGGCCAAAGCGCAGCTCGGTCTGGCGCAGGCACAGCTGCATCAGGCGCAGGCGCAGCTGGCGCTTTCGAAGGTGCAGTATCCGGCGCAGCGCGACCAGGCGCTGGCCGATCAGGCAAAAGCGCAGGCTAACCTGCTGAACGCCGAGGCGGACTATCGCCGTCAGCGCGGCGTCGACCCGCGCGCCACCAGCCAGCGAAATATCGATACCGCCGCCGCACAGCTGCGTTCGGCCCAGGCGCAGCTGCAGAGCGCCAAAGCGCAGGTGGAAGTCGCCTCGCAGGTCGCGCTGCAGATCCGCCAGCAGGAAACCAACGTAGAGGCGCGACAGCAGCAGGTCGCGCAGGCGCAGGCGCAGTTGAATACCGCCGAGCTGAATCTCTCCTATACCCAGGTGCGCGCGCCCTATGACGGCTTCGTCACTAAGCGCAACGTGCAGCTCGGCACGCTGGTACAGGCGGGCAGCTCGCTGTTTTCGCTGGTTTCGCCCGATATCTGGATTACCGCCAACTTTAAAGAGTCGCAGCTGGCGCGCATGAATCCCGGCGATAAAGTGGCGATTAGCGTCGACGCCTGGCCCGATATGGAGCTGGAAGGGCACGTTGACAGCATTCAGATGGGTTCTGGTTCGCGCTTCTCAACCTTCCCGGCAGAGAACGCCACCGGCAACTATGTGAAGATCGTCCAGCGCGTACCGGTGAAAATCGTTATCGACAAAGGGCTGGATCCAAACCATCCGCTGCCGCTCGGTCTGTCGGTAGAGCCTAAGGTTACCGTGGAATGAGCCAGGCGCAGAGCTGGCAACCCTCCAGCAACCCCTGGCTGGTGGCGGTGACCGTCACGCTGGCGGTGTTTATGGAGATCCTGGACACCACCATCGTTAACGTGGCGCTGCCCCATATTGCCGGTTCGCTCTCCTCCAGCTATGACGAATCCACATGGGTGCTGACCTCTTATCTGGTGGCGAACGGTATCGTCCTGCCCATCTCCGCCTTTTTCAGCCGACTCTTCGGCCGTAAGCAGTTCTTCCTGATCTGCATCGTGATGTTCACCATCTGCTCGTTTCTGTGCGGCATCGCCACCGAGCTGTGGCAGATCATCCTGTTCCGCGTGCTGCAGGGATTTTTCGGCGGGGGCCTGCAGCCGGTGCAGCAGTCGGTGCTGCTCGACTACTTTAAGCCGGAAGATCGCGGCAAGGCGTTCGGCCTCTCTTCTATCGCCATTATCGTGGCGCCCGTTATCGGGCCGACGCTCGGCGGCTGGATCACCGATAACTACAGCTGGCGCTGGGTCTTCTTTATTAACATCCCGGTTGGCATCCTGACGGTGCTGGCGATCTATCAGCTGCTGGAAGATCCGCCCTGGGAGCGCAAATGGGCGAAAGGGCGGCTGAAAATTGACTATATCGGCATCGGGCTGATCACCCTTGGGCTGGGCTGCCTGCAGGTGTTTCTCGACCGCGGCGAAGATGAAGACTGGTTCGCCTCGCACTTTATCGTGCTGTTCGCTACGCTGGCGCTGGTCGGCATCGTCGGCGCGGTTTACTGGCTGATGTATGCCCGCAAGCCAGTGGTAGATATTCTGGTGATGAAGGATCGCAACTTCTGGGTGTCGGGGCTGCTGATGGCGGGCATGGCGATGATCCTTTACGGCAGCTCCGTGGTGCTGCCGCAGCTGGCGCAGCAGGATCTCGGCTATACCGCGACCTGGTCGGGACTGGTGCTGTCGCCGGGCGCGATCCTGATCGTGCTCACCATTCCGCTGGTTATCGCTCTGATGCCGCGGGTGCAGACACGCTATATCATCGCCTTTGGCTTCACCTGCCTGGCGCTGGCGTTTATGTACTCCTCGACCCTGACGCCGGATGTCGATTTTAAAACCCTGGTGCTGATGCGCAGCGCGCAGTCGATTGGGTTAGGGTTCCTGTTTGTGCCGCTGACCACCATCGCCTTTATTACCATTCCGCAGCGCCTCAACGCCGACGCCTCAGCGCTCTTTACCATGTTCCGCAACGTCGCGGGCTCGATCGGTATTTCGCTCTCCACCGCGGCGATCACCGAGCGCGAGCAGGTGCGATCGGCGCATATGGTGCATAACATGACGCCGCTCAACGAGCCGTTCAATATCACCGTGCAGCACTGGGCGCAGGCGATCCGCGACTTTACCTCGGCGGTAGGCGATCCCGCCACGCTGGCGGCCGGTCAGCTCTATCAGGAGATGGTGGCGCAGTCGCGCATTCTGGCCTACATCGACGTCTTTACGGGCCTGAGCATCGTCGCCCTGATCTTGATTCCATTTTGTTGGCTGCTGTCGCCGATTAAGAGCGAAGGCAGTGCAGGAGCACACTGACATGAAGGTTAACTCTACGCGCGCGCTGGCAAGACCGCTTAGCCTGCTGACGCTGGCATTCTGGCTGGCGGGCTGCGCCGTCGGCCCCGATTATGAGGCGCCGAAGCCGCAGATGCCCGGCGGCTATCATCTGCTGGACGCGCAGCAGGCGTCGAAAACCGCGCCCGGCGCCGTTAATACGCGCTGGTGGCAAAGCTTTAACGATCCGCAGCTCAACAGCCTGATCGCCCGGGCGGTCGAGGGGAACCTGACGCTGCAGCAGGCGGTGCTGCGCATCGCTGGCGCGCGACAGGAACTGGCGCAGGCGCGCGGCGGCCTCTTTCCCAGCCTGAACGGTAGCGCGAAAGTTACGCGTCAGCAGCTGGGCCTGGAAGGGCTGCTGAAAGCCAACGGCGCCACCGACCAGCTGGATAGCGAGACTGCCAGCCAGCTCAGCAACCTGGACCAGCCGGTAACGCTCTATCAGGGCAGCTTCGACGCCAGCTGGGAGCTGGATCTGTGGGGCAAAGTCCGCCGCCAGGTCGAGCTGGCGGATGCGCAAACCCAGGCGGCCATTGAGCAGCGCAACGATGCGCTGGTCTCGCTGGAGGCTGAAGTGGCGCGCGCCTACCTGCAGCTACGCGGCGCGCAGGCGACGGTCGCCACGCTGGAGCAGCAGATTGCGGTGGCGCAGCAGAGCTGGGAGCTGACGCAGAGCCAGCAGCGCAACGGACTGGCGCCCCTTACCGACGTGGAGAATGCGCGCGCGCAGCTCAGTTCGCTACAGGCGCAGCTGCCGCAGTATCAGTCGCAGGCGCGTCAGGCGATGAACGGGCTGGCGGTGCTGCTGGGCAAAACGCCAGGCGCGCTGGATAATGAGCTCTTTACGCCGAAAGCGATGCCTGCCTTGCCGCAGATTGTGCCGGTTGGCATTCCCGCCACGCTGGCGCGTCGCCGCCCGGATATTCGGCAGGCTGAGGCGACGCTGCATGCGCAGACGGCGAACATCGGTGTATCAGTGGCGCAGCTCTTCCCCAGCCTGTCGCTTACCGGCCAGCTCGGGGTACGCAATACCGACGTCAGCTATCTCGATAACTGGAGCAGCCACTTCTATTCCGTCGGCCCCTCGCTGTCGATCCCCCTGTTTCAGGGTGGTCGTCTGGTCTCCAGCGTGAAGCTGGCGCGCGCCCAGCAGGCGAGCGCGGCGCTCGACTATCGCCAGACGGTGCTTACCGCGCTGCAGGATGTGGAAAACGCGCTGGTGAGTTATCGCGCCGATCAGGCGCGCGTTACGGCACTGGATGAAACCACCGGTTCGCTGCAGCGCGCTTTCGATCTGGCCAGCGACAGCTATCGTCAGGGCATTTCGACCTTTATCGACGTGCTGGACGCGCAGCGACAGCTGGCGCAGGCGCAGGAGCAGGCGACCCAGGCGCGCATGCAGAGCGCGCTCGACCTGGTAGCGCTCTATAAGGCGCTGGGCGGCGGCTGGGAGACCTATCAAAAGGTCACGCTGCCGCAGTTCGACGTTTTCGGCCCTGCCGCCAGCGCCAGTTAGCTTTTTTCTCTGCTTTCGGCTGCGGCATCCGGCCGCAGCCGACCCTCATCAGGCGCGCTGCCGCGCCGCCAGCAATGAAATAAAAATTTCTTTTTAACCCTTCAGCGCTTTTTATCCACGCCGCGATTCAGGCGATAAGGTAAAGCCTTACAGGGCATAAATGTGATCGGTCAGGCAAAAATAAGCGGTGCACATGATTCACCACGCAAAACCAATATTTCATATTTTCTATTTGCGATAGAAATAATCTATTTTCACTGGACACCTGCACAACATCGGGAGAAGACATGTCCAGAGAATCCTACCTTACGCTAAATAAAGCCTCAGGGCCGAACAGCAACGCTCGCACCGAACCCTTTGTCAAAGTTATCGCCGTGGTTGCTACGCTTGGCGGCCTGCTGTTTGGCTACGATACCGGCGTTATCTCGGGTGCGCTGCTGTTTATGGGCCCGGAACTCCATCTGACGCCGTTCACTACCGGTCTGGTGACCAGCAGCCTGCTATTCGGTGCGGCCTTCGGCGCGCTGCTCTCCGGCCATTTCGCGGCAGCGGCCGGACGGAAAAAAATTATTCTGGTATTAGCCGTTATCTTCGCTGTGGGCGCCCTGGGCACCTCCATGGCGCCGGATGTGGCCTGGATGATTTTCTTCCGTCTGGTGCTGGGCGTCGCCGTCGGCGGCGCGGCGGCCACCGTGCCGGTTTATATTGCGGAGATCGCCCCGGCCAACCGACGTGGCCAGCTGGTGACGCTGCAGGAGCTGATGATCGTCTCCGGCCAGATGCTGGCCTATATCTCCAACGCCGGCTTCAATGCCGCCTGGGGTGGGGAAACGACCTGGCGCTGGATGCTGGCGGTGGCGACGCTGCCGGCGGTGCTGCTCTTCTTCGGTATGATGTTTATGCCGGACACGCCGCGCTGGTACGCGATGAAAGGGCGTCTGGCGGAGGCGCGCAGGGTGCTGGAGCGAACCCGCGCCCGGCAGGATGTGGAATGGGAGCTGACGGAGATTGAAGAGACCCTGACGGAAGAGCAGCAGCAGCGCCCGCGCCTGAGTGAGCTGCGCAAACCCTGGCTGTTCAGGCTGTTTTTGATCGGCATGGGCATTGCGGTTATTCAGCAGCTGACGGGCGTCAATACCATTATGTATTACGCGCCGACCATGCTGAAAGCGGTCGGCATGGATGACAGCGCGGCACTCTTTGCCACCATCGCCAACGGTGCCATCTCGGTGGTAATGACCTTTGTCGGCATCTGGCTGCTGGGAAAAATGGGGCGCCGGACGCTGACGATGATCGGCCAGTTTGGCTGCACCGCCTGTCTGATTTTTATCGGCGCGGTAACGCTTTTTATGCCGGAAACCGTTAACGGCCAGCCTGATATGTGGCGCAGCTATATGGTGCTGCTGGGCATGCTGCTGTTTTTAAGCTTTCAGCAGGGCGCGTTATCACCGGTCACCTGGCTGCTGCTGTCTGAAATATTCCCGACGCGCCTGCGCGGTATTTTTATGGGCGGCGCGGTATTCGCCATGTGGATCGCCAATTTCCTTATTTCGCTTATGTTTCCGGTGCTGCTGGCAAGCGTCGGTCTGGCGGGCGCTTTCTTTATCTTTGCGCTGGTAGGCATTGCAGGCGCGATATTTGTCATTAAGTGCGTACCGGAAACGCGTAATCGTAGCCTTGAGCAGATTGAACACTATCTGCATGAAACGCTCTCGCGCGATGATGAGTTTGTGCGCGAACCCCTGGGACGGCCCGCAAATAAAACATCATAATTAAAGGTTATCAATTCAGGCAGGAGCCGGCGCACGCGCCGGCTTTTTTTTATCCATTTGTGCCAGCCTCTGGTTAAACTGGAGGTCGGCACCCTGTGACAGCTGGCCTGACACTATTTGTAAAATATTATTTTTGAAGCACCTTATATCGTTTTTTATCCCAGGCCGCGGCACTATTTAACCCATCAGCCTTGAATGAAAACGATTTCAGCCGCCTCTTTTATCCAGAGGTGTAGTGTTAATTCATCATTAATAACACTGTAAGAATTCGCTTAAGTTTCCGCTAACAAAATTCATCTTCACACTTCGGAATTTTCTGTTGTAGAAAATTAATTTATTTTTTTATTTGAATTGGGTAATCTTGTCGCTACAGTTTTATTAAACCCCTAGTCAAGGACATTGTAATGAGTGACGCATTTAAAGTTCTGAACAACATTCGCACATTACGTGCTCAGGCACGTGAACTGCCATTGAGCGATCTGGAAGAAATTCTGGAGAAATTAACCGTCGTCGTTACGGAACGTCGTGAAGAAGTGGAAGCTGAAGAAGCACAAAACCGCGAAAAAGAAGAAAAGCTGTCTAAATATCGTGAAATGCTGCTGGCTGACGGTATCGACCCGAACGAATTACTGGGTGCGCTGGAAACCGGTAAAAAACGCGCCAAGCGCGCGCCGCGTCCCGCCAAGTATTCATATACTGACGAGAACGGCGAAGTAAAATCCTGGACTGGCCAGGGCCGTACCCCAGCGGCAATTAAAAAGGCGCTGGATTCCGGCAAAAGCCTTGACGATTTCCTGATCGGCTAAATTTACCCAATCCTTGCAAGTGGGAGCCGGTGGCCTGAACAGCCACCGGCTTTTTATTTTTCCCCCACTGCCAGCGGCTTGCCTCAGGGCGCACGCCTGGCGCTGGCATGCGTAAGGCGATGTCTGGCATAATGGCCGCCGTTTTTCCCCTCACTCAGCCATAAAGGTCAATGCCGTGTTAGTAAGCAGCAATATCACCATGCAGTTTGGCAGCAAGCCACTGTTCGAAAATATCTCCGTAAAATTTGGCGGCGGTAATCGTTACGGTTTAATCGGTGCAAACGGCAGCGGTAAATCCACCTTTATGAAAATCCTCGGCGGCGACCTTGTGCCTACCGGCGGTAATGTCTCTTACGATCCCAATGAACGCATCGGTAAGTTAAGACAGGATCAGTTTGCGTTTGAGCAATATAGCGTGCTGGACACCGTCATCATGGGTCACCATGAATTGTGGGAAGTAAAGCAGGAGCGCGACCGCATTTACGCTTTGCCGGAAATGAGCGAAGAGGAAGGCTATAAAGTTGCGGACCTGGAAGCGCTTTATGGCGAGATGGATGGCTACAGCGCCGAATCGCGCGCTGGCGAGTTATTACTCGGTGTAGGCATTCCGGTCGAGCAGCATTATGGCCCGATGAGCGAAATTGCACCGGGCTGGAAATTACGCGTGCTGCTGGCGCAGGCGTTATTTTCAAATCCCGATATTTTGTTACTGGACGAACCAACCAACAACCTGGATATTGATACCATCCGCTGGCTGGAGCAGGTGCTGAACGAGCGTGAAAGCACCATGATCATCATTTCGCACGACCGTCATTTTCTGAATATGGTTTGTACTCATATGGCGGATCTCGATTACGGCGAATTACGCGTATATCCAGGCAATTATGACGAGTATATGACGGCGGCCACCCAGTCGCGCGAACGTTTATTAGCGGACAACGCCAAGAAAAAAGCGCAGATTGCCGAGCTGCAGTCTTTCGTTAGCCGCTTTAGCGCTAACGCCTCTAAATCGCGTCAGGCAACGTCGCGCGCGAAACAAATTGATAAAATCAAGCTGGATGAAGTTAAAGCGTCCAGCCGTCAGAACCCCTTTATTCGTTTTGAACAGGACAAGAAACTGTTCCGTAATGCGCTGGAAGTCGAAGCGCTTACCAAAGGTTTTGATAACGGCCCGCTGTTTAAAAATCTCAATCTGCTGCTTGAAGTTGGCGAGAAGCTGGCGGTTATCGGCGCCAACGGTATTGGTAAATCCACGCTGCTGAAAACGCTGGTGGGCGAACTTGCGCCAGACAGCGGCAGCGTTAAATGGTCGGAAAATGCGCGCATTGGCTATTATGCGCAGGATCACGCCACCGATTTCGCCGATGACCTTAGCGTCTTCGACTGGATGAGCCAGTGGAAGCAGGAAGGGGATGATGAGCAGGCGGTGCGCAGCATTCTGGGGCGTCTGCTCTTCAGCCATGACGACATCAAAAAACCGGCGAAGGTGCTGTCGGGCGGTGAAAAAGGGCGCATGCTGTTCGGCAAGCTGATGATGCAGAAACCCAATATCCTGATTATGGATGAACCGACCAACCACCTGGATATGGAGTCGATCGAATCGCTGAATATGGCGCTGGAGATGTATGAAGGCACGCTGATCTTCGTTTCGCACGACCGCGAATTCGTCAGCTCGCTGGCGACCCGCGTGCTGGAGATCAAAGAGGACCGCGTAGTGGACTTTACCGGCACCTACGAAGATTATCTGCGCAGCCAGGGTATTTACTGATTGCTGGCAGCAAGATAAGCAGGGCCGGGTCAGTTACCGCAGGCGAATAACAACGCCACTTGCGTTAGCGCAAAACAGGCAGACGGCTTTATAAAGGGGATAGCTCAGGCTATCCCCTTACTTATTTACCACACACTTCGCAGTGCGCATCCTGCGCCACCTTCATGCTGCGGAACTCCGCGCTCATCGCATCATACATCAGCAGCCGCGACGCAGCGGGGGTGCCAAAGGCGCTCAGCACTTTAATCGCCTCCATCGCCTGCATGGCACCAATCACGCCGACCAGCGGCGCCATCACGCCAGCCTCAACGCAGCTTAGCGTCTGTTCGCCGAACAGGCGGCTGATACAGCGATAGCAGGGGGTACCTGGCTGCCAGGTAAAGACGCTAATCTGACCTTCCATACGGATGGCCGCCCCGGACACCAGCGGCACGCCGCGCGCCCGGCAAAGCCGGTTGAGCTGTTCGCGGATCTGCACGTTGTCGGTGCAGTCGAGCACCACCTGATGCCCGGCGATCAGCGCCTCAAGCGCCGCTTCCTCCAGTACGCCGTTATGGGTATCGATATGCAGATGCGGGTTGATGGCGGCCAGACTCTCCGCCGCCGAGTCGACCTTGGCGCGGCCGATATCCGCGTCGTGATGCAGGATCTGACGCTGCAGATTCGACAGCGCGACGGTATCGAAGTCGAGCAGGGTCAGCGCGCCAATGCCCGCGGCAGCCAGATAAGGCGACGCCGCGCAGCCCAGCCCGCCGAGACCGACGATCAGCGCGCGGCTCGCCTTGAGTTTTTCCTGGCCGTCGAAGTCGAAGCCGCGCAGCACAATCTGGCGGTTATAGCGCAGCATCTCTTCATCGCTGAGTTCGGGTAGCATCACCCCTCCAGCAGCGCGTTAAAAGGTTCAACCTCAACCCATTCGCCCGGCTCGACCGCGCCGCGATCGCGCTCCAGCACGATAAAGCAGTTGGCGGCAGCAAACGAGCTAAAGACGTGCGAGCCCTGATGGCCGGTGCTGCGCACCTCCAGCTCGCCGTCCGCGCCGCGGCTCATAACGCCGCGCTGGAAATCGAGACGGCCAGGGGATTTTTTCAGGCGTGAGGCGGCGCGCGCGCGCAGGCGCGGCGGCAGCGGCGATTCGCTCTGGCCGGTCAGGGCGGCGAGCAGCGGCTGCACCAGCTGATAAAAAGTTACGGCGGCCGATACCGGATTGCCCGGCAGTCCGCAGAACCAGCTGCTGGCGAGGCGGCCAAAGGCGAAAGGCTTACCGGGCTTGATGGCCAGCTTCCAGAAGGTGATAACGCCCAGCTCGTCCAGCATGGCTTTAGTGAAATCCGCTTCGCCCACCGACACGCCGCCGGTGCTGATCACCACATCCGCCTGGCGATCCGCCTCGGCAAAGGCGTGACGCAGCGCCTGCGGATCATCTTTGATGATGCCCAGGTCGATCACTTCGCAGCCGAGCTTGTGCAGCATCAGCGAGACGGTAAAGCGGTTGGTGTCGTAAATCTGGCCGGGCGCCAGCGGCTGGCCGACCGGCTGCAGCTCGTCGCCGGTGGAGAAAACCGCAACGCGCAGCTTGCGCAATACGCTGACCTCGGCAAGGCCGAGCGAGGCGAGGAGCGGCAGCTCCGCCGCGCCGAGGCGCACGCCCGCCGCCAGCACCGGCTGGTCGCGGCGGATATCTTCGCCGATCAGCCGGATATTTTGTCCCGCCCGCACCGGCGCGTTAATGACAATGCCCTCTTCAACCTCGCGCGTCTCTTCCTGCATCACCACCGCTTCGCAGCCCGGCGGCACCGGCGCGCCGGTCATAATGCGCACCACGCTTCCCGCTGGCCAGTCGCCGTTAAAAGGCGCGCCGGCAAAGGCTTTGCCAGCGATCTTCAGCGGTCGATCGGAGGCGATATCGGCCAGCCGTACGGCGTAGCCGTCCATTGCCGAGTTATCGAACGGCGGAACGTCAATCGGCGACGCCACCGGTACGGCGGTAATGCGGCCAACCGCGTCGGCCAGCGGCACGCTGACGCGATCGCGGAGAGGCTGAAGCTGCGCCAGCATTTTCGCCTGCGCCTCTTCCAGAGAAATTAATCCTGCGGTAAAGCTTTCCATCGTATTGGTAACCTGAGTAAAGACAGTTGCTGACTATTATGGTGCTAATTGCCAGCGGAGTCACATTTCCGCCGCGGCATAAGCCACAATAAAAGGTTATGGCCGACGCGCCAGTTTCCGCTTTACAAGCTCAGGCAGGCTTTCTATAGTCAAAAATCATTTAATTTGGCTGAAAACCATTTTAAATCAGTGTTTTCACGCCGGTAAAAGGACAGGGCAAGCGTTATGGTTAAAGCAGTCATCGCCATTCACGGTGGGGCAGGCGCCATTACGCGCTCGGCAATGAGCGCAGAAAAAGAGCAGGCGTACCGTCAGGCGCTGAGCGATATCCTCAGCGTAGGGCAGCAGATGCTGGCGCAGGGCGCCAGCGCGCTGGACGTCGTGACCGAGGCGGTGCGGCTGCTGGAAGAGTGCCCGCTGTTCAACGCCGGGAGGGGCGCGGTCTTTACCCATCAGGGCACGCACGAGCTGGATGCCTGCGTAATGGACGGCCGCACGCTGGCGGTGGGCGCAGTGGCGGGCGTGTCGCGCCTGCGCAACCCGGTGCTGGCGGCGCGCAAGGTGCTGGAGGCGAGCCCGCACGTACTCTTTATCGGCGCGGGCGCGGAGCAGTTTGCGCGGGAGCACGGGCTGGAGGAGGTCGACCCCACCTTTTTTTCGACGCCGGAACGCCGGGAGCAGCTGCAGCGCGCGCTGGCGAGCGACGAGATGGTGCTCGACCACGACGGCGCGGCGAAGTCTGACGACCCGCTCGATCCCGACCGTAAATTTGGCACCGTGGGCGCGGTAGCGATCGACGCGGAGGGCAATCTCGCCGCCGCCACGTCGACCGGGGGCATGACCAACAAGCAGGCGGGCCGCGTCGGCGACTCGCCGCTGCCGGGCGCGGGCTGCTATGCCAGCAACGATACGGTGGCGGTCTCCTGCACCGGCACGGGCGAGGTCTTTATCCGTACCCTGGCGGCCTATGATATCGCCGCGCAGATGCGCTACGGCGGCCACTCGCTGCAGCAGGCCTGCGTTAACGTGATCCACGACGCCATCCCCGAACTGGGCGGCAGCGGCGGGCTGATCGCTATCGACCGCTTTGGCAACGTGGCGCTGCCGTTTAACAGCGAAGGCATGTACCGCGGTGTGGCGCGCGTGGGCGAAGAGATTGAGGTCGGCATCTACCGCGAAGGCTAAGGAGCAGGCATGACGCAGCAAATGGCGCCGGAGCAGGTTCTGGCGGTACGCAATCTCAACGTGCGCTTCAGCCATGAAGGGCGCATCACGCACGCGGTGCGCGACCTTTCGCTGGAGGTGCAGCGCGGCGAAACCCTGGCGATCGTGGGCGAGTCTGGATCCGGCAAATCGGTCACCTCGCTGGCGCTGATGCGGCTGATTGAGCAGGCGGGCGGCGAGGTCAGCGGCGATATTCTGCTGCGCCGCCGCAGCGGCGAGCTGCTGGACGTGGCGCGCGCAACGCCGGGCGTGATGCGTCGCGTACGCGGCGCCGATATGGCGATGATCTTTCAGGAGCCGATGACCTCCCTTAACCCGGTTTTCACCGTTGGTGAGCAGATCGCCGAATCGATCCGTCTGCATCAGGGCAAAAGCCACCAGCAGGCGCTGGCGGAAGCGCGCCGCATGCTCGATCTGGTGCGCATTCCCGAAGCCCAGGGCGTGCTGTCGCGCTATCCGCATCAGCTCTCCGGCGGTATGCGTCAGCGCGTGGTGATCGCCATGGCGCTGTCGTGCCGTCCCGCGCTGCTGATCGCCGATGAGCCGACCACTGCGCTCGACGTGACGATTCAGGCGCAAATCCTGCAGCTGATCCGCGTGCTGCAAAAAGAGATGCAGATGGGGGTGATTTTTATCACCCACGATATGGGCGTCGTGGCGGAAATGGCGGATCGCGTGCAGGTGATGTACCGCGGCGACGTGGTGGAGCGCGCGCCGGTGCAGCAGCTGTTCGACGCGCCGCAGCAGCCCTATACTCAGGCGCTGCTCGCCGCGGTGCCAAAACTCGGCGCGATGAGCGGCCAGCCGCTGCCCGCGCGTTTTCCGCTGCTGCATCCGGGCGGACAGGCGGAGCCGGAGACGCCGCAGGATACGGCGCGGCGCGATCTCGATCCGATTTTGCAGGTGCGCGATCTGGTGACGCGCTTTGATATTCGCGGCGGCCTGTTTAACCGCGTTAAGCGCCGCGTTCACGCAGTAGAGAAGGTGAGTTTCGATCTCTACGCCGGCGAGACGCTGGCGCTGGTAGGCGAATCCGGCTGCGGCAAATCCACCACCGGGCGCTCGCTGCTGCGGCTGGTGGCGAGCCAGGGCGGCACCATCACCTTCAACGGCCAGCGCATCGACACCCTGAGCGGCCCGGCGCTGGCGCACCTGCGGCGCGATATCCAGTTTATCTTTCAGGATCCCTACGCCTCGCTCGATCCGCGTCTGACGGTGGGCTTCTCTGTTATGGAGCCGCTGCTGGTACACAAGGTGATGCCGCGCCGCGAGGCGGAACAGCGCGTCGCCTGGCTGCTGGAAAAAGTGGGGCTACTGCCAGAGCACGCGCAGCGCTATCCCCATGAGTTCTCGGGCGGCCAGCGCCAGCGCATCTGTATCGCGCGCGCGCTGGCGCTCAATCCCAAAGTGGTCATCGCCGACGAGTCGGTGTCGGCGCTTGACGTCTCAATCCAGGCGCAGATCGTCAATCTGATGCTCGACCTGCAGCGCGAGTTTGGCATCGCTTTCCTGTTTATTTCCCACGATATGGCCGTTGTCGAGCGCATCAGCCATCGCGTGGCGGTTATGTATCTGGGACAGATCGTTGAAATAGGGCCGCGCCAGGCGGTGTTTGAGCAGCCGCGCCACCCCTACACCCGCAAGCTGATGGCCGCCGTTCCGGTGGCGGATCCGGCGCATCGTCGGCGCGAACGCGCGCTGATGGTGGATGAAATACCCAGCGCCGTGCGCGCGCTGGGTGATGAGCCTGAAGTGGCGCCGCTGATGGAGGTGGCACCGGGCCATTTCGTTGCGCGCCACGCAATCAGCAGCACCTGACATCACAATCACACTAAGCAGGGATACAGGAGAACATGATGCACAACGCAATGCGTAAAGGGTTACTGGCTGCAGGCGTAATGAGCGCCATGGCGGCGCTGCCCGCCTGGGCGGCAAAAGACGCGGTTATCGCCGTCGGGTCCAACTTCACCACGCTCGATCCCTACGACGCTAACGACACGCTGTCGCAGGCGGTGGCGAAATCGTTCTATCAGGGACTGTTCGGCTTCGATAAAGAGATGAAGCTGACCAACGTGCTGGCGGAAAGCTATCAGGCCAGCCCGGACGGTCTCACCTACACCATTAAGCTGCGTCCGGGAATTAAATTCCAGGACGGCACTGACTTTAACGCCGAAGCGGTTAAGGTCAACCTGGAGCGCGCCAGCAATCCCGATAATCACCTTAAGCGCTACAACCTGTTTAAATATATCGCCACTACCGAGGCGGTCGATCCCACCACGGTGAAGATCACGCTGAAACAGCCTTTTTCCGCCTTTATCAACAACCTGGCGCATCCGGCCGCGGCGATGATTTCACCGACCGCGCTGAAAAAGTATGGCAAAGAGATCGGTTTTCACCCGGTCGGCACCGGCCCCTATGAGCTGGTGACCTGGAACCAGACCGACTACGTGAAGGTGAAAAAGTGGGACGGCTACTGGAAGAAGGGCTATCCAAAGCTCGACAGCATCACCTGGCGTCCGGTGGTGGACAACAACACCCGCGCGGCGATGCTGCAGACCGGCGAAGCGAACTTCGCCTTCCCGATCCCCTTTGAGCAGGCCAAACTGCTGGAGAAGAACGCGAAGCTGAAGGTAGTGACGTCGCCGTCGATCATGCAGCGCTATATCAGCCTGAACGTCACCCAGAAGCCGTTCGACAACCCGAAAGTACGCGAGGCGCTGGCGTACGCCATTAACCGCGAGGCGCTGACCAAAGTCGCCTTTGCCGGCTACGCGAAGCCAGCGACCGGCATCGTGCCGCCGTCGATCGACTTTGCGCAGACCTACCCGGCGATACAATATAACCCGGCCAAAGCGCGCGAGCTGCTGAAGGAAGCGGGCTACCCCAACGGTTTTGAAACCACGCTCTGGTCGTCGCACAACCACAGCACCGCGCAAAAAGTGCTGCAGTTTACCCAGCAGCAACTGGCGCAGGTGGGTGTGAAGGTCAAGGTAACGGCGATGGACGCGGGCCAGCGCGCCGCGGAGGTAGAGAGTAAAGGGCAGAAAGAGAGCGGCGTACGCATGTTCTATACCGGCTGGTCCGCCTCCACCGGCGAAGCCGACTGGGCGCTGACGCCGCTGTTCGCCACCACCTCCTGGCCGCCTGCCATCTTTAACACCGCTTTCTACAGCAATCCGCAGGTGGATAAAGATCTGGCCGACGCGCTGAAGACCACCGATCGCGAGCGCAAAGCCAGCCTCTATAAAGACGCGCAGGATAAAATCTGGAACGACCATCCGTGGATCCCACTGGTGGTGGAGCAGCTGGTTTCCGCCAATACGGCGTCGCTGACCGGGTTCTACGTGATGCCCGACACCTCATTTAGCTTTGACGAGGCCGACCTGAAGTAACCCGACCGGCCAGCCCGCGCGGGCTGGCCGCCGCTGCGCAGGATTTCGCATGCTTAACTATTTTATTAAACGTCTGCTCGGGCTTATCCCGACGCTGCTGATTGTCGCGGTGCTGGTGTTCCTGTTCGTTCACCTGCTGCCGGGCGATCCGGCGCGCCTTATTGGCGGTCAGGACGCCGACGCCACGGTAGTGGCGCTGGTTCGCCAGGAGCTGGGACTGGATCAGCCGCTGCCGCAGCAGTTCTGGCACTTTATTCTCAATGCGCTGCAGGGCGACTTTGGCCATTCGCTGGTCTCGAAGCGGCCGGTGGCGGAAGAGATCGCGACCCGCTTTATGCCGACGCTGTGGCTGACGCTGGCCAGCATGATCTGGGCGGTGATTTTTGGTATGGCGATCGGCATCGTCTCCGCCGTGTGGCGCAACCGCTGGCCCGATCGCCTCGGCATGACGTTGGCGGTCTCGGGCATCTCTTTTCCTGCTTTCGCGCTCGGCATGCTGCTGATGCAGATCTTCTCCGTCGAGCTGGGCTGGCTGCCGACCGTCGGTGCTGACAGCTGGCGCCACTATATTTTGCCATCCATCACGCTGGGCGCCGCGGTAGCGGCGGTGATGGCGCGCTTTACCCGCGCCTCCTTCGTGGAAGTCATGCAGGAAGACTATATGCGCACCGCGCGCGCTAAAGGGGTGCGCGAATCGCTGGTGGTGGTCAAGCACGGCCTGCGCAACGCCATGATCCCGGTGGTTACCATGATGGGCCTGCAGTTTGGCTTTCTGCTCGGCGGCTCAATCGTGGTGGAGGTGGTCTTTAACTGGCCCGGCCTTGGCCGCCTGCTGGTGGATTCAGTGGAGATGCGCGACTACCCGGTGATCCAGGCCGAAGTGCTGCTCTTCTCGCTGGAGTTCATCCTGATTAACCTGATTGTCGATCTGCTCTATGCGGCAATCAATCCCGCTATTCGCTACAGGTAAGGAGTCGCAATGAAAAACTGGCGACGCGAAGCGGTGCTGAAAAGCCTGCCGCTGACGACGGAAAATCGGGTTCGTACGCCCTGGAGCGAGTTCTGGCGGCGCTTCCGCCGCCAGCCGGTGGCGATGACCTCCGGGCTGTTCGTGCTGCTGCTGATCGTGCTGGCGTTTATCGCGCCGCTGATCGCGCCGTTCGACGCCGAAAACTATTTCGATTACGACCGGCTCAACCAGGGCCCTTCGCTGGTGCACTGGTTTGGCGTCGATTCGCTGGGCCGCGATATCTTCAGCCGCGTGCTGGTCGGCACGCGCATTTCGCTGATTGCCGGCTTCTTTTCGGTGGCGATCGGCGCGGCCATCGGCACCTTTTTCGGTCTGCTGGCGGGCTATTACGAGGGGGCCTGGGATCGTATCACCATGCGTATCTGCGACGTGCTGTTCGCTTTTCCCGGCATTCTGCTGGCGATTGCGGTGGTGGCGATTATGGGCAGCGGCATGAGCAACGTAATTATCGCAGTGGCGATTTTCAGCATTCCGGCATTCGCCCGTCTGGTGCGCGGCAATACGCTGGTGCTGAAACATCAGACCTATATTGAGTCGGCGCGCAGCATCGGCGCCTCGGACGCCACCATCCTGCTGCGCCATATTCTGCCCGGCACGGTGTCGTCTATCGTGGTCTACTTCACCATGCGCATCGGCACCTCGATCATTACCGCCGCCAGCCTGTCGTTTCTCGGGCTGGGAGCGCAGCCGCCGACGCCGGAGTGGGGGGCGATGCTCAACGAGGCGCGCGCCGATATGGTGCTGGCGCCGCACGTAGCGATTTTCCCCAGCCTCGCGATTTTTCTCACGGTTTTAGCATTTAATTTGCTTGGCGACGGGCTTCGCGACGCACTCGATCCTAAACTCAAGACATGAAAAAATTCGATTACGAGCAGGACTTTAAAACTATCGACTTCCGCAAGCACCCGGAGCGCTATCAGGTCGGGCGCGGCGAGCAGGGCGTGCTGATGGTCGAGCCGTATAAAAGCGAGATCTTGCCGCACTGGCGCTTCCGCACCGTGCCGATAGCTGAGGCCTCGGCGGCGAAGATTATGGCGCTGTTTGAGGAGTATCGCGCGCAGGATGATTTTGTCGGTATGGATATGGCGCGCAAGTTCATTCAGATGGGCTATACCCGCGCGCGCCGCTACAGCAATCATAAGGGCGGTCGCAAGTATGACGCGGAGGGCAATGAACTGCCGCGCGGCGTCGATGAAGAAAAGGCCGCTGCGGCGGCCGTTTTCAAAGCGTACTGGGATCGCCTGCGCGAAGATGAGGACTACCTGAGGCGTAAGCAGGCGCATCAACAGCTCTATGGCTAAATCCGCCTCGTCCGCTACCAGCAGAATGTCGTAACCCACCTCCACCTGACGCTGGCCCTATTCGGCACGTCGCCAGCGCTGGGCGCGCCATTTCGTCCTGTCCCATCTGAAATACCGCGCTTTTTGTAGGGAGATTATGGCGTCTTTTCAGTAAGATACGCATCGATTTCGCCTGCTGAAAAGGTGGTCATTTACCGCTGACTTCGTAAATAAGTGCAAACGTCGCGTCCAGACCTTTAGCGGCTAACCTCTGGGAATTTCAGCTAAAATTCTTATCTGCCAGCGCCGCATCTTTTGTCAATAATCATAACAGGGTTGAGTTTAGCGCGACCTGGTGCTTAAATCCGAAATTCAAATTTACTGTGAATTCAATAATAAGCAGATAACAAGGCAGCTGCGGACACCTGTCGCCGCAGTCGACTATGTGGATAATGTGAGAGCGCAATGATGAAAGAGATCGTTAACGGATTTCTGAGTTTTCAACAGAATGTGTTTCCTGAAAGGAAGGATCTTTTCAAAAGCCTGGCGTCGAACCAAAATCCGAAAGCGCTGTTTATCTCCTGTTCTGACAGCCGTTTAGTACCGGAGCTGGTGACCCAACAGGAGCCGGGTCAGCTCTTCGTGATCCGCAACGCGGGCAATATCGTGCCGCCGTTCGGGCCGGAGCCAGGCGGCGTATCGGCTACCATCGAATATGCGGTTATGGTGCTGGGCGTAAGCGAAATTATCATCTGCGGCCACTCCAACTGCGGCGCGATGAACGCTATCGCTTCCTGTCAGTGCATGGACAACATGCCGGCAGTAGATCACTGGCTGCACTACGCCGATGCGGCGAAAACCGTGGTGGAAGAGCGCCAGTATGATACGCCGGAAGCGAAGCTGAACGAGATGGTGAAAGAGAACGTTATCGCCCAGTTGAACAACATCAAGACGCATCCGTCGGTGGCGCTGGCGCTGCGTAAAGGCAAAGTGCGTCTGCACGGCTGGGTTTACGATATCGAGTCAGGCAAAATCATCGCCCTGACCGAAGGCGGCAAGAGCTTTATTTCGCTCTCCGATAACCCGGAAACCTGTTTCGAGTAAGCCTTTCGCCCGCTGCCTGTGCAGCGGGCGTTTTCTTTCTGCTTCCCCCGGCGCGTTCTCAACGGATTATCTAAGCTATTAAGGTCCTGTTTCCATTTGAGAACTGACTATGCGCAAAATTTCCCTGTTGACCCTACTGGCGAGCGCCATGCTGCTGGCGGGATGCACCTCACACGTTACCAGTAAACAGCAATATTCCGGTTTTATCACTGATTACAGCCAGCTTAAACCCGCCACCTCAGCCAGCGATCGCCCCACGCTGCGCTGGATCTCGCCCGATTACCGCGACGGTGACTATACCTCGGTAGTCTATACGCCGGTGGTTTACTATCCGGCGGCTAAGCCGACGCCGCGCGTCAGCCAGCAGACGCTGGATCACATCCGCAGCTATGCCGACTCCCGCCTGAAAGCGGCGATAGGGGAACGTAAACAGCTGGTGACTAAGCCTGGCCCACATACGCTGATCGTTCGCAGCGCCATTACCGGCGTGACGGCGGAAAACGAGGGCGTGCAGTTCTATGAGGTGGTGCCGGTGGCGGCGGTGATCGCCAGCACTATGGCGGCGACCGGTCACCGCACCCAAAACAGCGCGCTGTTTCTGGAGATTGAGGCACGCGACGCCCAGACCGGCAAACCGCTGATTAAGGTGGTACGCAAGGCGTTCGGCAAGCCGCTTAACAACAGCAGCGCGCCCATTACCTACGGCGACGTAAAAAGCGCCATTGACGATACGGTCAGCGACGCCGTGCACTTCAGCGCGCCCTGAGTCCCGCACGTTGGGCAGGGACGCCTTCTTTAATCTTTTGTAAAGCCTGAACATTATCTGGTCGTGCTGGCTACCCTTAAGCTCATCCCCTGACGACTGGAGCACACTATGGCCCGACTCACTGCCGCGCTGCTACTCGGCGGCGCGCTGTTTAATCTTCCCGCGCTGGCGGAGGAGGTAGAGGTTCAGGTTTTACAGGACAGGCTTAATCATCCCTGGGCGGTGGCGTTTCTGCCGGATAACCAGACGCTGCTGATTACCGAACGGAGCGGAGAGCTGCGCAGCTGGCGACCCGACAGCGGCCTGTCGCCGCCCATCGACGGGGTGCCGAAAGCGGCGGTGCGCCGGCAGGCGGGGCTGCTCGACGTGGTGCTGGCGCCGGACTTTGCGCAGAGCCGTCGCGTATGGCTCAGCTATACCGAAGCGAGCGACAGCGGCGAGCTGGGGGCGGTGGTCGGCTACGGCCAGCTCAGCGCAGATAACCGGCGTCTGACCGGCTTTAAACCGGTTATCCGTCAGACCCCGCAGCTCTCGGCGGGCAATAACCTCGGCACGCGCATGGCCTTCGATCGCGACGGCTATCTCTATGTCGTTTTCGGCGATAACTTTCACAGCAGCAGCGCGCAGGATCTCGACAAGCTGACCGGCAAAATCCTGCGGCTAAACCAGGATGGCAGCGTGCCGAAGGATAACCCCTTCGTCGGCCGCAGCGGCGCGCGCCCGGAAATCTGGGCCTCGGGCCTGCGCAATCCGCAGGGGCTGGCCTTCAATCCCTGGACGCAGCAGATATGGGAAAGTGAGCACGGCCCGCGAGGCGGCGATGAGGTCAATATTCCGCAAAAAGGCAAAAACTACGGCTGGCCGCTGGCGACCTGGGGCATCGACTACAGCGGCAGCAAGGTGCCGGAGTCAAAAGGATCGCACGTTGAGGGCACCGAGCAGCCGGTGTTTTACTGGAAACAGTCGCCTGCGCTGAGCGGCATGGCGTTTTATAACAGCGCACGCTTTCCGCAGTGGAAAAATTCATTGTTTATCGGCGCGCTCAAAGATAAGAGCCTGATACGGCTCAGCGTTAACGGCGAGAAGGTGGTGGAGACGCAGCGCCTGCTGAAGGATCGCGACGAGCGTATCCGCGACGTCCGGCAGGGGCCGGACGGCTATCTCTACGTGCTCACCGACAGCGACAACGGCAAGCTGCTGAAGGTGGGACTTGCGCAGCAGGCCGGTGCGCCTCGCGGCTAATCAGCGCGCCCAGCGGCAGACTTCCCAGCCGCGCTTCAGCGCTTCCTGATGCAGCAGCGCATCCGGGTTGATGACCAGCGCGTGATCGGCCTGCGCCAGCAGCGGCAGGTCGTTCATCGAGTCGCTGTAGGCCCAGGTGCGCGCGAACGCCTGCTCCTGCTGCAGGGCGCGCCAGTCGCTCAGCCGGGTGACCTTGCCCTCTTTATACGTCATGGTGCCGTAGGTCTGGCCGCTGTAGCGGTCATCCACCACCTCTACGCCAATCGCCAGCGCGCCGTGCGCACCCAGCCGTTCAGCGATCGGCGTCACCAGATGTTCGCCGCTGGCGGAGCAGATCACCACTTTGTCGCCGCGCTGCTGGTGCCAGCTGATGCGGTCGCGCGCTTCTGGATAGACGCGCGGCAGGATGTCGCGCTGGATCCAGCGGCGCACCCAGCCCGCGACGGTCGGCGCCGCCAGACCGGCCAGCGGCGAGAGCGTCAGCGCCATATAATCTTCCATCGCCAGCGTGCCGGCATAGTATTGCGCCATCAGCGCCTGCTCTTTCGCCAGCAGTTCTTCACGGGCAAAGCCCTGCGACACCAGCCAGCGCAGCCACAGGCCGGTACTGTCTGCGCAGATAACGGTTTCGTCGAGATCGAATACGGCTAAGTCCATGGTGGGTCTCCTCTGTAGACTCACAACAGCCTGGCAGAATTTTGTGACGGTCTTAACCCTTCTGCGAAAAATCGGAATTTCACCGGCTTTTCCGTGCGCTTCACCCGCGCGAAACTGGTAGGCGCGCCCGGCGCATGCCAGGGTTACTCTACTAAACTCTATAAAACTTTACGGTTGGGCGGTTTTTTTCATGCGCTGCAGAGGGTAGCGTTTCACTCTGTAGGTTTTTGCCTTAAAACCGCGATTTAACATGGAATTTCCTCGCACATGACAACTATTCGCTCCTCACGCCGCCTGCGGCACGCTGCTGCCGCCTCGTTACTGCTGTTTATCGCCCCCGTTGCTCTCGCCGTAGACGCGCCGGCGCCGCCTCAGGTCGAGGCCAAAGCCTGGATATTAATGGATTATGCCAGCGGTAAGGTGCTGGCAGAGGGCAACGCGGACGACCGGCTCGATCCCGCCAGCCTGACCAAGATGATGACCAGCTATGTGGTCGGCCAGGCGCTGAAGTCGGGCAAAATCAAGCGCGACGATATGGTCACTATCGGCCAGGACGCCTGGGCCACCGGCAATCCCAAACTCAAAGGCTCGTCGCTGATGTTCCTCAAGCCCGGCGATCGCATTCCTGTTTCGGAGCTGAATAAAGGCATTGTTATTCAGTCGGGCAACGACGCCTGCATTGCGCTGGCGGACTATGTTGCCGGCAGCCAGGACGCCTTTATCGGGCTGATGAATAACTATGTCAAAGCGTTCGGGCTGAAGAACACCCACTTTATGACGGTGCACGGGCTGGATGCGGAAGGGCAGTACAGCACCGCGCGCGATATGGCGCTGATTGGCCAGGCGCTGATCCGCGACGTGCCGGAAGAGTACGCGCTGAATAAAGAGAAAGAGTTTACCTTTAACCATATTCGCCAGATGAACCGCAACCGTCTGCTCTGGAGCACCAATCTCCAGGTGGACGGTATCAAAACCGGCCATACCTCGGGGGCGGGCAATAATCTGGTGGCCTCTGCCACCGAAAACGATATGCGGCTGATCTCGGTGGTGCTGGGCACCGCCAGCGACGCCGCGCGCTTTCGCGAGAGCGAGAAGCTCCTGACCTGGGGTTTCCGCTTTTTTGAGACCGTGACGCCAATTAAGGCGGATAAGCCTTTCGCCCAGCAGCGCGTCTGGTTCGGCGATCGTAAAGAGGTTAACCTCGGCGTTGAGAAAGATGCAGCGCTGACGCTGCCGAAAGGGCAGATGAAGAATCTGAAGGCGAGCTATACCCTGACCACGCCGCAGCTTGAGGCGCCATTAAAGAAAAATCAGGTGGTGGGTACGATCGATTTCCAGCTTGACGGCAAGACCATTGAGCAGCGGCCGCTGGTGGTGATGGAGGAGGTGCCGGAGGGCAATTTCTTCAGCCGCATCGTCGATTTCGTGCTGATGCAGTTCCACTCGCTGTTCGGCAAGTGGTTTAGCTAACACCGGCGCGCTGTAAGTGCTGAGCAGATGCGGAGGTCATAGGCCGATCGCAACGTTGCTCAAGGCATCTCTGCGCGCTCGGCCCGCGACATCCCTGTCGCGGGCCGCTTTGCTACTCTGCCCACGCCATCCGCTTCAGACGGTGAGGTTGCCTGTCAGGGCTATCCGCTTTCAGACCAGCTTTCTTAATCCTGAATCCAGCCCTTGCGTATCGGCAGGGCGAACAGCGCGCGGTAGAGGGCGTTAATGGCCGCCAGCATGCGCGCGCCATATCCCTGCCAGGCGAGATGCGACGCCAGACAGCCAAGCAGTCCCACCAGAAATCCGCCCAGCATATCCATCGGCCAGTGTACGCCGAGATAGACGCGCGACCAGGCGATGGCGCTGCCGAGCGCCATCAGCATCACGCCCGACCAGAGGCGGTGCCAGAAGATAAACGCCAGCGCGAAGGTGAAAATGGTCGTGCCGTGATCGCTCGGGTAGGAGTCGTCAGGCGCATGATGCAGAAACTGATAGCCCAGCCCGATAGCGAACGGACGTGGATGCGGAAAAAGCTGGCCGACGCACCAGGAGATAGAGAGCGCATAGATCAGCGCCATGCCGGTTTTCAACACCAGCACGCGCTGCGATTTCAGCTGGTCGCGCGGGCCCCACAGCCAGAGCGCGACAATCAGCAGCGGCACGATGGCGATAAGATCTTTGGCGATAAAGGTCGCCAGCGCCAGCAGCCAGCCTGGCGAAGCGGGCGTCGCGTTAATAAATAAAAACAGAGAGTGGTTTAGCGCTTCCATAATGGTAAGAAATCCTCATCTTATAACTGCACCCGTTCGCCGCTGCGCACAAAATGCCAAAGAAAAGGCCTATTCTGGCGATGCGGCAGGGCGGGAGATATAGCGCCAGCTCCTAAATGACACGCAGGTTGCAGAACGGTTTAGGTTCGGTGACGGTGCGCGCATCCTTTGCCCGCTCTGCCTGTCGCGACCGGCTTCATCGCAGGCATAAAAAAACCCGTCAGCAAAAAGCTGGCGGGCTCCACAATTTGGGGATTTCAAAGAAAAGCAGTGGCACTTATTCAGACTCACCCTTAACAAAAAAGTTCTGGACGGAGTCAAAAAAATTTTATAAGGGCAAAATCGGCCAGATAATCACAATCAGCGTGCCGGCCAGCGTCAGCAGCACGTTGGCGATGGCGTAGGTACCGGCATAGCCCAGCGCCGGAATATTGCTGCGCGCCGTGTCGCAGATAATCTCCATCGCTGGCGCGCAGGTGCGCGCGCCCATAATCGCGCCGAACAGCAGCGCGCGGTTCATGCGCAGCACGTAGGCGCCAAACAGGTAGCAGATCACCACCGGCAGCAGGCTCACCAGCAGGCCGCACAGCAGCATCAGCGCGCCTTCGCTGCCGAGACCGTGATTAATACCGCTGCCGGCGCTCAGGCCCACGCCCGCCATAAACACCATCAGCCCGAACTCTTTCACCATAGTCAGCGCACCCTGCGGGATATAGCCGAAGGTGGGATGGTTGGCGCGCAGAAAGCCGAGCATAATGCCAGCGAACAGTAGCCCGGCGGCGTTGCCGATGCCGAAGCTAAAGTTGCTGAACTGAAAGGTGATCAGGCCGATCATCAGCCCGACGATAAAAAAGGCGCAGAACGCCAGCAGATCGGTCACCTGGCTGTGGATCGCGATAAAGCCGATGCGATCCGCCACGTTTTTCACGCGCTTCGCCTCGCCGCTGACCTGCAAAATATCGCCTTTATGCAACATAATGCTGTCGTCGATCGGCATCTCGATCTGACTGCGAATAACGCGGTTGAGGAAGCAGCCGTGATCGGTGAGATTGAGTTTGCTGAGGCGTTTATTCACCGCATTATGGTTCTTCACCACAATCTCTTCCGTCACGATGCGCATATCGAGCAGATCGCGGTCGAACACCTCTTTGCCGTTGCGGAAGCTGGCGTCGAGGCGCGCGTGCGCGTCGGGATAGCCCACCAGCGATATTTCGTCGCCGAGCTGCAGCACCGCATCGCCGTCCGGGCTGGCCAGAATGCCGTTGCGGCGGATGCGCTCGATATAGCAGCCGGTCTGGCGATAGATCCCCAGCTCGCGCAGATTCTTGCCGTCGCTCCATGCCACCAGCTCCGGGCCGACGCGGTAGGCGCGAATAACCGGCAGAAAGACTTTGCGCTGGCTGTCGGCATCCAGGCCGCGCTCGCGTGCGATTTGCTGCGCGCAGGTAGGCAGATCCTGATGCTGCAGGCGCGGCAGATAGCGCGCGCCGAAAATCAGGCTCACCAGACCGATCAGATAGGTCAGGGCGTAGCCGAGAGAGAGGTGATCCTGCATCAGCGCCAGCTGATCGCGGTTGCTGATGCTCTGCCGCAGCGTATCGCCCGCGCCGACCAGCACCGGCGTCGAGGTCATCGATCCCGCCAGCATCCCCGCCGTCAACCCGATATCCCAGCCAAAGAGTTTGCCGAAGCCGAGCGCCAGCAGCAGGGCGCTGAGCACCATCACGATCGCCAGCAGAAAATAGTTTTTACCGTCGCGGAAGAAAATAGAGAAAAAGTTAGGGCCTGCTTCAACGCCGACGCAAAAAATAAACAGCATAAAGCCGAGGCTCAATGCGGCGGTATTTATCGCAAAGTGTTGCTGCCCGAGTAATAAAGAAACGACTAATACCCCAATGGAATTTCCTAGCTGCACTGAGCCGAGGCGCAATTTACCCAGGCAAAGGCCGAGTGCTAAAACGACAAATAATAACAGAACGTCATTTCCGCTTAACAAATCTGCGACGTTTATGTTCACTGTTTAACTTCTTGTTTACTTGTAAGCTGTTGATGAGAGGCCTGTTTTTCGCTATCTTGTGCAGGCCGCGCAGTGAGCCTGCTGTTTGATTTAAACAGGTCACTCTTAGACGGCAGGTATTCTAATCATAAAAATCACCCTCAGCCATTAGCTTATAATTTCATACCGCTAACGGCCTGTTTCATTTTATTTCCACCAGAAAGCGCGGCAGGTTGTTGTCATTGTGATGATTTTCAATAGATGGGGGTGATATGCCACGGCGTTCCTTACGCTGGACCAGTGCGATGCCTGGCATTGTGCTCTACAGTCTGGTGTTTATTTATGCGCATCGTTACTGGCTGGTGGGCAATGTGCCGCTGGGCGGACAGCCAGAGCTGCTGCTTTTTCTGCTGCCGGGCGCGGTAATGGCGCTGCTGCATGCGGATAGCCCGCTAAAAAGCACGCTGCTGATGGCGCTCTGGGGTACGCTGCTGGGCGTGGTGCTGCTGCATAATACGCTGCTGGCCCACACCAGCTGGCTTACCCTGCTGGTCTGGAGCCTGAGCGCGCTCTTCTGGGCAGGCAGCGGCGCGCTGCTGGTTCGCCTGGCGCGCATCGTCTGGCGCTGACGCCAGAACGAAAAAACGGGCCGAGTCGGCCCGTTGCGCTGGCAAAAAAACTTATGCGCTCAGGTTTTCTTTCGTCCAGGCCGCGAAGTCGGTGTAGCCGCCGATATGCTGCTCATCAACAAAAATCTGCGGTACGGTGCTGACCGGTTTGCCCGCGCTTTTCTCCAGATCCGCTTTGGTAATGCCTTCCGCCTGGATATCTACATACTGGTAGCTAAAGTCGTCGCGCTCGGCGCTGAGCTTGTCGGCCAGCTCTTTCGCACGGACGCAATAGGGGCAGCCAGGACGACCAAAAATCACAGTAACCATGAAAAGCTCCTTAATTCGGGCTATTTAATGTGACCCATGTCACATAAGCTCAGGATGGATGGTCATTATGATGCCCGCTCAAACCGCTTAAAGAAAGCAGGAAATGCCTGTTAGTCTGATGCGCGTCGTCTATGCAAGTTTTTGAACCTTGACCATAATTGACGGCCTAAGCCCGGTGCGACCCAGGAGAATGTTGATGATCAATGTGGCGCGTTTACCCAAAGTCTTGCTGATCATGGAAGCGCTCGGCGGCCTGCTGACGCTGTGCGCGCTGCTGCTGGCCAACCGCTGGCTGCCGCTGCCCGCGAATGCTGACGGCAAGACGCTGGCGACTGCGCTGCTGATTATCGGTATTCTGCTGATGCTGCCCGCCGCCTGGCTGATGATATGGCGCACCGCGCAAGCGATGGCGCCGCAGCTGTTTGGTCGCACCGTTAATAAAAATGAGACTCGCCGGAGACCTTAATGACACCGACTATCGATCTATTGTGCAGCCACCGTTCAATTCGCGCCTTTACCGACCAGGCGATCGGTGCAGAACAGCGTGAGGCGATTATCGCCGCGGCGCAATCGGCGTCCACCTCCAGCTTTCTGCAGTGCTCTTCGATTATTCGCATCACCGATCCTGCGCTGCGCCAGCAGCTGGTTACGCTGACTGGCGGTCAGCAGTGGGTGGCGGACGCCGCGGAGTTCTGGGTATTCTGCGCCGACTTTAACCGCCATCTGCAGATTTGTCCCGATGCGCAGCTGGGCCGCGCCGAGCAGCTGTTGCTCGGCTGCGTCGATACCGCGCTGATGGGGCAGAACGCCATGGTCGCCGCCGAATCTCTCGGCCTGGGCGGCGTCTTTATCGGCGGTATCCGCAACAATATCGCGCAGGTTACTGAGCTGCTCGGCCTGCCGAAATTCGTGCTGCCGCTGTTCGGCTTCTGCATCGGCTATCCCGCTGCCGTGCCCGACCTTAAGCCGCGCCTGCCCCACGCGATGCTGGTGCATGAAAACCGCTATCAGCCGATCGATCCGCAGGTGCTGGCCGATTACGACAGCCGCACAGAGATCTATTACGAGCAGCGCGACAGCAATCAGCGCAGCGAGACCTGGAGCGAACTGATTCAGCGTCTGATCGTAAAAGAGACGCGCCCCTTTATGCTCGACTACCTGCACCAGCAGGGCTGGGCGACGCGCTAACGCTGAAGAGGATCGATAATGAAAATCGCTATCCTGTCGCGCGACGGGCAACTTTACTCCTGCCGACGCTTGCGTGAGGTTGCCGAGCAGCGCGGGCATGAGATTCAAATTATCGATCCGCTCTCCTGCTACATGAATATCAACCCGGCGTCGCCGGCGGTGCACTACCGCGGCGAGGCGCTCGGCCATTTCGACGCGGTTATTCCGCGCATCGGCTCCGCCGCCACCTTTTACGGCACGGCGGTGCTGCGCCAGTTCGAGATGTGCGGCAGCTACCCGCTCAACGAGTCGCTGGCGATCGCCCGCGCGCGCGACAAGCTGCGCTCGCTGCAGCTGCTGGCGCGTCAGGGCATTGATATGCCAGTAACCGGCTTCGCCTCGTCGCCGGACGATACGCAGGATCTGATCGCCATGGTGGGAGGCGCGCCGCTGGTGGTGAAGCTGGTGGAAGGCACGCAGGGTATCGGCGTGGTGCTGGCGGAGACGCGGCAGGCGGCGGAGAGCGTTATCGACGCCTTCCGCGGCCTTAACGCGAATATTCTGGTGCAGGAGTTTATTCAGGAAGCGCAGGGACGGGACGTGCGCTGTCTGGTGATCGGCGACGAAGTGGTCGCGGCGATTGAACGCGAGGCGAAAGAGGGCGATTTTCGCTCTAACCTGCATCGCGGCGGCAAAGCGCATCCGGTAGAGATTACGCCGCAGGAGCGCGCCATCGCGGTTAAAGCGGCTGCGACGCTGGGACTGGACGTGGCGGGCGTCGATATTTTGCGCGCGCGGCGCGGGCCGCTGGTCATGGAGGTTAACGCCTCGCCTGGCCTGGAAGGGATCGAAACCCGTACCGGCATCGATATCGCCGGGCGGATGATCGACTGGATAGAGCGCAACGCTTTGCCCGGTTTCAGTCTTAAAACCGGCGGCTGACGCGCGCTTTTCAGCGGTTTTCGTAGCGTCATGCGCATTTTTTCCGTAAGCTTAGTCGCCTGTTTATTCACCCCTTGGGACACTACGATGGATTCTCTTGTCGTTCCGGATATCGACCTGTTGCGTCGCTGGCTGGATCAGCAAAATATCACCTGGTTCGAATGTGATGCCTGTCAGGCACTTCATCTGCCGCACATGCAAAATTTCGATGGGGTATTCGACGCCAAAATCGATCTGGTCGACAACGTTATTCTCTTCTCCGCGCTGGCGGAGGTAAAGCCAACAGCGCTGATCCCGCTGGTCGGCGATCTGTCGCAGATCAACGCCAGTTCGCTAACGGTAAAAGCCTTTGTCGACATTCAGGACGACAATCTGCCGAAGCTAATTGTCTGCCAGTCCCTTGCGACCAGCGCCGGGTTGACCTTTGGCCAGTTCGCCAGCTTTATGAAGCAGAGCGAAGAGCAGGTCTCCATGGTGATTATGGAAGCCTTCGCCAATAATCTGCTGATGATGGGCGAAGAAGAAGAGCGCGCGCCGGTGAGCTTCAGCCACTCGCTGCTGCACTAGAACAGCCCCTTTTCCGACCCGTTTTAACTGCCGCTTTATGCGGCAGTTTTCATTTCCGGCCCACCATTTTTTATTCTGCATTTTGCCCTTTACTGCCAGATATTTCTCGTGGTTTGTGCCGTTCCTGCCAGACCACATAGCACAAACATGCATAACCTGTCGCTAAAAGGCGTTTTTTACGCTGGGGTATGGTAGCGACAGGGTAGCGAGGCTATTCTTGCGGGGCTGCATAAGACGTGGATTCGCAGCGCAGGTATCAGTTTTTACTATTAAACTCTCAATGAATATTGATTCATTGTGTCTGTGAATTGACGCACAGCTCGCAGCGCTGGGTTCCGCTTTAGCCAGCCTGTAACGATCCGCTCAGGAGGAAATAAAAAGATGTTCAATCAAAAAAAATGGTTGTCAGCTGCGGTTACCGGCGTACTGATGGTCGCCTCTGCAGGATCGATGGCGGAAGATAAAACGCTGCATGTCTATAACTGGTCAGATTATATCTCGGCGGACACGGTGCCGAATTTTGAAAAGGCGTCTGGTATTAAGGTGGTCTACGACGTCTTCGACTCCAATGAAGTGCTGGAAGGCAAACTGATGGCGGGCAGCACCGGCTACGATGTGGTGGTGCCATCATCCAGCTTCCTCGCGCGCCAGCTGCAGTCCGGCGTCTTCCAGCCGCTGGATAAGAGCAAGCTGCCGAACTACAAAAATCTCGATCCTGAGCTGATGAAAAAGGTTGCTCAGCACGATCCAGACAACAAATATGCGATTCCCTATCTGTGGGGCACCACCGGCATCGGCTATAACGTCGAGAAGGTGAAAGCCGCGCTGGGCGCCGACGCGCCGGTTAACAGCTGGGATCTGGTGCTGAAGCCGGAAAACCTTGAAAAGCTGAAGAGCTGCGGCGTTTCCTTCCTCGACGCGCCGGAAGAGATTTTTGCCACCGTGCTCAACTATCTGGGTAAAGATCCCAACAGCTCAGACGCCAAAGATTACTCTGGCGCGGCGACCGATCTGCTGCTGAAGCTGCGTCCCAGCATCCGCTATTTCCACTCCTCGCAGTACATCAACGACCTGGCGAACGGCAACACCTGCGTTGCTATCGGCTGGTCTGGCGATATTCTGCAGGCGAAAAACCGCGCTGAGCAGGCGAAAAACGGCGTGCATCTCGCCTATAGCGTGCCGAAAGAGGGCGCGCTCGCCTTCTTCGATATGATGGCGATCCCGAAAGATGCGAAAAACGTCGACGCCGCCTATCAATGGCTGAACTACATCATGGATCCGAAAGTGATTGCCGACGTTTCCAACAAGATGTCCTACGCTAACGGTAACAAGGCGTCGCTGCCGCTGATCAATGCCGATATCCGCAACAATCCGGGCATCTTCCCGACGCCGGAAGCGATGTCGAAGCTGTTCGTGCTGAAGGTGCAGGATCCGAAGCTGGATCGCGCGCGCACTCGCGCATGGACTCGAGTGAAAAGCGGAAAATAAGCGGCTCTTTATTTCGTAAGCTTACAACCTGGAACAGAGGCGCTGCGCTGGCCTCTGTTTTCCTTTTTTTGCGGCTGGCTTAGCCGTTCCGCGTAGACCGGAGTGACTGTTAGTGAACGACGCGATCCCTCGTCCCCAACCTAAAACCGCAAAGGCGTTAACGCCCTTGCTGGAGATCCGCAACCTGACCAAATCGTTCGACGGCCAGCACGCCGTGGACGATGTCAGCCTGACCATCTATAAAGGCGAAATTTTCGCGCTGCTCGGCGCCTCGGGCTGCGGCAAATCGACGCTGCTGCGCATGCTGGCGGGTTTTGAGCCGCCGACCAGCGGCCAGATCGTCCTGGACGGCCAGGATCTCTCCCACGTGCCGCCTTACCAGCGCCCGGTCAATATGATGTTTCAGTCCTACGCGCTCTTTCCCCATATGACGGTGGAGCAGAATATCGCCTTCGGCCTGAAGCAGGACAAACTGCCGAAGGGCGAAATCAACGCGCGCGTGCAGGAGATGCTGGCGCTGGTGCATATGCAGGAGTATGCGAAGCGCAAGCCGCATCAGCTTTCCGGCGGTCAGCGTCAGCGCGTGGCGCTGGCGCGCAGCTTGGCGAAACGCCCCAAGCTGCTGCTGCTCGACGAGCCGATGGGCGCGCTGGATAAAAAGCTGCGCGACCGCATGCAGCTTGAGGTGGTCGATATTCTGGAGCGCGTCGGCGCGACCTGCGTCATGGTGACGCACGATCAGGAAGAGGCGATGACCATGGCGGGCCGCATCGCCATTATGAACCGCGGCAAGTTTGTGCAGATCGGCGAGCCGGAAGAGATTTACGAGCATCCGACCACCGTTTACAGCGCCGAATTTATCGGCTCGGTGAATGTCTTTAGCGGCATGCTGCGCGAGCGTCAGGAAAATGGTCTGGTGATCGACAGCCCGGGGCTGGTGCATCCGCTGAAGGTCGATTCCGATGTGTCAGTGCCGGATAACGTGCCGGTTCACGTCGCGCTGCGCCCGGAAAAAGTGATGCTGTGCGAGGAGGTTCCGGCGGATGGCTACAACTTTGCCGTGGGGGAAGTGGTGCATATCGCCTACCTTGGCGATCTCTCTATCTACCACGTCCGGCTGAAAAGCGGACAGATGATCAGCGCCCAGCTGCAGAACGCCCACCGCTTCCGCAAAGGGCAGCCAACCTGGGGCGATGAAGTCCGCCTCTGCTGGGATGTTGACAGCTGTGTGGTTCTGACGGCCTAAGGAGACGCAATGAGTCAACTCTTTCACCCCAGCAAACCGCCGGGCGCACGGCTGGCGGGTACGCCGCTGCAGCGCTGGGCGACGCGCATGAAAATGCGCCACGGCCGCAAGCTGGCGATCGCGCTGCCTTACCTCTGGCTGGTGCTCTTTTTCCTGCTGCCGTTTTTAATCGTACTGAAAATCAGCTTTGCCGATATCGCGCGCGCCATCCCGCCCTATACCGAGCTGATCAGCTGGGCTGACGATCAGCTCAACCTGGTGCTTAATCTCGGCAACTACCTGACGCTGACCGACGATCCGCTCTACGTGGACGCCTACCTGCAGTCGCTAAAGGTGGCGGCGATCTCGACCCTGATCTGCCTGCTGGTCGGCTACCCGCTCGCCTGGGCGGTGGCGCACAGCAAGCCCTCGATGCGCACCATCCTGCTGCTGCTGGTGATCCTGCCCTCCTGGACCTCGTTTCTGGTGCGCGTCTACGCCTGGATGGGGCTGCTGAATAACAACGGCATCCTGAACCGCTTTCTGATGTGGCTGGGGGTTATCGACCATCCGCTGGTGATCCTCTATACCAACACGGCGGTCTATATCGGCATCGTTTACTGCTATCTGCCGTTTATGGTGCTGCCGATCTATACCGCGCTGACGCGCATCGACTATTCGCTGGTAGAGGCCTCGCTCGATCTCGGCGCGAAGCCGCTGAAAACCTTTTTCAGCGTTATCGTGCCGCTGACCAAAGGGGGCATTATCGCCGGCTCAATGCTGGTATTTATCCCGGCGGTGGGCGAGTACGTGATCCCGGAACTGCTCGGCGGACCGGACAGCATTATGATTGGCCGCATCCTGTGGCAGGAGTTTTTCAACAACCGCGACTGGCCGGTCGCCTCGGCGCTGGCGGTGATTATCCTGCTGATTTTGATCCTGCCGATCGTCTGGTTCCATAAGCATCAAAACCGTGAAATGGGAGAGAAGGAATGAATCAGCTGCCTGCGATTCGCTCGCCGTGGCGCACCGCCATTCTGCTTTGCGGCTTCCTGTTTCTCTATGCGCCGATGCTGCTGCTGGTGGTTTACTCCTTTAACAGCTCGCAGCTGGTAACGGTGTGGGAGAGCTTCTCATTCCACTGGTATCGCGTGCTGTTCCAGGATGAAGCGATGCTGGATGCGGTCGGGTTAAGTCTGACCATCGCCGCGCTGAGCGCTACCATGGCGGTGGTGCTCGGCACGATGGCCGCGGTGGTGGTGGTGCGCTTTGGCCGCTTCCGCGGGCACACCGGCTTCGCCTTTATGCTGACCGCGCCGCTGGTAATGCCCGACGTGATCACCGGCCTGTCGCTGCTGCTGCTGTTCGTCGCCATGGGTAACGCCTTTGGCTGGCCGAGCGATCGCGGCATGCTGACCATCTGGCTGGCGCACGTTACCTTCTGTACCGCCTATGTGGCGGTGGTGATCAACTCGCGCCTGCGCGAGCTGGATCGCTCGATTGAAGAGGCGGCGATGGATCTGGGCGCGACGCCGCTCAAGGTCTTCTTTGTGATTACCGTACCGATGATCGCTCCGGCGATCGTCACTGGCTGGCTGCTCGCCTTTACCCTGTCGCTGGACGATCTGGTGATCGCCAGCTTTGTCACCGGGCCGGGCGCGACCACCTTACCGATGGCGATCTTCGCCACCGTGCGGCGCGGCGTTAACCCGGAGATCAACGCGCTGGCGTCGCTGATCCTGTTCGTCGTCGGGCTGGTGGGCTTTATCGCCTGGCGCTGGATGGCGCATGAAGAAAAGCAGCGGATTCGCGATATTCAGAAGGCCAGACGTGGCTGAAATCACTGATCTTTGCCACTATAAAGGCGGGCGGATTTTTCCGCCCGTCTGCGTGCAGTGATGGAGCCTGGCCATGTCCGAAACCCTGAAAAAAGGCGATTTTCTCTCTCTTGCCCCCGTACCGGTCACGGTAGCGGGCATCGCCATTATCGCCACGCGCTGTCTGAGCGTGCTGATGCTGGCGAACGAGCTGGGTGTCGAGGAGATCGTCAATTTTGTGCATCGCAGCGCGCAGGCCTGGGACTCTACCCTTATCTTTATCGCCAGCCAGCTGATCTTTTTCTATGAGCTGCGCTGCGCCTTTCTGCTGCTGCGCGGCAGCAACCGCGGCCGCTGGGGCTTCGCCATCACTCAGGCGGTAGTGCTGTTCTATATGCTGCTGGCGTCGACCGGCACTATCTATCCCGAGATCTTCAGCATCAGCGGCGCCAGCAATGCGCAGATCATTCACCATACCCTGATGCAAAAGCTGCCCGATCTGCTGGTGCTTGGGCTGCTGTTTGTGCCGACCGCCAGCCGCGCATTTTTCCGCAAGCGGTGATACAATCGCGCTCCGCCCGACCCCCTTGAATGACACAGGCCTTACCCCATGCAATGCGCGCTCTATGACGCCGACCGCTGCCGCTCATGCCAGTGGCTGGAAAAACCCTATTCACAGCAGCTCAGCGACAAGCAGTCGCGGCTGAAGGCGCTGCTGGCGCAGCAGCCGGTCGGGCAGTGGCTGCCGCCGGTCACCTCGGCGCAGCAGGCGTTTCGCAACAAGGCGAAGATGGTGGTCAGCGGCAGCGTCGAGCGGCCGGTGCTGGGCATGGTGCAGCGCGACGGCAGCGCGGTGGATCTCTGCGCCTGCCCGCTTTATCCCGCCAGCTTCGCGCCGGTTTTCGCCGCGCTAAAGCCCTTTATCGCCTGGGCGGGCCTTACCCCCTATAACGTGGCGCGCAGGCGCGGCGAGCTGAAGTTTCTGCTGCTCACCGAGAGCACGCAGGGCGGCATGATGCTGCGCTTTGTGCTGCGCTCCCGTGAAAAGCTGGAGCAGCTGCGCGCCGCGCTGCCCTGGCTGCAGCAGCAGCTGCCGCAGCTAAAGGTTATCTCGGCGAATATTCAGCCGGTGCATATGGCAATTCTGGAAGGGGATGAGGAAATAGCCCTGACGCCGTCGCAGTCGCTGGCGGAGAATTTCAATCAGGTGCCGCTCTGGATCCGTCCGCAAAGCTTTTTCCAGACCAACCCGCAGGTCGCTGCTGCGCTTTACGCCACCGCGCGCGACTGGGTCAGCGAGCTGCGCATCAGCAGCATGTGGGATCTCTTTTGCGGCGTCGGCGGCTTCGGCCTGCACTGCGCCACACCGCAGATGCAGCTGACCGGCATTGAGATTAGCGCCGAGGCGATCGCCTGCGCGCAGCGTTCGGCAGAGATGCTGGGGCTGGAAAAGGTCAACTTCGCCGCGCTGGACTCGACCGCCTTCGCTACCGGGCGCGACGCGGTGCCCGACCTGGTGCTGGTTAATCCGCCGCGGCGCGGCATTGGCGCGGCGCTCTGCGACTATCTCAGCCGCATGGCGCCGGAGACCATTCTCTATTCAAGCTGTAATGCCGAGAGCATGGCGCAGGATATCGCCCGGCTGGCAGATTATCGCGTGACGCGCGTGCAGCTGTTCGACATGTTTCCACATACCGCGCACTTCGAAGTGCTGTGCCTGCTGACGCGCCGCCGCGCGGAAGAGGAGGGTGGGCCAGCGTCCTGAGCATCAGATCCAGGAACGATGCAGAACCGATCGGACGCCTGTCCGCTGGCCCATAGCTGCGGGTTACTCAGGGAACCACTTCTGATTCAGCTGCTGCAGGGTGCCGTTGCTCTTCAGCGCCGCCAGCGCGCCGTTCAGCCTGTCGCGCAGCGCGTCGTTGCCTTTGCGCACCGCGATGCCCAGGCCGGTGCCGAAGTAAGCCTTATCCGTCACGTGTTCGCCTACCGGCGCTAAATCAGCGTTGGTTTTCAGCCACTGGTTCACCACCGCCGTATCACCGAACACGCCGTCAAGACGGCCATTTTTCATATCGAGAATCGCGTTCTGATAGCTGTCATAGGCGACGGTGACGATCTCAGGATGCTTCTCCTGCAGATATTTCTGGTGCGTCGTGCCGTTTTCAACGCCGATACGCTTGCCCTTGAGCGAGGCAAAATCGCTAAACTTGCCTTTACGCGCGATAACGATAGCGGAGTTGGCGTAGTAGGGCTGGGTAAAATCGACCTGCTTGCTGCGATCCTCGGTGATATCCATACCGGAGATCACCGCGTCAAAGCGGCGGAACTTCAGCGAAGGGATCAGGCTGTCGAAGGCGTTGTTGGTAAAGGTACACTCCGTCTGCAGCTGCTGGCAGATCGCTTTGGCCAGATCGATATCGTATCCCACAATCTGATTGTCGCGATCCAGCGATTCAAACGGGGGATAGGTCGCGGAAGAGGCGAAACGGAGGGTATCCGCCGCGTGGGCGCTTAGAGTCAGCGTCGCCAGCGCGGCGGCAAGGATCCATTTTTTCACTGTATAACTCCTGAAAACCATACCAGAGGCGGAATGGTTGACACGATGCCAGTAAATGAATCCTTATGCAATATTTGTGAGTAAAAAATTAAAAAGGCGAGCATTGCTCGCCTGGATATTAACTTCTGCGCTCAAAAGCCAGCGCGCGTCGCTCTATCAGCCGCATCATCAGCGTCAGCAGGCCGTTCACCACCAGATAGACCAGTCCGGCGGCGGCGAACACCATCACGTCGTAGGTGCGGCCGTAAAGCAGCTGGCCATGACCCATCACCTCCATCAGCGTAATGGTGTAGGCGAGCGAGGTCCCTTTGAACACCAGCACCACCTCGTTGGAATAGGAGGAGAGGGCGCGCTTAAACGCATAGGGCAGCAGAATACGCAGCGTATCCTTGCGGTTCATCCCCAGCGCGGCGCAGGATTGCCACTGGCCTGACGGGATAGCGCGCATCGCGCCGTAAAAGAGCTGCGTGGTATAGGCGGCGCTGTTTAGCGACAGCGCCAGCATGGCGCACAGCCACGGCTGCGACAGCAGGTGCCAGAGCCAGGGAATCCTCTGCAGGCTGGGAAACTGGCCGGGACCGTAGTAAATCAGGAAGATCTGTACCAGCAGCGGGGTGCCGGTAAACAGGGTGATATAGATTTTCACCAGCGGGTTAAGCAGCGGCGTTTTCAGCGACAGCACCACCGTAAACAGCAGCGCCAGCACCAGCGCCACCAGCAGCGACGCGACGGTCAGCGTCAGGCTGGTATGCAGCCCTTTCAGAATCTCAGGTAAGTAGCTCAGCATCAGCCGTTCCCCCGCTCAAACCGCGTCGTGCGCAGCTCAATACGGCGCAGCACCGCCTGGCTCAGCAGCGTAATCACCAGATAAATGGCTGCGGCAATCAAAAACCAGGTAAAGGGCTCCTGGGTACGGGTTGCGATACTTTTGGTCTGCAGCATCAAATCGTTAACGCTAATCAGCGACACCAGCGCGGTATCCTTTAACAGCACCAGCCACTGGTTGCCCAGTCCGGGCAGCGCGTGACGCCACATCTGCGGCATAATCAGACGCAGGAAGATGGCGGACTTTTTCATGCCCAGCGCCTGACCCGACTCCCACTGACCCTGCGGTACCGCCTTCAGCGCACCGCGCAGCGTTTGCGAGGCGTAGGCGGAGTAGAGGATCGCCAGCGCAATAACGCCGCACAGAAACGGGCTGACGTCGAAGTTCTCGATCTCAACCTGCACCGGCAGCTGAAACAGGCCGAAATTGAGGGTAAAGCCGTCGGAGAGCACCAGCAGCAGCTGCGAGGCGCCGAAATAGATAAACAGCACCACCAGAATTTCCGGCAGGCCGCGAATTAAAGTCACCAGCGCCGTGCCGATCCACGCCAGCGGCTTGATGCGCAGCGACTCCCAGCCGGCGAAAATCATCGCCAGCGCAAGGCCGGCGATCAGGGCGCAAACAGCGAGGCCGACGGTCATGCCGGCGGCGCTGGCGAGAGGATAGAACTCACTCATGGTTAATTACTGCTGGAACCATTTGCTGTAGATGGTTTTATAGGTGCCGTCGGCCTTCACCTTCTCCAGCGCGGCGTTGAACTTCGCCTGCAGATCGGTGTTGCCCTGACGCACGGCGATGCCGAGACCGGTGCCGAAGTAGGCTTTGTCGGTAACCTTATCGCCGACCGCCGCCAGGCTGGCGTTCTGCTTCAGCCATTCGTTAACCACCGCCGTGTCGCCGAACACCGCATCAATACGGCCGTTTTTCAGATCCAGCACCGCGTTCTGGTAGCTGTCGTAAGGCACGGTGATGATATCGGCATGCTGGTCGTTCAGGTATTTCTGGTGCGTGGTGCCGTTCTGCACGCCGACGCGCTTGCCTTTCAGCGCGGCCACGTCGGCCACTTTGCCTTTCTGCGCAATAAACAGCGCGGAATTGTCATAGTAGGGCTTGCTGAACAGCACCTGTTTTTCACGCTCGGGGGTGATGTCCATACCGGCCATCACCGCGTCGAAACGGCGGAACTTCAGGCTCGGGATCAGGCTGTCAAACGCCTGGTTGGTAAAGGTGCAGGTGGCGTTCATCTCTTTGCAGAGCGCATTGGCGAGATCAACGTCGAAGCCCTGGATTTTGTTGCTGGCGTCGACGAACTCAAACGGCGGATAGGAGGCTTCGGTGGCGAAGCGAATAGTCTGGGCCGCCGACGCGCTCAGGCTCAGACCAGCAAGCAGTGCAGCAAGTACGATTTTTTTCATTGGGAGCTTCCTGACTTAATGCGAAAGATAATGTGCAAACGCCTCGGTTTGCGGCTGTGTAAATCGACTGGCATCGCCCTGTTCCACGATATGACCGTTCTCCATATAAACCACGCGGCTGGCGGTTTTACGGGCTACTTCCACTTCGTGCGTCACGATGACCTGAGTAATGTGCGTCTGGGCGAGTTCGCGAATAATGCTGACGATCTGCGCGGTGATTTCCGGATCGAGCGCGGCGGTCGGCTCGTCAAACAGCAGCACCTGCGGCTCCATCATCAGGGCGCGCGCAATGGCGACGCGCTGCTGCTGGCCGCCAGAAAGGTGCAGCGGGAAACGGTCGGCATAGGGCGTCAGGCGCAGGCGATCCAGCAGCTTATCGGCGCGCGCGCGCGCCTCTGCTTTGCTGAGGCCCAGCACGCGGCACGGCGCTTCGATCAGGTTCTGCACCACGGTGAGATGCGGCCAGAGATGATATTGCTGGAAAACCATGCCGACATTCTGACGCAGCTCGCGGATGGCAGCGTCGGACGGCGTCTTGCTGAAGTCGAAATGATTACCGGCGATTTTCAGGCTGCCCGAGCGTGGCTGCTCCAGCAGGTTAAGCACGCGCAGGAGTGAGCTTTTCCCCGCGCCGCTTGGGCCGAGCAGCACCAGCGTTTCGCCTTGCGGGCAATCCAGATTGATGTCAAACAGCGCCTGATGGGCGCCGTAAAAGCAGTTAATCCCGTTTAGTTGAATACTCATGCGCAAATTTTGAATAGCCATTAGTGCCGCGAATCTTAACCGCACCAGAATAGTTATGCAAATGGAGTGGGTTAAAATTTATTAAACTGCAGCGAAGCAGGTAAAGCGTAGCACAAAATCGCGCCACTTAGCGGCAGGCTGCGTAACCGGGCGGCGCAGCCGCAAAAGAGACGCGCCGCAGGAGAGCGGCGCGCCGGGGAAGAGATTATTTTTTCGCCTGCTCCAGCGTCTGGCTCAGCGTGCCGCCACCCGGATGCGCCCAGTCGGCGACGTAGCGTACGTCATCCACCACCCAGCAGGTGCCTTCACGGATCATCAGCACCTCATCCTGCCAGCTTTTGCCGTCGCGGCTCAGCTCGACGCGCAGCGGAATATTGCGCGCGTCGCGGTTTGGGATGGTAGAGCTGTCCGCCACGCTGGCGGCGGTCGGCCCCTGCGCCAGACTGGAGAAGAGATCGCCGCTGCGCCACGGGGCAGTGGCGTTGCCGCTCTGCGCGTTCGCCTGCTGCAGCGCCTGATAGAGGCGCTCGCTCAGGTAGGGACGATATTTCGCCAGCCGATCGCTGCCCGGCAGGCCTGGCGTCGGCTGCTGAACGCGCAGATCGTAAAACTGCTGCGCGACGCTGTCGGGGCCTCCCTCAACGCAGGGCGCGGTGCGAGGGCCGTTGTCCTTAATCACCGGCTCTACCGTGCTACAGGCGGAGAGCAGCAGCGCGGCGGGAAGCAGCAGCGCAAAGGCTTTGTTTCTCATCTCGATTTCCTTATTGTTCTCTGGCAAAGCGCTATTTTTAGCATAGAGTATAGCCGTGCTTTTTAGTTGAAAGAGCCCTGGCACCTATTTCATATCAGGAGAGAGCGATGAAATTTTCCACCACGCCCACGCTGGAAGGACACAGCATCAGTGACTACTGCGGCGTCGTCACCGGTGAAGCGATCCTCGGTGCTAACATTTTCCGCGACTTTTTCGCCGGTATTCGCGACGTGGTCGGCGGCCGCTCCGGCGCCTACGAGAAAGAGCTACGCAAGGCGCGCGAAATCGCCTTTGAAGAGCTGGAAGCACAGGCGAAGGCGCTGGGCGCCAGCGCGGTGGTCGGCATCGATATCGATTATGAAACCGTTGGCAAAGATGGCAGCATGCTGATGGTCAGCGTCAGCGGTACGGCGGTGAAACTCCGTTGAGGCTGCTGCTGGCCGCGCTGGCGCTACTGCTGGCGGGCTGCCAGAGCGGGCTGGAATCGCGGCAGGGCTACTGGGTTGACACCCGGCATCCGGCCTACGGCGCCAGGCCACGTATTAAAGCGATCGTCATTCACTATACCGCCGAAGATTTTCCCTCTTCGCTGGCGACCCTGACCGATCGCGACGTCAGCGCCCACTATCTTATTCCCCGTCAGCCGCCGCAGCGCGCCGGAAAGCAAGTGATCTGGCAGCTGGTGCCGGAGGCACAGCTCGCCTGGCATGCCGGCCCCAGCTTCTGGCGCGGCGCGACGCGCCTTAACGACACCTCGATCGGTATTGAACTGGTGAACCGCGGCTACAGGCGCACCCTGACCGGGCGCGACTGGCAGCCCTTTACCGAGGCGCAGATCGCTGCCCTGACGCTGCTGCTAAAGGATATCGCGCGGCGCTACGCCATCGCGCCGCAGAATATCGTCGGCCACAGCGACGTCGCGCCGCAGCGCAAGCAGGATCCCGGCCCGCTGTTTCCGTGGCGGACGCTGGCGCAGCAGGGCATCGGCGCCTGGCCGGAGGCGTCGCGCGTGCAGCACTATTTAGCGGGCAGGGCGGCGGAGTCGCCGGTGGCGATGGAGAGGCTGCTGGCGGCGCTATCGCGCTACGGCTATGAGGTCAGCGGTGCCGCTACGCCGCGTCAGCAGCAGCGGCTCATCGCGGCGTTCCAGATGCATTTTCGTCCGGCGGACTATCGCGGTTTGCCGGACGCGGAGACCCTGGCAATTGCCGAGGCGCTGCTGGAGAGATATGGCGATTAGCGCTGCAGGAACGCTTTCCACCAGGCGACCAGCTGCTCCAGCGCATGGCGGTCGACATCGAGATGGGTGACGATACGCGTTACCGGCCCGACGCTGAGCAGCACCTCGCGCTCGGCGAACCAGCTTTTCAGCGGCGCAATCTGCTCGGCGGGCACGCGCACGAATACCATATTGGTCTGCTGATCCACCACCTCGACGCCCGCCTGCTGCAGCTGCTGGCTCAGCCATGCGGCGTTATCGTGATCCTCCTGCAGGCGCGCCACGTTGTGCTGCAGCGCATAGAGGCCCGCCGCCGCCAGAATGCCGGCCTGGCGCATGCCGCCGCCCACCATTTTGCGCCAGCGGCGGGCGCGCTCGATATAGGCTTCATCGCCGCACAGCAGCGATCCCACCGGCGTGCCCAGCCCTTTTGACAGGCAGATCGTCAGCGTGTCGCAGTAGCGCGCGATCGCTTCCAGAGTCACTTTTTGTGCCACCACCGCGTTAAAGATGCGCGCGCCGTCGATATGCAGCGCCAGCTTGCGCTCGCGGCTAAACGCCCAGGCGCGGGCGAGATAGTCGAGCGGCAGCACCTTGCCATGGTGGGTGTTCTCCAGGCTGAGCAGGCGGGTGCGAGCAAAGTGGATATCGTCCGGCTTGATGGCCGCCGCCACGAGATCGAGAGGCAGCGTGCCATCTTCGGCGGCAAGGATCGGCTGCGGCTGGATGCTGCCCAGCACCGCGGCGCCGCCCGCTTCATACTTGTAGTTATGCGCCTGCTGGCCAACGATATATTCGTCGCCGCGCTCGCAGTGGCTCAGCAGCGCCACCAGATTGGCCTGGGTGCCGGTGGGGAAGAACAGCGCGGCCGCTTTGCCGCTGAGTCGGGCGGCCTCCGCCTCCAGCGCGTTGACGGTGGGATCGTCGCGATAGACGTCATCGCCGGTTTCGGCGGCCATCATCGCCTGCAACATTGCGGCGCTCGGCCGGGTTACGGTATCACTGCGTAAATCGATCACGTTGCTCTCCTGAGAAAAGAAAAGCGGGCGTAAACGCCCGTTAGGAATACCAGCAGGTGCCCATGCCACCCTCTATCCAGGCTTTGAGCACGCTGAAAGAGACATCAACGCTCAGCGTCTTCTCTCTCTTTTACCGCAGCCAGTTGGTTTTCGCCAGCTCCACCACCTCATCGCCGCGGCCGTTCAGGATCGCGCGCAGCATATAAAGGCTGAAGCCTTTCGCCTGCTCCATCTTGATCTGCGGCGGCATCGCCAGCTCCTCTTTAGCGGTGATAACGTCCACCAGCACCGGACCGGGGTGCGCGAACGCCTGCTCCAGCGCGCCGTTAAGCTCGGACGCCTTCTCTACGCGCAGCCCTTTGATGCCGCACGCCTCAGCAATGGCGGCGAAGTCGGGATTGTCCAGCTCGGTGCCGTCGGTAAGATAGCCGCCCGCCTTCATTTCCATTGCAACAAAGCCCAGCACGCTGTTATTGAAGATCACCAGCTTCACCGGCAGCTTAAGCTGCGCCAGGGTAATAAAGTCGCCCATTAGCATGCTGAAGCCGCCGTCGCCGCACAGCGCCACCACCTGACGATCGCGGTTCAGCGCCTGGGCACCGAGCGCCTGCGGCATGGCGTTCGCCATCGAACCGTGGTTGAAGGAGCCAAGCAGACGGCGACGGCCGTTCATCTTCAGATAGCGCGCGGCCCAGACGGTGGGCGTGCCGACGTCGCAGGTAAAAATCGCGTCATCGCTGGCGTAGTGGCTAATCTGCTGCGCCAGATACTGCGGATGGATCGCCTGCTTATCATTGGCGTTCGCCAGCTCGTCCAGGCCTTTGCGCGCGTCGGCGTAATGCTCCAGCGCGCTGTCGAGATGGTGGCGATCGGTTTTTTTCTCCAGCCGCGGCAGCAGCGCCTGCAGCGTCGGCTTCACCGCGCCGACGTAGGCCTGATCGAGATGGCAGTGCGCGCCGAGGCTGCCGGGGTTGATATCGAGCTGGATAATTCTGGCGTGTTCGGGATAGAAGGCGCGATAGGGGAATTTGGTGCCGAGCAGCAGCAGCGTGTCGGCGTTCATCATCGCATGATAGCCCGATGAGAAGCCGATCAGCCCGGTCATGCCGACATCATAAGGGTTATCGTACTCAAGGTGCTCTTTGCCGCGCAGCGCATGGACGATCGGCGCCTTCAGCGTCTCCGCCAGCCGCACGACTTCGTCATGAGCGCCGGCGCAGCCGCTGCCGCACAGCAGCGTAATATTGCTGGCCTCGTTCAGCGTTTGTGCCAGCAGCGCCAGCTCGCTCTCCTGCGGCAGAACCTGCGGCAGCAGCGGCGGATACCAGGCGGACGAGGCGCCTTCAGGCGCAGGCTTCAGCGCCACGTCGCCCGGCAGCACCACCACCGATACGCCGCGGTTAAGGATCGCCTCGCGCATCGCAACGCCCAGCACCTGCGGCAGCTGCTCCGGGCTTGAGACCAGCTCGCAGTAGTGGCTGCATTCGCGGAACAGCTCCTGCGGATGCGTCTCCTGAAAATAGCCGCTGCCGATCTCGCTGGAGGGAATATGGGCGGCGATCGCCAGCACCGGCACGCGGTTGCGGTGGCAGTCGAACAGGCCGTTAATCAGATGCAGGTTGCCCGGCCCGCAGGAGCCGGCGCAGACCGCCAGCTCGCCGCTGACGTGCGCTTCCGCGCCCGCAGCGAAGGCGGCGACCTCTTCATGACGCGTCGGCATCCACTCAATGGTGCCCATGCGGTTCAGGCTGTCGCTCAGCCCGTTCAGGGAGTCTCCGGTCACCCCCCAGATACGTTTAACGCCGGCGTTTTCCAGCGTTTTTGCGATCAGCGCCGCAACGGTCTGTTTCATCGTACTCTCCTCTGGCTGCAAGCCATCTTCCAGATGGCGGACAAAAAGAGAAGACTAGACGAGGTTTCGCCAGCGCAGCCGTGAAAAAGTGCGCTGTGCGTTACGCAGAGAAAAAAGCGATCAGCAGCGGTGCCAGCAGACTCATCACAAAGCCATGCACAATAGCGGCCGGCACAATTTCGTTACCGCCCGCGCGCTGCAGCACCGGCAGGGTAAAATCCATCGCCGTTGCGCCGCACAGCCCCAGCGCGCTGGAGCGGTGGCGGGCAATCAGCGCCGGGATCAGCATAATAGCGGTCAGCTCGCGCAGCAGATCGTTAAAAAAGGCGGCGCTGCCGATCACCGGCCCGAACGCCTCGGTCATCAGGATGCCGGAAAGGGAATACCAGCCGAAACCGCTGGCCAGCGCCAGGCCGGTTTTCAGCGGCAGACCCAGCAGCGCGGCGGCAATCGCGCCGCCCAGCAGCGCGCTCAGCAGCACCACAGCTGACACCAGCATACCGCGTTTATTCAGCAGAATCTGGCGCAGGGTCATGCCGCTGCCGCGCAGCTGCACCCCGACGAGGAACAGCAGCAGGATCAGCGCATATTCGCTGGCGGTCGAGGCGTGGCGCAGAAAGGCGAGCTGCGTCAGCCCGGTCAGAAAGCCCACCACCACCACGCCGCACAGCGTCAGCGAGTCGAGCGCCATACGCAGCCGCGACGGCAGCGCTTCCTGTCTATGCTTGTGCTGCCAGGGGCGCTTTTTTTCCAGCAGACGCAGCGCCAGCAGGTTACACAGCAGGATCGCCAGCGCGCTCACCAGCGCGATATGAAAGACGCTAAGCAGATTGCGGCTGAGATTATCGAGAAAGGCGAGGCTGATGCCCATAAAAAAGAGAATGATATAAACCATCCAGCCCAGCAGACGATTCACAAGACGTAAAAATGCGGGCTGATGCAGCGGCAGCAGCCAGCCCGCCACCAGCGGCAGCAGAATAATAAGAAGCCCAGAGTACATAACGGATGCGTTTCCTTGCAGAGAGTGCGGACACGCTAGCGAAAAAGCCTGATAGAGTAAACCTTTGTATTACAGCGGCATGGCTGGACCTGAGGAGAGTTTCATGATTCTGGAACATATCGAGATTAGCGGCTTTCGCGGCATTAATCATTTATCGCTGCCGCTCACCCAGACTACCCTGCTGATTGGCGAAAATACCTGGGGGAAATCGAGTCTGCTGGACGCTCTCAGCCTGCTGCTTGCGCCCCAGGAGACGCCCTATCAGTTTTCCCGGCACGATTTTCACTTTACGCCCGGCAATCAAGAGAGCCCGGTGCGGCGGTTACAGATCCAGTTTCATTTTCGCGATGACGGCAGCGAGCAGGCGGCGGCTTTCTCGCCGTTCTGGCAGCGCGACGCCCAGGGCACGCGCTGGCTCTACTTCAGCACTCGCGCCCGGCTGCGCGCGAGAGAGGTTACCGCCTCGCGTCGCTTTCTGCGCGCCGACGGCGAGGTACTGCCGCTGACGGGCAGCGAGGAGGCGATACGACAGCTGGCGCGGCTGCATCCGGTGCTGCGTCTGCGCGATGCGCGTTTTAGCCGGCGGTCACGCCATGACGCAGAGGATGCGCAGGCACAAAGCACCCAGGCCAGCGCACTGGCGGCGGATATCAGCAGCCTGACGCGGCAGCTGGCGTCGCAGCCCCATCAGATCAGCGATGAAACGCTGCGGCAGGGCGTCGCCACCCTGCAGCAGCTGATGGAGCACTATTTTCTGGTGCTGCAGCCCGCTGACGGCGGCGCGCGGCGCAGCGATCCGCAAACGCGCAACGGCGCACACGGCTGGCGCGCGCTCGATCGGCTTAATCAGCTGATCGGCGAAACCGATTCGCGCAGCCAGCAGATCGTGCTGCTACGCATGTTTGTGCTGCTGGCGCAGGCGCGCGGCGCGGCGGCGATCTCGCCCGAGGCGCGTCCGCTGCTGCTGATTGAAGATCCGGAAACCCGGCTGCATCCCATTATGCTGTCGGTGGCCTGGAATCTGCTCGATCTTATCCCGCTACAGAAAATCGCCACCACCAACTCCGGCGAACTGCTGTCGCTGACGCCGGTGGAAAATGTCTGCCGGCTGGTGCGTGAGCCGACGCGCGTCGCCGCCTGGCGTATCGGCCCGCAGGGGCTGAGCGCCGAAGAGAGCCGCCGTATCGGCTTCCATATTCGCGTCAACCGGCCGTCGGCGCTCTTTGCCCGCTGCTGGCTGCTGGTGGAGGGCGAAACCGAGGTATGGATTATCAACGAGCTGGCGCGCCAGTGCGGCTTCCACTTTGCGGCGGAGGGCGTTAAGGTGATCGAGTTCGCGCAGGCGGGCCTGAAGCCGCTGCTGAAGTTCGCCGCGCGCATGGGCATCGCCTGGCACGTGCTGACCGACGGCGACGACGCCGGCAATAAATACGCCGCCACGGCGCGCAGCCAGATGAAGGCCCATGATGAGAGCGACCACCATCTTACGCAGCTGCCCGCCCTCGATATGGAGCATTTCTTGTTCAGCTCGGGCTTTAAAAATGTCTATCTGCAGATGGCGCATCTGCCGTTAAATGCGGCGCTAAGCCCAAGGCGTATTATTACCAAAGCGCTTCAGCACGCCTCCAAGCCGGAGCTGGCGATCGCCGTGGCAACGGCCGCCGCCGAGCGCGGAGAGCAGGCGATGCCGCCGCTGATGCGCCAGATGTTTTCCCGCGTGATGTGGCTGGCGCGCGGCAAGGCGGATTAACCGCACGTGCGCAATAAAATAAAATGCCAGCGACACGGCTGGCATTTTTTGGGAGAGCGTTCAGAATGGGGTGATAGCAGTTCAGGCGTGCTGTACAGCGTCCACCGGCACGATCAAACTGGCGTGATTGCCTTTCGGGCCCTGATGAACATCAAACTGAACTTGTTGGCCGGCTTTTAATGTTCTGTAGCCATCCATCTGAATCGTAGAGTAGTGCGCGAAGATATCTTCTCCGCCGCCGATCGGACAGATAAAGCCGAAGCCCTTGGCGTTGTTGAACCATTTAACAGTACCCGTCTCCATGCTTTTACTTCCCTCGCAAGACATTTTGATAACCAGGTGAGTAAATTAAAGCTGGGGTCAAGTTTGTTTAAAACTCAATCAGCTTGTGTCTGTAGAATGTAGAGAAAGGGCCCCTGGCGTCAAGCAAACCACCGGAGAGCGTAGGGACAAAATCATCAAAATTTGAGGCAGTTAACGCTATTGCGAATTTTGTGATACAGGTCGCGCGCAGGTTTTTTCGCAAAAAATCGATGCGGCAGAAGGGTGCTTGACAGGCGTGTTAAACTCTACGTATGGACAGTTAATCGTCCGTATCGATGCGCAGAATTTCAACGGAACATTATGGCAAATACTAACGACTGGCTTAACTTTGAACACCTGGCCGAAGACAAAGCGAAAGAGGGACTGCAGCCGCCCTCTATGTATAAAGTCATCCTGAATAATGACGATTATACACCTATGGAATTTGTTATTGACGTTCTGCAAAAGTTCTTTTCTTATGATGTTGAACGTGCAACGCAACTGATGCTGAAAGTTCACTACCATGGAAAGGCGATCTGCGGTGTTTTTACCGCCGAAGTGGCGGAGACCAAAGTCGCGATGGTGAACAAGTACGCACGGGAGAATCAGCATCCATTGCTGTGTACGCTGGAAAAAGCCTGAACTCGCCCTCATATAGTTAAGGTGAGGTTGTCAGAGCGATAATTGGGGGAGGTGCCTATGCTCAATCAAGAACTGGAACTCAGTTTAAACATGGCTTTCGCCAGAGCGCGTGAGCACCGTCATGAGTTTATGACCGTCGAGCATTTGTTGCTGGCTCTGCTCAGCAACCCGTCGGCCAGAGAGGCACTGGAAGCCTGTACCGTCGATATTGTCGCCCTGCGGCAAGAACTCGAAGCGTTCATCGAACAAACCACACCGGTGCTGCCCGCCAGTGAAGCGGAGCGCGATACCCAACCTACGCTCAGCTTCCAGCGCGTACTGCAGCGCGCGGTATTCCATGTCCAGTCATCGGGCCGCAGCGAAGTCGCTGGCGCCAATGTGCTGGTCGCCATCTTCAGCGAGCAGGAGTCGCAGGCGGCCTATCTGCTGCGTAAGCATGAAGTGAGCCGCCTTGACGTGGTGAACTTCATCTCTCACGGTACGCGTAAAGACGAACCTGGTCAGGCGCCGCACAGTGAGAATCCGGTTAACGAAGAGCAAGCAGGCGGGGAGGATCGTATGGAAAACTTCACCACCAATCTTAATCAGCTTGCTCGCGTCGGCGGAATCGATCCGCTGATTGGTCGCGACAAAGAGCTGGAGCGTACCATTCAGGTGCTGTGCCGCCGTCGTAAAAACAACCCGCTGCTGGTGGGTGAATCGGGCGTCGGTAAAACCGCCATCGCGGAAGGCCTGGCCTGGCGCATCGTGCAGGGCGACGTGCCGGAAGTGATGAAGGATTGCACCATCTACTCGCTCGATATCGGTTCGCTGCTGGCGGGCACAAAATATCGCGGTGACTTCGAGAAGCGCTTTAAAGCCTTGCTGAAGCAGCTGGAGCAGGACAACAGCAGCATTCTGTTTATCGATGAAATCCATACCATCATCGGTGCAGGCGCGGCGTCCGGCGGCCAGGTCGATGCGGCTAACCTGATCAAGCCGCTGCTCTCCAGCGGGAAAATCCGCGTGATGGGCTCTACCACCTATCAGGAGTTCAGCAATATCTTCGAAAAAGATCGCGCGCTGGCGCGTCGCTTCCAGAAGATCGATATCACGGAGCCGACGCTGGACGAAACCGTGCAGATCCTGAACGGTCTCAAGCCGAAGTATGAAGCGCATCACGACGTGCGTTACACCGCGAAAGCGGTACGCGCTGCGGTTGAGCTGGCGGTGAAATATATCAACGACCGTCATCTGCCGGACAAGGCGATCGACGTGATCGATGAGGCGGGCGCGCGTGCGCGTCTGATGCCGGCCAGCAAGCGTAAGAAGACCATTAACGTCTCTGATATTGAGACCGTGGTGGCGCGTATTGCGCGTATCCCTGAGAAGAGCGTTTCAGCTACCGACCGTGACACCCTGAAAAATCTCGGCGACCGCCTGAAGATGCTGGTGTTCGGCCAGGATAACGCCATTGAAGCCCTGACTGAAGCGATCAAAATGAGCCGCGCCGGACTGGGCCAGGATCGCAAACCTGTCGGCTCCTTCCTGTTTGCCGGTCCGACCGGCGTCGGGAAAACCGAGGTTACGGTTCAGCTGGCGAAGGCGCTCGGCATTGAGCTGCTGCGCTTCGATATGTCCGAATATATGGAACGTCATACGGTGAGCCGCCTGATTGGTGCGCCTCCGGGCTATGTCGGCTTCGATCAGGGCGGTCTGCTGACCGATGCGGTGATCAAACATCCGCATGCGGTGGTGCTGCTCGATGAAATCGAGAAAGCGCATCCGGACGTCTTTAACCTGCTGCTGCAGGTGATGGATAACGGCATGCTGACGGATAACAACGGGCGTAAAGCGGACTTCCGCAACGTGGTGCTGGTGATGACCACAAACGCGGGCGTACGTGAAACCGAGCGTAAGTCGATTGGTCTGATCCATCAGGACAACAGCACCGACGCCATGGAAGAGATCAAAAAGATCTTTACGCCGGAGTTCCGCAACCGTCTCGACAACATTATCTGGTTCCGCCACCTGTCACCGGAAGTTATCCATCAGGTCGTGGACAAGTTTATTGTCGAATTGCAGGCGCAGCTGGATGCGAAGGGCGTTTCGCTGGAGGTCAGCGACGAAGCGCGCGACTGGCTGGCGGAGAAGGGCTACGACAAGGCGATGGGCGCGCGTCCGATGGCGCGTACGGTGCAGGAAAACCTCAAGAAACCGCTGGCCAACGAATTGCTGTTCGGCTCGCTGGTGGATGGCGGATCGGTCTCTGTGGCGCTCGACAAAGAGAAGAATCAGCTGACCTACCACTTCCTCAGCGCGGAAAAACGCAAAACGGAAGGCACGGTTCACTAAACGCCGTACGGTAGAAATAGAAAAGGCCAGATGCGAATCTGGCCTTTTTTTTCACCGCCTTTCAGGCGGCGAAAGCGAAACGAAGCCGCTTAGCGACTACGGAAGACAATGCGGCCTTTGCTCAGGTCGTACGGGGTCAGCTCAACAGTCACTTTGTCGCCCGTCAGGATGCGGATATAGTTTTTGCGCATTTTACCGGAGATATGAGCGGTAACCACGTGACCGTTTTCGAGTTCTACACGGAACATGGTGTTAGGTAACGTATCAAGTACGGTACCTTGCATTTCAATATTGTCTTCTTTGGCCATCGAATCCTCTGGGTGGACTAGCTTTCAGTGAACCGGCAAGATAATGCCGAATTCCACGATTTATGTAAAGAAACGTTGGCGGTAAGGCCAACGCTTCGCCGTGCTTCGCGCGAGGGCACGAGCATCTCGGTTAAATTCGGGTGTTTATGTGACGTCTGCGGGGGATTAACGGGCTAAGAATCTGCATCAGTAGGCGGTAACACGCGCTCATCTGAAACAGTTCCGGGAGTGCGTTGTGATTCCCAGCCTGGCAATTCCGGCTCGCCGTTGCGAAGCGCGGACGACATACCAAACGCGACTATTATACCACTTTTACGCCTGATTGTGTGCAAAACATCTGCGCGGGCTTAAAAAAGGGTCTGAGTACGCCAGCAACCGGCACTGACAGGCTGCCAGGCAAGGGTCTGAACATACTGCAAATAGTCGACACGCGGGATCTCGCGCGCCCCCAGCGAGGCGGTGTGTGGATTTAAAACCTGGCAATCCACCAGCCTGCCCTGATATTTAATAAAATGCTGGCAAAAGACCCAGAGAGCGGTTTTCGAGGCGTTCTCGGCGCGGCTGAACATCGATTCGCCGCAGAATATCTGCCCCAGCGCGAGGCCGTACATGCCCCCCACCAGCTGCTGATCCTGCCAGACTTCGACGGAGTGGGCATGGCCCAGCTCGTAGAGACGCTGCCAGGCACGCTTCACCTCGAAGGTGATCCAGGTGCCTTCCTGGCGGCCGGCGGCGCAGCCTTCTACCACCTCGAAAAAGGCCTGATTCATCGTTACGCGGAACGGTGAGCGGCGATGAAAGCGCGCCATGCTGCGGCTGAGGTGAAAAGATTCCGGCAGCAATACCGCGCGCGGATCGGGCGACCACCACAAAATCGGATCGCCCGGCGAAAACCAGGGGAAGATGCCGTGCTGGTAGGCGCTGAGCAGGCGGGCAGGGGAGAGATCGCCGCCCATCGCCAGCAGGCCGTTCGGCTCGCGCAGCGCCATCTCCGGCGGTGGAAAATGAAGGGATTCCCGTGACAGTTGCACCAGTCTCATCGCATCTCTACTCGTCGCTTTTTCGCTAAGACTATAGCGCAAAGCGCTGCTGGAAAAGCCAGTAGCGCCCCTCTTTTGAGATTAATTCGTTATGCGTGCCCTGTTCAACAATCAGGCCGTTTTCCATTACGCAGATGCGATCCATCGCTTCCAGCCCGGTCAGCCGGTGCGTCACCAGGATCAGGGTTTTGCCAGCGGTGACCTGCTGCAGCAGCGCCAGAATCTGATGTTCGGTGGCGGCGTCGAGTCCTTCGGTAGGCTCGTCCAGCAGCCAGAGATCGCCGTTGTGCAGCAGCGCACGGGCAATCGCCAGGCGACGCAGTTCGCCGCCTGACAGCGGACGACCGCCTTCGCCAAGCCAGGCGTTAAGTCCCTCTTCGTTCTCCAGCAGCCGCGTCAGGCCGGTCTGGCGCAGCACGTCGCTGAGCTGCGCATCGCTGGCATCGGGACGCGCGACGCGCAGGTTCTCGCGCAGCGTCTGGTTAAACAGATGCACGCGCTGGGTGACCACGCTGATGCGCTGACGAAGCGATTTTTCGTCCCAGCTGCGCAGCGCAATCCCCTGCAGCGCGATCGATCCCGCCTCTGTGTCCCAGGCGCGCGTCAGTAGCGACAGCAGGGTGGATTTGCCGCAGCCGGTGGGGCCGAGCAGCGCTACGCGTTCGCCCGCTCGCACCTGCAGCGAAAACCGATCCAGCACCGCTTCGGGGCGGTGCGGATAGCGGAAAGTAACGTTGTCGATCGCCACCGAGAGGCTGCCCGCTGCACAGCGCGCGCTGGCCGGAAAGCGAATGGCGGGCGTCTGCTCGATAATGCCGGTGACGCGCTCTGCTGCGGCGATCACCTGTGCCAGCGGCAAAAAGGCGCCGGCGACCGGGCCCATCGCTTCGAAGGCGGCCAGCGCGCAAAAGACCACCAGTGCGATAAGCGCGCCGGATGAGGGGCTACCCGCGCTCATCCACAGCAGCAGCGTCACGGTGGCACCGCTTATCAGCAGCAGCAGGCTTTGCGACAGCGCCTGCAGGCGCTGCTGCTGCTGCTGCGCTTTCTGCCAGCGCGCTTCGTCGCGGTCGAGCTGCTCACGCCAGCGATCGGAGAGCCCGTAAATCGCCAGTTCAGCCTGTCCGCTCAGCCAGTGCATCAGCCGCAGGCGCCACTGCGCGCGCTGCTGCGCAATGGCACGCCCGGCCGGCGCGCCCAGCTGATAAAACAGCGGCGGCAACAGCAGCAGCGTGGTCAGCATGACGCCGCCCAGCGTCAGCGCCAGCCGCACGTCCAGCAGGCTGATGCCCAGCGTGACCACCACAATTACCACGAACGCGCCAGCCAGCGGCGCAATGACCCGCAGATACAGGTGGTCGAGCGTGTCGACATCGCCAACAAAACGGTTCAGCAGATCGCCCTGGCGAAACGCCGCCAGCTGACCCGGCGCCAGCGCGATAAGCCGGCTGAAGGTAAAGACGCGCAGGTGTTGCAGCACGCGAAAAGTGGCGTCATGGCTGATCAGCCGTTCGAAATAGCGCGCGGCGGTGCGTGTGATCGCCGCGCCGCGAACGCCCGCGGCCGGCAGCATATAGTTAAAACTGTAGAGTCCGGCGAGGCCCGCCAGCGAGGAGGCGGCAAGGAACCAGCCCGACAGCGCCAGCAGGCCGATGCTGGCGAGCAGCGTTACGATAGCGAGCAGCACGCCCAGCGACAGCCGCCACGGATGACGCAAAAACAGGCGCAGGAAAGGACGCAGAGCGGACATCAGCAAATCTCCTTCTGACGATGCGAGACCATCTGGCGAAACGGGCCCGGCTCGGCGGCCAGCTCGCGCCAGCAGCCCTGCTGCACCAGCCTGCCATCCTGCATCACCCAGACCGCGTCCCACTGCTGCAGCGCATCGAGCTGGTGAGTAATCATCAGAGTCGTCTGGCGGCGCGACGCGCTGTCAAGCGCACGCATTACATGCTGCTCGCTGCGGCTGTCGAGGCTGGCGGCGGGCTCGTCCAGCAGCAGCAGACGCGCAGGCTTGTAGAGGGTGCGCGCCAGCGCGATGCGCTGCGCCTGGCCAACGGAAAGCCCCGCGCCGTCGTCGCCGACCGGCGTCTGTAAGCCTGCCGAGAGGCGCGGCAAGAATTCGCTGACGCCGCAGTCAGAGAGCAGGGCATGCAGATCGATCTCGTCTCGCCTGTTTCCCATCACAATATTCTCCTGCAGCGTCCCGGCGGGCAACTGCGGGTTTTGTCCGAGCCAGGCGATCTGCCGCTGCCAGTAGGCGCGGCTCATCTCGCGCAGCTCGACGCCGTTGACGCGCAGCGATCCCTGATAGGGCAGGAAGCCGAGCAGCACATTCATCAGCACGGTTTTGCCTGCGCCGCTCTGGCCGACCAGCGCCACGCGCTCCCCGGCCGCAAGGGTAAAGTCGAACGGGCCGCACAGCTTTTTGCCCTCCGCGCTCAGGGGAATTAAATCCTGAGCGACAAGAGTCAGAGCCGCGTCGTCAGGCAACTCCGCTGCACCCTCGTCGGCCGCAGCAGGCTGCGGGCTCTCGCGCATAAAGCGCTCCAGGGCATCCGCACCGCCCACCGCCTGCGCTTTCGCATGATAAAACACGCCGAGATCGCGCAGCGGCTGAAAGAACTCCGGCGCGAGAATCAGGGCGACGAAACCGGCAAACAGCGTTACGCCGCTACCCCAGGTACCAAAATGAAGCTCGCCGAGATAGGAGAAGCCGAAGTAAACCGCGACCACCGCAATCGCCAGCGAGGCGAAAAACTCCAGCACGGCGGAGGAGAGGAAGGCGAGCCGCAGCACTTCCATGGTGCGCTGGCGAAAATCGCTGGTGGAGACGGCGATGGCGGCGGTTTCCGCTTCGGCGCGATGGAACAGGCGCAGGGTTTCACGTCCGCGCAGGCGGTCGAGGAAATCGCCGCTAAGGCGCGCCAGCGCAACGAAGTTGCGGCGGTTGGCGTCAGCCGCGCCCATGCCGACCAGCGCCATAAACAGCGGGATCAGCGGTGCGGTCACCAGCAGGATCAGGCCAGCGGCCCAGTTGAGTGGGAAAAGGGTCAGCAGAATGCATAAGGGGATCAGCGCCGCCAGCGTCATCTGCGGCAGATAGCGCGCGTAATACTCCTGCATCTCTTCAATTTGCTCCAGCAGCAGCGTCGCCCAGCTGCCTGCCGGTTTGCCGCGGATCCACGCCGGCCCGAGCGCGGAGAGGCGATCCAGCACCTGCTGGCGCAGCGCCTGGCGAATTGCCTGGCCGGCGCGAAAGCCTGCAGCCTCGCGCGCATAGTTAAGCAGCGCGCGCAGCGCAAAGCAGAGCAGCAAAAGCGCGAAGGGGAGCTGCAGATCGCCGCGCGGCCGCTGTTCGACAATCAGCGCCTGCAGCAAAAAGGCGAGCAGCCAGGCCTGGGCGATAATCGCCAGCGCGCTCGCCAGTCCAAACAGCGACGTCAGCCGCAGCCAGCGGCCGCCGTAAGCGCGTTGCTGGCGCAGCCAGCGGGTCAGTTCCTGTTGCCGGGTTTTGTTCATGCGAGACCGTAGCGTTGTCGATACCCAAAAAAGGATAAGAAGGTAGCTCTTCAGGCGCCTGAATCTAGCACGGAGGCATAAAAAAAGGCGACTGAAAAACAGTCGCCCCGTATAAGTTAGATCAGCTAATTAACAACTTACCGATCGTTTTTAACCAGACCGTCGAGATAACGCTCGGCGTCCAGCGCGGCCATACAGCCGGTCCCGGCAGAGGTGATCGCCTGGCGATAGATATGGTCCATGACGTCGCCCGCGGCAAATACGCCGGGAATACTGGTCTGGGTAGCGTTGCCGTGCAGGCCCGACTGCACCTTGATGTAGCCGTTTTCCAGTGCCAGCTGACCTTCGAAAATGGCCGTGTTCGGGCTGTGCCCGATGGCGACGAACAGGCCCGCCACCTCAAGCGACTCGGTTTCCGCTTCGTTCAGCGTCGAGCGCAGCGTCAGGCCGGTCACGCCCATCTGGTCGCCGACTACCTCTTCCAGCGTGCGATGGGTATGCAGCACGATATTGCCGCTGTTCACTTTTTCCATCAGGCGATCGATCAAGATTTTTTCCGCGCGGAAGCTGTCGCGACGGTGGATCAGATGCACTTCCGCCGCGATGTTCGCCAGATAGAGCGCCTCTTCCACGGCGGTGTTACCGCCGCCGATTACCGCTACTTTCTGGTTGCGGTAAAAGAAGCCGTCGCAGGTGGCGCAGGCGGAAACGCCTTTGCCTTTAAACGCCTCTTCGGAAGGCAGGCCCAGATAGCGCGCCGATGCGCCGGTGGCGATAATCAGCGCGTCGGCAGTATATTCCGCGCTGTCGCCAGTAAGACGGAACGGACGGTTCTGCAGATCGACGGTGTGAATATGGTCGAAAATGATTTCGGTATTGAATTTCTCGGCATGCTCATGCATGCGCTCCATCAGCGAGGGACCAGTGAGATCGTGCGGGTCGCCGGGCCAGTTCTCTACCTCGGTCGTGGTGGTCAGCTGACCGCCTTTTTCGAGGCCGGTGATCAGCACCGGATTCAGGTTAGCGCGAGCAGCATAGACCGCTGCGGTATAACCCGCCGGGCCTGAGCCCAGAATGAGCAATTTACTGTGTTTGGCCGTACTCATATGATCCTCAGTTTCATTCGGCTGACAACATGACCTGGAATTGTAGGGAATTTACCGTGGCAAAAAAAGGGCTGGGGAATTTTGTTACCGATAGCTGCAAGCGGCGTAGACGATAACGGCGGGTTCTGCACGCCGGCTGCGCTAAAAAGGGGCAATAATCGGCTTTTACTGGTGCAAAAGTATAAAAATTCTCATTTAAAAACAGTTACCCAGCGGTCTGTCTGGCATCTTGTACTGAATTTGGTCTTTTTACTTTGACAATCGCCTGCGCTTTTGCGAAAACAATGGCAGAAGCGAAGAAGAAGGAGAGAGTCAAAACAGGATTTCGTTCCTCGTTTTGCCCTTTGTTCCCGATAAATTACAGCCTGACATGGGTAATGACGCATGATGTGGACAGACAACATGCGTCATGCGGATGGATGCGCGACAGCGCACAGGCTCTGATTCGTCGCTTCACTAATGCCTTGAACAGTGAACGTTTCCAGGGCGCGGCAGGTAAAGGGAAGGAATTAAGAGAGACAATAATAATGGTAGACAATAAGAAACGCCCCGGAAAAGATCTCGACAGAATCGACAGAAACATTCTGAATGAGCTTCAGAAAGATGGTCGTATTTCCAACGTAGAGCTTTCCAAACGCGTAGGATTATCGCCCACGCCATGTCTTGAGCGTGTGCGTCGTCTGGAACGTCAGGGTTTTATTCTTGGCTATACCGCGCAACTTAACCCGCACTATCTTGATGCATCACTGCTGGTTTTCGTTGAGATTACTCTGAATCGTGGTGCGCCGGATGTGTTTGAACAGTTTAACGCCGCTGTGCAAAAACTTGAGGAAACTCAAGAGTGTCACCTGGTTTCCGGCGACTTCGACTACCTGCTGAAAACGCGCGTGCCGGATATGTCCGCCTACCGTAAGCTGCTTGGCGAAACCCTGCTGCGCCTGCCGGGGGTCAACGACACCCGCACTTACGTGGTGATGGAAGAGGTCAAACAGAGTAATCGGCTGGTGATTAAAACCCGATAACGCAGCGCAGGTGCAAAACCTGCGATATTTCGATACACTCCTGTGAATTCATACAGGACCAGCGTCGGGCTTGCCCGACGCTGTTGCCTTCATAATTTACAGGCACCTGGAGAGTTCTCTTGAGCCAGGAATACACAGAAGACAAAGAAGTTTCGTTAAAACCGCTGAGCAGCGGACGCCGTCTGCTGGAAGCGTTGCTTATTCTCGTCTCGCTTTTCGCCGTCTATCTGATGGTCTCGCTCGTCAGCTTCAATCCTTCCGATCCGAGCTGGTCGCAAACTGCCTGGCATGAGCCGATTCATAACCTCGGCGGCGGCGTGGGGGCCTGGCTGGCGGATACGCTGCTGTTTATCTTCGGCGTGATGGCCTACGCTATTCCGCCAGTGATTGTGGGTCTGTGCTGGATCGCCTTCCGCCAGCGCGATCAGCAGGATTACATCGACTATTTCGCTATCGGCCTGCGCCTGATCGGCGTTCTGGCGCTGGTGGTGACCACCTGCGGCCTGGCCGCGCTCAACGCCGACGATATCTGGTATTTCGCCTCCGGCGGCGTTATCGGCAGCCTGGTGAGCAACGCCATCGCGCCGTGGTTCACGCCGGCTACCGGTACGCTGGCGCTGCTGTGCGTCTGGGCGGCAGGCATTACGCTTTATACCGGCTGGTCATGGCTGACTATCGCCGAGCGCATCGGCGGCGTGGTGATGGGCGTGCTGACGTTCGCCAGCAACCGTTCGCGTCGCGACGAGCCGTGGCAGGAAGAGGAGGATGACTTCGACGCTGACGTCGCGCCGCGCTTTGAGGCGACCGCGCAGGATGAAGAAGACGTGCTGCTCGCCGCGCCGCGCGCGCAGGCTGGCCACGCCGTCCCGCAGACGGCCGATCCGCTGCTGGCGAAAGCCGCTGCGGCGACGGACGCCGCGCTGACGTCAGCCGCCCAGGCTGCGGGCGTATCTGCTGTGGCGTCGCCCGTCTCGACTGCCGCTACAGCGGCCGCCGGTGCGGCTTTGTCAGCTGAACCTGCGGCGGCGCAGGCTCCCGCTGCAGCTGCAACCACCATTCCCGCTGCTGCCGCAACCCCGGCTCCCGCAGCAGCCCTGACTTCCGCTGCTGCTGCAGCTCCGGCTACCGCAGCAACTCTGGCTTCTGCTACTGCCGCAACCGCGACTCCTGCGGCAGCACCGGCTTTCGGCGCTGCGATATCGACTCCAGGTAGCGTCATGCCTGCTGCCACGTCGGCCGCGGCCACATCTTCTGCGGCGGCCAGCCCGTTCACCGCACCTCAGCAGACCACCAGCGCCTTTACCCCGGCGCCGGTTCAGCCCGCCGAGCCGCCTCGCTATCATTTCGATCTGCCTCAGGAGCCCGCTGCGCCCGCCTTTACCGGCTGGGAAGAGGATGATGGTCCGCAGATGGGCAACTGGCGCGATGCCGATATGACCGCTGCGGCAGGCACAACGGCCGCCGCCGGCCAGGCCGCATCAGCGCCGCTGTTCGATGTTGTCCCTGAAGCTACTCACAATCCTCAGGTGAAGCAGGGCATTGGGCCGGCCCTGCCGCGTCCTAATCCGGTAAAACTGCCCACGCGCCGCGAGCTTGCCTCTTACGGCATCAAGCTGCCTTCTCAGCGTATGGCGGAAGAAAAAGCCAAAGCGCAGGAGCAGCAGCGCGCCGAGGCCGATCGGCCTGCAGAGGCGCATGCCGAATGGACTGAACAGCAGCAGCAGGCTGAAGAGCAGGCGCAGCTGCGTGACGCGTTCGCCAGCCAGCAGCAGCAGCGCTACGGTGAGAGCTGGCAGCAGGAAGAGGAGCCCGACGCAGAAGCGGCGATGGAGCAGGCTGCGCTGGCGCAGCAGTTCGCCGCTCAGCAGCAGCAGCGTTATGGCACTGAAGAGCAGGAAGAGAAGACGCCTGCCTTTAGCCTGGATACCTCCGCCGCGTTCGACTTCTCGCCTATGAAAGATCTGGTGGATGAGGGGCCGAATGAACCGCTCTTCACCATCGCCAGCACGCCGGAGCCTGAAGCGCCTGCGGCGACCCATACGCCGTGGCAACAGCCCGTGGAAGCGCCGGCTGCTCAGCCAGCGGTTTCCGTGGCCGCGCCGACAGTTTCCGCCGCGTTTGAACCTGCCGCCGCCTTTGAACCTGCGGCTGCTGCTTACGCGCCGGCCGCCGCAGAGCCTGCGTCTCAGACGCCTGCACCTGCCGCTGCACAGCCGTCGGCGACGCAGCCCGGCTCGCTGGATAACAGCCTGATCCATCCTTTCCTGATGCGTCATAACCAGCCGCTGGAGAAACCCTCTACGCCGCTGCCGACGCTCGATCTGCTGACCTCGCCGCCAGCGGAAGAGGAGCCGGTCGATATGTTTGCGCTGGAGCAAACGGCGCGCCTGGTCGAAGCGCGCCTGGGCGACTATCGCGTGAAGGCTGAGGTGGTGGGTATTTCACCGGGTCCGGTGATTACCCGGTTTGAACTCGATCTGGCGCCGGGCGTTAAGGCCGCGCGCATCTCTAACCTGTCGCGCGATCTGGCGCGTTCGCTCTCGGCAGTTGCCGTGCGCGTGGTTGAGGTGATCCCAGGCAAGCCTTATGTTGGCCTGGAGCTGCCTAACAAACATCGCCAGACGGTCTATCTGCGCGAAGTGCTCGACTGCGCCAAATTCCGTGATAACCCGTCGCCGCTCTCAGTGGTGCTGGGTAAAGATATTGCCGGTCAGCCGGTGGTTGCCGATCTGGCGAAAATGCCGCACTTGCTGGTCGCCGGTACCACCGGTTCCGGTAAGTCGGTGGGCGTTAACACCATGATCATCAGCATGCTCTACAAGGCGACGCCGGAAGAGGTGCGCTTTATCATGATCGACCCGAAAATGCTCGAGCTGTCGGTCTATGAAGGCATTCCGCATCTCCTGACCGAAGTTGTCACCGACATGAAAGACGCAGCTAACGCGCTGCGCTGGAGCGTCGGCGAGATGGAGCGGCGCTATAAGCTGATGTCGGCGCTTGGCGTGCGTAACCTCGCAGGTTACAACGAAAAAGTGGAACAGGCGGAAGCGATGGGCCGTCCGATTCCCGATCCGTTCTGGAAGCCGGGCGACAGCATGGATATTACGCCGCCGGTGCTGGAAAAACTGCCTTATATCGTGGTGCTGGTGGATGAGTTCGCTGACCTGATGATGGCGGTCGGTAAAAAGGTTGAAGAGCTGATCGCGCGTCTGGCGCAGAAAGCGCGTGCAGCGGGCATTCACCTGGTGCTGGCGACGCAGCGCCCGTCAGTGGACGTGATTACCGGTCTGATCAAGGCCAACATTCCAACGCGTATCGCTTTTACCGTTTCAAGCAAGATCGACTCCCGTACCATCCTCGACCAGGGCGGTGCCGAATCGCTGCTGGGCATGGGCGACATGCTCTATATGCCGCCTAACTCCTCCATGCCGGTGCGCGTGCACGGCGCATTCGTGCGCGATCAGGAAGTGCACGCCGTGGTGCAGGACTGGAAGGCGCGCGGACGTCCGCAATACATTGAAAGCATTACCGCGGGCGAAGAGAGCGAGGGCGGTGCTGGCGGCCTGGAAGGCGATGAGGAGCTGGATCCGCTGTTCGATCAGGCGGTGGCCTTTGTGGTCGACAAGCGTCGCGCCTCTATCTCTGGCGTACAGCGTCAGTTCCGTATCGGCTATAACCGCGCCGCGCGCATTATCGAACAGATGGAAGCGCAGGGCATCGTCTCGGAGCCAGGCCACAACGGCAACCGAGAGGTGCTCTCGCCGCCGCCGCACGACATGTAACGCGAAACGCTTTGCAACAAACAATCATGGGCCAGTTTTTACTGGCCCATTGTTCAGGCGACATTTACCCCTTATATCAGAGAAAGCTTTCGGGTTTTTCTCCTGGCCCAATGCCAAAACGGCGACCAGAATTAAAACGGTATTCACTGGATAGAGATAAATAAGGAATTGAAGCGGATGAAATTAAGCGTAATCGTGCCTGGCCTGTTGGCCGTTTTTGCCTCTGCCAGCGTAATGGCGGATGCTTCCAGCGATCTGCAGCAGCGACTGAACAAAGTGAACAGCTTCCACGCCAGCTTCAGCCAAAAAGTGACCGACAGCAGCGGCGCCAGCGTGCAGGAAGGCGAGGGCGAGCTCTGGGTGAAGCGTCCCAGCCTGTTTAACTGGCACATGACCGCGCCGGACGAGAGCGTGATTATCTCTGACGGCAAAAATTTGTGGTTCTATAACCCGTTTGTTGAACAGGCCAGCGTCAGCCTGCTGAAAAATGCCACCAGCAATACGCCTTTTATGCTGATTGCGCGCAATCAGCCGAGCGACTGGCAGCAGTACAACATCAAGCAGCAGGGCGATACCTTCGAGCTGACGCCGAAAAACAGCGATGGCAATCTCAAGCAGTTTACCCTGTCGGTCACGCCGTCGGGCACCATCAATCAGTTCAGCGCCATTGAGCAGGACGGTCAGCGCAGCAGCTACCAGCTGAAAAGTCAGAAAAACGGCGCCATCAGTCCAGATAAATTTACCTTCACGCCGCCTAAAGGGGTGACGGTAGACGACCAGCGTCAGTGAGGTGAGCGTGGGTAATCTGTCTCTGGATTTTTCCTCTGAAGATTTTAAGCCGCTGGCGGCGCGTATGCGCCCCGAAACGCTTAAGCAGTATATCGGGCAGCAGCATCTGCTGGCGCCCGGCAAGCCTTTGCCGCGCGCAATCGAGGCTGGCCATCTGCACTCGATGATTCTTTGGGGGCCGCCGGGTACAGGTAAAACCACGCTGGCGGAGATTATCGCGCGCTACGGCAATGCCGACGTCGAGCGTATCTCCGCCGTCACCTCGGGCGTCAAGGAGATCCGTGAAGCGATCGAGCGGGCGCGCCACAGCCGTCAGGTTGGCCGCCGCACTATTCTGTTTGTCGATGAAGTGCATCGCTTCAACAAAAGCCAGCAGGATGCGTTTTTGCCGCATATTGAAGACGGCACCATCACCTTTATTGGCGCCACGACCGAAAATCCCTCGTTTGAGCTTAACTCCGCGCTGCTCTCTCGCGCGCGCGTTTATCTGCTGAAGTCGCTGACCACAGAGGATATTGAGCAGGTGCTCGATCAGGCGATGCAGGATAAAACCCGCGGCTATGGCGACAGCGATATTCTTCTGCCCGACAATACGCGACGTATGATCGCCGAGCTGGTGAACGGTGATGCACGCCGCGCCCTGAATACGCTGGAAATGATGGCGGATATGGCGGAGATCAACGCGCAGGGCAAACGCGAGCTGACGCCGCAGCTGCTGACCGAGGTCTCCGGCGAGCGCGCCGCGCGGTTCGACAACAAAGGCGACCGCTTTTACGACCTGATCTCCGCGCTGCATAAATCGGTGCGCGGCTCCGCGCCGGATGCGGCGCTTTACTGGTATGCGCGTATTATCACCGCCGGCGGCGATCCGCTCTATGTCGCGCGGCGGCTGCTGGCAATCGCCTCGGAAGATGTCGGCAACGCCGATCCGCGCGGAATGCAGGTGGCAATCGCCGCCTGGGACTGCTTTACCCGCGTTGGGCCTGCGGAGGGGGAACGCGCTATCGCACAGGCGATCGTCTACCTTGCCTGCGCCCCGAAAAGCAACGCCGTCTACAACGCCTTTAAGGCGGCGATGCGCGATGCGCGCGAGCACCCCGACTATGATGTGCCGGAGCATCTGCGTAATGCGCCAACCCGGCTGATGAAAGAGATGGGGCTGGGCAAAGAGTACCGCTACGCCCATGACGAAGCGCACGCCTATGCGGCTGGCGAGGTCTATTTTCCGCCGGAAATGGCACAGACGCGCTACTACCAGCCGACCCAGCGCGGGCTTGAAGGTAAAATTGGCGAAAAGCTCGCCTGGCTGGCCGAACAGGATCAAAATAGCCCGACAAAACGCTACCGCTAAAACAGACGTTACGGTAAGGTGGGCAAGGATTTCAATGCATTCCAGCGGGAGTGCGTCCCTTTATTCAACCTTTTATTACACAGGATAAGCATGCTCGATCCCAATCTGCTGCGTAATGAGCCAGACGCAGTCGCAGAAAAACTGGCACGCCGAGGATTTAAACTGGATGTGGAAACGCTGCGCTCCCTGGAAGAGCGTCGTAAAGTCTTGCAGGTCGAAACGGAAAATCTGCAGGCTGAGCGTAACTCCCGATCCAAATCCATCGGTCAGGCCAAAGCACGTGGGGAAGATATCGAGCCGCTGCGTCAGGAAGTGAACGCGCTGGGCGAACGCCTGGACGCGGCTAAAGCGGAACTGGACGCCCTGCAAAACGAAATTCGTGATTTCACGCTGGCACTGCCAAACCTGCCGGCGGATGAAGTGCCGCTGGGCAAAGATGACAGCGAGAACCAGGAAGTCAGCCGCTGGGGCGAGCCGCGCCAGTTTGATTTCCCGGCCAAAGATCACGTCGAGCTGGGCGAGATGGCAAAAGGCCTCGACTTCGCCTCCGGGGTGAAGCTGACCGGCTCGCGCTTTGTGGTAATGCAGGGACAGATTGCCCGTCTGCATCGCGCGCTGAGCCAGTTTATGATCGATCTGCATACTGAGCAGCACGGCTATCTGGAAACCAGCGTGCCCTATCTGGTTAACCACGCGACTCTGTACGGCACCGGTCAGCTGCCGAAGTTTGGCGAAGATCTGTTCCATACCCGACCGCTGGAAGAGGAGTCAGAGAGCAGCAACTATGCGCTGATCCCGACGGCGGAAGTGCCGCTGACCAACCTGGTGCGCGACGAGATTGTGGAAGAGGAAAGCCTGCCGATCAAACTGACCGCGCATACGCCTTGCTTCCGCTCTGAGGCTGGCTCCTACGGTCGCGATACGCGCGGCTTGATCCGTATGCATCAGTTCGACAAGGTGGAGATGGTGCAGATCGTCACGCCTGAGACGTCAATGGATGCGCTGGAAGAGCTGGTCGGTCACGCAGAGAAAGTGCTGCAGCTGCTTAACCTGCCGTACCGCAAAGTGCTGCTCTGCACCGGCGATATGGGCTTTGGCTCCGCCAAGACCTACGATCTGGAAGTCTGGCTGCCGGCGCAGAATACCTATCGTGAGATCTCCTCCTGCTCCAATATGTGGGATTTCCAGGCGCGCCGCATGCAGGCACGCTGCCGCAGCAAAACCGACAAGAAACCGCGTCTGGTGCATACCCTCAACGGTTCTGGCCTTGCGGTCGGCCGTACGCTGGTAGCGGTGCTGGAGAACTATCAGCAGGCTGACGGCCGTATTCAGGTGCCGGAAGTGTTACGCCCCTATATGAACGGCGTAGAGTTTATCGGCTGATACGCGCGTGATAAATAAGCCCGGACCCGTCCGGGTTTTTTATATCCAGAGCCCGCCTGCGGTGAAAAGTTATCAGAAATAAACGTTATCGACATGTGCAGCAGCGTCGCGCTTAAAAAGCCTGTTTTTCATTGAGATAGCGTTAAATCCCGTCTGGTTTGACACTTCTATAACCTACTGAAGATTAATAAATTAAATTATCTTGCAGCAAAATGTGCTGCGCTATTTTTTTGTGCTTTTCCTTTAAATTAGCCAGTGGCAAACTGCGCGCAACTTCCTCTCTTTTCTTTGGTTTTATCCCTATGTCCACATGGTCACGTCCCGTGGTGCTGCTGCTTTGCGGCCTGCTTTTGCTGACGGTTGCAATTGCTGTGCTCAATACGCTGGTTCCGCTGTGGCTGACTCACGATGCGCTGGCGACCTGGCAGGTAGGCGTAGTGAGTTCCTCTTTCTATACCGGCAATCTGGCGGGCACGCTGGTGGCCGGCTGGCTGATCAAGCATTACGGCTTTAACCGCAGCTACTACCTGGCCACCACGCTGTTTGCCGCGGCGACCGCCGGTTTATTGATGATGGATGGCTTCTGGGCCTGGTCGCTTCTGCGTTTCGGCGCCGGCATCGGCTGCGCGCTGATTTGGGTGGTGGTCGAGAGCGCGCTGCTCTGCAGCGGCACGGTACGCAACCGGGGCCAGCTGCTGGCCGCCTATATGATTATCTACTATCTGGGCACCGTGGCAGGCCAGCTGCTGGTAAGCAAAGTTTCGACCGAGCTGTTTAGCGTTATTCCCTGGCTTACCGCGCTGATGATCTGCGCTATTCTGCCGCTGGTGTTCGTTAAAGTCACCGCCGCCGGCGAGGCGACCGAAGCCGCGCCGGGCAAGATCTGGCCGATGCTGCGTCGTCGTAGCTCACGGCTCGGGATCAACGGCTGTATTATTTCCGGCATCGTGCTGGGATCGCTCTACGGCCTGATGCCGCTCTATCTCTCGCATCAGGGCATGAGCGACGCCAACGTCGGCTACTGGATGGCGCTGCTGGTCAGCGCCGGTATCGTCGGACAGTGGCCGGTAGGCCGTCTGGCCGATCGCTTCGGCCGCCTGCTGGTGCTGCGCGTTCAGGTCTTTGTGGTGATCCTCGGCGCGATAGCGATGCTCACCAATGCCGCGATGGCACCGGCGCTCTTTGTGCTGGGGCTGGCGGGTTTTACCCTCTATCCGGTAGCAATGTCATGGGCCTGTGAAACCGTGGCGCATCATGAGCTGGTGGCGATGAACCAGGCGCTGCTGTTGAGCTACACCATCGGCAGCCTGGCGGGGCCCAGCATGACGGCGGTGCTGATGCAGAGCTATTCCGATCGTATTCTGTTTGTGATGATCGCCGGAGTGGCGCTGGTCTATTTGATGATGTTGCTGCGTAAGGCCGATCAGCAGGCAACGCCGGTGGCGCACGCCTGATTTTGCCGCACAGCCGTCTGAAGCACGGCGAAGAAAAGGGAGCCCAGGGCTCCCTCTTTGTTAATACATCACATGATGGCCGTAGCTGGCGAGAATGTTTTTCACGCGCTCCATGGTCTCTTTCGTTGGCGGCTTCACGCCGTCGAGCTTGTACTCCTCGCCCATTGCAATCCATTTATGCTTGCCGAGCTCGTGGTAGGGCAGCAGCTCAATTTTCTCGACGTTATCCATATCCCGCGTGAATTCCCCAAGCCGGTGCGCCGAGTCGTCGTCGTCGGAGTAGCCTGGCACGACTACGTAGCGAATCCAGGTGCGCTTGCCTTTCTTCTGCAGGTAGCGGGCGAAATCGAGGGTGCGATGATTAGAGACGCCGACCAGAATCTGGTGAACGTCGTCGTTGATCTGTTTCAGATCGAGCATCACCAGATCGGTGACCTCCAGCAGCTCGTCTATCACCGGATCGTAGCGGCGCACAAAGCCGTTGGTGTCCAGACAGGTATGAATGCCCTCCGCTTTGCAGGCGCGGAACCAGTCGCGTACGAACTCAGCCTGTAAGATCGCCTCGCCGCCGGACGCGGTCACGCCGCCGCCGGACGCGTTCATAAAGTGGCGATAGGAAAGCACATCCTTCATCAGCTCTTCGACGGTAATCTCTTTTCCGCCGTGCGTATCCCAGGTATCGCGGTTATGGCAGTAGAGGCAGCGCATCAGGCAGCCCTGAAAGAAGGTGATAAAACGGATGCCGGGACCGTCAACCGTCCCGCAGGATTCGAATGAGTGGATACGACCTTTGCAAGACATTGCGATGTTTCTCCAGGTTAGCCTGTCAGCAGGCGCACAATCTCTGTTGTGCTTGATGATAAAGTCGGTTTTGACTGATTTCTGCCGTGAGATCGCAGACAAAACGGGCCTTGGAGAAAAGGCTCCCGAAGGAGCCTTTTTACAGCTTAATGCGTCAGGCTTACAGCGAGTTTGTGAAGGTACGGGTTATCACATCCTGCTGCTGCTCTTTTGTCAGCGAGTTGAAGCGGACGGCATAGCCGGACACGCGGATGGTCAGCTGCGGATAGTTTTCCGGGTGTTCCATCGCATCCAGCAGCATCTCGCGGTTCATCACGTTAACGTTAAGGTGCTGGCCACCTTCGATATTCGCTTCGTGATGGAAGTAACCATCCATCAGGCCGGCAAGGTTAGCTTTACGTACGTTGTCGTCTTTACCCAGCGCGTTCGGCACGATAGAGAAAGTATAGGAAATACCATCTTTCGCATAGGCGAAGGGAAGCTTAGCGACAGAGGTCAGCGAAGCGACTGCGCCTTTCTGATCGCGGCCGTGCATTGGGTTAGCACCTGGTCCGAACGGCGCGCCAGCGCGACGACCATCCGGGGTGTTACCTGTTTTCTTACCGTAAACCACGTTAGAGGTAATGGTCAGCACTGACTGCGTCGGTACGGCGTTGCGGTAGGTGGCGAGTTTCTGAATTTTCTTCATGAAACGTTCAACCAGGTCGCAGGCCAGGTCATCGACGCGCGGATCGTTATTACCAAACTGCGGATATTCGCCTTCGATTTCGAAGTCGATAGCCAGGCCATCTTCGTCGCGGACCGGTTTTACTTTGGCGTATTTAATCGCGGAAAGCGAGTCGGCAGCCACTGACAGACCGGCGATACCGCAGGCCATGGTGCGATAGACATCGCGATCGTGCAGCGCCATCAGCGAAGCTTCGTAGCTGTACTTATCATGCATGTAGTGGATGATGTTCAGCGCGGTTACATACTGTTTCGCCAGCCAGTCCATAAAGTGGTCCAGACGCGCCATAACGGTATCGAAATCGAGCACGTCGTCCATTACAGGTGCCTCTTTCGGGCCGACCTGCATTTTCATTTTTTCATCCATGCCGCCGTTGATTGCGTACAGCAGGGTTTTCGCCAGGTTGGCGCGCGCGCCGAAGAACTGCATCTGTTTACCGACAATCATCGGGCTGACGCAGCAGGCGATGGCGTAGTCGTCGTTGTTGAAGTCTGGACGCATCAGATCGTCATTCTCATACTGCAGCGATGACGTATCGATGGAGACCTTGGCGGCATATTTCTTGAAGTTCACCGGCAGTTTTTCTGACCACAGAATGGTCATGTTCGGCTCCGGCGATGGACCCATGGTGTAGAGGGTATTCAGGAAACGGAAGGTGTTTTTCGTCACCAGCGTACGGCCGTCGACGCCCATGCCCGCCAGCGATTCTGTTGCCCAGATAGGGTCGCCGGAGAAGAGTTCATCATATTCCGGCGTACGCAGGAAGCGCACCATACGCAGCTTCATTACCAGATGGTCAATCAGCTCCTGCGCCTGCTCTTCGGTAAGTTTGCCCGCCTTCATATCGCGTTCGATATAGATATCGAGGAAGGTAGAAACGCGGCCAAAGGACATAGCTGCACCGTTCTGCGATTTCACCGCGGCGAGGTAGCCGAAGTAGGTCCACTGTACCGCTTCCTGCGCGTTGGTTGCCGGACCGGAAATATCGCAGCCATATTTGGCCGCCATCTCTTTGATCTGGGCCAGCGCACGATGCTGTTCGGCGATCTCTTCACGCAGACGGATGGTCGCTTCCAGATTTACGCCGTTTTCCAGATCGTTCTGCAGCGAGTGGAACTGTGCCAGTTTGTCCTGCATCAGGAAGTCGATGCCGTAGAGGGCGACGCGGCGATAGTCACCGATGATGCGGCCACGGCCGTAGGCGTCCGGCAGACCGGTCAGCACGCCCGATTTGCGGCAGCGCAGGATATCCTGGGTATAGACGTCGAACACGCCCTGGTTATGGGTTTTACGGTATTCGGTGAAGATTTTTTTCAGGTTAGGGTCCAGCTCGCGGCCGTAAACCTTACAGGAACCTTCCACCATTTTGATACCGCCGAACGGGATAATGGCGCGTTTCAGCGGGGCTTCAGTTTGCAGGCCGACGATTTTTTCCAGCGATTTATTAATATAGCCCGCGTCGTGCGCGGTAATGGTTGAGGCGAGATCGGTGTCGAAATCGACGGGCGCATGCGTGCGGTTCTCAATCTTAATGCCTTCCAGCACGTCGTTCCATAGCTTAGTGGTCGCTTCGGTGGCGCCAGCCAGGAAGGACTCATCGCCCTCATACGGCGTATAGTTCTTTTGAATAAAATCGCGAACGTTGACGCTGTTCTGCCATTCGCCCTGAGCGAATCCTTCCCAGGCCGCAGCCTGTTTTGTATTCAGATCGGTCATGATATACCTGCCTTATCTAAGAAGACGTTACGTTGGCGCCGCCAGCTACGCGGCGTCGGTCAGAATCATTAATGTGCGGTAGAACCGTTGCGTAAATAGATCACCCAGTAGGTCAACCCAACCAGCAGGCCGCCGCCGATGATGTTGCCGAGCGTGACCGGAATCAGGTTGTCGAGAATAAAGTTGACGGGCGTAAGCGCCTGGAACTGGTCGGCGCTGGTGCCGACGGCTTGCCAGAACGCCGGGCCGGAAAAGTCGCGAATGACGATAGCTAACGGGATAAGAAACATATTGGCGATGCTGTGTTCGAAGCCGCTGGCAACGAACATGGCGACTGGCAGAATCATCGCCAGCGTTTTATCCGTCAGGCTATGGCCGGAATAGCTCATCCAGACCGCCAGACAGACCATCAGGTTCGCCAGCGTGCCCAGGCAGACGGCTTCAATAAAGCTGTGGTGCATTTTGTGATCGGCGGTTTGCAATACATTGAGGCCCCATGCGCCGTTGGCCGTCATATGCTCGCCAGCGAACCAGATCAGCGCGACAAAAAACAGCGCGCCCACGAGGTTGCCGAAATAGACGTTAATCCAGTTGCGCGCCAGCTGTCCCCAGGTGATGCGACCGCTCGCTTTCGCGACGACAATCAGCACGGTAGAGGTAAAGAGATCGGCGCCGCACACCACCACCAGAATCAGCCCCAGCGAGAAGCAGATACCACCGATAAGCTTCGCCACGCCGTAGGGCATGCCTGCGGTGCCGGTGGTGGCAGTGATATAGAAAACAAAGGCGATGGAAATAAAAACGCCGGCGGTGATGGCAAGGAAAAACGTGGTCAGGGGATGTTTAGTGGCTTTATAAACTCCAGCATCTTCCGCCACTTTAGCCATTGCGGCCGGTAATAACAGATTAAAAGGGTTGTCAGCTTTCACACTAACGCTCTCCAAAAGATGTCTGGAAAAATACTAACAAAGGAGTATAGGACAGGATTTGATCTGGATCATATATGCCCAGAAGAGAGCGGCGCGGCGCAGGGCGGTAAGCGGAAAAAATAATGTAAGTAATTGAATGTGTTATAATAAATATTTTTTAATTTTTATAAGCTTATTTGAAATGTGGGAGGGCAGCCAGGGTATTGATTGTTAATAAATGTTATCAGACTAGTCTATAGTGTTAAAAAAATAAGCGGATAAGCGACCAGAAATAATAAAAGGATTTTATGACAAAAAAATGGCGCCAATAATATTGGCGCCATAACTGTTTAACTCAGCCTTGCACGGCTGAGTCCATTATTACTTTTTCCAGTAACGACGCTTTGCCGCCTGAAGTTTTTCATAGGCCTGCAGCAGCGCCTGGTGCGCCGGGAAGGCGTTGAGATCGTCGTCGACGGCCTGCAGCCCGTAGAAGGGCGCTTCGCCGCTGATGGCCGCTGATGCCGCTTCCAGCGCGTCCGCGCCATACATGCGTGTAAAGGCGTGGTGATACTGCAGCGGGTCGCGTTCATCCTCCATCGCCAGCAGCAACAGCGTCTGCAGGCAGCGGTAGTAGTTGGCGCGTTCCGGCGAAAAGATCGAACCATTGAACTCCATCGTCCATTCGGTCCAGATCAGCGCCTGGTCGAGGTCACCGCCGGCCAGCGCCAGCATCGCCTTCAGCTCGCCGATACGCAGCGTGTACCAGCCGTTGTCCTTGCCGCTCGCCAGGCCCAGCAGTTCGCGCACGCGGGTGAAGTCGTCATGGCCTTCTTCATCCAGCTGGGCGATCAAGTCGAGATACTCTTCCGGATTCCAGTTGCTGGCGGGCAGCGCCAGCAGCGTTTCGCGCAGGCTCGCGCCCATATTGTTGTTCGCCAGCACCAGATCTTCTGCCGGATAGATATCGGACATGCCCGGCACGATAATGCGGCAGGCGTAGACGCCCAGATGATCGTAATCCGCGATATAGACTTCCTGTCCTTCCTGGCGGAAGATCGCCATCAGGGTAGCGAACTCTTCCTGCGTCGTGCCGCTGAACGACCAGTCGACGAACGGGTAATCCGCTTTCTCTTTAAACAGATCCCAGGAGATCAGGCCGCTGGAGTCGATAAAGTGCGTCTCAAGGTTGGCGTGCTCGGCGACTTCTTCATCGTCGAAGGTCGGCGGCGTAAAGACATCGAGATCTTTCAGGCTGCGGCCCTGCAGCAGCTCGGTAACGGTACGCTCAAGCGCGACGCCGAAGTCGGGATGTGCGCCAAACGAGGCGAAACAGGTGCCGTTTTGCGGGTTGAACAGCACCACGCAGATCACCGGATAGTGGCCGCCCAGCGAAGCGTCGTAGGCGAAGATCGGGAAGCCTTCCGCTTCAAGGCGCGCAATCGCCTCCACCACGCCAGGATAGCGCTGCATCACGCTCTCGGGGATGGTCGGCAGGCTGATCGCTTCGGCGATAATGCGGTTTTTGATATAGCGCTCAAACACCTCGGAAAGACCCTGCACGCGCGCTTCGTTGGCCGTATTGCCCGCCGACATGCCGTTAGAGACGTAGAGGTTACCGATGATATTCATCGGAATATAGACGGTCTGCTGATCGGACTGGCGGGTAAAGGGCAGGGCGCAGATGCCGCGCTCGGCGTTGCCGGACTGCAGATCCACCAGCTCTGGCGCGGTCAGCGCATTGTCAGGATCGTAAAAGGCGCGCAGGCGAGCATCCAGGATGCCCTCCGGCAGCGATCCGTCAGCAGGCAGAGGGAACCATTTCTCGTCCGGGTAATGAACGAAGTCGCCGTTAGCGATCGACTTACCCAGCCAGAAATCGGCGAAGAAGTAGTTGGTCGAGAGACGCTCGAAATATTCGCCCAGCGCTGAGGCCAGCGCAGCTTTCTTACTGGCGCCTTTGCCGTTGGTAAAGCAGAGCGGACAATCGCGGTCGCGAATATGCACGGACCAGACGTGAGGAACCGGATTAAGCCAGGAGGCTTCTTCAATGTTAAAGCCAAGGTCGGCCAGCTTTTGCTGGAAGCGCGCGATGGAATCTTCCAGTGCTGCGTCTTTACCGGGAATGAACGTTTGCGTCATGGAGCCGCTCTCTCATATATAGTGGGCGTAAAGCGCGCAATGATACGGACTTTGCCGTCGTGGCGCTATGAAGACGAGATAAATTTCTGCCCGCTATTTTCCCGCAAGAGACGTCGCAGTAGCGCTCTTTTTTCTCCCCCTGACGAGTCGCCTCACAAAATTTCGCGCTGTATTACATTTGTAACATAAGCTGCGGCGCGGCAGATTCAGAAAATGTGATCCCTTCCCGATTTATCATTGCAGGCGTCATAAGGCAGTGATAAAACCGGTAAGCAATTCATAACCGTTTGGGATAACCGTGGTGAGGGGAAATGACGCAGATTTATAATTTTAGTTCCGGTCCAGCGATGCTGCCGGTTGAAGTGCTCCGTCGTGCAGAACAAGAACTGACAAACTGGCACGGTCTGGGGACCTCCGTTATGGAGATCAGCCATCGCAGCAAAGAGTTTCTCAAGGTAGCGGAAGAGGCGGAGCAGGACTTACGCGATCTTCTGAAAATCCCGGCTAACTACAAAGTTTTATTCTGCCACGGCGGCGCGCGCGCGCAGTTCGCTGCGGTGCCGGGCAATCTGCTGGGCGAGGCGACCACAGCGGATTACGTCGACGGCGGCTACTGGGCGCACAGCGCCATCAAAGAAGCGGAAAAGTATTGCACGCCGCGCACCCTGGATGTCAAAACCACCCGTGACGGCAAGCGCGCTATCCTGCCGATGAGCCAGTGGGCGCTCAGCAGCGACGCCGCATACGTACACTACTGCCCGAACGAGACCATCGACGGCATCGCGATCGACGAGCAGCCTGACTTCGGTGACAAAATCGTCGTCGCCGATCTCTCCTCCACCATTCTGTCGCGTCCGCTGGACATCAATCGTTATGGCGTGATCTATGCCGGCGCGCAAAAGAACATCGGCCCGGCCGGGCTGACCATCGTTATCGTACGCGACGATCTGCTGGGCAAAGCCCGCCAGTCGGTTCCTTCTATTCTCGACTATCAGGTACTGGCGGAGAACGACTCAATGTTCAATACCCCGCCGACCTTTGCCTGGTATCTCTCTGGCCTGGTGTTTAAATGGCTGAAAGAGAAGGGCGGTGTAGGCGAAATCGACAAGATCAATCAGGCGAAAGCCGACCTGCTTTACGGCCTGATCGACAGCAACCCGTTCTACCGCAACGACGTCGCGACGGAAAACCGTTCGCGTATGAACGTGCCTTTTCAGCTGGCGGACGCCGCGCTGGACAGCCTCTTTTTAGAGGAGTCGTTCAACGCGGGGCTTCACGCTCTGAAAGGCCACCGCGTAGTAGGCGGCATGCGCGCATCGATCTACAATGCGATGCCGCTGGAAGGCGTTAAAGCGCTGACCGATTTTATGGCGGACTTCGCGCGTCGCCACGGTTAAGCCTGAGCAGTAGCGTCGGCGCTTGCGCCGACTTCAGACCCCGCCTCGCGGCGGGGTTTTGTCCTTTTCTGGAGATTTGGTTTCACATGCAGGACTCCCTGACCTTACAACCGATTGCACGCGTTGACGGCACCGTTAACCTGCCGGGTTCAAAAAGCGTTTCTAACCGCGCGCTGCTGCTGGCGGCGCTGGCGCAAGGCACCACGCGTCTGACGAACCTGCTGGACAGCGATGACGTTAAACATATGCTGAACGCCCTGAAGGCGTTGGGCGTCGATTTTACCCTGTCCGCCGACCGCACCCGCTGCGAGGTGGTGGGGCAGGCAGGCGCGCTGCGCGCTTCTCAGCCGCTGGAGCTGTTTCTCGGCAACGCCGGCACGGCGATGCGACCGCTGGCGGCGGCGCTCTGTCTCGGCGAGCAGGATATCGTTCTGACCGGCGAGCCGCGGATGAAAGAGCGTCCAATCGGGCATCTGGTCGACGCGCTCCGTCAGGGCGGCGCGCAGATTGAGTATCTGGAGAACAGCGACTATCCGCCGCTGCGCCTGAAAGGCGGCTTCACCGGCGGCGACGTCAGCGTTGACGGCAGCGTCTCCAGCCAGTTTCTGACTGCGCTGCTGATGACCGCGCCGCTGGCGGCGCGCGATACGCAGATCGCGATCAAAGGCGAGCTGGTTTCCAAACCCTATATCGATATTACGCTGCATCTGATGCGCTGCTTCGGCGTCGAGGTCGAGAACCAGCAGTACCAGCGCTTTATCATCAAGGGTCAACAGCAGTATCAGTCGCCAGGGGACTATCTGGTCGAGGGCGATGCCTCTTCCGCCTCCTATTTTCTGGCCGCCGCCGCCATTAAAGGTGGAACCGTGCGCGTTACCGGCATTGGCCGCGACAGCGTGCAGGGCGATATCCGCTTTGCTGACGTGCTGGAAAAAATGGGCGCGACCGTGGAGTGGGGCAGCGACTATATCGCCTGCACCGCCGGCGAACTGAACGGCATCGATATGGATATGAACCATATTCCCGACGCCGCGATGACCATCGCCACGACGGCTCTGTTCGCTAAAGGTCCGACGCAGCTGCGCAACATCTACAACTGGCGCGTGAAAGAGACCGATCGCCTGGCGGCGATGGCCACCGAGCTGCGTAAAGTCGGCGCGGAAGTGGAAGAGGGACATGATTTTATTCGCATTACGCCGCCGGAAAAACTGCGTCATGCGGAGATTGGTACCTATAACGACCACCGCATGGCGATGTGCTTCTCGCTGGTGGCGCTCTCCGATACGCCCGTGACCATCCTCGATCCCGGCTGTACCGCGAAAACCTTCCCCGACTATTTCGAGCAGCTGGCTAAGATCAGCCAGATCGCCTGATTTTCACCGTGCCGGAGAGCGACGCTTTCCGGCATTCTCACTGCCTCTGGCCTCATTGACCAAGATATGTTCTGAATCTGCTGCAATTTTTAGCGATGTCTCCGCTAAAAGGTAACGTCATTCCCCTTGTCCGCGTATAATGCATCCAGTTCTGAACAGCCTGAAGGCTGGACTATTTTGCGCAGCAACAGGAGAGAATAATGACGGCAACTGCCCCGGTTATAACTGTCGACGGACCTAGCGGTGCTGGCAAAGGCACGTTGTGCAAAGCGATGGCGGAAGCGATGCAGTGGCATCTGCTCGACTCTGGCGCCATCTATCGCGTTCTGGCGCTGGCTGCGCTGCATCATCAGGTAGATATTGAAGCCGAAGAGGCGCTGGTGCCGCTGGCGGCCCATCTGGACGTGCGTTTCGTCTCGCAGGAGGGCGAACTGCAGGTAATCCTTGAGGGCGAAGAGGTTACCGGTGAAATCCGCACCCAGGAAGTCAGCAACACTGCGTCGCGTATTGCCGCCTTTCCTCGCGTGCGCGAAGCGCTGCTGCGTCGTCAGCGCGCCTTTCGCGACGAGCCGGGTTTAATCGCCGACGGCCGCGATATGGGCACGGTCGTTTTCCCCGACGCGCCGGTAAAAATTTTCCTCGACGCCAGCCCGGAAGAGCGCGCCCAGCGCCGTATGCTACAGTTGCAGGAAAGCGGCTTTAGTGTTAACTTTGATCGCCTTTTAGCCGAGATAAAAGAACGTGATGACCGCGATCGCAACCGCGCCATTGCGCCTTTAGTCCCCGCCGCCGATGCGCTGGTTCTGGATTCTACGCAGTTATCCATCGAGCAAGTCATTGATCAGGCGCTGGAATATGCCCGCAAAAAGCTGGGCGTTTAATCTTTTCGGCCGAACAGAATTGCTGTAACCCTGTGCCACGGAAAGCGCGCAGGGCATGTGAAACAACCCCATCCGACAGTGACGTCAGGTGGACGTTAAATTGAAGAATCCTAAGATTATCAATATGACTGAATCTTTTGCTCAACTCTTTGAAGAGTCCCTGAAAGAAATCGAAACCCGCCCGGGTTCCATCGTTCGTGGCGTTGTTGTCTCTATCGACAAAGACGTCGTTCTGGTTGATGCGGGTCTGAAATCTGAGTCTGCCATTCCGGCAGAGCAGTTCAAGAACGCAGCCGGCGAACTGGAAATCCAGGTTGGTGACGAAGTTGACGTTGCCCTGGATGCAGTGGAAGACGGCTTCGGTGAAACCCTGCTGTCCCGTGAGAAAGCTAAACGTCATGAAGCCTGGATCACGCTGGAAAAAGCTTACGAAGACGCTGAAACTGTTACCGGTGTTATCAACGGCAAAGTTAAAGGTGGCTTCACAGTTGAGCTGAACGGTATTCGTGCGTTCCTGCCAGGTTCACTGGTTGACGTGCGTCCGGTACGCGACACCCTGCACCTGGAAGGCAAAGAGCTTGAATTCAAAGTAATCAAGCTTGATCAGAAACGTAACAACGTCGTGGTTTCACGCCGTGCAGTTATCGAATCTGAGAACAGCGCTGAGCGCGATCAGCTGCTGGAAAACCTGCAGGAAGGCATGGAAGTCAAAGGTATCGTTAAGAACCTCACTGACTACGGCGCATTCGTGGATCTGGGCGGCGTCGACGGCCTGCTGCACATCACCGATATGGCCTGGAAACGCGTTAAGCATCCGAGCGAAATCGTCAACGTGGGCGACGAAATCACTGTTAAAGTGCTGAAGTTCGACCGCGAGCGTACCCGTGTATCTCTGGGCCTGAAACAGCTGGGCGAAGATCCGTGGGTGGCTATCGCTAAGCGCTACCCGGAAGGCACCCGCCTGACCGGTCGTGTAACCAACCTGACTGATTACGGCTGCTTCGTAGAAATCGAAGAAGGCGTTGAAGGTCTGGTACACGTTTCTGAAATGGACTGGACCAACAAAAACATCCACCCGTCTAAAGTTGTTAACGTGGGCGACGTGGTTGAAGTTATGGTTCTGGACATCGACGAAGAGCGTCGTCGTATCTCCCTGGGTCTGAAGCAGTGCAAATCTAACCCATGGCAGCAGTTCGCTGAGACTCACAACAAGGGCGACCGCGTTGAAGGTAAAATCAAGTCAATCACTGACTTCGGTATCTTCATCGGCCTGGACGGCGGCATCGACGGCCTGGTTCACCTGTCTGACATCTCCTGGAACGCGACTGGCGAAGAAGCCGTTCGTGAGTACAAAAAAGGCGACGAAATCGCTGCCGTTGTACTGCAGGTTGACGCAGAGCGTGAGCGCATCTCTCTGGGCGTGAAACAGCTGGCTGAAGATCCGTTCAACAACTACATCACCCTGAACAAGAAAGGCGCCATCGTTACTGGTAAAGTAACTGCAGTTGACGCTAAAGGTGCTACAGTTGAACTGGCAGACGGCGTTGAAGGCTACCTGCGCGCTTCTGAAGCTTCACGTGACCGCGTTGAAGACGCAACCCTGGTTCTGAATGTTGGCGACGATGTTGAAGCTAAATTCACCGGCGTTGATCGTAAAAACCGCGTTGTTAGCCTGTCTGTCCGTGCGAAAGACGAAGCTGACGAGAAAGATGCCATCGCAACTGTGAACAACAAGCAGGAAGAAAGCAATTTCTCCAATGCTATGGCTGAAGCGTTCAAAGCAGCTAAAGGCGAGTAATCGACCTGAAGCAACCGGGCAGGGAAATCTGCCCGGTTACGGTAGCAAGCTGTCATACCTTTCCCACAAGGATTAACCGGAGGTTACATGACCAAGTCAGAACTGATTGAAAGACTTGCTGGCCAGCAGACTCATATTCCGGCGAAAGTCGTTGAGGATGCTGTAAAAGAGATGCTGGAGCACATGGCCACTACGCTGGCTCAGGGCGAACGCATTGAAATCCGGGGATTCGGCAGCTTTTCTTTGCATTACCGCGCACCGCGTACGGGGCGTAACCCGAAAACGGGCGACAAAGTGGAACTGGAAGGTAAATACGTTCCCCACTTTAAGCCGGGCAAAGAGCTGCGAGACCGTGCAAACATCTACGGTTAAGCCGTAACCGAACGCAGAAACGACATCCCAGGATGTCGTTTTTTTTTGCCTGCTGTTTCTGTGCGAGCCAGTGCGACATCCTCTGTATCCTCGCTGAAATTATCCTCTTTTATTGCGAAGCGGCGCTGAAGCGCGTCACTCTCCGCCTGACCGCGCGCCCTGTTATCCGCATACTCTCAGCCTGTTAATCCGGGACGAGAGCATAATGACAGCGACGCTATTTGCCAGAACCGCTATTTTCGCCGCGCTGCCGCTGCTGTTTCTGCACCGGCTTCCGTCGGCAATCGTCATCGCGGCGATCGCCTGCGCGGGCAGCTTAATGCTGTGGAGGCAGGCGGCCTGGCTGCGTATCGCAGCGGTAGCGCTGCTGCTGTGCGCCTGGATGCTGTGCGCCGCGCGTTCAGCGGTTACCACGATTGAAACTGCCAGCGCCGCCCCTGCGACCTACAGCGTGCGCATTGATGAAGTCCGGCAGGAGAGGCGTCAGGTTAAGGTACAGCTGATAGCGCGAGAAGGGCGCTACCTGTTTCCACCGCGTTTCGCCTGGCTGTCGTTCGCAGAGGGCCAGCAGAACTGGTGCCCGGGGCAGCGATGGACGATGCAGCTTAGCCTGCGACCCGTACACGCCAGGCTCAATGAAGGCGAGTTTGATGCACAGCGTTTTGCGCTGGCGAATCATATGGGGCTGCGAGGCCGTATTCAGCAGCAGCGGCCCGAATCCCTGAGCTGCAGCTGGCGCTGGCGGCTAATCCTGCGCGATCTGCCGATGATTAATGCGCTGGAGCAGCGCGCCGTTATCCTCGCGCTCGCTTTTGGCGAGCGGGCAGAAATGAGCGACGCACTGCGACGGCTGCTGCGGGAAACGGGCACGGCGCATCTGATGGCGATTTCAGGCATGCATATCGCGCTGGCCGCCAGCAGCGGCTGGTTGCTGGCGCGTGCGGTTCAGCTGGCGCTGCCGGCGCGCCTTATCGGCTACCGGTTCCCCTTGCTGATGAACTGGCTGGCAGCGGCACTTTATACCTGGCTCTCCGGCAGCGATGCGCCCGCTCAGCGAACCCTGTTCGCCCTGACGTTGTGGGTCGCTTTCCGCATCAGGGGAGTGCAGCTCAGCGGCTGGCAGGTCTGGAGCCTGTGCGTCGGTGGACTGCTGCTGCTCGATCCTCTCAGCGTGCTCTCAGAAAGCTTCTGGCTATCGGCGCTGGCGGTCGCCATTTTACTGACCTGGTCTCACTGGTTTCCCTTACCGGCGCGCTGCCGCCGCGGCTGGCGCTGGCTGCCGGTTCAGCTGCTGCACCTGCAGCTCGGCATGATGCTGCTGATGGCGCCGCTTCAGGTCATGCTGTTCGAGGGCATCAGCCTTTCGGGGCTGGCGGCGAATATGCTGGCGATCCCGGTTATCACTTTTATCAGCGTGCCGCTTATCCTGCTGGCGATGCTGACGCCGGTCAGCGCGATCTGCGCCGCGCTCTGGCGGCTGGCCGATCTCTCTGTCGTCTGGCTAATGGCGGCGCTCAAGGCTTTACCTGATGGCTGGTGGGCGTTTCATGACGCCGCCACGCTGGCGCTGCTGCTGTGGGGCGGGCTGATTGTCTGGCGCTGCGCGCTGTTTTACGCCGCGCCGGTCAGCTGTGCGGCTGTGGTGCTGGCGCTGCTGGTCTGGCGCTGGCCGCGCGACGAACCGGGCTGGCGCATTGATATGCTGGATATCGGGCAGGGGCTAAGCGTGGTGATCCGTCAGGGGAGGGAGGCGATGCTTTATGATACCGGCCCTGCCTGGGAAAACGGCAACGCCGGTACGCGCCACGTTATTCCCTGGCTGGCGCGGAAGCGGCTGCGCCTTCAGACGATAGTGCTCAGCCATCGCCATCTCGATCACAGCGGCGGGCTCAGCGCGATAAAGCAACGCTGGCCCGCGGTGCCGGTACGCAGCGCCACGCTCGAGGCCGATCATCTGCCCTGCGTACGCGGCGTGCGCTGGCGCTGGAAGGCGTTAAATATTGAAGCGCTGTGGCCGCCAGCGCGCTCGGAAATCAGCAACAATAACGACTCCTGCGTGCTGAGCGTGGATGACGGCGTCACGCGCCTGCTGCTGATGGGCGATCTGGAGGCGTCGGCGGAGCGGCAGCTGGTGGCGCTGGAAAAAGGCCGGCTCAGGGCCGATATCATTCAGGTACCGCATCATGGCAGCCGCACCTCGTCGACGCCGCTGCTGCTGCGCACCGTCGCTGGACGTGTCGCCATCGCCTCCATGGCGCGCTACAACGCCTGGCGAATGCCGGTCAACAGCGTGCTGGAAAACTATCGCCGCGCGGGCTTCGCCTGGTACGACACCGCCCGCTCGGGGCAGCTAACCCTTTCTATCGACGGGCGTAAAATAGCGGTTTCTGGGCTAAGAGAGCAAATTTTGCCCCGATGGTACCATCAGTGGTTTGGCGTCAAACGGTAATCCAGGTAGAATGAGCGGCTATTTCAAACAGCGTGAATAAATAATGCATCAAGATAAAGATCTCTCAACGTGGCAGACATTTCGTCGACTCTGGCCGATGATCGCGCCCCATAAAGCGGGTTTATGCGTGGCCGCTGTGGCCCTGATACTTAATGCCGCGGGCGACACGCTTATGCTCTCCCTGTTGAAGCCTTTACTGGATGATGGGTTCGGCAAAGCGGATAAATCGGTTCTGATCTGGATGCCGCTGGCCGTCATCGGCCTGATGCTGATCCGCGGCGTCACCAGCTATGTTTCCAGCTACTGCATCTCCTGGGTTTCCGGCAACGTCGTGATGAATATGCGTCGTCGCCTCTTCAGCCATATGATGGGCATGCCGGTCTCGTTCTTCGATCAGCAGTCAACAGGCACGCTGCTGTCGCGCATTACCTACGACTCTGAGCAGGTCGCCTCTTCCTCATCCAGCGCGCTGGTTACCGTCGTGCGTGAGGGCGCGTCGATTATCGGCCTGTTTATTATGATGTTCTACTACAGCTGGCAGCTGTCGCTGATCCTGATTGTTCTGGCGCCGATCGTCTCTCTGGCGATTCGCTCGGTCTCTAAGCGTTTTCGCAGCATCAGCAAAACCATGCAGAACACCATGGGGCAGGTCACTACCAGCGCCGAGCAGATGCTGAAAGGGCACAAAGAAGTGCTGATTTTCGGCGGCCAGGAAGTGGAGTCGGAGCGTTTCGCCCGCGTCAGCAACCGCATGCGTCAGCAGGGCATGAAGCTGGTATCGGCCTCATCTATCTCCGATCCGGTGATCCAGCTGATCGCCTCGCTGGCGCTGGCATTCGTGCTCTATGCCGCCAGCTTCCCCAGCGTGATGGATACGCTGACCGCAGGCACCATCACCGTGGTCTTCTCGTCGATGATTGCGCTGATGCGCCCGCTGAAATCCCTGACTAACGTCAACGCGCAGTTCCAGCGCGGTATGGCAGCCTGTCAGACGCTCTTCTCTATTCTCGACAGCGAGCAGGAAGTTGACACCGGCACGCGCGAAATTGAGCGCGCCAAAGGCGACGTCGAATTCCGCAACGTTACCTTTAGCTATCCTGGCCGCGATATTCCGGCGCTGCGCGACATCAACCTGGCGCTGCCGGAAGGCAAAACCGTGGCGCTGGTTGGGCGCTCCGGCTCCGGCAAGTCGACGCTGGCCAGCCTGCTGACGCGCTTTTACGATATCCAGCAGGGGGAGATTCTGCTGGATGGTCACGACCTGCGCGAATACACGCTGCGTTCGCTGCGTAATCAGGTCGCGCTGGTGTCGCAGAATGTTCATCTGTTCAACGACACCATCGCCAACAACATCGCCTATGCGCGCAGCGAGCAGTACAGCCGCGCCGAGATCGAGCGCGCCGCGACCATGGCGCACGCGATGGATTTCATCAACAAGATGGATAACGGGCTGGATACGGTAATCGGTGAAAACGGCGTGCTGCTCTCCGGTGGCCAGCGTCAGCGTATCGCCATTGCGCGCGCGCTGCTGCGCGACTGTCCGATTCTGATTCTGGACGAGGCGACCTCTGCGCTCGATACCGAGTCGGAGCGCGCGATCCAGTCGGCGCTGGACGAGCTGCAGAAAAACCGCACCTCGCTGGTTATCGCTCACCGCCTGTCGACCATCGAAAAAGCTGATGAGATCGTGGTGGTGGAAGATGGCCGTATCGTTGAGCGCGGCACCCATGCCGAGCTGCTTGCTCAGCGGGGCGCCTATGCTCAGCTGCATAAGATGCAGTTTGGGCAATGATCGAGCGCATCTGGAGTGGACGCTCGCCGCTGTGGCTGCTGCTGTGGCCGCTTAGCCTGATCTACGGCGCCATCTCCTCTCTGATCCGCCTCAGCTATCAGCGCGGCTGGCGTAAAAGCTGGCGCGCGCCGGTACCGGTAGTAGTGGTCGGCAATCTCACCGCCGGCGGCAATGGAAAGACCCCGGTCGCAATCTGGCTGGTGCAGGCATTACAGCGTCGCGGCCTCAGCGTAGGCGTGGTCTCGCGCGGCTACGGCGGCAAAGCGGAACGCTATCCGCTGCTGGTCGACGGCGACACGCCGACCGCCCAGGCGGGTGACGAGCCGGTGCTGATTGCCCAGCGCACCGGTGCGCCGGTTGCGGTCGCGCCGGTGCGCCGCGCCGCGGTGGAGGCGCTGCTCCTCAGTCAGCATATCGATCTCATCATTACCGACGATGGCCTGCAGCACTACGCGCTGCAGCGCGATCGCGAGATTGTCGTGGTCGACGGCGTTCGCCGCTTCGGCAACGGCTGGTGGCTGCCGGCCGGACCGATGCGCGAGCGCGCTTCGCGCCTGCGCCAGGTTGATGCCGTGATTATTAACGGCGGCCACGCCGAGGCGGACGAAATCGCGATGTCGCTGCGGCCCGGCGATGCGGTTAATCTGCATACCCACCAGCGCGCGCCGCTGTCCGCGCTGGACAATGTGGTGGCCATGGCGGGCATAGGGCATCCGCCGCGCTTTTTCACTACCCTTAAACAGCATGGCGTCACGCCGGTCGCTGAAATCGCCTTCGCCGACCACCACGCCTACAGCCAGCAGGAACTCGCCGCCCTGGTGGCCGAGGGCCAGATACTGCTGATGACCGAAAAAGACGCGGTTAAGTGTCGCGGCTTCGCCCAGCCCAACTGGTGGTATCTGCCGGTGGAAGCCGAGCTAAGCGGCAGCGCCGTCGCGCCGCTGCTGGATGAGATCGAGCGCCTGGCGCGGCAGCGCGCAGGCAGGGCCGTCAGCTAACCTCACGCCGAACGCAGGAAGGGAATGAACACCACGCTTTCGCTTTCGCTTCAACAGGCAAGAAATCTTCATCTGGCGGCGCAGGGTCTGCTGCGCACGCCATTGAAACGCGCGCGCTACCCGGATCTGCTCGCCACGGTGCGGCGCATGTCGCTGCTGCAAATCGATACTATTCACGTCGTCGCCCGTAGCCCCTGGCTGGTGCTGTTCAGCCGCCTCGGCAGCTACCCGCCGCGCTGGCTGGAAGAGGCGCTGGCGCAGGGCGAACTGTTTGAGTACTGGGCGCACGAAGCCTGCTTTATCCCGCGCGAAGATTTCCGGCTGCTGCGCCACCGCATGCTCGAACCTGAGCGCCTCGGCTGGAAATATAACGCCCGGTGGATGCAGGAGCATCAGCAGGAGATCGACGAGCTGCTGCGGCATATTGCCGAGCGGGGGCCGGTTCGCGCCGCCGACTTCACCAGCGGCGCCGATCACAAACCCGGCTGGTGGGCCTGGAAGCCGCACAAGCGTCATCTGGAAAATCTTTTCAGCGCCGGCGAGCTGATGGTCAGCGAGCGGCGCAATTTTCAGCGGGTCTACGATCTGCGTTCACGCGTGCTGCCGGAGTGGCAGGATGCGCTGCACGCGCTCAGCGAAGCGGACGCGCAGTGGGAAATGCTGCGCAACAGCGCGCGCAGTCTCGGTATTTTCCGCGCCGCCTGGCTGCCCGATTACTACCGTCTCAAACGGGTGGCGCTGAAGCCTTACCTGGAGAGGGCGCGCCAGGGGGGCGAGATTGTACCGGTCGAGGTAGCCGGACTGGGCGAAATGTGGCTGCATTGCGATCTGCTGCCGCTGCTCGACGCGCCGCTTAACGCCACGCACAGCGCCATTCTGTCGCCGTTTGATCCTGTGGTCTGGGATCGGCGGCGCACGCGGGAGCTGTTCCAGTTCGACTACCGCATCGAATGCTATACGCCGGAGGCGAAGCGCAAGTACGGCTATTTCGTCCTGCCGGTGCTGCATCGCGGCGCGATCAAGGCCAGGCTGGACGCCCGCATGCAGCGTCAGGCGCGGCAGCTGGTGATTAAGAATTTCTGGCTGGAGCCGGAGGTGCGCGTTACCGCCGCATTCGTCAGGGATATCCGCCAGGCGATTGAGCGCTTTGCGGCCTGGCAGGAGGCGCAGAGTGTGCTGTTCGAACAGATGCCCGCCGCGCTGCGGCCGCACTGGCCTGCCGCCTGGGCGCTCGATTCCTGAGCTTTGCGGTCTGCGCCGCAGTTTCGCGGCTGCTTTCCGCGCACGCTGAGACACTGCGCTATGGTATCCTTAGCGCCTTATGCAATCGGTCCGCAATGGAGGACATATGGATCACCGTTTACTCGAAATTGTTGCCTGCCCGGTGTGCAACGGCAAGCTTTACTACAACAATGCCCAGCAGGAGCTGATCTGCAAACCTGACGCGCTGGCCTTTCCGGTACGCGACGGTATTCCAGTGCTGCTGGAAAACGAAGCGCGCACCCTCGTCGTGGAAGAGATCCACCCATGAGTTTCACGGCGATTATTCCCGCGCGCTACGCCTCAACGCGCCTGCCCGGCAAACCGCTGGTCGATATCGCCGGTAAGCCGATGATCGTTCATGTGATGGAGCGCGCGCGCGCCTCCGGCGCCAGCCGCGTGATTGTCGCCACCGACCATCCGGATGTGAAAACGGCGGTTGAAGCGGCGGGCGGTGAAATCTGCATGACGCGCGCTGACCATCAGTCGGGCACCGAGCGGCTGGCTGAGGTGATCGAAACCTGCGGATTCGCCGACGATGAGATTATCGTCAACGTGCAGGGCGACGAGCCGCTGATCCCACCGGAAATCGTACGCCAGGTGGCGGCGAACCTGGCGGGCGCGCAGGCGGGCATGGCAACGCTGGCGGTGCCGATTCATGATGCGGAAGAGGCGTTTAACCCCAACGCGGTGAAGGTGGTGATGGACGCGCAGGGCTATGCGCTCTATTTCTCACGCGCCACCATTCCCTGGGATCGCGAGCGCTACGCCGCCTCCCGCGAGGCGATCGGCGATACGCTGCTGCGCCACATCGGCATCTACGCCTATCGTGCCGGTTTTATTCGTCGCTACGTCGCCTGGGCACCTTGCCCGCTGGAGCGTATCGAACTGCTGGAGCAGCTTCGCGTGCTCTGGTATGGCGAAAAGATCCATGTTGCCGTCGCGGAAACCGTGCCGGGAACAGGCGTGGATACGCCAGAAGATCTGGCGCGCGTGCGCGCCGCGCTGCAGGGCTAACGGCGTCGGGGAGCCATCCCCGACGCTTTTATTGATCTGTTTCCATATTTTTGCCCGCTGAGGCCTCCAGGATGGTGTGATGTTTTCCTTGAGGAGGATGCATGGAAAGTCTCAAATCTGAACTGTCGCTGGTGTTAGGCGAGACGGTTGGCCGGCTCGAAACCATCAGCGAACAGCCGCCGACGCGGCTTTATGCGCTCTACGATCGCCAGGACAAACCGATGCCGCTGGTGGCGAAATATTTCCGTCATCAGGGACGCGCTGCGCTGGAGGCGAAAAAGCTGGCGCTGCTTGGCCATGAAGGGCTAATCGCCGTGCCGGCGGTCTATGGCCTGGTGCTGAGCCAGCAGCCGCCGGTGCATGAAATGCTGCTGATGGCGCGCCTCAACGGCGTCTCCGCCGAGGCGCCGACCCGCGACGCCGCTCGCTGGCAGCAGCTGTGCGAAGAGGTGGTTGAGGGGCTGCTCGCCTGGCATCGCATCAGCAGCCACGGTCTGGTGGGCACCGTCGACAGCACCCAGCAGAACAGCTGGCCTGCCTGGTTTCACCAGCGCGTGGAAGTGCTCTGGTCCACGCTCAGCTATCTGCAGCCGCCCGCCTTCACTTTTGCCGACCGCCAGGTACTATTCCGCAGCCGCGAGCAGCTGGCGCACCTCTTTCGCGACTTCGACGATCCCTGCGTCATGCTGCATGGCAATCTGCGCCTGACCAGCATCGTCAAAAATGCGCGCAGCGATCAGCTGCTGGCGATGACCCAGCCCGGCGCTATTTTATGGGGGCCGCGCGAATATGAGCTGAGGCAGCTGGGCGAAAGCCCGGCGGAACAGGCGCTGATGGCGCGCTATTTACAGTGCGCGCCGGTTTCTGAAGGTTTTCTCTGGCGGCGCTGGCTTTATCAGCTGTGGGACTGCATTGAGGGGCTGGTGCAGTATGGCGAGTTTGATCGCGCACGCTTTGATTACGCCCGGGCGCAGCTACTGCCCTGGCTGGGCTGAAGGCGCGCCGCCGCCTTTAAGCCACTGCCACGCCTGTCCCAGCGCCTCATAGACGACGCGCTCGCTGTGGCTCAGCCAGAGCGGGGAAGGCATCGCGCGCTCCCACCAGTTGAGCGGCGAGGTAATTGCCAGCTGATTAGCCGGCGCGGCAAGCGGCGTTAAGCCGGCGGCGTGAAAGAAATTCAGGGCGCGTGCCATATGATTGGCGGAAGTGACCAGCAGAAAGGGCCGCTGGCTGACGACGCCGCGCACCGCGCGCGCCTCCTGTTCGGTATCTTTCGGCTGGTCCAGCACCAGAATATGATCCGGCGGCACGCCCAGGCTCAGCGCCACCGAGGCGGCGACCTGACCGTTGCTGACGGGATTCTGTCCGGCGGCGGCGCCGGTAAAGATCATCGTCGCCTGCGGGTTGCGTCGCCACTGGCGGACGCCTTCAGCGACGCGCGGCAGACTGTTGCCGATCAGGTTCGAACTCGGTGCCCAGTCGGGATTAAAGGTATAGCCGCCGCCCAGTACCACGATAAAATCGACCTTCTGGTCGCCGTTCCAGGTCGCGTAGCGCGACTCCAGCGGCAGCAGCAGGCGATCGGCGACGGGCTGCAGGCTCAGCAGTAGCAGCAGCGCCCAGCTCAGGGAGACTAAAATTTTGCCGCTTTTATGCCAGCGGCTAAACCAAAGCAGTAAAATACCCGCTGCCATCAACAGCAGCAGCATGGGTAAAGGCATCAACAGCCCGCCCACCAGTTTTTTCAGTCCAAAAAACATCAAAAAAACTCCTTGTTGTCCGAAAAAACAGCAGCTGGAAAGGAAGAAGGGGATGAAAGGTTCATTCTTCATGAGCCTGTGACAAAATAGCACAAGTCTGAGCGCAGCATACCGGAGCCCACGCCATGCAGGATCGTAACTTCGACGATCTCGCGGAAAAATTTTCGCAAAATATTTACGGCACCACCAAGGGGATGGTGCGTCAGGCGATCCTCTGGGACGAGCTGGAGACGATTCTGCCGACGCTCGGCGCGGCGCCGCTGCGCGTGCTGGATGCCGGCGGCGGACTGGGGCAAATCTCCAGCGGGCTGGCGCAGCGCGGCCACCAGATCCTGCTCTGCGATCTCTCGGCGGAGATGCTGCGCCGGGCGCAGCAGCATGCCGAAGCGCAGGATGTGAGCCACAACATGCAATTCAGACAAATCGCCGTGCAGCAGGTGGGCGAGCATTTGGATACGCCGGTGGATCTGGTATTGTTTCACGCTGTGCTTGAGTGGGTCGCCGAGCCTGAAAAAGCGCTGCAGGCGCTGTTTGACGCGCTGCGTCCCGGCGGCGTGATGTCGCTGATGTTTTTTAACCGCCACAGTCTGGTGTTTCGCAATCTGACGCTGGGAAACTTCGGCTATCTGCGCGTCAATATGGCGAAGCAGAAGAAGCGCTCCCTGTCGCCCGACTACCCGCGCGATCCGGACGATGTCTACCGCTGGCTCACCGCCTGCGGCTTCGATATCGAACAGCGTACGGGAGTGCGCGTCTTCAGCGACTATATGAAAGCCCCGCCGGCGGACGGCGGAGGCGATGCGAGCATTCTTGAGATGGAGCGACGCTACTGTCGCCAGGAACCCTTTTTAAGCCTGGGACGTTATATCCACGTGACTGCGCGTAAACCAGGGCAGAAGGACGAACTATGAGTGAATTTTCCCAGACGGTACCCGAGCTGGTCAGCTGGGCGCGTAAGAACGACTTTTCCCTTGCGCTGCCGGTCGATCGTCTGGCCTTTTTGCTGGCCATCGCCACCCTGAACGGCGAGCGTATGGATGGCGAAATGAGTGAGGGAGAGCTGATCGACGCTTTCCAGCACGTCAGCAAAGCCTTTGAGCAAACCCATGAAACCGTGATGGTGCGCGCCAATAACGCCATCAACGATATGGTGCGGCAGCGCCTGATCAACCGCTTTACCAGCGAGATGACGGAAGGCCACGCCATTTATCGTCTGACGCCGCTGGCGATCGGCATCACTGACTACTATATCCGCCAGCGCGAGTTTTCGACGCTGCGCCTGTCGATGCAGTTGTCGATCGTGGCGGGCGAGCTGAAGCGCGCCGCCGATGCGGCGGAAGAGGATGGTGATGAATTCCACTGGCACCGCAACGTCTTCGCGCCGCTGAAATATTCCGTGGCGGAGATTTTCGACAGTATCGACATGACGCAGCGCCTGATGGATGAACAGCAGCAGGCGGTGAAGAACGATATCGCCGATCTGCTGAACAAAGACTGGCGCGCGGCGATCTCCAGCTGTGAAATGCTGCTGTCGGAAACCTCCGGCACGCTGCGCGAGCTGCAGGATACGCTGGAGGCGGCGGGTGACAAGCTGCAGGCCAATCTGCTGCGCATTCAGGACGCCACCCTCAGCAGCCCCGACCTCGGCTTCGTCGATAAGCTGGTATTTGACCTGCAAAACAAGCTGGATCGCATTATCAGCTGGGGCCAGCAGGCGATTGACCTGTGGATCGGCTATGACCGCCACGTCCATAAATTTATTCGAACCGCCATCGACATGGACAAGAACCGCGTATTCGCGCAGCGCTTGCGCCAGTCGGTGCAGAACTACTTCGACCAGCCGTGGGTGCTCACCTACGCCAGCGCCGATCGCCTGTTCGATATGCGCGACGAGGATCTGACGCTGCGCAACGACGAGGTAATGGGCGAACTGCCCGCCGAGCTGGAATATGAAGAGTTTAACGAAATCCGCGAACAGCTGGCGGCGATGATTGAAGAGGCGCTGCTGAGCTACAAATCTGAACAGAAACCGCTCAACCTCGCCACGGTGATGCGCGACTATCTTGCCCAGTATCCGCGCGCGCGCCACTTTGATCTGGCGCGTATCGTGGTCGATCAGGCGGTGCGTCTCGGCGTGGCGGAAGCCGATTTAGCCGGCCTGCCCGCGCAGTGGCAGGCCATTAATGATTACGGAGCCAAGGTGCAGGCACATGTCATCGACAAATATTGAACAAGTGATGCCGCTTAAGCTGGCGCAGGCACTGGCGAACCCGATTTTTCCCGCGCTCGACAGCCAGCTGCGCGCCGGTCGCCATATCGGCATTGAAGAGCTGGACCAGCACGCTTTTCTGATGGACTACCAGACCTTCCTGGAAGAGTTTTACGCCCGCTACAACGTCGAACTTATTCGCGCGCCAGAGGGCTTTTTCTATCTGCGTCCGCGCTCCACCACCCTGATCCCGCGCTCGGTGCTCTCCGAGCTGGATATGATGGTGGGCAAGCTGCTCTGCTATCTCTACCTCAGCCCGGAGCGTCTGGCGAACGAGGGCATCTTCACCCAGCAGGAGCTCTATGACGAGCTGCTGACGCTCGCTGACGAGAATAAGCTGCTCAAGCTGGTGAACCAGCGCTCAACCGGCTCCGATCTCGATCGGGCCAGGCTGCAGGAGAAAATGCGCGCCTCGCTGAGCCGACTGCGTCGACTCGGCATGGTGTGGTTTATGGGCAACGACAGCAGCAAATTCCGCATTACCGAATCGGTGTTCCGCTTTGGTGCCGACGTGCGCAGCGGCGACGATCCGCGCGAGGCGCAGCTGCGTCTGATCCGCGACGGCGAAGCCATGGCGCTCGACAGCGTGAGCGCGACCAGCGAGCAGGATGATATTGACAGCGACGCGAGTGATAGCGCGGAGGAAGAACAGGCATGATTGAACGCGGCAAATTTCGTTCGCTTACCCTGATCAACTGGAACGGCTTTTTTGCCCGCACCTTTGATCTCGACGAACTGGTCACCACCCTGTCGGGCGGTAACGGCGCAGGCAAATCCACCACCATGGCCGCCTTTGTAACGGCGCTCATCCCGGATCTGACGCTGCTGCACTTCCGTAACACCACGGAAGCGGGCGCGACCAGCGGCTCGCGCGATAAGGGCCTGCACGGCAAGCTGCGCGCCGGCGTCTGCTACGCGGTGCTCGACGTTATCAACTCGCGTCACCAGCGCGTCATCGCCGGCGTTCGTCTGCAGCAGGTAGCCGGGCGCGATAAAAAGGTCGACATCAAGCCGTTCAGCATTCACGGGCTGCCGATGGATAGTCAGCCGACCGATATGCTGACCGAGATTATGAACAGCCGTCAGGCGCGCGTGCTGCCGCTGAGCGAGGTCAAAGAGCGCGTTGAAGCGCAGGAAGAGGTGCAGTTCCGCCAGTTCAGCTCGGTCACCGACTATCACGCGATGATGTTCGAGCACGGTATCGTGCCGCGCCGCCTGCGCTCCGCCGGCGATCGCAGTAAATTCTATCGGCTAATCGAAGCCTCGCTCTACGGCGGTATCTCCAGCGCCATTACCCGCTCGCTGCGCGACTACCTGCTGCCGGAAAACAGCGGCGTGCGCAAAGCGTTTCAGGATATGGAAGCGGCGCTGCGCGAGAACCGCATGACGCTGGAGGCGATTCGCGTCACGCAGTCCGATCGCGACCTGTTTAAACATCTTATCTCCGAAGCCACCAGCTATGTTTCGGCGGACTATATGCGTCACGCCAACGAGCGGCGCATCCATCTCGATGGCGCGCTGCAGCTGCGCCGCGATCTCCTCTCCAGCCGCAAACAGCTGGCTACGGAGCAGTATCGCCATATTGAGATGGCGCGCGAGCTGGCCGAGCACGGCGGGGCGGAGAACGATCTGGAAGCGGACTATCAGGCCGCCAGCGATCATCTGAATCTGGTGCAGACCGCTATGCGCCAGCAGGAAAAAATTGAGCGCTACGAGGCCGATCTCGACGAGCTGACCCATCGTCTTGAAGAGCAGAACGAAGTGGTGGCGGAAGCGCGCGAAGCGCAGGAAGAGAACGAGGCGCGCGTCGAAGCGGCGGAGCTGGAGGTGGACGAGCTGAAAAACCAGCTGGCCGATTTCCAGCAGGCGCTCGACGTACAGCAGACGCGGGCGATTCAGTATCAGCAGGCGCTGCAGGCGCTGGAGCGCGCCAGGACGCTCTGCCAGCTGCCCGATCTCACCATCGACAACGCCAGCGAGTGGCAGCAGCGGTTCCAGGCGACCGAAGAGGAGGCGACCGATACCCTGCTGCGTCTGGAGCAGAAGCTGAGCGTGGCGGAAGCGGCGCACAGCCAGTTTGAACAGGCGCTGGCGCTGGTAACCAGCATCGCAGGCAACGTGCCGCGCCAGGAGGCCTGGCAAACCGGCCGCGAGCTGCTGCGCGACGCCGCCAATCAGCGTCACTACGCCGAGCAGCTCTCGTCGCTGCGCCTGCGCCTTAACGAGCTGGAGCAGCGCCTGCGCGAACAGCATGAGGCGGAGCGGCTGCTGGCGGAGTTCTGCAAGCGTCAGGGCGCGCACTATGACGCCGACGCGCTGGAAGGGCTGCATAGCGAGCTGGAAGCGCAGATCGAGCAGCTCAGCGCCAGCGTTTCCGACGCGGGCGAACGCCGCATGGTGATGCGTCAGGAGCTGGAGTCGCTGCGCGAACGTATCGCCACCCTGACCGCGCGCGCGCCACACTGGCTGGCGGCGCAGGAGATCCTGACGCAGCTCAGCGAGCAGACCGGTCAGGCGCTGGAAAACAGCCAGCAGATTACCGAATATATGCAGCAGCTGCTGGAGCGCGAGCGTGAAACCACGGTAGAGCGCGACGAAATCGCCGCGCGCAAACGCGACGTAGAGCGCCAGATCGAACGTCTGAGCCAGCCCGGCGGCGCAGAAGATGCGCGCCTGACGCAGCTGGCGGAACGCTTTGGCGGCGTATTGCTCTCTGAAATCTACGACGACGTAACGCTGGACGACGCGCCTTACTTCTCGGCGCTCTATGGTCCGTCGCGCCACGCTATCGTGGTGCCGGATCTGTCGCTGGTGCGCGAGCAGCTCGAGGGGCTGGAGGAGTGCCCGGAAGATCTCTATCTGATCGAGGGCGATCCGCAGTCGTTTGACGACAGCGTTTTCGCCGTCGAAGAGCTGCAAAACGCCGTGGTCGTGAAAGTGGCGGAGCGCCAGTGGCGCTATTCGCGCTTCCCGAAAATCCCGCTGTTCGGCCGCGCCGCGCGTGAGAATCAGCTGGAGCTGCTGCACAACGAGCGCGATCGCCTCGCGGAGCGCTATGCTACGCTCTCGTTCGACGTGCAGAAAACGCAGCGTCTGCATCAGTCTTTCAGCCGTTTTATCGGCAGCCATCTGGCGGTCGCCTTTGAAGAAGATCCCGAAGCGCAGATTCGCCAGTACAACGCGCGCCGCAGCGAGCTGGAGCGCGCGCTGAATCAGCATGAAAGCGACAACCAGCAGCAGCGTCAGCAGTATGAGCAGGCGAAAGAGGGCGTGGCGCAGCTTAACCGCCTGCTGCCGCGCGTTAATCTGCTGCTGGACGAGACGCTGGCCGATCGCTGCGACGAGATCCGCGAGCAGGTCGAAGAGGCGCAGGAGGCGGCGCGCTTCCTGCATCAGCACGGCGCGAAGCTGGCGAAGCTCGAGTCGCTGATCGGCGTCTTGCAGAGCGATCCCGAGCAGCATGAGCAGCTGCAGGCGGACTATCAGCAGGCGCAGCAGCAGCAGCGCGTCGCGCGTCAGCAGGCGTTTGCCCTGACAGAAGTGGTGCAGCGCCGCGCCCACTTCAGCTACGGCGACTCTGCCGGCATGCTCAACGGCAACAACGATCTCAGCGATAAGCTGCGTCGCCAGCTGGAACAGGCTGAAGGCGAGCGCAGCCGCGCGCGCGAACGCCTGCGCGAGCAGCGAACCCAAATGGCGCAGTACAGCCAGGTGCTGGCCTCTCTGAAAAGCTCGCACGACACCAAACGCGACATGCTGAAAGAGCTGCTGCAGGAGATGCAGGATATCGGCGTACAGGCCGACGCCAGTGCGGAAGAGCGCGCGCGCATTCGCCGCGACGAGCTTTACGCCGCGCTGAGCCACAACCGCGCTCGACGCAATCAGCTGGAAAAGCAGCTCACTTTCTGCGAAGCGGAGATGGAGAACCTGCAGAAACGGCTGCGCGTGCTGGAGCGCGACTATCACCGCATTCGCGAGCAGGTGGTCAGCGCCAAAGCGGGCTGGTGCAGCGTGCTGCGTCTGGTGAAAGAGAACGGCGTTGAGCGACGTCTGCACCGCCGCGAGCTGGCCTACCTGAGCGGCGATGAGCTGCGCTCAATGTCAGATAAGGCGCTGGGTGCGCTGCGCCTGGCGGTGGCGGATAACGAGCATCTGCGCGACGTGCTGCGCCTGTCGGAAGATCCGAAGCGGCCAGAGCGTAAGATCCAGTTCTTTATCGCCGTCTATCAGCATCTGCGCGAACGCATCCGTCAGGATATTATCCGCACCGACGATCCGGTCGAGGCGATCGAGCAGATGGAGATCGAACTGAACCGTCTGACCGAAGAGCTGACGGCGCGCGAGCAGACGCTGGCGATCAGCTCGCGCAGCGTGTCGAATATTATCCGCAAAACCATTCAGCGCGAGCAGAACCGCATTCGCCAGCTGAACCAGGGGCTGCAGATGGTGAGCTTCGGTCAGGTGCGCAGCGTGCGGCTTAACGTGAACGTGCGCGAGGCCCACGCCACGCTGCTCGATACCCTGTCGGAAGAGCATGAGCAGCATCAGGATCTCTTTAACAGCAGCCGCCTGACCTTCTCTGAAGCGCTGGCGAAGCTCTATCAGCGCCTTAATCCGCAGATTGATATGGGGCAGCGCACGCCGCAGACCATCGGCGAAGAGCTGCTGGACTACCGCAACTATCTGGAGATGGAAGTGGAAGTTAACCGCGGCTCCGACGGCTGGCTGCGCGCCGAGAGCGGGGCGCTGTCGACCGGCGAGGCGATCGGCACCGGCATGTCGATTCTGGTGATGGTGGTGCAGAGCTGGGAAGAGGAGTCGCGCCGCCTGCGCGGCAAGGATATCTCTCCCTGCCGCCTGCTGTTCCTCGACGAAGCGGCGCGTCTCGATGCGCGATCTATCGCCACGCTGTTTGAACTCTGCGAACGCCTGGAGATGCAGCTGGTGATTGCGGCACCGGAAAACATCAGCCCGGAAAAAGGCACCACCTATAAGCTGGTCCGTAAAGTGTTCAATAACACGGAGCATGTGCACGTGGTCGGCCTGCGCGGCTTCTCTGCCGACGCGCCAGCGACGCGCCGCGACAGTGAAGAGCAGGCGGGGCTGGAGGCTGAAAACTCGCAGGTTTAATCTGGTCAAAAATTACCGCTTTCAGTAATCTGTAAACGGCATTTGTCCTGTGAGGCAAATGCCGTTTTTTATTTGTATACTCAGCATATGAGTAGCAGCCCGGTTGCAGCGGATCCAGGAAACGCTGCGTGGTAAACAAATGAGGGGGCAGGGATGTTGCTGACCAATAAAACCAACAATTATGTTTTTTCGCTTCTGGCACTAGCGCTGGCCTTTACGCCTCTGCATCTGACGCACGCGGCCGTTATTGCCGCGTTACCCGGCACTACGCACGCGTCCATTTCAGTTAGCGACAGCCAGCAGCGCCTGCGCCAGGCCTTTGCCGGCAAAGAGCCACCGTTTTATCTGGCCTCGCTGGCAACCCTCTACGCGGCGCACAATATGCAGCCGATGTGGCAAGATCGCGCGGCGGTGCAGCAGTTTCAGCAGCAGCTGGCGGAAGTGGCCATGTCAGGCGTGCAGCCGCAGTTTACGCGCTGGGTCGATCGTCTGACCGATCCCGGCATCACCGGCTTTGCGCGCGACGTGGTGCTGAGCGACGCCATGCTGGGCTATCTGCAGTTCGTCTCCAGCGTACCGACGCAGGGCGAAAGTTGGCTCTACAGCAATGTGCCCTACAAGCTGGCGCAGCCGTCGGTATCGGTAGTTAATCAGTGGCAAAATGCGGTGCTGGCCGGCGGATCCGCTGCCTTTGTCGCTTCGCTGGTGCCGCAGCATCCGCAATATGCGCCGATGCACGCCGCGCTGAAGCAGCTGCTGAGCGACTCGCGCCCCTGGCCCCAGCTGAAGAATCGTGAAACGCTGCGGCCGGGTCAGGTGAGCGATGACGTTCCGGCGCTGCGCGAAATCTTACGGCGCACCGGCATGCTCGCCGCGCAGCCGGTCGCGCCGGGCCCTGCGGACGATGCGGTGCCAACCGCGCCGGTTCCGGTGAGCCAGAGCGGTCAGCCTGTGGCGGTCAGCCCATCGGCCGCCAGCGTGGGCGATCTCGCTGCGCAGACGCCGCAGCAGGCGGGCAGCGTGCAGAACGGCACCGCTGATGCGGTCAGCGACAACGTCTATGACGCCGCGCTGGTAGAGGGCGTTAAACGCTTCCAGCAGTGGCAAGGGCTCGGCAGCGACGGCGCTATCGGGCCGCGCACCCGTGAATGGCTTAACGTGACGCCGCAGATGCGCGCCGCGCTGCTGGCGCTGAATATCCAGCGTTTGCGTCTGCTGCCGGACGATATGCACAACGGCATCATGGTCAATATCCCTAACTTCTCGCTGACCTACTACAACAACGGCAACAAGATCCTGTCGTCGCGCGTGATTGTCGGGCGTCCCGACCGTAAAACGCCGCTGATGCGCAGCGCGCTGAATAACGTGGTGCTTAACCCGCCGTGGAACGTGCCGACGACGCTGGTGCGTCAGGACATCATTCCCAGGGTGAAGCAGGATCCGAGCTATCTCTACAAGCACGGCTATACGCTGCTCTCCGGCTGGAGCGCGGACGCGGAGGTTATCGATCCCAGCATGATTGACTGGAGCATGGTCTCCGCCTCGTCGTTCCCCTATCGCCTGCGCCAGGCGCCGGGCAACACCAACTCGTTGGGCCGCTATAAGTTCAACATGCCGAGTTCGGACGCGATCTACCTGCACGACACGCCCAACCACGCCTTGTTCCAGCGCGATATCCGCGCGCTCAGCTCAGGCTGCGTACGCGTCAATAAAGCGTCAGAGCTGGCGGGACTGCTGCTGCAGGATGCTGGCTGGAATGACTCTCGCATCTCCGATCAGCTAAAACAGGGGGATACGCGTTATGTTCCGATCCGCCATCGCATTCCGGTTAATTTGTACTATCTGACCGCCTGGGTCGCTGATGACGGCAAGCCGCAATTCCGCACAGATATTTACAATTATGATAATCCGGCGCGTTCGGGTAGCCAGGTGCTCACGCGCGCAGGGCAGCTACTACTCTAATCCTTGATTTTTAACCGCTGTTGTTCTACCCACCTCTTTTTTGCTCTGTTTTACTCTGGCGACCCTGATGAGGGTCGCCGCACAAACCTGAGTAAGGTCGGTTGACGTGACCCGGCCAGCCGGTTATGGTTCGGCCTTGTGCGGTTTTTGCACATTTCGTTGGCTTCAATCTCAGGTAACCGTTTTTCATGTCCAGTTTTAACTTAACACGTCGCAAATTGCTTCTTGGCGGAACGGCTGTGGCCGGCATGGCGCTGCTGCCTGACGCCGCTATCGCCTCGCTTTCAACGTCGCGTCCTCGCGTGCTGACGCTGAGCAATCTTCACACCGGTGAAACCCTTAAAACTGAGTTTTTTAATGGGAAAAGTTACGATAAGAGCGAGCTGGCTCGCCTGAACCACTTTTTCCGCGATTATCGCGCCAATCTGACGAAAAGCATCGATCCCCATCTCTTCGATCAGATCTATCGACTGCAGACGCTGCTGGGAACCCGCAAGTCGATCCAGCTGGTCTCCGGCTATCGCTCGCTGGCGACCAACAATATGCTGCGCGAAAGCGGCCCGGGCGTAGCGAAGCACAGCTATCACACCAAAGGGCAGGCGATGGATTTTCATATCGAAGGCATTGCGCTGAATAACATCCGCAAAGCGGCCTTAACAATGCGCGCGGGTGGTGTAGGATATTATCCTCGCAGCAACTTCGTTCATATTGATACCGGGCCGGTACGGCACTGGTAATGACGCCGGCAACGCTGCGTGCGCCGGCCATGGAGCGTTATGAACTACCACATTATTCCCGTTACCGCCTTTGCGCAGAACTGTTCGGTTATCTGGTGTGAGGCGACGCGCGACGCCGCCCTGGTCGATCCCGGCGGCGATGCGGCGACCATTATCGCAACGCTCCAGCAGCTCGATCTTACCCCTCGCCAGATTTTACTGACGCACGGCCATCTGGATCACGTCGGCGCGGCGGCGGAGCTGGCGGCGCACTATCAGGTGCCAGTCGTTGGCCCGCACCGGCTGGATGCCTTCTGGCTGGACGCGCTGCCGACGCAGAGCCGCATGTTTGGTCTGGCGGAGTGCGCGCCCCTTACGCCAGATCGCTGGCTGGAGGAGGGCGACAGCGTGCAGGTCGGGGAGGTGGAGCTGGCGATCCTGCATACACCGGGGCATACGCCCGGCCATATCGTCTTTTTCGACCGCGCGGGCCGTCTGCTGATTTCCGGCGATGTGATTTTCCACGGCGGCGTAGGGCGAACCGATTTCCCGCAGGGCAGCCATCAGGATTTGATCGCCTCAATTAAAGAGATGCTGCTGCCGCTGGGTGACGATATTACCTTTGTTCCCGGCCACGGCAGCATCTCGACGCTGGGGCGCGAACGTATAAGCAATCCTTTTCTGCAATAAAAAATGGGCCGTAGCGGCCCATTCTCTCTCCTGACGCAGGCGTCTCAGCGCAAAGCATCCCGCGCGGGCGCGGGATGTGCGGCTGTTTTACAGCACTGCGACAATCGCCTCGCACAGCGCCGACATATTATCTGGCGTCATACCCGCCACGTTCACCCGGCCGGAATTGACCGCATAGACGGCAAACTCGTCACGCAGACGGATAACCTGATCTTTGGTCAGGCCGCTAAAAGAGAACATGCCGTTCTGCTGGATAATAAAGCTGAAATCGCGCGTTGCGCCTTTCTCCGCCAGGGTATTCACAAACAGCTGACGCATACGCTGGATGCGCTGACGCATATCGGTCAGCTCCTGCTCCCAGATGGTACGCAGCGCCTGATTGCTGAGTATGGTTGCCACTACCGCGGCGCCGTGCGCCGGCGGGTTGGAGTAGTTGGCGCGAATGGTGTACTTCACCTGGCTAAAGGCGGTGTCAGCGGTCGCTGCATCGGCCGCCACCAGGGTGATGGCGCCTACACGCTCATTGTATAAGCCGAAGTTTTTAGAGTAAGAGCTGGCGACAATCAGCTCCTGATGCGAGGCGGCGAAAATACGCAAGCCTTCCGCATCTTCATTCAGGCCGCGCGCAAAGCCCTGATAGGCGAAATCAAATAGCGGCAGCCAGCCTTTTGCCTGAGAGAGCTGCGCCAGCTGGCTCCACTGCTCTGCCGTGGGATCGATGCCGGTCGGGTTATGGCAGCAGCCGTGGAACAGAACCACATCGCCTGCTTTGGCTTCCTGCAGCGCGGCCAGCATGCCGTCAAAGTCGAGCTGGTGGTTTTCCGCATCGTAGTAAGCGTATTCGCACACCTCCAGACCCGCTGCGTTAAACACATTTTTATGGTTCGGCCAGCTTGGATTGCTCACCCAGACGCGCTTAACCGTCGTCTGCGTGGCGAGAAAATCTGCCGCAACGCGCAGTGCGCCGGTGCCGCCGGGGGTCTGCGCGGTGCGCGCGCGGCCAGCGACAATCAGCGGGTTCTCTGCGCCAAACAGCAGCTCCTGAGTACAGCGCGCAAAATCGGCCAGGCCATCAATGCTGAGGTAATTTTTTGTGGTCTCGTTTTCCAGCAGATACTGCTCGGCTTTTTTTACGCTGGTGAGCACCGGCGTATTGCCGGTTTCATCTTTATAAACGCCGATGCCAAGGTTGATTTTGTGCGGGCGGTCATCAGCGCGAAACAGATCGGCCAGCCCAAGAATAGGATCGGCGGGTGCCGCAGAGATAGATTCAAACATGAGTCGTGTCCAGTAGCGTGAACTTTAACGAAATGAGCCTTCAGGTTAACGTCAGCGCTGCGCATTGCCAACCGTTTACGCAAAAAATCGTTGCCGGGCGTCGAAGATGACGCGGGCGCAGGAAAAACATAACAAGGGCGCCGCTAAGGGGCGAATAGCAGGCATAAAAAAACGGAGCCGAAGCTCCGTTTTTTCTGCGACAGGTAACTTAGAACTGGTAAACCAGGCCTACTGCTACGGTGTCGTCGGTGTTCAGACCCAGGCGGTTGTTGTCATCCAGCTGGTTGATCTGATAGTCAACATAGGTCGACATGTTTTTGTTGAAGTAGTAGGTTGCGCCCACGTCGATGTATTTAACCAGGTCAGCATCGCCCACGCCTTCGATGTCTTTGCCTTTAGACTGCACGTAGGCGATAGACGGACGCAGACCGAAGTCGAACTGATACTGTGCAACCAGCTCGATGTTCTGTGCTTTGTTAGCGAACGCAGTAGTATCGCCAGTTGTTGTGGTGAGAGTGAACGGCGTAGAGTTACGGGTTTCACCGTAGTAAGCCGCCAGGTAGACGTTGTTGGCGTCATATTTAACAGCCGTGCCCCAGTTTTCAGCGCGTTTGCCCTGACCAACCAGATTGCCGGTGCCGTCAGCTACGCCAGCCGCCTGGCTGTTAGTACGATCGCTGCTGCTGTATGCGCCTACGATACCCAGGCCGATCGGCGAGGTGTAGGAGGTTGACAGGCCCCAGCCGTCGCCGTTTGCACGACGAATTTCGTCACGGTCGTTTTTACCCTGATACTGTGCCGCGAAGTCCCAGCCATCTACCAGGCCAAAGAAGTTTTTGTTGCGGTAGGTCAGCAGGCCGGTGCTACGACCGTTCATAAAGTTGTCTGAGTAGCCAGAGTCGCCGCCGAATTCTGGCAGCATATCGGTCCAGCCGATGGCGTCGTAGACAACGCCGTAGTTACGACCGTAGTCGATTGAACCAGCGTCGCCGAATTTCAGACCGGCAAAGCCCAGACGGGTGCGGTTGCCGTCCTGAGCGTCAGAAGAGCCTTCAGAGTTGTTAGCCTGAATGTTGTATTCCCACTGGCCGTAACCGGTCAGCTGGTCGTTAATCTGAGTTTCACCCTTGAAACCGAAGCGAACATAAGTGTTGTCGCCGTCGTTGCCGTCATTATCAGAGAAATAGTGCAGACCAACAGCCTTGCCATACAGGTCCAGCTTGTTGCCGTCTTTATTATAAATTTCTGCTGCGTTTGCTGCACCTGCAGCTAACAGAGCAGGGATAACCACTGCAAGAATGTTGCGCTTCATCATTATTTATTACCCTCATTGGAGTTTATTCGGACACCTGCCACTGCCGTCAAGAAACCGTTACGGAACCCTGAAAGAAGTTTGGTGTCTTCCTGTGTCTGCACGCATCTTTCCATCCCGAAGCGGGATATGCCACACTGAAAATGCTACTAAACTCGTAATCTGGTTTCTAAAAGAAAATTTGTATTACAAAATGTAAATATTGGGGAACTTTGTGAGAGAACTCAAAATTTACAAAAATAAAAAAAGGCCGGCAGTGCCGACCTTGTTATATATATGAATTTCTTATAATTAATAGATAATTTTAGAAATTTGCATTACGCGGGGTACGTGGGAAAGGGATAACGTCCCTTACATTTTGTACGCCGGTGACATAGGCGATTAAACGTTCAAAGCCTAAACCAAAGCCGGAATGGGGCACGGTGCCGTAGCGGCGCAGATCGCGATACCACCAGTAATCTTCTTTGTTCAGGCCCATCTCTTCCATACGCGCGTCCAGCACGTCGAGACGCTCTTCACGCTGCGAACCGCCAATAATCTCGCCGATGCCCGGCGCGAGCACGTCCATCGCCGCCACGGTTTTATTGTCTTCGTTAAGGCGCATATAGAACGCTTTGATATCTTTCGGGTAGTTTTTCACCACCACCGGCGCTTTAAAGTGCTGCTCGGCCAGATAGCGCTCATGCTCGGAAGAGAGATCGATGCCCCAGGAGACCGGGTTCTCAAAGGTCTGCCCGCAGTTTTCCAGAATGCTAATGGCGTCGGTGTAGTCCACCTGCGCAAAGTCGGTAGAGATAAAGCGCTGCAGACGCTCAACCGCCTCTTTATCCACGCGCTCGGCAAAAAACGCCATATCGTCAGCGCGCTCGTCCAGTACCGCTTTAAACACATATTTCAGCATCGCTTCGGCGAGCGCGGCGGCGTCATCCAGCGTGGCAAAGGCAATTTCCGGCTCCAGCATCCAGAACTCCGCCAGGTGGCGGCTGGTGTTGGAGTTTTCCGCGCGGAAGGTCGGGCCGAAGGTGTAGATTTTCGACAGGGCGCAGGCGTAGGTTTCACCGTTCAGCTGGCCGGAAACGGTCAGGAAGGCCTCTTTGCCGAAGAAATCTTCGTTAAAGTCCACGGCGCCCTGCGGCGTGCGCGGCAGGTTTTCCAGATCCAGCGTTGAGACGCGGAACATCTCGCCGGCACCTTCGGTGTCTGAAGCGGTGATCAGCGGCGTCGACACCCAGAAGTAGCCGTTTTCGTGGAAGAAGCGATGCAGCGCCTGCGCCAGGGTATGGCGTACGCGCGCCACGGCGCCGATTAGGTTGGTGCGCGGACGCAGATGCGCCACTTCACGCAGGTATTCGATGCTGTGACGCTTCGCCGCCATCGGATAGGTGTCGGGATCGTCCACCCAGCCGGTCACTTCCACGCGGGTCGCCTGAATCTCAAACGCCTGGCCCTGGCCCGGCGAAGCCACCACGGTGCCGGTCACGATCACGGAGCAGCCGGTGGTCAGGTGCAGAACCTCATCCTGATAATTATTCAGAGAATTATTCACAACGGCCTGAACGGGATTAAAGCAGGAACCGTCATAAACGGCGACGAAGGAAAGACCGGCTTTTGAATCTCTGCGGGTACGCACCCAACCACGTACGGTGACTTCACTGTCAACCGCGACGCGACCGTGCAGTACGTCCGCTACAGGCACTACGCTCATAAATATCTCTCTATATAGAAGAAGTGAGTTTAAACAATCTCCCCAGACCGGGGTGTTGCTATGTTACTTGCGAGTCGCAAGGAAACAAGCAAAATCCGGCGGGAGGGGAGATTTATTACAGCAGAAGCGGGGCGCGTCAACGCCCCGATAAAGCGAGGATTAGCTGGCTTTTTTCACCAGCGGCAAATCGAAGGCTTTGCGCAGGGCGCGAACGAAGGCCTGATCCTGACAGATGGTTTTGCCCGGACTGTCAGAGAGCTTCGCCACCGGCTTGCCGTTGCACTCCACCAGTTTAATCACGATATTGAGCGGCCTGACGCCGGGAATATCGCAGGTCAGCCGCGTGCCGATGCCGAACACCACGCCGGCGCGCTGGCCGAAGTGGCGATAGAGCGCCAGCGCCTTATCCAGATCGAGATTGTCGGAAAAGACCAGGGTTTTGCTGTGCGGATCGATGCCCAGCTTCTCATAGTGGGCCAGCGCCTTTTCGCCCCATTCGACGGGATCGCCTGAATCGTGGCGCAGCCCCTGATAGCGGCTGGCGAAGTTGACGCCGAAGTCGCGCAGAAAAGCGTCCATCGCGATGCAGTCGGTCAGCGCGATGCCCAGCTCGCCGTCATACTCGTCGAGCCACGCCTGCAGCGCCGCGCGCTGGCTGTTGGCCAGCACCGGGCTGATTTGCTGAAAGGCCTGAAACCACTCGTGCGCCTGGGTGCCGACCGGCGTCAGCGCCAGGCGGCGCGCCAGATCGTAGTTGCTGGTGCCAATCAGCCAGGGGAACTCCTGCTTCAGGGTGGCGACGATGGCCTGCTGCACCTCCTGCGAAAAACGACGGCGGGTGCCGAAGTCCATCAGGCGAAAGCGCGACATATCGATGTCGGCAACCTCGCGCCGAAAAGCGCTCAGCTTCTGCTGCAGATGGTCAACCGCCTGCTGCGCGCCCACCAGCGGTGAACGGTGGCGATGCACTACCTCGCTGATCAGCGCCAGCAGCGGCACCTCCCAGAGAATGACCTCGCGCCAGGGCCCGGTGATGCGGATAGCGAGATGGCCGTCGCGATTGCGCACCTGCACCTGGTCGGGGTTATAACGAAAATCGCGCAGCCAGTTAAGGTAGTCGGCGTGGAAGAAGGGCAGGCTGGAGAGATACGTATATTCGTCATCGGTCAGCGCTAGCGTCTGCATGGCGTTAATGGCCTCGCGAATCTCGTTCGCATAGAGACCGAGCAGATCGTCGCCGCGGCAACGAAACTCAGCCGCCACCGTGACGTCATGATAACGGTGGAAGACGGCTTGCTGCATATGAAGCTTGTAGGCGTCCGTATCCAGCAGGGAAGTTAGTATCGGGGAAGCATGTCCTGTCATGGTGCGTTTCAGCATCCTGTTCGGCGGCGCAGAGCCCGGTGTGTGAAAGTCATAAAGACGCAGGAGTATAAATCAGTAACTGCGACCGATCACAGCATATTTCACGACTGTGGGTCGAGGGTAAAACGTGCCGTTGTTAATGAATTGTAGCTATTTATGCCGCGATGCGCATTGTGCATGGCAAGCTAAAGGCAACGCGCTTAGACTTTGGCGGTAAACCTATAACAATGCGAGACGGAATATGACGCAACAGCCCCAAATTAAATATCGCCACGACTATCGTGCGCCGGATTACACCATCACCGACATCGACCTGACCTTTGCGCTCGACGCCGCGACAACGCGCGTCACCGCCATCAGCCAGGTTAAACGTCTCGGCGATGCGCAGGCTGAGCTGCGTCTCGATGGCGAAGCGTTAACCCTGATCGCCATTGAAGTGGATGGCGCGCCCTGGAGCGCGTACCGTCAGGAAGAGGGCGCGCTGGTGCTGAGCCAGCTGCCGGAGCAGTTTCAGCTCAGGATCGTCAACGATATCCATCCCGATAAAAATACCGCGCTGGAAGGGCTCTATCAGTCTGGCGAAGCGCTCTGCACCCAGTGCGAAGCGGAAGGCTTCCGCCATATTACCTGGTATCTGGATCGCCCGGATGTGCTGGCGCGCTTTACCACCACGATTATCGCTGACGAAGCGCGCTATCCCTACCTGCTCTCCAACGGCAACCGCATCGACGGCGGCAAAGCGGAGCAGGGCAAACACTGGGTGAAATGGCAGGATCCCTTCCCGAAGCCCTGCTATCTCTTTGCGCTGGTCGCGGGCGATTTCGACGTGCTGCGCGACAGCTTTACAACCCGTTCCGGCCGCGACGTGGCGCTGGAGATCTTCGTCGACCGCGGCAATCTGGATCGCGCCGACTGGGCGATGACTTCGCTGAAAAACAGCATGAAGTGGGACGAGGAGCGCTTCGGCCTCGAGTATGACCTCGACATCTTTATGATTGTTGCCGTCGACTTCTTCAATATGGGGGCGATGGAGAATAAAGGGCTGAACGTCTTTAACTCTAAATATGTGCTGGCGAAGGCGGAAACGGCCACCGATAAAGACTATCTCGGTATCGAAGCGGTGATCGGCCACGAATATTTCCACAACTGGACCGGCAACCGCGTTACCTGCCGCGACTGGTTCCAGCTTAGCCTGAAAGAGGGGCTGACGGTGTTCCGCGACCAGGAGTTCAGCTCCGATCTTGGCTCGCGCGCGGTTAACCGCATCGATAACGTACGCGTAATGCGCGGCGCGCAGTTCGCCGAGGATGCCAGCCCGATGGCGCACCCGATCCGCCCGGATCAGGTGATGGAGATGAACAACTTCTATACCCTGACCGTCTACGAGAAGGGATCGGAAGTGATCCGCATGATGCACACGCTGCTTGGCGAAGAGAACTTCCAGAAAGGAATGCAGCTCTATTTTGAGCGCCACGACGGCAGCGCGGCGACCTGCGACGACTTTGTGCAGGCGATGGAAGATGCCTCCAATGTCGATCTGTCGCAGTTCCGCCGCTGGTACAGCCAGAGCGGCACACCGGTGCTGACGGTGCGCGACGACTATAACCCCGAGCTGGAGCAGTATACGCTGCACGTCACGCAGCACACGCCGCCAACGGCCGATCAGAAAGAGAAGCTGCCGCTGCATATCCCGCTCGATATCGAACTCTATGACGGCGAAGGCAAGGTGATCCCGCTGCAGCACAATGGCCATCCGGTGCACCACGTGCTGAACGTGACCGAGGAGTTCCAGACCTTTATCTTCGATAACGTCTACTTCCAGCCGGTGCCGTCGCTGCTGCGCGAATTCTCCGCGCCGGTGAAGCTCGACTATAAGTGGAGCGACGCTCAGCTTACCTTCCTGATGCGCCACGCGCGCAACGACTTTGCGCGCTGGGATGCGGCGCAGAGCCTGCTGGCTACCTATATCCGCCTTAACGTGGCGCGCCATCAGCAGGGCCAGCCGCTCTCGCTGCCGCTGCACGTTGCCGACGCCTTCCGCGCGGTTCTGCTGGACGAGGGGCGCGATCCGGCGCTGACCGCACAGATCCTGACGCTGCCGGGAGAGAATGAGATCGCCGAGCTGTTCGAGGTGATCGATCCCCAGGCCATTGCGGTGGTGCGTGAAGCGCTGGTGCGCACGCTGGCTGCCGAGCTGGCGGATGAGTTCTATGCCGTCTACAACGCTAATCAGCAGGGCGAGTACCGCATCGAGCACGACGCGATGGGGCAGCGCGCCCTGAAGAATGTCTGCCTGTACTATCTGGCGTTCGGCGAAACCGCGCTGGCGGACAGGCTGGTACAGACGCAGTATCAGCAGGCGAACAATATGACGGATGCGCTGGCGGCGCTGGCGGCGTCGGTTGCGGCGCAGCTGCCGTGCCGCGGCGCGCTGCTGGCGCACTACGACGAGCGCTGGCATCGGGATGGCCTGGTAATGGACAAATGGCTGATGCTGCAGGCGACCAGCCCGTCGCCGGACGCCTTGCAGAAGGTGCGCGAGCTGCTGCATCATCGCTCGTTCACCATGAGCAACCCCAACCGCATCCGCGCGCTGATCGGCGCGTTCGTTTCCGGCAATCCGTCAGCGTTCCACGCTAAAGACGGCAGCGGCTATCAGTTCCTAGTGGAGATGCTGACCGATCTTAATACCCGCAATCCGCAGGTAGCGGCACGGATGATCGAGCCGCTGATCCGTCTGAAGCGCTACGATGCCGATCGTCAGGCGATGATGCGTCAGGCGCTGGTGACGCTGCAGGGGCTGGATAAGCTGTCGGGCGATCTCTATGAGAAGATCACCCGCGCGCTGAACGCTTAAACGGCAATGGCGGGTAAATCCCGCCTTACACACCGCAGATGAGTTGAAACGCGGGTAGCATGGGCCGAAGAGCAAAGCGTCCCGCGACAGGGATGTCGCGGGCCGAGCGCGCAGGGATGCCTTGAGCGACTTTGCGATCGGGCCATGCTATCCGCGTGGGTGCCTGACCCAGTGTTTTCGCAACTATTTTAACTTTAACGCTGGTGGGCGTAGCGCACCGGCTGCTCGCTTTCACTGCGGCGCATCACGCGATCCAGCACCTCCGCCTCCAGCTCCGCCAGCCTGACCGATCCGCGACGACGCGGACGCGGCAGGTCCACCAGCAAATCAAGCCCGATCTGTCCCTCTTCGATCAGCAGCACGCGATCCGCCATCGCGACGGCTTCGCTGACGTCATGTGTCACCAGCAGCACGGTAAAATGGTGCTGCTGCCATAGCGACTCAATCAGCCCCTGCATTTCAATACGCGTCAGCGCGTCAAGGGCGCCGAGCGGCTCGTCGAGCAGCAGCAGCCCCGGACGGTGGATCAGCGCACGCGCCAGCGCCACACGCTGCTTCTGGCCGCCGGAGAGCGCGGCGGGCCACTCATTAGCGCGCTCTGCCAGCCCGACCGCCTCCAGCGCTTCCAGCGCCGCGCTGCGCCATTCGCGCCCCTTCAGGCCGAGACCGACATTATCGATCACCCGTTTCCACGGCAGCAGGCGCGCATCCTGAAACATCAGGCGGGTATCTTCACGCGCGGTGTGCAGCGGCGCGTTGCCCGCCAGCAGCTCGCCCCGCGTGGTCTGCTCCAGCCCCGCCAGCAGGCGCAGCAGCGTACTCTTGCCGCAGCCGCTGCGTCCCACCACCGCGACAAACTGGCCGGAGGGAATATGCAGATCGATATTATTCAGGATAGTGCGGCTGCCGTACTGCTTGCTGACGCCGTTGACGCCAACCGGCGTACCGGCATTTAGTCGCGCCGGAGAGAGTGAAGTGCTCATGCGTTCTCCTCCTTCAGTTGATAAGCCGGATGCCAGCGCAGCCAGATGCGCTCCAGCAGCAGGGCGGCGACATCCGCCAGCTTGCCGAGCAGGGCGTAAAGAATAATGGCGACCACCACCACGTCGGTTTGCAGGAATTCACGCGCGTTCATCGCCAGATAGCCGATGCCCGAGTTAGCGGAAATCGTCTCGGCGACAATCAGCGTCAGCCACATCAGGCCGAGCGCGAAACGTACGCCGACCATAATCGAGGGCAGGGCGCCGGGCAGGATAACCTGAAGAAACAGGCTCCAGCCCGAAAGGCCGTAGCTGCGCGCCATCTCTACCAGGCCGCGATCGATATTGCGAATGCCGTGGTAGGTATTGAGGTAGATCGGAAACAGCGTGCCGAGCGCCACCAGAAAAATCTTCGCCGCCTCGTCGATGCCGAACCAGAGGATCACCAGCGGGATCAGCGCCAGATGCGGCACGTTGCGCAGCATCTGCACTGAGGTGTCGAGCAGCCGCTCGCCCAGACGCGAGGTGCCGGTGATCAGCCCCAGCAGCAGCCCAATGGAGCCGCCGATGCTAAAGCCGATCAGCGCACGCCAGCCGCTGATGGCAAGGTGCTGCCACAGCTCGCCGCTGGCGGCCAGATGCCAGAAGGTGATAACGATATTTTCCGGCGACGGCAGAATGCGCGTCGAAAGCAGCCCGGTCTGCGAGGCAATTTGCCAGACCACCACCAGCAGCGCCGGGAACACCCAGGGCACCAGCTGGTTGGTAATGCGTTTAGTGGTTTTCGCCATGATCTCTCTCTCAGCTCTGCGACACTTTCTGCGGGCGGAAATCGTTGGCGACGGTTTCGCCAAACGCCTGCACGTTGCGCGGTTGCGGGATCTGCGGCACCTCAAGGTCGAGATGCGGGAAGAGCAGCTCGCCGACGCGATACGCCTCTTCCAGATGCGGATAGCCGGAAAGAATAAAGGTCTCGATGCCGAGGTCGGCGTACTCCTGCATGCGCGCGGCAACGGTGGGGCCATCGCCCACCAGCGCAGTGCCTGCACCGCCGCGCACCAGGCCGACGCCCGCCCACAGGTTCGGACTGATTTCCAGCTGGTCGCGGCGGCCGCTGTGCAGCGCCGCCATACGCTGCTGGCCGACGGAATCGGTGCGGGCGAAGGCGGCCTGCGCCTTCGCAATAGTGGCGTCGTCGAGATGGGCAATCAGACGATCGGCGGCGCGCCAGGCTTCATCGCTGGTTTCACGAACGATAACGTGCAGACGGATGCCGAAGCGTACCTTGCGTCCTTGCGCCGCCGCTTTGGCGCGCACCTGTTCAATCTTCTCTTTTACCAGCGCCGGCGGTTCGCCCCAGGTGAGGTAGACGTCGACCTGTTCAGCGGCGAGATCCTGCGCCGGTTCGGAGGAGCCGCCGAACCAGAGCGGCGGACGTGGTTGCTGCACCGGGTCGAACAGCAGGCGCGCGCCGCGCACCTTCACATACTTGCCGGCGTAATCGACCGTTTCGCCCTCCAGCACGCGACGCCAGACGCGGGTAAACTCCGCCGACTCGACATAGCGCTCATGGTGGTCGAGGAAGACGCCGTCGCCCGCCAGCTCTTCCGGATCGCCGCCGGTCACCAGATTGAACAGCGCGCGGCCGTTAGAGAGGCGATCCAGCGTCGCGGCCTGGCGCGCCGCCTGGGTCGGCGAAATCACACCGGGGCGCAGCGCCACCAGAAAGCGCAGGCGCTGCGTCACCGGGATCAGCGAGGCGGCCACCAGCCAGGCGTCTTCGCACGAGCGACCGGTAGGGATCAGCACGCCCCCGAAGCCCAGACGGTCAGCGGCCTGCGCGATCTGCTGCAAATAGCCGTGGTCGACCGGGCGCGCCCCTTCTGAGGTGCCAAGATAGTGTCCGTCGCCGTGCGTCGGGAGAAACCAGAATACGGATAAGCTCATTATTCGCTCCTTACTGAAGAGGGGTGCTGGGATGCCAGATGCGATCGGCGATCGTCAGTTTTACCGGCACCAGGTGGCTGGAATAAAACAGGTCGGCGGTATGCTGCTGCGCAGCGGCGGTTTGCGCGCTGACCGGCGAAATATGGGTCGGCGGACGGTGATCGAGGTAGCTGGCGATAACCGGCTTCGGCAGGCCCATCGCGGCGGCAAGCAGATCGATACTCTGCTCACGCTGGCTCTGCGTCAGCGCGTCAGCCTGGCTAAAGGTATCCAGCACCTGCTGCACGAAAGCGCCGTTCTGCTCGGTAAACTTGCGCGTCGCCAGATAGAACGATCCGGTCAGATTAAGCTGGCTGCCGTCGGCCAGCACGCGCACGTTGCCCTGCTGCAGCGCGGCGGAGTAGTAGGGATCCCAGATCGCCCAGGCGTCTACGTCGCCCTGCTGAAAGGCGGCGCGGGCATCGGCGGGCGTCAGATAAACCGGCTGAATATCCTTAAAGCTCAGCCCTTCACGCTGCAGCGCGCGCAGCAGCAGATTGTGGGAGCTGGAGCCTTTTTGAAACGCGACCTTTTTCCCTTTCAGATCGGCGACGCTGTTGAGCGGACTGTTCTTCGCCACCAGGATCACCTCCGCTTTCGGCTTAGGCGGCTCCGAGCCGACGTAAAGCAGATCGGCGCCCGCCGCCTGAGCAAACAGCGGCGGTATATCGCCGGTGCTGCCCAGGTCAATACTGTCGACGTTCAGCGCCTCCAGCATCTGCGGACCCGCGGGAAATTCGATCCACTGGATTTTGGTATCGGGGAAACGCTGCTCCAGCAGCCGGTGCGATTTCGCCAGCACCATGCTGACGGAACCTTTCTGATAGCCGATGCGAATCTGCGCGGGGGCGTCCGCCGCCTGCGCCTGCAGGCTCAGTACGGCAAGTGCGGCGAGTAGCCAGCCAGTGAGGCTTTTCATATCGGTTTCTTCCTTTAAACAGCCTGAGCCAGCGGCTTATGATGGCGGGTTAACGCCAGCCAGAACGCCTCCACCGCCTCATCGAGCCGGCGCGCCAGCGCTGCCTGCAGCTCCGGCTGGCGATCGTAATGGGTAATCTGATGATCTTCGGCAAATACGCCGTGCAGGATCTCCTGCGCCTTCAGCGCGTTCAGCACCGGCTTCAGGGCGTAATCGACCGCGAGCATATGCGCCACGCTGCCGCCGCTGGCCAGCGGCAGCACGACTTTGTGCTCCAGGGCGCGTTCGGGCAGCAGATCGAGCAGGGTTTTCAGCGCGCCGGAGAAAGAGGCTTTATAAACCGGCGTGGCGACGATAACGCCGTCGGCGGCGAGCAGATCGTCGCGCAGCGCCAGCAGCGCCGGGGCATCGAAACGCGCATTAATCAGATCGTCTGGCTGAAAGTTCTGGATATTCCAGGGGATAACCTCAACGCCACGCGCTTCCAGCGCGCGCTGGCAAAGGGTAAGCAGCGAGGTTGAACGTGACGGGAAACGCGGGCTGCCAGCTAGCGTAATAACTCGCATTGTTACTCCTTATAACTGAAAGTTATTGATTAGCTATTGTTGAGAACTGATGCTCACATCCTGACAGAGCGGGGAGGAGGGCTTAAATGATTTATCCGGCAATCTAAAGGTGAAAAGTGCAAAACGCGCTGCTTTATTAATGAAAGGGCTGGCGCAGCGGACGGTGCGGGCTTTAGAAAAATCCTAAAAGACTAAAGCAGGTCCAGACGGATTCTTTACTCTGGCTAAACAAATAGCAGCAAAAGTATTTGCATACCGGGGGAACAGGGGAAGTAATCAGGTTAGCTAAACCGCGCAATATGTAACCGGCAAACTTTTTGGCGCGCTGTTAAGCGCAAAAATGTGACAAATGTCACTATGCCTGATGGGCTGGGGAGGCGCTATCGCTATTATCAGAATATCGCCATGCAGGCGGCGGCAGTTAAGGAGAGATAAATTCCGTTCAGTGATAATAAAGTAACCAGACTGAAACGCTTTGTGACCTTTTTTACGTTTAAAAATGTTGCCTGTTTCGCCAGAAAAGTTAAGCGAAGTAAAGTAACCGCTGCGCATCTCCTTCGATACTTTACCTGCCGTGATAGATTCAGCGCCGGACGCGCCTCTTAATAAAAGGCTGGCCCTGTTAATAGAAAAAATCTTCTGCTTATACTATTCCACCATGAGAAGAGATTCGCTGATTGCGTCTCGTTTAATTCTTTCTGCGCCATGCTTTAACACAAATTTAATATTTGTGTAATGCTCGTGCTTTTTCTTTTAATCGAACCAGAGAAAGATGTATGGCAAAGACGCTGCTATCAGTCATCATTCCCACTTATAACGTGGAAAAATATATTGTCGAATGTGTCGACTCCCTGTTGCGTCAGGCTGACGCGACCGCGGAAATTATCATTGTTAACGACAGCTCCACTGACGGAACCCTGGCACTGGTAGAGCAGAAATATGGCCACCAGCCACAGGTTCGCATTATCACCACTCCCAACGGCGGCGCGGGTAAAGCGCGTGATACCGGCATCGACGCCGCGCAGGGGGAGTTTGTTTTCTTCTGCGATCCAGACGATATCGTACCGGAAGGCTTTGTGGCCGAACTGCAGCAGGTCACTGCCGCGCACCCTGACGTTGACCTGTTTTGCTTTAGTTCGCAGATGTTTGAGGATGGCCGTGAAAACCAGACCCGTCCGAAAGTGCGCCACGACCAGTTCGGCCTGCAGTCGCCGCAGCAGGTGCTGTCGCGTCTGCTCAATAACGGCTCCTATACCTCCGCAGCCTGGAATTACGCGGTGAAAAGAAGCCTTATCGTGCAGCACGGCCTGCGTTTTGTCGATCGCGTGCATGAGGATCATAAATTCACGCTGTCGGTCTTCGTTCAGGCGACGCGCGCTTGGGTGAGCCAGCACGTTTACTATCTTCAGCGCGTCCGCAGCGGCTCGCTGACTAACAGCCGTAAAAATGATGACTATTTTCTGCAGCGCTACAACGCCTTTATGCAGACCTACGGCATACTTAAGCAGAATTTAGATCATTCGCCGCTGAAGAAGCAGCTGGAAAAAGCCTATTTAATGCACTCGTTCCGCCTGATGATTTATCTGTCGCTCTACAACGGCACGCCGGTGCCGGAATATGTTATTAACGCGATTCGTTATATGGGCGGCAAGTTTAAGCCGGTTAACTTCAAAGAGTGGCTGCTTATTAATCGCCCGCGCCTGTTTATCCAGCTGCAAAAATATAAGGTTACAAAAGAGCTGAAAAAAGCGGCCTGACTTTTTCGCTGCTGCTGGAATGCCTGCCTGCCGGACCTTATTCAACGCGAATAAATGTTATTTCACTTTCTGGCTTATTTCGCGCCAGCTCAGATTTAATCTGGCGCGTAGCGCCAGAGATAAATTTAAGACTATGTCTGGTAGGCAGCTCCGATGATGTGTGCCACGCTTGTGACCTCCGAGAAAACTGCCCAGATACAATCATACATATGTCAATAAAACGTAACGCGATCGCCAATTATGTCGGTCAGATTTACCTGACGCTGTCAGGTATTCTGGTCGTGCCGCTTTATATTCAACATCTCGGGATGGAAGCTTACGGGCTAGTGGGTTTTTTCTCGATTCTGTTAACCTGGCTCCAGCTGCTCGACGCCGGCGTATCGACCACGCTGATGCGTGAAGCGGCGCGCTATCGCGCTAACCAGGCGGAATTTATCTGGTTCCCGGCGCTCTTCTCCGCGCTGTCGAAGTTCTTCCTTATCTCCACGCTGATTCTGGTGGTCATCGGCTGGCTTGCCACGCCCTGGATCGCCCATAACTGGCTCGATGCGCGGCATCTGCCGTCGGCTGACGTCACCATTGCCGTCGCCATTATGGTGATCACGGCGGCGATCCGCTGGCGCACCAGCCCTTACCGCAGCGTGATTGTCGGCTTTGAGCATCAGGTCTGGCTTAACGGCGTCAACCTGGTCATCGTAACGCTGCGTACCTTCGGCGCGGTGCTGGTGATTCAGCTCTTCTCCAACCCGGTGCTGAGCTTCTTTATCTGGCAGCTGGCGGTGTCGATAGCGGAAGCGGTCTGCCTGATCGCTAAATCCTATCAGCTGGTGCCTGCCGCCGCGCGTAAGCAGAAGCATGAAAATTTAAAGGCGGTGTTAAAGCCCTTTATTCGCTTTGCGCTGAGTGCAGCGTTCGCCAGCGCCATCTGGACCTTTATTTCACAAATTGACCGTCTGGTGCTCTCTAAAACGCTGCCGCTGAGCGCCTACGGCTCCTTTACCGTGGTCGCCACCGCTGCTACCGGCATTATCCTGCTCAGCAGCCCGATTATGCAGGCGATTGTGCCGCGCATGACCGGTATTAAAACGCGCAAGGAGGGGGATGCCGAATCCCTGACGCTCTACCGCTATACCACCCAGGCGGTGGCGATCTTTATGGCGCCGCTCAGCATTACTATCGCGATGTTCGCCACGCCGCTGCTCTGGGCCTGGACGCAGAACGCCCAGGTAGTGACCGATATGTCGTTTGTGCTCAGCCTCTATGCGCTGGGTAGCGGCGTGCAGGCTATTTGCGGCCTGCTTTACCATCTGCAGTATGTCAACGGCAACCTCAAGCTGCATCTGAAAGGCTTCTCCTGCTTCGCCGTCATCCTGGTTCCGCTGAACATCTGGGCAGCGATTCACTATGGCGCAGAGGGCACCGGCTGGCTGTGGCTGGGGCAGAACGTCTTCTATCTGGCCGGCTGGGCCTGGCTGGTGCATCGCCGCTTCGCGCCGGGCATTCACTTTACCTGGCTGACGCGCGACGTGCTGCTGATCTGGGCGGTGGCGGGGCTGATCGCCTGGCTTTGCACCTTCCTGCCCGTGGAGTGGAACCAGAACCGCTGGCTTAACCTGCTGTGGCTTGGGCTGATTGGCCTGGTAAACCTTTCAGTTTGCTGTCTGCTGCACAGCCTGGTGATTAAGCGTCTGCTGCCTGCCCGAGCCAAACGTTTTACTATTGAGGAGCGAGAATGAGCACACGGAACCCTGACAGCCGCGCAGCGACGATCTCTGTTATCGTGCCAAACTGGAACTGCGCGCCCTGGCTGCCGGAAGCGATCGAGTCGCTGCTGGGCCAGTCTTCTCCGCCGGAGCAGGTGATTGTTATCGACGACGGCTCCATCGACGACAGCATCGCCTTGCTGGAAGCGCTGGCCGCCCGTCATCCGCAGCTGACGCTGCTGCGCGGCGAGCGCGGCGGCGTCAGCGCGGCGCGCACTAAGGGGCTGGAGATTGCCACCGGCGACTTTATCTACTTTATGGACGCCGACGATTTTGTCTCCCGGGATCTCTTTGCCGACTTCCGCCGTACGCTGGCGCAGCATCCCGAGATGGAGATGTTCTGCTTTGGCGCGCGTATGTTTACCGACAAACCGGTCGCCGAGCGTCAGTATGAGCAGTTTCATCAGCGCCACGTCGACGGCGTCTGGCCCGGCGGCGCCGACACGCTGCGCAGCATGATCCCGCACCGCTCGGCGCACCGCGTGCTCTGGAGCAGCATTCTCTCCCGCGATCTCATTCTGCGCACCGGCATACAGTTTCTGCCGATCCAGAATCATGAGGACGCGCCCTATATGTTTGCGCTCTATATGTCGGCGCGGCAGATCGGCTTTACGCGCAAAAGCTACTACAACAAGCGCTTTATGCCGACCTCCCTGTCGCAGAGCAAGGCGACCTTCTCCTGGGTAGAGAACTACTACATTGCCCGGCGCAGCAGCGAAAGCTTTCTGCGCGAGCAGGGTTTGCCGCCGGAAGAGAAGCTGCTGGATATCTACTATCAGCCGGTGATGTACGGCTGCCTGATCGAGATCCGCAAAAACAATATTTCGGTGCCCGCCTCCTGGCATACCACTATCGATCAGCTGGTGCGCAAGGTCACGGGCGAAAGCAAACGCCTTAAACTGCTCTGGTACTATCCGACGATCTACAGCGGTCTGCAGGCTTGCCGTCGCCTGGCGCGCTATGCCAGCAGGCGCTGATCTCGATCAATAATCTTGTCCCGTCAGTAATTTACTTTTGCGCCAGAGGCCTTTACCATTCTGGCGCACCTTTTCCCGTGCACCCCGACAACTCATCGCTTCCGACCTCCAGGAGAGTGCATGCTTTATCCTATCGTCCGACCTGCGCTGTTTAAGCTCGATCCCGAGCGCGCTCACGAACTCACTTTTCAGCAACTGCGTTTTATCAGCGGCACCCCGCTGGAGGCCCTGATCCGTCAGCGTCTTCCTTCCCGTCCGGTGACCTGCATGGGCTTACGCTTTGACAATGCGCTGGGGCTGGCGGCCGGACTGGATAAAAACGCGGAGTGCATCGACGCCTTCGGCGCGATGGGGTTCGGCTTCGTCGAGGTCGGCACCGTGACGCCGCGCGCTCAGGCGGGCAACGACAAGCCGCGTATGTTCCGGCTGGTAGAGGCTGAAGGCATTATCAACCGCATGGGATTTAATAATCTCGGCGTCGATCACCTGGTGGAGAACGTCAAAAAAGCGCGCTTCAAGGGGATCCTCGGTATTAATATCGGCAAAAATAAAGACACGCCGGTGGAAAAGGGCAAAGAGGATTACCTGATCTGCATGGAGAAGGTGTATGCCCATGCGGGCTATATCGCGATAAATATCTCCTCGCCTAATACGCCAGGATTGCGCACGCTGCAATATGGCGAAGCGCTCGACGATCTGCTGGCGTCGATTAAAGCGAAACAGAAAGCGCTGGAGCAGCAGCATTTGAAATATGTGCCGGTCGCGGTAAAAATTGCGCCCGATCTTTCTGAAGAAGAATTAATACAAATTGCCGATAGCCTGGTGCGCCATAATATCGATGGCGTGATCGCCACCAATACCACGCTGGATCGCTCGCTGGTCAGCGGCCTGCGATACAGCACGGAGTCAGGCGGCCTGAGCGGTCGTCCGGTGCAGTCGCGCAGCACGGCGGTCATCAAGCGGCTGGCGCAGGAGCTGGATGGCGCGCTGCCGATTATCGGCGTCGGCGGCATTGATTCATTAACCGCGGCGCGAGAAAAAATGGCCGCAGGCGCGACGCTGGTACAGATTTACTCCGGCTTTATTTATAAGGGGCCAGGATTAATAAAAGATATCGTGACCCATCTCTAAGACAATTCTAATAAAACGACGCCGGGGGGTTTATTTCTGACTTCGGCTCGTTTATATTTTTTCCCTGTTGTACCTATTTTCAGCTTTTTCCCCATAAACAGGGCTTCGCTGAGTCTGTGCAGAGAAACGCGGCGGTTAATGACGAGGCAAATTATGAAGATGAAACCTGACGATAACTGGCGCTGGTATTTTGATGCCGACCATGACCGGATGATGCTGGACCTGGCTGACGGTATGCTGTTCCGCTCTCGCTTTCCCCGTAAAATGCTGACCCCCGACGCCTTCCGCCAGACTGGATTTAGCGTTGACGACGCCGCCCTCTACTACACCTTTGAAGAACGCTGCCGGCAGAGTTCGCTTAGCGCTAATCAGCGCGCCGAGCTGACGCTTAACGCGCTGGTGGCGAGCCGTTTCCTGAAGCCGCTGATGCCAAAAAGCTGGCATTTCACCGCCTGGACCTGCGTGCTGCAGCCTGAGGCGGGAGATATGGTTGAGGTCACGCTGGCGGAAAACGGCGAACAGGCGCGGCTGCTGGCAATAGAAAGCGGCGGCAACGCCACCCTCTGTTTACTGGCGCAGCCTGGGCTTACCCTGGCGGGCAAGCAGATGGTGCTGGGCGACGCCATTAAAATCATGAACGATCGCCTGCTGCCGCACCATGCGGAGAGCGCGCCGCGCTTCGCTTACGCGGTCTAATCCTTACGCCAGTTCAATATCACCGGCTGGAATACAGCTGCAGCTCAGAATGGTGCCGTCGTCGCGAATGGCGCTTTTCTTCAGCGCTTTTACCTCTCCTGACACCAGCGTCACTTTACAGCTGCCGCACAGGCCCGCTCGGCAGGAGTAGGGGATTTTAAAGCCCTGCTGCTCCAGCTGCTCCAGCAGCACCTGCTGGTTATCACCCTGAAACCGTTCCCCCTGCCAGGTGACCGACACCGTCGCCGCCGATTGCTGCTGCGGCTTAAGGGTTTCTACCACCGCGCCAGGCCCGTAGGCGCGCGGCGTATGGCGCGCCAGCACCTGCACCTCGTCCCCGACGCGCACGATGCCGCTGCCGCGCGCAATCAAATTCAGACCAAAGTCGATATCGCCGCTGCCGTCCTGCGCGCTGCGGAAGCCCTGCAGGGTTTTTAACGGCTCGCCCTCTGGATGTTTGCGGCCGCTTTCGGTGCCGACGGTGGTAAAGACGCAGCGGCTGCAGGGTTTGGGCACGTCGAAGATCACGCCGCCGATCTGCACCGTTGCCCAGCTGTCTTCATCCCAGGCTGGCGCGCCGCTGACAATCAGGTTGGCGCGAAATTGTTCGGCGCGCACGCTGGCCGGGCAGCGCTGCTGTAAATCCTGCAGCGAGGCCTGGTTGACCAGCAAAAAGGGAAAGCCGTCGGCGAAGCCGAGCGGCACGCCCTCAAAGCGTTTTACCCGGCGCGACGGCTGCGGTCCAACCCAGCGCAGCTGCACCGGGCGAGGAAAAAAGGCGCTGAGCCAGGCGTTAATGGCGTCAGGCGCGATGCGTGCGGTAAACTGGTTGCCCCATACTTCCGTTGGCGCCTCCTGCGCGGCGAAATCGCTGAAGCGGCTCATCGCCTGACTGCCGTCGGGCGCCTGAAGAGAGAGGCCATCAGCCAGCAGCGCCGGGGTAAAGCGCACCATCTCGGGATACTGGCGTGCGGTAATAAAGGTGCCGTCCAGCTCTGTCACCATAAAAATGCGGTCGAACGCCAGCCCGCTCTCCAGCGCCTGCGCGTGGGAAAGTTGTACACCCCGCATTGATTTGACCGGATGAATAAACAGACGGGACAGCGAGAGCATGGCGATCTCCAGATAAGCGGGCGTGGGCGGCAAAAGAAGCTAACTTTATGATACATGGCGTCGGGACGCTATAGCCTCGTTAGCGGCCGGGCCAGAGCCGCGCGCGTAGCCTTCCAACAATGCCGCTTATTTAGGGTATAATGCGCAGCAATTTTCTCAAGAGTAATAGTGACGATATGAATTCTCTCTTTGCCAGTACGGCGCGTGGGCTCGAAGAGCTGTTAAAAAGTGAGCTGGACGCGCTGGGCGCGCAGGATCTGCAGGTGGTACAGGGAGGCGTTCACTTTGAAGCCGATGACCGTACGATGTATCAGAGTCTGCTGTGGAGCCGGCTGGCGTCCCGCATTCTGCTGCCGCTCGGCGAGTTCGGCGTCTACAGCGATCTCGATCTCTACGTCGGCGTACAAAGTATTGACTGGACCGAACTGTTCGGCAGCCAGCATACCTTTGTGGTGCACTTCAGCGGCACCAACGAGTCGATTCGCAACAGCCAGTTTGGCGCATTAAAGGTCAAGGACGCCATTGTCGACTCCTTTACCCGTCAGAAGCTGCCGCGTCCCAACGTGGATCGCGAGCAGCCCGATATCCGCATTAACGTCTGGCTGAATAAAGATCGCGCCAGCATCGCGCTCGATCTGAGCGGCGACGCGCTGCATCAGCGCGGCTATCGCCAGCAGACCGGCCAGGCGCCGCTTAAGGAGAACCTGGCGGCGGCCATCGTGCTGCGCTCCGGCTGGCAGCCGACCACGCCGCTGCTCGATCCCATGTGCGGCTCCGGCACGCTGCTGATTGAGGCAGCGCTGATCGCCTGCGACCGCGCGCCGGGCCTGCTGCGCAGCCGCTGGGGCTTTACCCACTGGCGTCAGCATAACGATGCGCTGTGGCGCGAAGTGAAAAGCGAGGCGCAGCAGCGCGCGCGCGCCGGCACCGCCGCCGCGCAGGCGCGTTTCTTCGGCTACGACAGCGACGGCCGCGTGCTGGAATGGGCGCAGGCTAACGCGCGCCGCGCCGGCATCGCCGATCTCTTTACCTTCGCGCGTCAGGATGTGCTGCAGCTGAAAAACCCGCTGCCGGGCGAGCAGCACGGCACCGTGTTAAGCAACCCGCCTTACGGCGAGCGTCTGGAGAGCGAGCCGGCGCTTATTGCCCTGCACAGCCAGCTCGGCCGCATTATGAAACAGCACTTTGGCGGCTGGACGCTGTCGCTGTTCAGCGGCTCCCCTGAGCTGTTGAGCTGCCTGCAGCTGCGCGCTGAGCGCCAGTTCAAGGCGAAAAACGGCCCGATCGAGTGCGTGCAGAAAAACTATCAGCTGGCGGCAAACAGCAGCGAAGGCGGCGCACAGATTGCGGAAGATTACGCTAACCGCCTGCGCAAAAACCTGAAGAAGCTGGAAAAATGGGCCCGTCAGGAGGGCATTGAATGCTATCGCCTCTATGACGCCGACCTGCCGGAATATAACGTAGCGGTGGATCGCTACGGCGAGTGGGTGGTGGTGCAGGAGTATGCGCCGCCGAAAACCATCGACGCCGCGAAAGCGCGCCAGCGCCTGTTCGACGTTATCGGTGCGACGCTTAGCGTGCTGGAGCTGCCCGCCAACCGGCTGGTGCTGAAAACGCGCGAGCGCCAGAAAGGCAAAAATCAGTATCAGAAGCTCGGCGAGAAGGGCGATTTCTTCGAGGTGCAGGAGTATAACGCGCGCCTGCTGGTCAACCTGACGGACTATCTCGATACCGGCCTGTTCCTCGATCACCGCATCGCGCGCCATATGCTCGGTAAAATGAGTAAGGATAAAGATTTTCTTAACCTCTTTTCCTATACCGGCAGCGCCAGCGTGCACGCCGGGCTGGGCGGCGCGCGCAGCACCACCACGGTCGATATGTCGCGCACCTATCTGGAGTGGGCGGAGCGCAACCTGCGCCTGAACGGGCTGACCGGGCGTCAGCATCGCCTGATGCAGGCCGACTGCCTGAGCTGGCTGCGCGAAAGCGACGAGACCTTCGACCTGATCTTTATCGATCCGCCGACCTTCTCTAACTCCAAACGTATGGAAGAGGATTTCGACGTGCAGCGCGATCATATTATGCTGATGCGCAACCTGAAACGCCTGCTGCGCCCGGGCGGCACCGTCATGTTCTCCAACAATAAACGCGGCTTTAAAATGGATCTCGACGGGCTGGCGTCGCTGGGCCTGAAGGCGCAGGACATTACCCAGAAAACCCTGTCGCAGGATTTTGCCCGCAACCGTCAAATTCACAACTGCTGGCTGATTACTCACGCCGGTAAGGAATAAGTTCAGATGTCATTAATCAGTATTCATGGCGCTTACCTCTCTTTCAGCGACGCGCCGCTGCTCGACAACACCGAGCTGCATATCGAAGAGAACGAGCGCGTCTGTCTGGTCGGCCGCAATGGCGCGGGCAAATCGACCCTGATGAAGATCATCAACGGCGAACAGCCGCTGGATGATGGCCGCATTATTTTTGAGCAAGACCTGGTGGTGGCGCGTCTGCAGCAGGATCCGCCGCGCAATATTACCGGTTCGGTCTATGACTTTGTCGCTGAAGGGGTGGAAGAGCAGGCCGAACACCTCAAGGCCTACCACGCGATTTCCCATGCGGTGATGCTCGATCCCAGCGAGAAGAACCTCAACGAGATGGGGCGCCTGCAGAGCATCCTTGACCACCACAATCTGTGGCAGCTGGAGAGCCGCATCAACGACGTGCTGCAGCAGATCGGCCTGCAGCCCGATACCGAGCTGTCGTCGCTGTCGGGCGGCTGGCTGCGTAAAGCGGCGCTGGGCCGTGCGCTGGTGAGCAACCCGCGCGTGCTGCTGCTGGACGAGCCGACTAACCACCTCGATATCGAAACCATCGACTGGCTGGAAACCTTCCTGAAGACCTTCAGCGGCAGCATCGTCTTTATTTCCCATGACCGTTCGTTTATCCGCAATATGGCGACGCGTATCGTCGACCTCGATCGCGGCAAGCTGGTCTCCTGGCCGGGAAATTACGATCTCTACCTGGAAGGGAAAGAGGAGGCGCTGCGCGTTGAAGAGATGCAGAACGCCGAATTTGACCGCAAGCTGGCGCAGGAAGAGGTCTGGATCCGCCAGGGCATCAAGGCGCGTCGTACCCGTAATGAAGGCCGCGTGCGGGCGCTAAAAGCGCTGCGTCGCGAGCGCTCCGAGCGCCGTGAGGTGATGGGCAAAGCCAATATGCAGGTCGGCGAAGCCTCACGTTCCGGCAAGATTGTTTTCGAGCTGGAGCACGTCAACTATGGCGTGGGCGGCAAAACGCTGGTGCATGACTTCTCCGCCCAGGTGCAGCGCGGCGACAAGATCGCCCTTATTGGCCCGAACGGCTGCGGCAAAACCACGCTGCTGCGCCTGATGCTGCAGCAGCTGAAGGCGGACAGCGGCCGCGTACATAGCGGAACCAAGCTGGAAGTTGCCTACTTCGACCAGCACCGCGCCGAGCTCGATCCCGATCGCACCGTGATGGATAACCTGGCGGAAGGCAAGCAGGAGGTCATGGTCAACGGCAAGCCGCGTCATGTGCTCGGCTACCTGCAGGACTTCCTGTTCCATCCGAAACGCGCCATGACGCCGGTGCGCGCGCTTTCCGGCGGCGAGCGCAACCGCCTGCTGCTGGCGCGCCTCTTTCTGCGCCCCAGCAACCTGATGATCCTCGATGAACCCACCAACGACCTCGACGTCGAAACGCTGGAGCTGCTGGAAGAGCTGATTGACGGCTATCAGGGCACCGTGCTGCTGGTGAGCCACGACCGTCAGTTCGTCGATAATACCGTGACCGAATGCTGGATCTTTGAAGGCAACGGCGAAATCGGCAGCTTTGTCGGCGGCTATCACGACGCGCAGCAGCAGCGCGCAGCCTACAAACAGCAGAAAAGTGCTCAGGCGTCGAAGCCCGTTGCCGCAGCGAAACCCGCGGCGGAGAAAAATGATGGCGCGAAACGCGGCGGCAACAAGCTAAGCTATAACCTGACGCGCGAGCTGGAACAGCTGCCGCAGAAGCTGGAGACGCTGGAGGCGCGCATCGGCGAGCTGCAGGCGAAAATGAGCCATCCTGACTTCTTCAGCCAGCCGCACGATCAGACTCAGCCGGTGCTGGATGCGCTGGCGCAGGCCGAGCAGGAGCTGGAAACAGCGTTTGCGCGCTGGGAAGAGCTGGAAGCGCTGAAAAACGGCGCCTAACCATAAGGGTATCGGGATGTGTTCAGCCGCTGAAAGCCAGCCGTGGATGCTCTGTCCACAGTGCGATTTAATGGTAAAACTGCCGGACGTGCCGCAGGGCAGCCGCGCGTCCTGCCCGCGCTGCCATACGGTGCTGACTGCTAACTGGCCGGAGCCGCGCAAACGGCCAACCGGCTACGCGCTGGCGGCGCTGTTTATGCTGCTGCTGGCCAACCTGTTCCCCTTTATCACCATGAAGGTGGCGGGGTTCAGCAGCCAGATTTCGCTGCTGCAGATCCCGCAGGTAATGGTGTCAGAGGATTACAGCAGTCTCGCCACGCTGTTCCTGGTATTTGTCCAGGCGATCCCTGCGCTCTGCATGCTGACCATTATTCTGCTGGTGAACCGCATCCCGATGCCGCCCAGCCTGCGCCTGGGGCTGGCGCGCATTCTGTTTCAGCTGCGCAGCTGGGGGATGGCGGAGATCTTTATGGCCGGCGTACTGGTCAGCTTTGTTAAGCTGATGGCCTACGGCGATATTGGCCTTGAGACCAGCTTCTGGCCCTGGTGCCTGTTCTGCCTGCTGCAGCTGCGCGCCTTTCAGTGCGTGGACCGCCGCTGGCTGTGGAACCAGATCGCGCCGATGCCGCCGCTGCCGCATGCGCCGGAAAAAGGCGTCAGCGGGCTGGAGCAGGGCATGCGTTCCTGTCCGTGCTGCACCGCGATTCTTGCTGCGGATCACCCCGACTGCCCGCGCTGTGGCGTGGTTGCAGCAGCGCGCCGCAGGCACAGCCTGCAGTGGACGCTGGCGCTGCTGTTTACCTCGCTGATGATCTATATTCCCGCCAACCTGCTGCCGATTATGGTGACCGAAACCCTGGGGACGCCTTATCCGTCTAACATTATGGCGGGCGTAATTTTGCTCTGGAGCGACGGATCCTACCCGGTGGCGCTGGTGATTTTTATCGCCAGCATCATGGTGCCGTCGCTGAAGATGCTGGCGATTGGCTGGCTCTGCTGGAACGCCAGCGGACGCGGCCAGCGCGACAGCGAAAGGATGCACCTGATTTATGAAGTCGTCGAATTTGTCGGCCGCTGGTCGATGATCGACGTGTTTGTTATCGCCGTGCTCTCTGCGCTGGTGCGCATGGGGCAACTGATGAATGTTTATCCCGCAACCGGGGCGCTGCTGTTTGCGCTGGTGGTGATCCTGACCATGATCGCCGCTATGACGTTTGACCCGCGCCTGACCTGGGATCGCATACGGGAACACACTACAAAGGAGCCGCGCCTTGACGGAAAGTAACCACGGCCATGCCAAAGTCGACCAGATTAAACGCTGGTCGCCGGTCTGGATTGTCCCCATCGTGACGCTGTTGATCGGCGGATGGATTCTGTTTTACCACTTCAGCCACCTCGGCCCGGAAGTGACCCTGATTACGGAAAACGCGGAAGGCATCGAAGCGGGTAAAACCACCATCAAAAGCCGCAGCGTCGACGTCGGCGTAGTGGAAAAAGCGGAGCTGACCGACGATCTGCATCACGTTGAGATTACCGCGCGGCTTAACTCCGGCATGGAAAAGCTGCTGTATGGCGACAGCGTGTTCTGGGTGGTGAAGCCGCAGATTGGCCGCGAAGGGGTGACCGGCCTCAATACGCTGCTCTCCGGCGCCTATATCGAGCTGCAGCCCGGCAAAAAAGAGGAGCCGAAAGAGCGCTATCAGCTGCTCGACGCACCGCCTCTGGCGCCGCCTGATGCAAAAGGCATCCGCATTACCCTCGACAGCAAAAAAGCGGGGCAGCTTAACGCCGGCGATCCGGTATTGTTCCGCGGCTATCGCGTCGGCACCGTGGAGACCAGCACCTTCGATACCGATAAGCGCATGATGACCTATCAGCTGTTTATCGCCGCGCCCTACGATCGGCTGGTGACCACCAATGTGCGTTTCTGGAAAGACAGCGGCATCGCGGTGGATATGTCGGCGTCGGGAATGCGCGTGGAGATGGGTTCGCTGACCACGCTCTTCAGCGGCGGCGTCAGCTTCGACGTGCCGGACGGCTGGGATTTAGGCCAGGCCGCGGCGAACAACGCCGACTACCATCTGTTCGACGACCAGCGCAGCATTCAGGATTCGCTCTACACCAATCACGTCGATTTCCTGATGTTCTTCAGCGATTCGATTCGCGGCCTGCAGGTGGGCGCGCCGGTTGAGTTCCGCGGCATTCGTCTGGGAACGGTCGCACAGGCGCCCTTTATGACCGATGGAGTGAATCAGGCGCTGAATAACGACTATCGCGTGCCGGTGCTGATCCGCATTGAGCCTGACCGCTTTATCGCCAGACTGGGTCAGGACTTTAATCTGGAGCAACATCTGCAGGATGGCAAAAAACGCGGCCTGCGCGCCTCGTTGAAAACCGGCAACCTGCTCTCTGGCTCGCTCTATATCGATCTCGACTTCTACGATAACGTCCCGGCCTATAAAGGCCCGAACAAAATCGCAGGCTACGAGATTATTCCGACCACCAGCGGTGGCCTGAGCCAGATCCAGCAGAAGCTGGTGGCGGCGCTCGACAAGATCAACGCCTTGCCGCTTAACAACGTGGTGACCGAGGCGACCGGCACGCTGAAAGAGAGCCAGCGCACGCTGCGTGAAATGCAGGGCACGCTGAAAAACCTCAACCAGATCACCGCCAGCCCGGCGATGAAAACGCTGCCGGAAGATATGCAGCAAACGCTGCGTGAACTGAATCGCAGCATGAAGGGGCTGCAGCCAGGCTCGCCGGCGTACAACAAGCTGGTGGGCGATATGCAGCGACTCGATCAGGTGCTGCGCGAACTGCAGCCGGTGTTGAAAACCCTTAATACCAAGAGCAACGCGCTGGTCTTCGAGGCCAAACCGGGTCAGGATCCACAGCCAAAGAGGGCGAAACAGTGAGAAAAGGAGCCGTTTTATGCGCCGCGCTGCTGCTGAGCGCATGCAGCAGCACCATCGATAACACCTATTACCAGCTGCCGTCGAAGCCGGCGGCGATGCAGGTACGCAGCGGCGGCGACGCGCAGCCGCCAGCGCTATGGGTTCAGCAGGTGGCGGTGCCTGATTATCTGGCGGGTAACGGGCTGGTTTACCAGACCAGCGACGTGAAATACGTTATCGCTGCCAATAATCTCTGGGCCAGCCCGCTGGATCAGCAGCTGCAGCAAACGCTGGTGGCGAACCTGAGCAAGGCGCTGCCGGGGCGGCTGGTTTCGGCCGCGCCGCTGGGCGAAAAGCATGACACGCTGAGCGTCACGGTGACCGGATTCCAGGGCCGCTATGACGGGCGCGCCGTGGTGAGCGGCGAATGGGTGCTGCAGCATAACGGACGTGTGGTGAAGCAGGGATTCGACCTGGCGCTGCCGCAGAACGAAGATGGCTATGACGCGCTGGTGCGCACTCTGGCTATCGGCTGGCAGCAAACTGCGCAGCAGATTGCCAACGCGGCGATAACCACAGAATAAAATTTGCTAAAGATGGTGTTCAGCTCCCGGATGCCGTCAGCGAAAAGCGGCGGCGATCGGGAGCTTTTTTTATTGCCGCTTCAGGACGATAAGCGAAAGCCTGGCCCTGCGCGCAGGCAAAATCATGGCGATTTCGCGTCAAAATGATGACACTGGCGTGAAATTTGCGCATTGACCTTTCGAGGCGGGGCGGGTAGAACTTAATAGTGGCTGAGTAATTATTCGCCACTCTATTTCTTTCCACCAGATTCCACAGACCTGATATGAGGGATACGGAGTATGAAGAGACAGAAACGAGACCGCCTTGAACGCGCTCACTCACGTGGCTACCAGGCCGGTATTACAGGACGCTCAAAAGAGATGTGTCCGTATCAGATGATTGAGGCTAAGTCTCACTGGTTGGGAGGTTGGCGACAAGCCATGGAGGACAGGGCGGTTACGGCGTAATCGACCGTCAGGAAAAGGAAGAAACCTCCGCGCAGGCGGAGGTTTTCATTTGTGCCATCAGAAAGCGTTAGTGTCTTTAAACAGACCGACTTTCAGATCGCTGGCAGAGTAAATCAGGTTACCATCTACGAAGACTTCGCCATCGGCGACGCCCATCACCAGCTTACGATTAATGACGCGCTTGAAGTGAATGCGGTAGGTCACTTTTTTCGCGGTCGGCAGCACCTGGCCGGTGAATTTCACTTCGCCTACGCCCAGCGCGCGGCCTTTGCCTTCGCCGCCCAGCCAGCCCAGATAGAACCCAACCAGCTGCCACATCGCATCCAGGCCGAGACAGCCCGGCATCACCGGATCGCCAATAAAGTGGCAGGCGAAAAACCACAAGTCCGGATTGATATCCAGCTCGGCTTCAACGAAGCCTTTGTCGAACTTACCGCCATCTTCGGTCATCTTGACCACGCGGTCCATCATCAACATGTTGCCTGACGGAAGCGGCGGACCGTTCTCGCCAAACAGTTCACCGCGACCTGACGCAATCAGGTCCTCTTTGCTATAGGATTCGCGTTTATCAACCATGTTTTCAATAAGCCTTGTTTTAGTGAAGCACGAAGTTTAGCGAACAGCTGTACGCCGGGCAATTCAATCAGTTCTGGTTGAACCAGTTTAGCCAGCGAAGCGGCCAGGGGCGATGGCTCGCTTCCTGCTGATTGAGTTGGGTAATACGATCCTGGATGCGGCGCAGCAGCGCGTCGCCGTTCTCCTCTTCGCTGTGCCAGACAATACCGGTCAGCAGCGGCAGCGCCTCATCGGCGCGATCGATCGCCCAGATATGAAAACGGCCCTGCTCAACGGCGTCGACCACATCCTGGCTCAGGCAGAGGTGACGCACATTGCACGCCGGAATAATTACGCCCTGCTGGCCGGTAAGTTCACGCTCGTTGCAAATCGCGAAGAAGCCTTCAATTTTCTCGTTCAGGCCGCCCACCGGCTGCACGTTGCCGAACTGATCCACCGATCCTGTTACCGCAATTTGCTGGTTAATCGGCTGATTAGCCAGCGCGCTGATAAGGGCGCACAATTCGGCCAGCGAGGCGCTGTCGCCGTCAACCTCCGAGTAGGATTGTTCAAACACCAGCGATGCGGAGAAGGGCAGCTGCTGATCCAGCTCCAGCTCGGCGATAAGATACGCCTGCATAATCATCATGCCTTTAGCATGGATATTGCCGCCCAGCTCAGCTTTGCGTTCGACGTCGGTAAACTCGCCGTCGCCCGGATGGACGACGCAGGTAATGCGCGAGGGCTCGCCCCACGGGCGCGGATGGCCCGGGAACTCCACCACGGAGAGGCCGTTGATTTGGCCAACGACGTCGCCTTCAGTTTCAATCAGGATCTGCTTCAGCAGAATTTCGTCGCGCATGCGCTCGGCGAGGAACGCTTCGCGCCAGGTGCGCACGTCAAGGGCGCTGACCAGCGCCGCCTCGCTGAGGGCGTTCTCCTGCGCGAAGGCTTCGCGCATCTGACGCAGCAGCCAGCGCGGGCAGAGGGGCAGCACTTCCTGATCGCCGGTGTAACGCACCGCTTCGCGGATCAGCGGCGGCCAGAAGTCGACCTGCGGAGCGGGCAGGCCCGCCTGCAGCGCGACATCCTGCGCCCAGCGGCACCAGGCGAGCATATCGTCTTCGTCGACGATCTGCATGTTCTCTTCGAATTCAGTATAGATCGCCATCTCGTGCAGTTCAGGATCGCTCTCCTGAAATGCCGCCAGCGCATCGCGGTCGCCGCAGAGCACCAGCTTCAGGCTTAGCGGAAGCGCGGGAATGGAAACCGGCAGGGGATGACGCTCATCGGGCGACTGCCACTCAAGGCGACCGAGCTGGATAGCGCGCTTCAGGCGCAGCCACAGCAGCGGCTGCGCCTGCAGGGTGCGCAGCGACAGCACCAGGGTTCCGCCGTTGGCGCGGTGAATCAGGCCCGGCTCAAGCTGGAGGCGATCGCGGTGCAGGCGCACGCAGCCAAACAGCTGGTCGTTCTCAATCCACTCCGCGAAATGAACCTGACCGCTGCCGGTAAAAGGATGCGAGGCATCGCCGGGCGGCTGGAGGGTCACGTTATCCGCGATAATATGATAATGTCCGCCGAACAGTGCTGCGGGTTCGGTGGCGATACGCTCCATCTGGCGCGCGATAAGCTCCAGGTAGTCCAGGTTCTCCTGACTACATACCAGCAGAAGGGGAAAGCCCTCGGCCTGCTGATCGAGACAGGCCAGCGCATTCAGCAAACGCGGCTGTACCGTCGCCAGGCTATCGGTCTCTTCTTCGGTAATACGGGAGAAAACGGACGCGTATCCGGTAATATTCGGCTGCAGGTCTTGCCAGGAAAGTTGGGAGCTGGTCAAAATAATCGCATTTGGTTAATTAAAGAAAAGCGGGATTATACAGGAAAGCCCTTTGTTAAGCACTGCATGGTTCGGATTAACCCTGAGACCTGCCGCGCCTTTTTCCTTACTGCATCGAGCATAAAAGCTGTTATTCTTAGTTTGTTACGCGGTCACGATGAGATTCCGATGAAATACCAACAACTCGAAAATCTTGAAAGTGGATGGAAATGGAAATACCTGGTGAAAAAGCACCGGGAAGGCGAGCCGATCACGCGTTATCTTGAGCTTAGCGCCGCGCAGGCAGCGGTGGATGAACTGCTCTCAATGGAAAACCGTCCGGTTGATGTGGCTGAATGGATCGCGCAACATATTCACCCGGATCTGGATAATCGGCTGAAACAGACCATTCGCGCGCGCCGCAAGCGGCACTTCAACGCAGAGCATCAGCATACCCGTAAGAAGTCGATCGATCTGGAGTATCTGGTGTGGCAACGCCTGGCGGGGCTGGCGCAGCGCCGCGGCTGCACGCTGTCGGAAACCATCGTTCAGCTGATTGAAGATGCAGAACGTAAAGAGAAATATGCCACGCAGATGTCGAGCCTGAAACAGGATCTGCAGGCTATCCTCGGCAAATCAGAAACGGGCAGCGAATAGCGCAGCGCGTTAAGCTAAACAGCAGACATAAAAAAACCCCGCTTTGCGGGGTTTTTTCTTACGAGGTAACTTAAGCCTGCGGCTGAGTTACAACGTCTTTGATACCTTTCACGTCGATTTCTACGCGACGGTCCGGACCCAGGCAGTCGATCAGAGCCTGACGGCCTTTCACGCTGTCACAGGTGTTGCCGGTAACTGGGTTAGATTCGCCCATACCACGTGCAGAGATCTTGTTAGACGGGATACCTTTAGAAACCAGGTAGTCAACCACAGACTGAGCGCGTTTCTCAGACAGTTTCTGGTTGTACTGGTCAGAGCCGATGCGGTCAGTGAAGCCCAGAACGACGACTGAACCGTCTTTCGGATCCATTGAGCTCAGCTGGCTGTACAGCTGATCCAGAGCCTGCTGGCCTTCCGGCTTCAGGGTAGACTTGTTGAAGGTGAACAGGACGTCAGACTTCAGGGTGAAACGCTTGGTTTCAACAACTGGAGCCGGAGCCGGAGCCGGAGCAACAACCGGTGCAACTTCATCCTGACCGAAGCGGTATGAAACGCCTACGCTCAGCATGCCGTTGTCAGGACGTGCGCCAACGGTCTGTGCGTCACCGATGTTGTTAACCCACTGGTAGTCCAGACGAGTTGCCCAGTTCTGAGTCAGAGCGTATTCAACACCCACTGCTGCCAGCGGAGAAACGCCGGTGTCGTGGTCGCTGATGCGGCCGTTGACAACGTTGTTCTGAGTTGCGTCAGCACGCCATACCATACCACCCAGACGGGTGTAGACATCCAGATCGTCAGTGATCGGATAGCTCAGTTTAGCAGCCAGCTGAACGCCCTGTGCTTTGAATGCGCCGTTGTTTACGGTGCCTTTGTTCGGCATACGGCCAAGCCAGTCGTAGCCCAGCTCGAAGCCCAGGTACGGGTTAGCCTGGTAACCTACGAATGCGCCAGCGCCAAGCTGAGATTCGTGAGTCGGACCATTGTTGTTGCCATAACCGTTACCGTAGTAACCAGTATCGTGATACTGAGACCAGCCCAGTTTAGCACCGGTGTACCAGGTGTCATCTTTCGGAGCGGCCTGCGCTACGGTAGCGAAGCCAGCCAGTGCCACTGCAATTGCGATAGCTGTCTTTTTCATTTTGCGCCTCGTTATCATCCAAATAGGCAATGAGCAAAAAGGGATGCTCTTGGTTGTAATCCTTCGCCGGGTTAATACGCTCGCTTATGACTCTACCGATTAAAAAACGGAGATTATTGAGCACCCTGGCGAGGTAAAGTCTACAACGAGATTGGAAAGTTACAAGTATGATGTGAGGGGATGCTGCAAAAAAACAGGGCTTTATACACATATTCTAACATTTGGCGCGGTCTTAATACCGTCGCGCTTAAAGGCAAAATGCAGCTAAACCATTGTCAAAGCTGGAGGGAAAAGAATCAGTGGTTTAGCTGAAACAAAAAAGGCAATTGACCCGAGATAAATCTTATTTTTACTTAATGAAACAAATCGGACTGAATTTTTCGCCCTTTAGTTGGTCGCAGCGAGGGTTCTGCCGTCCCATTGGGACGCATTATCAACCCCAGCGCTTTACCTTCCGCCGCCGCCAGTTCTAATTCGCGCCGTTCTTCCTCGTCCAGATCGTACGGTATCCACGCCAGCACGACGCTGTAATTCCCGGTACGCAACGCTTTAATCATCGCCTCAACAGAGGTGCAACGCTCAGAATCCGCAACGTGCATGCTTTTTTCCAGCGGCAGACCCGACTGTTGCAGCCAGGCGCGATTCAGCTTGTGCGCGGGCGTCAGCCAGAGCTGCCAGCGGGACTCCTTGCTGAGCTGTTGCAGTAACGGCAGCAGCAACATTTGCATCATGCCGGGCTGTTCGCTGTAGCGCAATTCCGTAATCCAGCCGCTGTGCTGCAACGGCTTAGAAGCGGATACGTGACGGTGAGCAAAGCCTGCATTATTAAAGTGTTGGGTGCGCATAAGTTAACCACTCAGCATTGGACTGTATGGATATACAGTAATGACTTCCTGGATAAAGATCAACCTCAAATTTGGAAAACGGCTCGCAAAAAAGGCAGAAGGTCAGGCTTAAGGAAAAGAATTAATTGAACCCTTAACTGATTTTTTCTATATCTCTAACGAACTGATACCCATGGATTTTTAGTAATTTTCTGCACAAGGAGAGTGTGTTATGAAAAAAAAGCACCCCATTGTAGAACAGTCTCGTAATCGCCTGGCCGCGCTAGGCCATATCGAGGCGCGCACCCAGTTCGGCGGCTATGCGCTGGCCGTTGAAAAAGTGGTTTTCGCGCTGATTAGCGATGACGCACTCTATCTGCGCGCCAGCGAAGCGCTGCGGCAATATGCGACGCGCCAGCCTATGCAGCCGCTGCTGTTTCGCAAGCGCGGTACTGCGGTCTGCCTCGACTACTATCGCGTCGGCGACGCGCTATGGAGCGACCCCGAGCAGCTGCTGTCTCTTTCCGCCGCTTCGTTGCGCACCGCACGCCAGGCGTTACAGGCCAGACAGAGGCCGCTGCGGCTGAAGGATCTGCCCAATCTCAGCCTGCGCATGGAGCTTCTGCTGCACGAGGCGGGGGTGAGAAGCGTGCAGCATTTGATGGAGCTGGGATCGAAACGCTGCTGGCTCAGGCTCAGAGCGATAAACCAGCATATCGGCTTTAAAACGCTGCTGGCGCTGGAGGGGGCGATAAAGGGACGACATGAAGCCGCCCTGCCACTAACGGTCAGGGCGGAGCTGAATGCATGGTATCAGGAGGCTTTAAAAGGTGGCCTCTCCTGAGGCTGCGCCAGCGTCCGGCTCAGACGGGCGATTTCCGGCAGCAGGGCTACCAGTAAGCCCAGCTGCTGCAACACCAGCGGCGCGCGCGTCTCCTGATTAGCGGCCATATCGCTGATGCGCTGCGTTAGCGCGCTCTGCATCGTTTCCGCTTCAGCGTCGCTCACCACCTCGGTTTGCAGCACATCTTCGACATAGCAGACCGTATCGTCGAGCAGCGTCAGCAGCGCGCCGTCAGTCAGCTTATCGCGGTGCGCGCCGAGGGCAGAGATATAGCTCAGAAAAGAGTGGTTAAGGCAGAGCAGCTGGAAAGCGGACTCTTTATGTTTCTGCTGCGTCCGCGACTCCCCGCTCATATTGGAGACCACGGAGGCCAGCTCCGCATCGGCGTTATGGGCGTCGCGTCGCGCGATGCGATAGGCGAGACGATTATCCTTGCCCTGATGATACTGCTCCATAATGGCGTCCAGATAGCGGCAGTTGGCGTTCAGGGTGCGCGCCGCCACTGCAGGCAACTGACGAAAACGCCAGTCAGGCCAGATAAAGGCCACCGCCAGCCAGGCGAGTGCGCATCCCAGCAGCGTGTCCACAATGCGCGGCAGCGCCACCTCGAAGCCTTCGCCCAGCAGGTTAAAGCAGAGCAGCACCAGCAGGGTGATAAACAGCGTCGCCTGCGCGTACTGCACCTGGCGAAAGGCGAAAAACAGCACCCCGCTGACCACAATCAGCACCAGCTGCCCTTCGGTCGAGGGCACCAGCCACAGCACTGGCAGACCGATGGCGATACCCGCCAGGGTGCCGCCGATACGCAGCGCCAGCCTGCGCCGCGTGGCGTTATAGTTAGGCTGGCAGACAAACAGGCTGGTGAGCAGGATCCAGTAGCCGCGATCGAGACCGGTAATCTGGATAAAGGCGTAGCCGATGCAGAGCACCACGGTCATGCGCACCGCGTGACGGAAGAGCGCGGAAGCGGGTGTCATATGACGGCTGAGGCGCAGGCGAATATCGCTCCAGCCGCTCAGCCCTTCGCGCGACAGCCGGTTATCGCCCGCCAGATTTTCGCTGGCTAAAGTCTGCTCAGACTCAATCGATCCCAGCTGCGCGTCGATGGCGCGCAAATTGCGCAACAGCCAGAACAGCGGGCGCAGATGGGGCGCGTCCGGCTCGTTTTGCTGCAGGCGCTCCAGTGCGGTCTGCAGGCGCTCGAAGGCGCGCTCAAAGCGAGCGTCGTGCTCCCAGCGCTCACGCAGCAGGATGCACTGCGACAGCTGGCGACACGCCTGCGCCTGCATATTCAGCAGCCGCTGAAAACGGAACAGGATCTCGTTGTAGCGCCAGTCGTCGCGCAGCAGATGATACTGCAGGTGGGAAGAGCTGGCGCGCTCGTGGATATCCTGCGCCACAAAGTAGTAATGCAGACTGCGACGGGTGCTGCGCGATCCGCGATCGCCGCGCAGGCGGCTCTGCAGCGTGCTTTTGGTCAGATTCAGCTGCGCCACCAGCTGGCTGTTAACCATCGCGGTGCGAATAAGCGTGACGTCATCCTGGGCGTCGCCGTCGGGATCGAACAGATTCGCTTTGGCTTCAAGATATTGCGCCAGCTGCGCATAGCTGCCCGCCAGCTGTTCCTGCACCGGCCGTACCGGGAACATCAGATGGCCGAGCAGCGTCAGCATGTTGTACCAGAGCGCGCCGACCAGCAGCAGGATAGGCTGCATATACCACTGGGAAAACAGCCCGATGCCCAGCATGGTGTAAACGGCGATCAGCAGCGCGCCAAAGGCGATAGTGGCGTAGCGCTGGCCGAGCGCGCCCAGCAGAATAAACCCCCAGGTGGAGAGGGCGAGCCCGGCCATAAACGCCAGCGGATGGGGAAACAGCAGCTCTACCGAGACCGATGCGATACAAAAGCAGAGCAGGGTAATCAGCAGATTGCGCAGCCGGCCGCTGAGGCGATCGTCGAGATCGGCCAGCGCCGCGGCCACCACGCCGAGCGTCAGCGGGATGGTCCAGTCGATCTGATGCAGCCACCAGGGCACCGCTGCGCAGCCGGTCAGCGCCAGAAAGATGCGAAACAGATAGCGCCAGCTGCTGTTAAAGAGATAGTTGCGCCAGCCCGGCAAGGCTTTCGACATCATATCGTGGCCTCAGTAGCGCCGACGGGCGTTGGCGTCGCGCGCGGCGCGCGCTTCTTCAACCGAGACCACGCGGCGACCGACCGGCCAGAGCGCGATAGCGGCGATTTTAAAATTGGCGAGGCCCACCGGAATGCCGATGATGCTGATGCACTGTACGATGCCGGTAGAGATATGGGTCAGGCAGAGCCACCAGCCGAAGAAGATCAGCCAGAAGATATTGAGAAAGGTACCGCCGGTATTCAGCAGTGCGCTTTTGCTCTCCGGGCGCAGCACGTCCACGTGCACCGCCTCGTTGCCGTAAGGCACCAGCGAGAGTTTGGTGATCTCCCAGCAGGAGCGGGTCAGCGGCAGAGTGAAGATCAGGACGATACTCACCAGCGTGGCAAACAGCCAGCAAAGGGTGGTGATAAACCCGCCGAGGATAAAATTGAGAATGTTCAACACTGTGCGCATGGCGTTTTTTTCCTTTTGCTTTCCGCAAGATGTGCCGCCAAGTTTAGCCTGTTTTAAGGCTGGAGCGCCAAGAGTCTGACAGGTAAACTCCCGATATTCTTTTCCCAGGTTCGACGGTGTGGATATGGAACTCAAAGCGACATCGATGGGCAAACGGCTTGCCCAGCATCCCTATAACCGGGTTCGCCTGCTGGCGGCTGGGGTGGAAGTAAGCGGCGATCGGCACGAATACCTGATTCCTTTCAACGAGCTGCTCAGCATCAGCTGCAAGCGCGGCATGGTCTGGGGCGAGCTGGAGTTTCTGCTGCCTGACGATAAGGTGGTGCGGCTGCACGGCACCGAATGGCAGGAGACGCAGCGCTTCCATCACTATCTGCTGCAGGCCTGGCAGGCGTGGAGCGCCGAGATGAGCGCAATTTGCGCCGGGGTGTTAGGTGAACTTCAGCAGGAGATCGACCGCTTCGGCGAACAGGATCGCTGGATCAAACGCAGCGAGCTGCAGGCGCTGCGCGCCACCATCGAAAAACAGTTCGCCGCGCTGCCGCTGCCGCTGGCGCGCCTGGAGGAGTTTAGCGACTGTCGCGAGCCTTACCTGATCTGCCAGCGCTGGCTGGAGCAGGGCGACGCGGCGCTGCGTCAGCGCAACCGCGACTGGACGGCGCGCATGCTTAGCGCCCATCGCGACTTTTTTGCAACGGTGGAATCCTCGCCGCTCAACGCCTCGCAGAGCGAAGCGGTGGTCAACGGCGAAGAGTCGGTGCTGGTGCTCGCCGGGGCAGGCAGCGGTAAAACCTCGGTGCTGGTGGCGCGGGCGGGCTGGCTGCTGCGGCGCAGGCTGGCTGCGCCCGAGCAGATTCTGCTGCTGGCATTTGGTCGTCAGGCGGCGGAAGAGATGAACGATCGCATTCGGTCACGGCTGGGCGTCGCCGACATTCAGGCGCGTACTTTTCACGCGCTGGCGCTGCATATTATCCGCGAAGGCAGCAATAAGCAGCCGGCGATCAGCAAGCTGGAAAGCGACGTCGCGGCGCGTCATGCGCTGCTGATTGACATCTGGCGTCAGCAGTGCGAGGAGAAAAAAGCGCAGGCGAACGGCTGGCGTCAGTGGCTGCGCGACGAGCTGGAGTGGGAGCTGCCCGAAGGGCACTTCTGGCAGGACGATCGGCTGGCGAAACGGCTGGCGTCGCGTCTTGAACGCTGGCTGGGGCTGATGCGCATGCACGGCGGCGCGCAGGCGGCGATGATCGCCGAGGCGCCGGAAGAGGTGCGCGAGCTGTTCGGCAAGCGAGTGAAGCTAATGGCGCCGATGCTGAAAGCCTGGAAGAGCGCGCTGAAAGAGGAGGGCGCGGTCGATTTCTCCGGGCTGATCCAGCAGGCCGTGGCGATTCTGGAGAAAGGGCGTTTTATCAGCCCGTGGAAGCATATTCTGGTCGATGAGTTTCAGGATATCTCGCCGCAGCGCGCCGCCTTGCTTGCGGCGCTGCGCCAGCAGAACAAACGCGCCACGCTGTTCGCCGTAGGCGATGACTGGCAGGCGATCTATCGTTTTACCGGCGCGGAGATGTCCTTGACCACCGCCTTCCATCACTATTTCGGCGACGGCGATCGCTGCGTACTGGATACGACCTACCGCTTTAACGATCGCATCGGCGATATCGCCAACCGCTTTGTGCAGCAGAATCCGCACCAGCTGCGCAAGCCGCTCAACAGCCTGACCAAAGGTAATAAAAAAGCAGCAGGGCTGCTGCCGCAGGAGCAGCTGGAGCCGCTGCTGAATAAGCTGAGCGGGTATGTCAGGCCTGAAGAGCGGGTGCTGCTGCTGGCGCGCTACCACCATCTGCGCCCGGATGTGCTGGATAAAGCAAAAACCCGCTGGCCAAAGCTCAATCTCGACTTTATGACCATTCACGCCAGCAAAGGACAGGAGGCGGACTTCGTTATTTTGCTGGGGCTACAGGCGGGCAAAGAGGGGTTTCCCGCCGCGGCGCGTGAGTCGGTGATTGAGCAGGGACTGCTGCCGCAGCCGGAAGATTTCCCGGATGCGGAGGAGCGGCGTCTGGCCTACGTGGCGTTAACCCGCGCGCGCCAGCAGGTGTGGATGCTCTACGATCGCGAACAGCCATCGCCCTTTGTCGAGGCGTTTCGCCAGCTCGGCGTGCCGCTGCTGCGTAAAGCCTGATTAGCGCAGACGATCCTGCAGATAACGCTGATAGTCGGGGATGGCGATCTCCACCGGCTGCGCAAACAGCGGCGACTGGATAATAAAGTTGGCCGTGGCGCGGTTGGTGGCGACCGGAATGTTCCAGACGGTGGCGAGGCGCAGCAGCGCCTTAACGTCGGGATCGTGCGGCACCGCGTTAAGCGGATCCCAGAAAAAGATCAGCACGTCGATTTTGCCTTCCGCGATCAGCGCGCCCACCTGCTGATCGCCGCCCATCGGGCCGCTCAGCATCGCGTTCACATTCAGGCCGGTATGGCGATTAATCAGATTGCCGGTCGTGCCGGTGGCGTAGAGGGTATGGGGCTCAAGAATGGGCTGGTTCTGCTTTACCCAGTCGAGCAGCGAGGCCTTGCAGTGATCGTGCGCAACGAGTGCGATATGTTTGCTGAGGCCAAGCGTGCGGGTGGTCTGTTCCATAAAGGCGTCCTGGTCGAGTCACGTGCCGAGAAGATGGCACGAGTTTACCCCGCGTTTTTCCCGCCTATCAACTTGTCCTTAACAATTTAACCAGCGACATAAATTGCTGACGGGTCGCCTGATCGAAGCGATGAAACCAGCGTTTAATCGCCGGCGACTGCGCTTCATCTATCCAGACGAACTCCGCCTCGACGGGGGGACGCGTTGCCGCGCCGTCGCGCACGGCGGCGAAATGGGGCACGGAGGCGACCTGGCCGTTGCGGTTGTAGAGGATCATCGCCTTTTCCATATCGCTCTCTGCGGAAACGGGCAGGCGATCTCGCCGGATATCGATCTCTTTGCCGTGCTCGTCCACCAGCTGGAAATTGAGCGTGAGATCGAAGTGGTGGCGCTCGCGGCGGTTGTCCAGCGCGGGCAGGCGAATAGTGATGGTTTTAACCTGGGCGTTGAAGGTAACGATCATCGGCGCCGACTGATAGCGCAGCGATGCGTCTTTGTGTGCGTCGCGCAGCTGTTCGACGCGAAAGAGAAACTGATGCTGGCCGCGCTCCAGCTCAAGACTGTCGGCGCCTTTCAGCAGCGAGCCGGAAATTTTGCGCCCGTCCAGCACCAGCAGATCGATCTGCGGGTCAAGCTTTAGCGTGATGGCCTGACAGGTTGCCGAAACGAGGAGAACAGTCAACCCCGTCACGACCAGAGAGAGTTTCATGTAGACTCCAGATAGAGGGCGCAAAGTTTTGTGTGTAGCAAATTCTTACATTATGGCAGTAAATTTACATTTGAACATAAGTTTTTGTGCGCCAGTGCAAAATTCTGCTTTCTGGAGAGCGGCGCGCTAATAAGGCGACGCTACATTTAATGCTCTGAAATAAGGAGAGAAAGATGAACGATCAAACTATTCGCGACGTGCTGACGCGTACTCAGCGCATCGCACTGGTAGGCGCCAGCGATCGTCCAGACCGACCGAGCTACGGCGTGATGAAATATCTGCTGGATCAGGGATACGAGGTGATTCCGGTAAGTCCGAAACTGGCTGGCCAGACGCTATTAGGCCAGAAAGCCTACGCGACGCTGGAAGAGGTACCGGGCAAAATCGACATGGTTGATGTGTTTCGTCATTCAGAAGCGGCGTGGGGCGTTGCGCAGGAAGCGATTGCGGCGGGCGCCGATACTCTCTGGCTGCAGCTGGGGGTAATCAACGAGCAGGCCGCCGTGCTGGCGCAGGATGCGGGTCTGACCGTGATTATGGATCGCTGTCCTAAAATGGAAATTCCGCGGCTGGGCGTGACGCGACAGAAACAATAATGTCACAGGCGGCATGTGACTGCCGCCTGCGATCAGTGGCGCAGGCGCGGCGCCTGCAGCTGCTGACGAATCGATGCGGCCAGTTCGTCCATCTCCGGCTGTTCCGGATGCTCTGAACTGGTTTCACCAGAAAGCTGAATCTCAGCGATATAGGTATGAACCTGATCGCCTTCTTCATCTTCCATTACCACATGATACCAGGGCGCACGACGCAATGTTTCAGTTGCGCCCACCTCGTCCAGCTTCGGCGTATCCAGTGAATACTCGGGATCGACATCCACTATTACGCCCAGCACGCCCGAAAGGCGGTGCCGAACCTGCTGACCAATACCAAATTTAGTGGCAATCATAGTGACCTCCAGAAAAACTGCCTCCTGATCAATATGGCGTCAGAAGGCGCTTTTTCAAGTCACACCACACGACATGCAAAACCTTTAAGGTAAAGACCCTCAGGGTAGCTGGCAATAACCGGGTGATCGGCCGCCTGACGGAACTGCTCGATAAACTGCGCTTCGCGGCCCGCATCCAGCGCGGCGTCAGCGATAATCTTCTGGAACAGCTCGGTTGCCATCAGTCCCGAACAGGAGAAGGTCATCAGAATGCCGCCCGGATTAAGCAGCTGCATCGCCAGCATATTAATATCTTTATAACCGCGGCAGGCGCCCGCCAGCTGGTTTTTGTTCTCCACGAACTTGGGCGGATCCATGATGATCAGATCGAACTTCTCGCCGACGTCGCGGTAGCGGCGCAGCAGTTTGAACACGTCATCGCGTACGAATTGCGCGCGTGACAGATCCAGCTGGTTAAGCTCGACGTTCTGGCGCGCCACGTCGAGCGCCTCCTGTGAGGTGTCGACGCTGATCACTTCCCGGCAGCCGCCCATCAGGGCCGACACGGCAAATCCGCCGGTATAGGAGAAGCAGTTAAGCACGCGCGCATCCTGCGCGTAGCGGCGCGTCGCCAGACGGCTGTCGCGCTGGTCAAGGTAGTAGCCGGTTTTATGGCCGCCCTGGATATCGACCAGCAGCTTCATGCCGTGTTCGGTAATCGGCAGCAGCGGCGGCGGTATTTCGCCGGTTACCGGGCCCTGCGTCAACTCCAGCCCCTCTTTTTTACGCACCGCCACATCGGAACGGTCATAGATGGCGCACTGCGGAAAACAGTGCTGCAGCGCGGAGAGGATGGCAGGGCGCTGATATTCGGCACCGGCAGAGAGCAGCTGCAGCACCAGGAAGTTGCCGAAGCGATCGATGGTCACCCCCGGCAGCCCGTCAGATTCGCCAGCGATCAGGCGATAGCTATCGAGGCCGTCTCTCTGCGCCAGCCAGTCGCGCCACTGGCGCGCCTGTTCGAAACGGCTTATGAAGAAGGCGATATCGATTGATTCCTCCTGCTGCCAGCTCCAGACGCGGGCGCGAATTTGCGACTGCGGCGAATAGGCCGCGCGTGCGAGAAATTTGCCGTTATGGTCGCAGACATCAACGGTTTCACCCAGTTGCGCTTTACCTTCAAGGCGCGCAACGGCACCGGAAAACACCCACGGATGGCGGCGGAGCAGGGATTTTTCACGTCCCTTAGCGAGAATCAATCGAACGGTCATAGTTTGCTATGCTTACCTGAAAAAATGAGGCGCCATTGTCCGGTGGATGAGGTTAAATTGCAACGCGCAGCGGCAGGAGAGAGCGATGAGATCGGCCTGTTTTAAAATATGGGTACACGGCAGGGTGCAGGGCGTTGGGTTTCGCTACAGCACTCAGGCACAGGCGTCGCAGCTTGGCGTGCTGGGTTACGCGCATAATCTGGATGACGGCAGCGTCGAGGTGCTCGCCTGGGGTGAGCCGGACAAAGTCGATGCGCTTATCGACTGGCTGAAGGCGGGCGGGCCGCGCGGCGCGCGCGTCGATCGGGTATTAATGGAGCCGCATCAACCCGCTGAGCCGCCGCGCCGCTTCACTACGGGCTGATTAGAGACACTTCGCCGGTTTAGGCAGGCCGGCGATTTTGGTCGCCTGTTTCGCCGGGCCATCTGGAAAGAGACGGAACAGGTAGCGGCTGTTGCCTTTCTCTTCGCCATATTTTTGCGCCATCGCCTTTACCAGCATACGAATGGCGGGCGAGGTGTTGTACTCCAGATAGAAAGCGCGGACGAAACGCACCACTTCCCAGTGTGCGTCGCTCATGGCGATGCCTTCATGATGGGCGATCTGCTCTGCGAGCGCCTCGCTCCAGTCGTCGCGATGTTTCAGATAGCCCTCGCCGTCGACTTCGATGATTTTACCGTTAAATTCCACGTTTACTCCTGACTGCGTTATCCGGCGGCATTCTAGCAAATTGCGCCGTCAGAAAAAGCAAAACCCCGCCGAAGCGGGGTCAGGGAGGCGCAGGGGAGGTAGCCTGAAGCGATGGCAAGGTTGCTCTCTGTTACGGCTACCTGCTTCCGTGCGCGTTAGTCGTTGCGGGCAAAACCCAGCAGGCTCAGCAGGCTCAGGAAGATATTGTAGAGCGAGACGTAGAGGCTGACGGTGGCGCGAATATAGTTGGTCTCGCCGCCGTGAATGATATTGCTGGTTTCCCACAGGATGGCACCGGCGGAAAAGAGAATAAACAGCGCGCTAATCGCCAGGTGCAGCGCCGGCAGCTGCAGGAACAGGTTAGCGACGACCGCCACCAGCAGCACCACAAAGCCAGCCATCATCATGCCGCCGAGGAACGACATATCGCGACGGGTGGTCAGCACATAGGCCGAACAGCAGAAGAAGACCAGCGCCGTGCCGCCTAACGCCAGCGCGATTACGTCAGCCATGCCTGCGGCTAAAAACGAACTGAGGATCGGGCCGAGGCAGTAGCCAAGAAAGCCGGTAAAGGCGAAGGCCGCCAGGATGCCCATCGGGCTGTCCGCCAGCTTATGAGTAAGGAACATCAGGCCGTAGAAACCGACCAGCATTAAAATCAGTCCTGGGCCAGGCAGGCCGAGCACGGTGCTGGCGGTGGCGGTCACGGCGGAGAAGGCCAGCGTCAGGCCGAGCAGGAAATAGGTGTTACGCAGCACCTTATGGGTGCTGAGCAGCGATGTCCGTGAGGACGAGGTAATAATTCTGTCCATAATGCGCTCCTTTATCAGAACACGAGGTTTGCGCTGAGAATACGCAGCGACGTTAAAACGCGAAAGGCGTTTTACCCTTCTTTACGCGATAAATCGCTGTTTCTCTGAGCGGATTGGCGATTTCGCCAACGAATAACGCCGTTTTGGCTGTTTTTCAGGCGAATGAATTCGTACAGGCTTTACATCCTTCGGGGGGATGTTTATAGTGCGCCTCATTGCGGAGGGGTGGCCGAGCGGCTTAAGGCAGCGGTCTTGAAAACCGCCGATGGGAAACCATCCGAGAGTTCGAATCTCTCCTCCTCCGCCACTTTCCTGCTCAGGCAGGAAGCGGCAATACGGCAACGCTGTTTTGCCAGAGCAACAAGCAACACCCCGGAGGGATGGCCGAGCGGCTTAAGGCAGCGGTCTTGAAAACCGCCGATGGGAAACCATCCGAGAGTTCGAATCTCTCTTCCTCCGCCACATTAGACAGGCCAGCACAGCGTGCTGGCCTGTTGCATTTCTGCTTCCCGACCCCCCGGCGCATCGCGCTTCCCCGGCCGCTTTTGCTCTACTCTGCTATAGTCCATTCACGATTTTGCAAACATTCGGGCGCATTTCGCGGCCAGCTTAGGTTACACTGTGGACCACTATGCTCTGATCAGAGCTAATCGGTTGATAGCCAGAGTGTTTCTCTACTGAATAAATGGAATAGGCACAATGATCAAGAAACTGAGTCTTTGCGCACTGTCGGTGCTGGCCGCGCTGCCGATCGGCATGGCGGCCCAGGCGGCTGAAGGCGATATGCAGCTGCAACAGGTACTGATGTTTAGCCGCCACAACCTGCGCGCGCCGCTGGCCGATAACGGCAGCGTGCTGGAACAGTCGACGAAAAAAAGCTGGCCGCAGTGGAGCGTGCCGGGCGGACAGCTCACCACTAAAGGCGGCGTGCTGGAAGTCTACATGGGCAACTACACGCGTCAGTGGCTGGCGCAGCAGGGCCTGGTGCAGAACGGCAGCTGTCCTGACAGCAGCAATGTCTTCGTCTACGCCAACAGCCTGCAGCGTACCGTCGCGACGGCTCAGTTCTTTGTCAACGGTGCTTTCCCCGGCTGTGATATCGCCGTCACGCACCAGGACGCCATGGGCAGCATGGATCCGGTATTCAACCCGGTGATCACCGACGACAGCGAAGAGTTTAATAAGAAGGCGCTGGCGGCGATGACCGCAGAAAACGAAAAGCTGGCGCTGAAGCCTGCGCTGCAGCAGCTGGATAAAATTGTCGACTACAAATCTGCGCCCGCCTGCAACAACAAAAAACAGTGCGATTTGAGCAGCGGCGACAACGTTTTCAGCGCGGAAAACGGCAAAGAGCCAAACGTAAGCGGCCCGCTAAAGGTTGGCAACTCTCTGATGGACGCCTTCACGCTGCAATACTATGAAGGCTTCCCGCTGGAGCAGGTCGCATGGGGCCAGATCAAAACCCCTGAGCAGTGGAAAGCGCTGTCGGCGATCAAGAACGGCTATCAGGATGCGCTCTTCACCAGCCCGGAGGTGGCGCGCGAAGTCGCCGCGCCGCTGGTGGACTATATCCGCAGCCAGCTGGTCGATCAGGACAAAGCCAACGCGCCGAAAATCACCCTGATGGTGGGACACGACTCCAATATCGCTTCGCTGCTGAGCGCGCTGCAGGTTAAGCCTTATGAGCTGCCAGGCACCTGGGAAAATACCCCCATCGGCGGCCAGCTGGTGTTTGAACGCTGGCACGATGCGAAAAACAACAAAGATCTGCTGAAGCTGGAGTATGTCTATCAGACCGCCGATCAGCTGCGTGATGGCGAGGTACTGAGCCTGAAGAATCCGCCGAAGCGCGTAACGCTGCAGCTGGAAGGCTGCCCGACCGACGGCAACGGCTACTGCAGCTGGGATCAGTTCACTCAGGCGCTGAACGGTGCGCTGCAGGGCACGCCGATGGAGCCAGCCGCGCAGCCGGCTGCGGCTAACAGCGACGCCGCCGCTAAGCCGGCGGAGAGTAAACCAGCCGCCGATAAAGCCGCCGCCGACAAAGCCGCTGCGGACAAGGCGGCAGCTGACAAAGCGGCCGCAGATAAAGCGGCTGCAGAAAAAGCTGCCGCGCAGAAAGCCGCCGAGCAGAAAGCCGCTGAAGCGAAAGCCGCAGAAGAGAAGGCGAAAGTGGCCGAGGAGAAAGCGAAGGCAGAGCGCGCCGCGGCGCAAAAAGCAGCGGCAGAGAAAGCCGCCGCCGATAAAGCGGCCGCAGACAAAGCCAGCGCGTCAGTGCAGAAGCCGGTGGAATCTGCGCAGAAGAGCGACGCGAAGCAGACCGTTACGCAGTAACGCCTGCACAGATGAAAAACCTCGCCGCGGCGGGGTTTTTTTATGGACGTAGCGGGTTAGCCCGCAATCACCACCAGCTTCTGGTTGGCAAACTCTTTGATCCCCAGATCCGACAGCTCGCGGCCATAGCCGGAGCGTTTCACGCCGCCAAACGGCAGCTCGGCTGAGGTATCGCTCTGCGAGTTGATAAATACCATACCGGTTTCAATCGCCGAGGCGAGCCGACGGCCACGCGCGCTGTCCTGCGTCCAGACCGAACCGCCCAGACCATAGTGGGAGTCATTCGCCAGCGCTACCGCGGCGTTGTCGTCGCCGACGACATAAACCTGCGCCACTGGTCCAAAAAACTCTTCGTAATAGGCCGGGTTGTCTGGCCGAATATCGGTCAGGATAGTTGGCTGGAAATAGCAGCCGACGCCATCCACCGGCTTGCCACCAGTCAGCAGCGTCGCGCCGTTTCGCACCGCTTCATCGACCTGTTTCGCCAGGCGATCGCGCGCGTCTCTGGAGGAGAGCGGGCCCAGCGTGGTCTGCTCGTCCAGCGGATCGCCGAGGCGCGCCGCCTTAAGCGCCGAACTAAATTTATCGATAAAGGCGCTGGCAATCTTTTCGTGCAGAATAAAGCGCTTGGCGGCGGTACAGACCTGGCCGCAGTTGCTGAGTCGCGCCTGCGCGCCCTGACGCACCGCCTCGTCGATATCGGCATCGTCGAGCACCACAAAAACATCGTTGCCGCCCAGTTCCAGCGTCGATTTCTTCAGGTATTTGCCCGCCTGCTGCGCCACGGCGCTGCCGGCGCGCTCTGAACCGGTCAGGGCGACGCCCTGCACGCGATCGTCGGCGATCAGTTCAGCAACCTGCTCGCTGCTGATAAACAGGTTAGTCCAGGCGCCTTCCGGCGCGCCCGCTTCTCTTACCAGCTTTTCAAACACGTCGGCGCAGTGCGGCACAATATTGGCGTGTTTCGCCAGCACCGGATTGCCCAGCGCCAGGTTAGGCGCCAGCACGCGCATCAGCTGGTAGTAGGGAAAGTTCCACGGCTCGACGGCCACCAGCACGCCGATGGGATGGTACTCAACCCAGGCTTCGCCCAGTTCGCTGGGATAGGGCTGCGGCTTAAGGATCTCCGCCGCATTCTCGGCGTAATAACGCGCGATCTGCGCGCAAATTTTTACTTCTCCCCGGCTCTGACCAATCAGCTTGCCCATCTCCTTGCTGGCGATGGCGGCCAGCTCGTCAACCCGGCTCTCGATCAAATCAGCCAGCCTGCTGAGCACCTGCAGACGCGGCTCAATATCGCCTTTGCTCCACGACGAGTGGAACAGGCGATCGGCGGTTTCCAGCGCCTGGCTTACCGCAGCAGCGTCGTGAGAGGGCCAGCTTTTCAGCAGCTGATTATTGGCGGGGTTAATGCTCTGATAGGAAGACATAGATTCTCCTTGGTCAGTAAAAAAGGTGAGGCGGGAAATCCCGCCTCGTAATCAGATATTTTTGCGCTCTACCGGCGTATCGTCCCACGTCAGCACGTCGGCTTCCGTTTTGTCAAAGGCGCGAAACAGCACTTCGTCGTTACCCTGCTGACGCCAGATCTCCTCCGCCAGCTTTTCGTCATAGTTGGCCACTTCGAAAATAGCCTCTGCGATTTCCGGAGAGGTGTGGCGCAGCGTGGCCCATTCGCCTACGTGGTGGGCTTTCGCCTGATCGTTCGACATACTTTTCTCCTTAATAACACTTACCCTTTGAGTTTTACCGTCAGTCCGGCAACGTGTTCGCCCTGATAGCGGGCGATGTTCAGTTCCTCTTCCGTTGGCTGACGCGAGCCGTCGCCTCCCGCCAGAGTGGTGGCGCCGTAAGGCGTGCCGCCGCGCACCTGCGAGATATCAAACAGCTCTTTAGTGCCGTAACCAATCGGTACGATCACCATGCCGTGGTGCGCTAAAGTGGTCCAGACTGAGGTGATGGTCAGCTCCTGGCCGCCGCCGGTTCCGGTCGAGGTAAAAACGCTGGCGACCTTGCCGTGCAGCGCGCCGGAGGCCCAGAGGCCGCCGGTGCGATCCCAGAAGGTACGCATCTGACCGGACATATTGCCGAAGCGCGTCGGCGTGCCGATGAGAATGGCGTCGTACTGCGGCAATATGTCGGGCGTTGCTTCCGGCGCCGCCTGGTCAGTTTTCCCGCCTACCTCGGCGAAACGATCGGCATCCATGGTTTCCGGCACGCGACGGATGTCGACTTCCACGCCGGAGACGCGGCGCGCACCTTCGGCGACCGCGTTCGCCATGGTTTCAATATGTCCATACATTGAGTAATAAAGCACCAGAATTCTGGCCATTGCGCTCTCCTCAGCATGTGAAAACCTAAGCAGAAGTATAGAAGAGCTTTCTGGCCCTGCGGCGAGATCGCAAAATTTGCGCTTTTTCTGATGCATTGCATTCAGGCGGCGACCTGCGCACAATGGCGCCCGTTGAATCACGGAAGGTGTGTTATGTCGGAGAGTTCCCGCACGCTGGCGCTGCGCGTATCGCGCGAAGAGCTGGTGCTGATTTTGATTACGATGATCTGGGGCGGCACCTTTCTGGTGGTGCACCGCGCTATGGCCGTTTCTGGCCCTTTCTTTTTTGTCGGCCTGCGCTTCGCCACCGCCGCGCTGATCCTTGCCTGCGTCTTTCGCCGCGTGCTGGCGGGCATCACGCGCCAGGAGCTGATCGCCGGCGCCTTAATCGGGCTGTCGATCGCCGGAGGATATGGCCTGCAAACCTGGGGTATGCAGACCATCTCCAGCAGCCAGTCCGCCTTTCTCACCGCGCTCTATGTGCCGGTCGTGCCGCTGCTGCAGTGGCTGTTTCTGCGCCGGCCACCGGGGCTGATGGCGTGGTGCGGCATCCTGCTGGCGTTCCTCGGCCTGCTGCTGGTGGCGGGGCCGCAGGATGGCCGCATCAGCCTTAACCAGGGCGAAATCGCCACCTTGTTCAGCACGCTGGCGATCGCCGCCGAGATTATCCTGATTAGCCGTTTCGCCGGTCAGGTGGATGTGCGCCGCGTCACTCTGATTCAGTTAGCGGTCGCCTCGCTGTGCGCCTTTATCCTGATGGTGCCGAACGGCGAGTCGATGCCGGCGCTCAGCCCGACGCTGCTGCTGAGCGCGCTCGGTCTCGGCGCGGCCAGCGCGCTGATTCAGGTAACGATGAACTGGGCGCAGCGCAGCGTTTCGCCGACGCGCGCGACGGTTATCTACGCGGGCGAGCCGGTCTGGGCGGGCGTGGTCGGACGAATTGCCGGCGAGCGGCTGCCTGCGGCGGCTATTCTCGGCGGCGCGCTGATCGTCTGCGGCGTTATCGTCAGCGAGCTGAAGCTAAAGCGAAAAAAGGCGGCGCCGGTGGCGCCGCGCGAATAGTCACCCCTGCTGGCGCGCCGGACGCTCCGTCAGCGCCGCGCCGCGTCGGCGCAGGATGGCGTTAAGCAGGATAGCGCCGAAGGTGGCAGTGCCGATGCCCCCCAGGGTAAAGCCGCCGATCTTCAGCGAAAAATCGCCCGCGCCCAGCACCAGCGTGGTGGCGACCATAATCAGGTTGCCGTTCTGGCTGAAGTCCACATGGTTCTGAACCCAAATGCGCGCGCCCGCCACCGCGATCAGGCCGAAGACCACAATGGAGGCGCCGCCGATTACCGGCGCGGGAATGGCATGGATCAGCGCGCCGAACTTCGGCGAAAAGCCGAGGATCAGCGCGATAACCGCCGCTGCCACGAAGGCGAGGGTGGAGTAGACTTTAGTCACCGCCATAACGCCGATATTCTCCGCATAGGTGGTGACGCCGCTGCCGCCTATGGTGCCGGAGATCATGGTCGCCAGCCCGTCGCCGACAAAGGCGCGTCCCATCCAGGGATCGAGATTGCGTCCGGTCATGCCCGCGACCGCCTTCAGATGGCCGAGGTTTTCCGCCACCAGAATAATCGCCACCGGCGCGATCATCACTATCGCCTGCAGATCGAAGCTGGGCGCGGTGGTCTGCGGCATGCCAAACCAGGCAGCCTGCGCCACGCCGCTGAAGTCGACCGGTTTGCCGAAGCCCAGCACGTTGGTCAGCAGCGCGTAAATCGCCCAGGCGAGGATCAGCCCCACCAGAATCAGCAGGCGCTGTACCATGCCGGAGGTAAAGACCGCCACCAGCCCGATAGCGAGCACGGTCATCACCGCCATCCAGCTGTCAAAACCCGAGGCCGCCACGCTGTGTACCGCGATGGGCGCGAGATTAAGCCCAATCGCCATGACCACCGCGCCGGTAACCACCGGTGGCATCAGCCGCTCAATCCAGCGCGTGCCGACTTTCATAACCAGCAGGCCAATCAGCATATAGAGCGCGCCGCAGGCGATAACCCCGCCGAGCGCAACGCTCAGGTGCGGGTTAAGCCCCTGGCCGTTGAAGCCGGTCACGGCGATCACCACGCCGACAAAGGCCGCGCTGGAGCCGAGATAGCTGGGCACCCGGCCGCCGGTAATCACAAAAAAGAGCAGGGTGCCGATGCCTGATACCAGAATCGCCAGATTGGGATCCAGCCCCATCAGCAGCGGCATCAGCACGGTGGCACCGAACATCGCCACCGCATGCTGCAGACCAAGGATCGCCGTTTGTCCAAACGGCAGCGTCTCATCCGGGGCGATAAGACCGCCGTCCGATACCGCCGACTTTTTACGCCATTGAGGAAACCAGGAACTCGCCATCGTTATCTCCAGAAAGAGGGGTATCAGGCCGCGCAGGGCGGATTAGCGGGCATCCTGCCGCTGCAGCGGTAAATAGCCGCGATCGAACCAGGCCAGCCCGTGCGTTTCATCGCTAAAGGTCAGCGCCAGCACTTCGCAAAACAGCACGTCATGGGTACCAACCCGGGTAATGTTGCTGATGCGGCAGTCGAAGGAGACCAGCGCGCCGGCCAGCACCGGCGAGCCTGTCGCTGCCTTGCGCCACTGCGCCGCCTGAAAGCGCTCTTCCATCGGCGTTTTGCCGCCAAACAGGGTTGAGAGAGAGGCCTGACTGGCCGCAAGCGTGTTGACGCAGAGCTGGCGGTTAGCGTCGAAAACCGACCATACCGAGGCGGCGCGATTCAGGCAGACCAGCAGGGTCGGCGGCGTATCGGTGACGCTGCATACCGCTGAGGCTGTGAAACCTGCGCGTCCCGCCGGGCCGTCGGTGGTGATGATATTCACAGCGGCGCCCAGGCGCGCCATGCCGTCACGGAATGCCTGCTTCTCGACCAGATTGTCGTCAGGCGTCAGGGTCAGGGTACTCATAGGGATCTCCTTAACTTGCCGCGCGCTGCGGCGCGGCTTCACTCTGGTTAAGCCACTGCAGCAGCAGCGAATTGAAGCCTTCGGCGTCGGTGACGCTCATCGCATGGCCACCCCAGCACATGGCTATCTGCTGCGCGTTGGGCAGCGCACCGGCCAGCTGCGCGTTACAGCTCCAGGGCACCAGCATGTCGTCCTGGCTGCAGATCGCCAGCACCGGCTGCTGAATGCGCGCAGCCAGCGGCGTGAAGTCGGCGTGCATCAGGGCGTTCAGGCGCCGCAGCAGATTGTCGCGTCCCTGGAAGTGGGCGAGATGTGCCGCCTCTTCCTCAAGAAGACGCGCCTGATGCTGTGCCATCCACTCGGCCGGATAGAGAAACAGCGGCTGCGCGCGCACAAAAGCCTCGACGCCCGCGTTGAGCAGCAGATCCTGCCGTACCTGAAAGCAGCGCCGCGTGTGGGGATGCAGCCGCAGCCAGCCGTTGATCACCGCCACGCGCTCGACGCGCTCGGGGTAGTCGAGCGCCAGCTGTAGCCCCACCAGACCGCCGAGCGCGTGGCCAATCACGCCGAAGCGCGTAATCCCGCGCTGCGCCAGCGCCTCGGCTAGCTCGGCCGCCATCATCGGCATCGAATAGTCGGCCGGCAGCGGCTGCGCGCTGCGGCCGGTGCCGCGCTGGTCATACATCACCACGCGATAGCGCGAGCTCAGTGCCGCCAGCTGCGGCTGCCAGAACCCCGCTACGCCGCCGAGGCCCGACGCCAGCACCAGCGTCGGCGCCGCAGCATCCTCTCTTCCCACTATCTCCAGATGCATTACGCCTCCCGCTGGCCGATATGCGCGACGCTGGCGATCTCTACCAGCGCATCGGGTTTCACCAGGCCACACTGAATACAAAAGCGCGCCGGTTTATCGCCGGCGAAATAGTCGGCGTACACCTGATTGATGGCGGCGTAATTCTGCCAGTCGGTGAGGAAAATCGAGTTGAACGTTACATCGTCGAGCGTGCCGCCTGCGGTTTCAATCACGGTTTTAATGGTTTCCAGCACGTGGCGCGTCTGCGCAGCGGCGTCGCCGATATGCACCACATTGTTCTCTTTGTCGAACGGCAGGGTGCCGGAGACATAGAGCACGCCGTCGGCCAGCGTACCCGGCACAAAAGGGGCGATCGGCGTGGCGGTGCCCGGCGGAATAATCACAGATTTCGGCATGGCATTACTCCTTATGGCCTTTCAGGCTTTCGCAGAAGGCATCAACGCTGGAGACCCAGCCAAAAAAGGTTTCGATATTGAAAATTGCCGCCTGCTGGGCGAAGGGCGGACCCGCCTGATAAGTGGCGTCTTCCAGCACCACGCCGAAATATTCGAGGAAAAAGCCGTCGCGCAGCGTCGACTCCACGCAGACGTTGGTGGCGATGCCGGTAAAGATCAGATGACGAATGCCGCGGCTGCGCAGCATGCTGTCGAGCGGGGTGTTGAAAAAGCCGCTGTAGCGCGGTTTCGGCAGCACGATATCCTCTGGCTGCGGCTGCAGCGCATCCACCAGCGCGTAGTCCCAGCCGCCTTTGGCCAGCAGCGTGCCCGCCAGCTCAGGCCGTTTGCGCATGGTTTTCAGCGCGTTGGACTTATGGAAATTAGGCGAACCGGCGTCGCCCGCCTCGACATAGCGCGCATCCCAGCCGTTCTGGAACCAGATAATCTGCACGCCGGCCGCGCGCGCGGCGCTGACCGCCTGCGCGATCTTCTCAATTACCGGCGCGGTGGCGGAGACGTCAAAGCCCGCCAGGTCGAGATAGCCGCCGGGGGTGGCGTAGGCGTTTTGCATATCGACCACGATCAGCGCGCTTTGCGCGGGCGGGAAGGCGATCGCTTCCGGGCGCGCGGGCAGCTCAACCTGCGGCAGCGCAGCGGTATGGGCGCAGTAAACGGTACTCATCAGGCTACCTCTCTGTTGTCATTGATCTCGCTGCGGCACTGCATCAGCGGCTGGATAAACTGGCCGAACGCCTCAATCCCCTGCAGGAAGTCGTCGAAAGTGAGCAGGACGCCCTCGGCGCCTTCCACCTGCGCCACCTCGTCCAGCATGCGCGCAACGCTGGCGTAAGAGCCGACCAGCGTGCCCATATTGATATTGACGGCGGAGGTGGGGTCAGCCATCTGGCGCACGTTGGTGTCGCTGCCGGAGCGCTTGTCCTGCTGGCTCTGGGTGGTCAGCCAGGCGAGCGCCTCTTCGTCAGCGCCCGCTTTGTAGTGCTCCCATCTGGCGCGCGCCGCCTCGTCGCTTTCGGCGGCGATAATCATAAACAGCACGTAGGAGCCGACGTCGCGGCCCGCCTTATCCGCCGCCTGCTTCATACGCGCGGCGGTCGGGGCGAAGGCGGCAGGCGTATTGACCCCCTTGCCGAAGCAGAAGTTGTAGTCGGCATGCTGTGCAGAGAAGGCCATACCCGCGTCGCTCTGTCCGGCGCAGATCACCTTCATCGGCTTTTGCGGCTGCGGACTGACGCGGCAGTCGTTCATGGTGAAAAATTCACCTTTGAAATCGGACTGGCCGCTGCCCCAGAGATCGCGCAGCACCGTCACATACTCCGTCAGGTAGTCGTAGCGGCGGCTAAAGTAATCGTCACCCGGCCAGATGCCCATCTGCTCATATTCCGGCTTCTGCCAGCCGGTCACCAGGTTAACGCCGAAGCGGCCGCCCGAGATAGAGTCGATGGTTGACGCCATGCGCGCCACGATGGCGGGTGGCAGCGTCAGCGTGGCGGCGGTGGCGTAGATCTCAATGCGCGAGGTGACGGCGGCAAGCCCGGCCATCAGGGTGAAGGATTCAAGATTGTGATCCCAGAACTCGGTTTTGCCGCCAAAGCCGCGCAGCTTGATCATCGACAGCGCAAAGTCGAAGTGATAGTGCTCCGCCTTCTGTACGATCGCCTTGTTCAGCTCGAACGTGGGTTTGTACTGCGGGGCGTGGGTGGAAATCAGCCAGCCGTTGTTACCAATCGGAATAAAAACGCCAATCTTCATGTCAAACCCTCTTTGCCAGGTGATAAACGGTTTGGTGCGCTGCGCGGCTTCCTGCTTCATCCCTGATGGCGGCGCTTGCTGACAAATTTGCAAAGGTTGTGCCACAAAATATAAATATATATTTAACAATGACTTGAGGGCGGGGCGGTAAAAAAAGTAGAGCAATTGGTCCGTTCTGGACCATCTGGTCAAAAATCACTGCACGTTTAGCAGGCAGGCTGAGCAAAAAAGGTGCAGCGCCCGGGTTGGGCAGGTGAGAGCGGCTTTGCTATGATGCCTGTACGCTTAAGGAATGAGGTAACGCTGTGAAAACCGATGAAAAAAAAACGACGCGACGTTCGCGCGCCACTGCGGCGAAACGCGCCGCCATTCTTGAAGCCGCGCTGGCGCTTTTCTCTCAGTTTGGTATTCACGGCACGCGTCTGGATCAGGTTGCCGAGCGGGCAGACGTCTCAAAAACCAATCTGCTCTACTATTATCCCTCGAAAGAAACGCTCTATATCGCGGTGCTAAAAGAGATCCTTGACGTCTGGCTGGCGCCGCTGCGCGCGCTGCAGCACGATATGGATCCGCTCAGCGCCATCCGCCGCTATATCCGCCTTAAGCTTGAGGTGTCGCGCGACCATCCTCAGGCGTCGCGTCTTTTCTGTCTGGAGATGCTGCAGGGCGCGCCGCTGCTGAAAGGCGAGCTGGCGGGCGATCTCAAGCAGCTGGTGGACGATAAGGCGGCGATCGTCGAGCGCTGGATCAACGAAGGGCGGCTGGCGGGCGTTCAGCCGCAGCATCTCTTTTTTATGCTGTGGGCGGCGACGCAGCACTATGCGGATTTCGCCAGCCAGGTTGAGGCGATTACCGGTCAGACCCTGAGCGATCCGCAGTTTTTTGATGAAACGGTCGAAAACGTACAGCGCATGATCATCGAAGGGATCCGCGTGCGCTGATTTCCTGACGGCTGACGCCGCCGCTCTGTCCCGGAGTCATCGATGGATTCTGTTTCGCAACTGCTGTTGGGGGCGTCAGTCAGCGTCGCGGCGATGGGGCGGCGCGTGCCGCTCTGGCAGGCGGCAGCGGTGGGCGCCGTGTGCGGCACCCTGCCTGACCTCGATGTTTTTATCGATCACGGCGACGCCATCCGCAATATGACGCTGCACCGCACCGAGAGCCATGCGCTGCTCTGGCTGACCCTCATCTCGCCGCTGCTCGCCTGGCTGATTGCTGGCCTGTTTCGGCGCGGGGTGAGCTGGCGGGCGTGGTGGCTGGCGATCTGGCTGGCGCTGATTACCCATCCGCTGCTCGATCTGATGACGGTGTACGGCACGCAGCTTGGCCTGCCGCTCACCGATCACCCCTTTGCCGTTGGCAGCATCTATATCGTCGATCCGCTCTATACGCTGCCGCTGCTGATCTGCCTTGTGGCGGCAGTGCGGCGCGGCGGCGCCGAAGGGCTGCGCTGGAATCGCGCCGGATTAACCCTGAGCACGCTCTATCTTGTCTGGAGCGTGGCGATCCAGAGCGTTGCGGGCTGGCAGGTAAGAGAGTCGCTGGCGCGGCAGCAGGTTTCCGACCAGAAGGTGCTGGTGACGCCCACCGCGTTTAATACGCTGGTGTGGCGTGCGGTGATTATTGATGGCGACCGCTATGGCGAAGCTTACTGGTCGCTGCTGTCGCCGACGCGGGCGCTGCAGATACGCTGGCGGCCTCGCCATATGGCGCTGTTCGCGCCGCTGCGGGGCAGCTGGTATGCGGAGCGCGTCGCCTGGTTTAGTCACGGCTTCTATGCGCTGCGCGAGCAGGATGGTCAGACCGTTATTGCCGATTTACGCATGGGGGAAGAGGGGCGCTACACCTTTACCTTTGGGCTGGGCACGTCGCAGTTGCCTGCTGCGCATCCTGAGCGGCTGCCCTCGGCGCGTCCTTCGCTGGGGGAGAGTTTTAAAAAGACCGGGGAGCGCCTGTAAAAGCAGAAGGAAGTCGCCCGCGTGGTTACGCACCTCATCCCTGAGGTGCGCCTGTTGCCGGGCCAACGCAACGCTCCCGGCGTTTTTGTCCCTGGCGCGGGACGCGCTGCTTCCCGGTTCATGCCTCGCGCGCGTTAACGCTGAGCCGCCTCTGTCGCGGTTTAACCTCCGGGGAAAGGCTTTTAACGGGCGGCGCGACGGCGCAGCAGCCAGCCCAGGGTCAGCATCATAAACCAGAGCGGCGTGACCATCAGCGCCTGGCGGGTATCTTCCTGCAGCGTCAGCAGCACCAGCACGAAGGCGAAGAACGCCATCACCACCCAGCACATCACTTTACCCAGCGGCATTTTAAAGCCTGACGCCGCGTGGCGTTCTGGATACTTTTTACGGTAGGCCAGATAGCTGCACAGGATAATGGTCCAGACAAACATAAACAGGATCGCCGACACCGTGGTCACCATCGTGAACACCGTCATCACGTCGGGGATCAGGTAAATCAGCGCAACGCCTGCCAGCAGGCAGAAGCAGGAGAAGAACAGGCCGGCAGTTGGCACCGCGCGCGCGGAGAGTCGGCCAAAGGCGCGGTGCGCCACGCCCTGCTGCGACAGGCCGTAGAGCATACGGCTGGTAGAGAAGATACCGCTGTTAGCGGAGGAGGCCGCCGAGGTCAGCACCACAAAGTTAACGATGCTGGCCGCCGCAGGCAGGCCGATCAGCACAAACATCTCAACAAAGGGGCTGCGATCCGCCAGCACCTGCGTCCAGGGCGTTACCGCCATGATCACCATCAGCGCCAGCACATAGAACATAATGACGCGCAGCGGGATAGCGTTAATGGCGCGCGGCAGCACCTTATGGGGATCGTGCGTTTCCGCCGCCGCCGTGCCCACCAGCTCGATGCCGACAAAGGCGAACACCGCAATCTGGAAACCTGCGAAAAAGCCGCTCAGCCCTTTCGGAAACAGGCCGCCATGATCCCAGATATTACTCAGGGAGGCGGTGCCGCCGCCCGGCGACGGATAGTGAAGCGCCACCAGCACGACGCCGGTGACAATCAGCGCCACAATGGCGACGATTTTTATGATAGCGAACCAGAACTCCATCTCGCCGAACATCTTCACCGTGGCGACATTCAGCGCCAGAAAGACGAAAACGCACAGCAGGGCACTCATCCACACGGAAAAGCCGGGGAACCAGAGCTGGAAATAGGCGGATATAGCCACGACGTCGGCGATACCGGTCACTACCCAGCAGAACCAGTAGGTCCAGCCGGTAAAGTAACCCGCCCAGGGGCCGAGCAGATCGGCCGCGAAATCGCTAAAGGATTTATATTGCAGGTTGGAGAGCAGCAGCTCGCCCATGGCGCGCATAACAAAAAAGAGCATAAAGCCGATGATCATATAGACGAAAATGATCGACGGGCCCGCCAGGCTAATGGTTTTGCCGGAGCCCATAAACAGGCCGGTGCCGATGGCGCCGCCGATGGCGATAAGCTGAATATGTCGGTTATGCAGATTGCGCCGCAGCTTGTCAGGATTCTCCTGCTCAGCAACGGCTTCTTTTACGTGATCAACCATAAATCGTTATTCCTGTCTGGATGTTGTGTCAGCTCTGCTGGCTGTTTGCGATCGCTTGCCCGGGGGCAAGTTGGCATAAGATAGAGGAATAAGTTAAAAGCCCACTATTTTTTTTGTACAAATGCGGTCTTTACCCCTTATTAACATGTCAGAAAATCTTTACGCGGCACAAACTTGCGTCACAACGCGGCTGTTTTAAGCGAAAAGCGCCGTTTACGGCGCTAAACCGGCGCGTAGCTTCTACACTTTTGTTCTCTAAATCAAGCTGCTGCGAGAGGGAGAATGCGCGCGATTATTCTGCTACTGGTGCTGATAGCCGCGGGATGGTGGAGTTTGCCATGGCTGAAACAGCATCTGCCGCCCCAGTTCAACCCCTTTACGCCGCTGGCGGTCACCGATCCGCCAGGCTGGATGACCCGCTATAAACTCAAGCGGCTGGCGGGCGATCCCGCCGCCTGTCTCGACGTGATGCGGCGCGCGCAGCTGGCGGGCGTGGTAACCTTTAGCGTGCGTCCCGCCGTCACGGGCGCCTGTCCGCTGCCCGATCCGCTGCGTATCCAGCGTTTCGGCAAGGTCGGGCTGAGCAGCAGCTTTCTCGCCAGCTGTCCGATGGCCGTCGCCAGCACCATGTTTGTTCTGCGCAGCCAGCAGCGCCTGGCGCAGGTGCAACCCGGCGCGTCGCTGACGCGCATCAGCCATGTCGGCAGCTACGCCTGCCGCAATATCTATCACCGCACGCAAGGGCGGCTAAGCGAGCATGCCAGCGCCGACGCCTGGGATGTCACCGGCTTTCAGCTGGCCGACGGGCAGCGGCTGGAGGTAGGGAAAAACTGGACGCAGCCGGAGAGCAAATCGGCGCTGCTGCATCAGCTGTGGCAGGAGGGGTGTAATAACTTCGGCAATGCCCTTGGACCGGATTATAACGCCGCGCACGCCGGTCATTTTCATTTCGGCATGCGCGGAACCGGATATTGTCGATAAGTTATACCGCCGGGTTCAGCCCGCGTTTAATCAGGAAATGATTGGCGGGCCAGGAAAATATAAATCCGGTCAGCGTCGCGAGCTGCAGCATAAACCAGAAGGCCGCCAGCAGCGGATTGATTTGCTGATGAAGCACAAATTTCAGGGCCAGGCTCATAAAGAGGAAAATACCCGCCTGATAAACCAGCAGCGGAAAAGTTTCAGTGCGAAAGGCGACCAGCAAAGCGCGCCACAGGGTAAATGCTTCGCGCTGTCTGATTGCCAGAAATTGTAAAAACAGGCCGCTAATCAGAGAAATAGCAAGAAAGATAATTGCCTGCATCCAGAACGGCGTAACAAAATGGTAGTGGTTTAGCAGAGTGATAATCGGAATTGTAATCAGTTCGCTAAAAATGCAGGCGGCCGCAGAGAGAGAGGTCGTGATAAATATGGTTTGCCAGCCCGCGTAATGATGAATTTTTTGCGGGACTAATAACGCCAGTTTAAGCTGACGCGATGGACTTCGGCCAAGATACCACCAGGCCAGCCAGCCGAAGAACGGCATGTAGAGCCCGGTCAGCGGCCAGATAATGTTCATTATCCTGACAGGGTGAGGGTGACGGAAAATATCTTTTAAAATCATCAGAGCGGTACAGATTCCTAATACCAGGAAGGGTAAGGCCAGCTGATTCAACATAGTGTTTCCCACCTGCAAAGGTAAAAGCGCATCCGTAAAAACGGCGCAAGGCGGCAAGGCGCCTGCATGCCGGGCGTAATGGTCAGGCACGGGTTCCGCTGTTAAGCGTAGTCCCAATCGCAATACATAGAAATGATCTATGCTTAAGCGAGGCGGCAAAAACGCGCACGGGTTTTCGCCGCTGGAGGTAAGTTAACTTTAGAATAGCTTAACTCTATGTTTATAAATAAATTACCTGTATAAACTAATTTTACTTAATAGCCATGCTGAATGGCGGCCAAAGTATGAGGAAGTAATTGTCGCAATGCAGATTGAATCTCTTTAAGAAAAATCTTATTCTGTTTTTCAGCCGCTATAATGCTGCTGACAGGATCGCTTTTCGAGAAGCGCTGGTAACACGCTTTAAGTAAAACACGCACAACCGGACGTCGCGTGATTTTTACTGGCATACCGGCTTTTTTCTCAATAAAACTTTTTTCTCATATAAATTTGTTTTTTTAAATGTGCAACCTCAATAAACAGACGCATCAGCGTGAGGATAACGCCGAGGCAATATGACTAACGACAATTATTTCGTCTGGCGCCGTGAGACGGAAAAAGAATTTCAGGCTATCACTTCAACTGCAGAATTGAAGACGCTCATACAAACCCTGATCGTGTCATTAGGGTTCGATAGCTATTCCTTTTTGATTCAGCATCCTGTGCCTTTTACCCGACCACGTATTTTTTTGCATAGCACCTATCCCAAAGCCTGGATTAAACGCTATGAGGAAAAAAACTATTACGCCATCGATCCCGTTTTAATGCTATGTCAGCAGCCCGGACGGGGCCTTGAGTGGACGCATGAGCTGTTCACCGGGGCCGGCGATTTGTGGAAAGAGGCGCAGGAGCATGGGCTGAACAGCGGATTTTCCTGCTCTGCAATGGCATCAAATCGCGCCATTGGTATATTATCTATAGCATCTCACCTGGCAAGTCGGACGCACTATCACCACGTCGAGCTGGAAGTGAAACTGCACTTTCTGGCGGAGCTGAGTTTGCGTTCGCTTCAGCGCTTTTCTGATGACGCGCTAATGGTGCTGAAAAATGATTTTAGTCAGCGCGAGCTCGAAATTTTGAAATGGACCGCAGAAGGCAAAACATCGGCTGAAATTTCGCTTATTTTAGCAATCTCGCAACATACGGTGAACTTTCACCAAAAAAATATGCAAAAGCGATTTAATGTTTCCAATAAAACCCAAATTGCCTGTTATGCGGCGGCAATAGGTCTGATATAGAAAAGGCAACTACTAAATTTAGTAGTTACGTTGCCGGAAGCAGTTGTCTACCCTGCGCCGGGACTTTGCCAGGCTGGCGTAGCGTAAATCAGTGCAAACATGAGGATGTCAGGGGCGCATGATGAAGATAATTCAAACCCAGTTAAAGGATATGCCGTCCTCTCTGCTGGCCGAGTTAGGCAGCTACCGTTACAGCGTATTTGCGCGTGGAGAAGGCTGGTCGATTCCGCCGCGTCTTAGCACGCCGGGTCAGGAGTATGACCGTTACGATCGTTCGGATGTCACCTGGCTGCTGGCCTGGAGCGCGCGCGACGGCATCAGCGGCTGCGCGCGGCTGATGCCCTGGCATGAGCCAGCGCAGAGCGAAGGGCTGGTGGTGCCGTTCAGCCATGAAAAAGTGTGGGAGATGTCGCGCTTCTCGGCAAAGCTGGAAGTGGACGCGGAACTGCCGTTCAACCTGTTATGGCACGCCGTGCAGCTCGCCGAGCTTAACGGCATGGAATATTTGATCAGCTCGGCGACGCCGATGCTGGAGAAGATGTTTGAGGATCACCAGGTCGCCTATGAGCCGCTGACGCCGGGGTTGATCCAGTCGGAGGACAATCTGTTCGCTATTCGTATTCCGGTGGCGCAGCCGGCGCTGGCGGAAAAGTATCGCGGCACGCGGCGCTTTAGCCCGGAAGAGGTGCTGCCGTCGCTGGGCGTCTCCGTTAACTGGCAGTCGCACACCTGACAGCGCGCCCCCGCATCAGGCGGGGGCGAACGCATCACTGGCGATACGCGGTTTTGATCTGTTTAATGGTATTGCTGAACACTTCCGCCTGCGGCTTATCACCCAGAGTCTGCACGTAGCGTTCCATATTAATAATCACTTTACCGGCATCCGCCTGGCCCATTCCTTTCAGAATCAGCGTCACCATCATTTTCAGGCAGGCGACTTCGTCGGCCAGCTTTAGCGTGTCGTGCGAGGTAACAAATTCTTCATCGCTCATCGTGTTCTCCTTGGTGGTTTATCGATCGTGCGGCATGTTCCGCGCAGCCGTGCATCAGTATATCACAACGCGCCATTGGCCTGTTAAAGCGCAGCGCGCAGGCGGTTAACTCATCAGCAGGATTTTATTTGCGGCAGCAGATGAATAATTTTCACAGCCTGAGGGTGCTGCATTTAAGCGCAGGCTAACTATTTGATGGGTTAATAATTTAACTAATTGAAATGTAAAGAATATTAAAAAGAAAAAATGATCATATTTTATGCGCGGGCATATTATTTTTACGCGCTGGAAAGCGTTGATGTAAATCATTGAATACGGTCAAACATTTGGGCTATTGATGTTCATTACGGCGAAAAGCAGGTATCATGCCTGAATTCATTATCAGAATTATTCCCCATTTTAGCTAGCGGAGTGCTCCCCGTTGATCAGTGTTCTTCTTGTGGATGACCATGAACTGGTACGCGCCGGTATTCGACGCATACTGGAGGATATGAAAGGTCTTGTGGTCGCGGGAGAGGCCTGTTGTGGCGAGGATGCGGTCAAATGGTGTCGGGCCAATCAGGTCGACGTCATCCTGATGGATATGAATATGCCCGGCATCGGCGGGCTGGAAGCGACGCGCAAAATTGTGCGCTTTAATCCTGATATCAAAATTATCATGTTGACCATCCACACCGAAAACCCGCTGCCCGCCAGGGTGATGCAGGCGGGGGCGGCAGGCTACCTCAGCAAAGGTGCCGCGCCGCAGGAAGTGGTGAACGCTATCCGCTCCGTCCACGCCGGTCAGCGCTATATCGCATCCGATATCGCGCAGCAGATGGCGCTGAGTCAGATCGAGCCGCAAAAAGCGGAATCTCCCTTCAGCTGTTTGTCGGAAAGGGAATTGCAGATTATGCTGATGATCACCAAAGGGCAAAAGGTGACGGAAATTTCCGAGCAGCTCAATCTCAGTCCTAAAACCGTTAACAGCTACCGTTATCGCATGTTCAGCAAGCTAAACATCAGCGGAGACGTAGAGTTAACGCATCTGGCCATTCGACATGGCCTGTTCAATGCGGAGCCGTTAATCAGTAGTGAGTGAAGTTTTCAACGCCAAAGCCTTTCTCAGCACGGTGACCAGTCAGCCGGGCGTGTATCGCATGTACGATGCCTCGGACACCGTGATCTATGTAGGAAAAGCCAAAGATCTTAAAAAGCGCCTCAGCAGCTACTTTCGCAGCCACGTCGGCAGCCGAAAGACTGAGGTGCTGGTCAGCAACATCCATCATATAGACGTCACCGTTACCCACACCGAAACGGAAGCGCTGCTGCTTGAGCATAACTATATCAAGCTCTATCAGCCGCGTTACAACGTGCTGATGCGCGATGATAAATCTTATCCGTTTATCTTTCTCAGCGGCGATACGCATCCGCGGCTGGCCTATCATCGCGGTGCGAAACACGCGAAAGGGGAGTATTTCGGCCCGTTCCCGAACGGCTACGCGGTGCGCGAAACCCTGGCGCTGATGCAGAAGGTGTTTCCGATTCGCCAGTGTGAAAACAGCGTCTACCGCAATCGCTCGCGGCCCTGTCTGCAATATCAGATTGGGCGCTGCCTCGGTCCCTGCGTCGCCGGTCTGGTGAGCGAAGAGGAGTATGCGCAGCAGACAGAATATGTGCGGCTGTTTCTCGCCGGTAAGGATGACCAGGTGCTGAATATGCTGGTGAAGCGCATGGAAGAGGCGAGCATCGGGCTGCGCTTCGAAGAGGCGGCGCGTCTGCGCGACCAGATCCAGGCGGTACGCCGCATTACCGAAAAACAGTTCGTTTCTAATCAGGGCGACGATCTCGACGTTATCGGCGTCGCCTACGACGCCGGGATGGCCTGCCTGCACGTCCTCTTTATCCGCCAGGGCAAAGTGCTGGGCAGCCGCAGCTACTTCCCGAAAGTCCCGGCCGATACCGAGCTGGCGGAGGTGGTACAGACTTTTGTCGGCCAGTTTTACCTGCAGGGCAGCGAAGCGCGCACGCTGCCGGGCGATATCCTGCTCGATTTCGACCTGCCGGAGCGCGAGTTGCTCTCCGCGTCGCTGAGCGAGCTGGCGGGGCGCCGCGTGGCCATCCAGAGCAAACCGCGCGGCGACCGCGCGCGCTACCTTAAGCTGGCGCGCACCAACGCGGCGACGGCGCTCACCACGCGGCTGTCACAGCACTCCACTATTCAGCAGCGGCTGGCGGCGCTGGCGCAGTTCCTTGAGCTGGACAAAATTAACCGCATGGAGTGCTTCGATATCAGCCATACCATGGGGGAGCAGACCATCGCCTCCTGCGTGGTATTCGACGCTAACGGGCCGCTGCGCAGCGACTACCGTCGATACAATATCGAAGGCATCACGCCCGGCGATGATTACGCGGCGATGAATCAGGTGTTGCGCCGCCGCTACGGCAAAGCGCTGGAAGAGGATAAAATTCCCGACGTTATCCTGATCGACGGCGGCAAGGGGCAGCTGTCGCAGGCGAAGCAGGTTTTTGCCGAGCTGGAGGTGGAGTGGGATAAATCGCGGCCGATTTTACTGGGCGTGGCGAAAGGCAGCGATCGTAAAGCGGGCCTGGAAACGCTCTTCTTCGAGGCGGAAGGTGAGGGCGTTTCGCTGCCGCCAGACTCCGCGGCGCTGCATGTGATTCAGCATATTCGTGATGACGCTCACAATCATGCAATTTCGGGCCATCGAAAAAAACGGGCGAAAGTAAAGAACACCAGCGCGCTGGAGAGCATCGAAGGTATCGGCCCAAAACGTCGCCAGCAGCTGCTTAAGTATATGGGCGGCCTGCAACCCTTGATGAACGCCACGGTTGAGGAGATCGCCAATGTGCCCGGTATTTCGTTCGCACTGGCGGAAAAAATATACCATTCGCTAAAACACTAGCATTGAAACAGGTGAGGCAATGTAGGAACATAGGGGAAATTCTACCCATTCCAGACAGTTACCGGCATATGCAATTTAACATTCCGACGTGTCTCACCCTGTTTCGAGTCGTCCTGATTCCTTTCTTCGTGCTGGCTTTCTATCTGCCGTTCTACTGGGCGCCGTTCGCCACCGCGCTGATCTTCGTGGTCGCCGCCGTCACCGACTGGTTTGACGGCTTTCTCGCGCGCCGCTGGAAGCAAACCACGCGCTTCGGCGCCTTTCTTGATCCCGTGGCCGACAAGGTCATGGTGGCCATTGCGCTGGTCCTGGTGGCGGAATACTTTCACGCCTGGTGGATCACCCTGCCGGCCGCAACCATGATCGCGCGCGAAATCATTATCTCCGCGCTGCGCGAGTGGATGGCGGAAATCGGCAAGCGCAGCAGCGTTGCGGTTTCCTGGATCGGCAAGGTGAAAACCACGGCGCAGATGCTGTCGCTGGTCGCGCTGCTGTGGCGTCCTGACACCACGGTTATCGCCGTAGGGGTCGTGGCGCTCTATATCGCCGCCGTGCTGACATTCTGGTCAATGTTTCAGTATTTAAGCGCTGCGCGCGGCGATCTGCTCGATAGCTGATCGAAGCGATTTAAAAAGCAGCAAACGGACGCACTGTGAAGATAATTCTGTTGACTCAGTGCGTCAGGTCAGTAGAATGCATCGCATCGAACGGCGGCAAAGCTGCCAGAAGATAAGCAAAATCAGCAAGTTCCATTAGATTGCTGAACAATGCGGGAATAGCTCAGTTGGTAGAGCACGACCTTGCCAAGGTCGGGGTCGCGAGTTCGAGTCTCGTTTCCCGCTCCAGATTTGCAGGTCAGGATTAACCTGACGGCACAGCGGATAAAGGCGCGTTGGCAGAGTGGCCATGCAGCGGATTGCAAATCCGTCCACCTCGGTTCGACTCCGGGACGCGCCTCCACTTTACACCCTGCCCGGGTGGTGAAATCGGTAGACACAAGGGATTTAAAATCCCTCGGCTTATGGTCGTGCGGGTTCAAGTCCCGCCCCGGGCACCATATCTGTCGATTGAAAGAACCTAATTAAAATAAAGCAGTAGTAAGCAATGTCGTGACCGCCTTCAGGGCGGTTTTTTTGTGCCCAAATTTCCTTGCTGGCGTGACCTTATATCCTTACAGGCTGGGAAGGAGAGAGTGGAAACGCACATGCCGGCGATGCCATTCACCTGTGTCGTTTAAGGATTGGCAGGCAGGCCGAGCAATAACAGGTGACCCACCGCGCGCTTTCTCAGCCATCCTGCATCCCAGACGGCCGGGGGAAAATAACAAACCCGGCCAGCGCCGGGTTTGTTTGATTATGACTGCGGCTGGCCAACCGGACCTGAGCCCAGCGTGCCGCCCGGCGACGACTGGCCGCTTGGCGCATGAGGACGGCCATCGGACTTAATCGCATCGCTGCGGTGCATACAGCCCGCCAGCGCCAGTACCGCCAGCGTAATACATATGCCTTTTTTCACGTTGTTCATCGTTGCCACCTCATTCTCCGGTATTGAAAAAGAAAGCATAAAAATGCAATGAAATTAAAGCGTAGCAGCTCAGCGCCAGCGCACCAGCGGGAAACGCTTAAATTATGCCGCGCCCTAAAATTTGACCCGCCTCTCATCTGATGCAGCCTGAAGTGCAAAACGCCGCGCTATAGGATACTTTCACGCCTCAGTAACGCGGCACGGGCTGCGGGGATAAAGAAGGATATAAGATGCAGGGCGTGATGAAATTTATTAAAGGCTGTCTACTGTTTTCCCTGCTGTGGGGCCTGTTTATGTGGTTCTGCTTCTGGCAAAAAGAGGGAATGGAAACGGGAATGGCGGTGTTGCAAAGTCTCTATGCAGGCGTGATCTACCAGGCGATGACGACGCTGATTGGGCGCTATAAGGCCCGTCGTCAGGCCAAACCGCTTTAACAGGATGCGGCGTACGTCGCCGCATCCTGTTATCTGTCGCGAATTACTCAAATTTGCCGGTCAGGCGACGATGAAAGTCGCTGCTGCGCGTATCCAGGCCGACAAGGGTAACCTGCGCGCCATGGCGCTGATAGCGGTATTCAATGCCGTCAAGCGCGGCCACCGACGAGGCGTCCCAGATCTGCGCATCGGTAAGATCGATCGTGACCTGTTTCGGGTCATGGCCGTAGTCGAAATGCTCAAACAGATCGTTGCTGCTGGCGAAAAAGAGCGGGCCGCGCACGCGATAGCGCACCGACTGACCGTCCGGGCTGAGTTCGCGTTCGGCGTGGATCACGTGTGCGATACGGCGCGCAAACAGCATTACGGCGGTGATCACCCCTGCCAGTACCCCCAGCGCCAGGTTGCCGCTCCATACCGTCACGATAATCGTCAGCGCCATAACCAGCGTTTCCGACCAGGGCATGCGTCGGAGCGTCGCGGGCTGCAGGCTGTGCCAGTTTACCGTCTTCACCGCGACCACCATCATGATCCCCGCCAGCACCACCATCGGAATCTGCGCCATTACGGCGCTCAGGCCGGTCACCAGCAGCAGCAGTACCAGCCCGGCGACCAGGGTGGAGAGGCGCGTGCGCGCCTTGCCCAGCTCGACGTTGACGATAGTCTGGCCGATCATTGCGCAGCCGGCGATGCCGCCATAAAAGGCGGCGAAAATATTGGCGACGCCTAATCCCCAGGACTCGCGGCGCTTGCTGGAGAGCGTATCGGTAAGATCGTCCACCAGCTTGGCGGTAAGCAGCGACTCCATCAGGCCAACAAAGGCGATGCTGAGCGCGGTCGGCCAGACGATCTGCAGGGTCTGCAGGCTCAACGGCACCTGTAGCGCATTGAGGCCGGGTAAACCGGCGCTCATCGGGCCTTCATCGCCCACGTTGGGCACGCGCCAGCCGAGCAGCAGCGCGACGGCGGTAACGACCAGGATAGCGACCAGCGGCGAGGGCACGCTTTTCAGCACGCGCGGCAGCAGCAGCACAATTGCCAGCGTCACGGCGAACAGCAGCCACACCAGCGCGCTTTGCCCCCAGACGTGCGGCACCTGCGCGAAGAAAATCAGCACGCCCAGCGCGTTGACAAAGCCGAGCATCACCGAGCGCGGAATATAGCGCATCATGCGCGCCAGACCGGCCACGCCAAACAGGATCTGAATGACACCCCCCAGCACCACGGCGGGCAGAATATAGGCCACGCCGTGCGCATGCACCATTGGGCCGATGACCAGCGCCACCGAACCGGCGGCGGCGGTCACCATTGCCGGGCGTCCGCCCAGCACCGAAAGCGTCAGGCAGAGCACCACGGACGCCACCAGGCTGACCTTTGGATCGACGCCGGCGATAACGGAAAAGGAGATCACTTCCGGGATTAGCGCCAGCGCGGTGATCACGCCGGCAAGAGATTCACGGGCGAGCAGGGCAGGGGAACGCAACACGCGGCCCAGGCTCAGGTCGTTGTCCAGGTTTTGGGCAACGTCAGTAGATTGACTCATAAACTTGCAGGCTCTTTTTAATTATTCGCTCTCGCAACAGACGCGAGGAGCGCAGCAGAAATTCAGCTGGAGAGAGTACTGTCTGAGGGGGAAATTTGCCAGCGCTGGCGGAAGCAGCAGGATGACTCCATCCCTGGAGTCGGGACTATACCGTTAAATCGTCAGGTGTTTTATGCACGACCAGCTCGAGAAGCTGGCGATAGATCTCCAGCGTCGCCGCATCGGACTCCAGCTCCAGCCGCTGGATTAGCTTAGCGATAATTGCTTTATTGGTCACAGGCTTACCCGCCTGCAGAATCTCTGCGATCGCTAAACCCAGCATCTCCATCTCGCTGGCACCTTTATCGGCCGCAGCGTTGATGTTATCACCCATCTGTTTTTCGGTTTGTGAAACAGCGCTTTGCATGTGTCAGCCCTAAAAAATTAGCCCCGGTGTTCAGGTCGGATACCGGATCAATTAACGATGAAAATCCCCTTACATGGACAGATGTAAAGGGTAACAGCTCATCAAAAAAAAGGACCTCTGAAGGTGGAAATCCACTGACACCTTCAGAGGCGACGCAAACGCATCATTCGTTACGGAATCGTTATCCGATTCATGGGAGGTAAAGTTATACAATGAAGGTGTACAGACACAAGTACAATATTGGTCAATTTGTGCTATTTGTTAATTATCAACAGCATAAATGTATACATCATGAGTCAAAGCTGTACAGGTTTTTTGTACAATGGAGCAATTGTACAGCTATGCGGGAAAAGCGCACGGCTTCTCCCGCGGCTGTTTAGCTAAAAAGCTTTAGCTTCGAGGTCAGTTTTCGCACCTGCTGTTTCTCGCCGACCAGCGCCAGCCCTGACAGACGCCACTCGCCGCCCGGAATTTCGCGCATCGCCGCGCTAAAGGCCGCGTAGTCGGTGGTGGCCTGGCCCTGTTCGGGAAACAGTACCAGATCGCACCCCAGTCCGGCGCAGCGCGCGCGCAGCGCGTCCATCTCGGCATGCGTGGCCGCCAGCACGGGAATGCCGAAGGGGATAAGACCAGGATAGCGGCAGGCGTCGGCATCCTGTAGCGCTTCGCCCACCAGGGCGGGATGGCGCTGACCGAGAGTCAGCGCAATGACCGCCGCGGCGTTAGCGGCTTTACCAGGGGCGAGGTCGTTTTGCAGGATCATAACGCAACGGGGTTCTTGCATAGCACGTCTCCAGACAGAAAAAGCGCATTGTGGCGCGCTCGTCAGCCCGCGTCTGGAAGATTTGTGCAGGCCTGCTGATAGCGCGCCGGCGTCAGATGGCAGGCGCGCTTAAACCAGCGTCCCAGGTGGCTCTGATCGGCAAAGCCCAGCGCCGCCGCGACGTCGGCAGCGGCAACGCCCGCTGCCAGCTGGCGGCGCGCCTGAGAGAGTCGCCACTGCACCAGCCAGGCGTGCGGCGGTAACCCCCACTGCGCCTGAAACAGGCGCGAAAGTCGAAAGCGATCCACCTGCAGCGCCTCAGCCATCGCCTGTAAGCCGGGATTGTGGGCATGGCAGGCGATTAGCCAGTCGCGCGCCCGCTGCGCCAGCAGGCGATCGCCGTTGACCGCACGCGGTTCGCTGCGCCATAGCGGATGCTGGCTCAGCTGGAGAAACAGGCGCTCAAGCGTGGCCTCCTTGATCAGCGCCGGATGGTCGTGCCACAGGGCGTCAAAACAGTGCCAGACGGCGTAGGCAAGCGCCTTGTCATTGCGCAGCGTGGCGGCAAAGTGGAGTTCGCCGCCGCGGTCGGCGGCAGAGAGCGGCGCCAGCTGCTGTGCCAGCTGCTGTGGCGAGAGATAGAGCATGCGATAGGTGAAGCCCTGCGCATCCACCGCATCGCCGTCGTGCAGCTCCTCCGGCTCCAGCATAAATACCGTGCCGGGTCGGCTGCGATGCTGTTTACGCCGCGAGTGAAACTGCTGCACCCCTTGCTCTGTTACGCCAATCAGGTAGCTGTCGTGCCAGTGGGGATCGTAGGCGTGTCCGGTAAAGTGCGCGCGGATCGTCTCAATGCCGTGCAAGGCGTCGCGTCGCAGATCTATCCAGTTGCTGTTGCGATCGGGCATAGTAACTCCAGATTTACCTCGTCTGGGTAGTAATATGGCTTTAAAACCCGACGACATACGCGTCATTATTTAACGCCTTGTGCTATTTTTATTAGCAATTTACTCGGCGTATAATAACGCACCCATTTAGTCAGAACTCTAATAATCAGGTCGCTACGCTTTGACTCTGCAATATAAAACCTTCACCCATTTGCTCTACCAGACCGCGCACGCCTGGCGTCTGGCCGTCGATCGCCATCTTAAACACAGCGGCCTGAGCATGAGCAGCTGGATGGCCATTGGCCTTATCGCCAGCGAAACCCGGCCGCTGACCCAGACGGAGCTGGCGCAGATGCTCGGACTGGAAGACGCCAGCATGGTGCCGCTTATTGATCGCCTGGTGAAGCAGGAGCTGCTGACGCGCGTCCAGCCGCCGGAAGATCGCCGCAAGCGCCATCTGGTGCTGACGGAAAAAGGCAACGAGGCTTTCGCCTTAGTGAAAAACGAGGCGGACGCGCTGCGCGCCGATCTGCTGAGCGATATCGATCCGCAGGCGCTGGCGACAACGGAGCAGGTGCTGCAACAGCTGTTGACGCGCATGGGAAATATGTAGCAGTGGCCAGACGCAATCCCTATGCACAGCGCGAATGGTTGCCCCATGAAAAACCGATGCTGCCGGGGTCGCCTTCGACCCCGATTCATTCGCCACCGAAGCGGATTGCCTTTGGCCTGATAGGCCTGCTTATCTCTCTGACCGGCGCGCTCAGCAACGCGCTGGTTACCGCCAATCTGACCAACCTGCAGGGCACCTTCGGTGCCTACTCCAACGAAATCGCCTGGCTGCCCGCCGTTTACGTGATGGGCAATATCTCTATCAACCTGCTGCTGGTGAAGTTTCGCCAGCAGTTTGGCCTGCGCGTGTTCACCGAGGCTTTTCTGGTGTTCTACGTGCTGGTCGCCTTTTTTCATCTCTTCGCCAACGACCTCAGCTCGGCAATTATTGTGCGCACCGCGCACGGTATGGCGGGCGCTGCGCTCAGTTCGCTGGGTATCTACTATCAGGTGCAGGCGTGGCCGGCGAAGCACCGACTCAAGGCGCTGGTGATCGGCCTGACCGTTTCGCAGTTCGCCATTCCGATGGCGCGGCTTTTTTCGACCGAGCTGCTGCAGCTGGAGGAGTGGCGCGGGCTCTATCTGTTTGAGCTGGGGCTGGCGATGATCGCGCTGGGCTGCGTGCTGGTGGTGAAGCTGCCGCCGGGCGATCGCATCAAGGCGTTTGAAAAGCTCGATTTTGTCACCTTTATGCTGCTGGCGCCGGGCATGGCGCTGCTCTGCGGCGTGCTGTCGCTGGGACGCATCGAATGGTGGTTCAGCACCCCCTGGCTTGGCATCTGCCTGGCGATGGCGCTGGTGCTGATCGTCGCGGCGATCGTGATTGAGCACAACCGCAAAAACCCGCTGATCAACACCCGCTGGCTCAGCAGCGGCATGATGGTGCGTCTCGGCATCGTAATGATTATGATACGCATCGTGCTGGCGGAGCAGAACACCGGCGCGGTGGGCCTGCTGCAGCAGCTGGGGCTGCTTAACGATCAGATGCGCGGCCTGTCGCTGGCCATTATTGGCGGCATGACGCTCGGCATCGCCACCAGCGCGCTGACCATCCGACCGGCCCACCTTAACTGGCCGATCGTCACTTCGCTGGCGGTGATGATCGTCGCCTCGCTGATGGATGCGCACGCCAGCCCGGTGACCCGCGCCAACAATATGTATCTCAGCCAGTTTCTGCTCGGCTTCAGCAGCACCTTTTTTATGGCGCCGGCGATGCTGATCGGCATCGGCAGCGTAGTGACGCAGCCGAAGAATCTGGTGAGCTTTGTGGTGCTGTTCGGCATGAGCCAGAACCTCGGCGGGCTGATCGGCTCCGCGATTCTCGGCACCTTTCAGGTCTGGCGCGAAAAATATCACTCCAGCCTGCTGGGCGATCGCCTCTCGCTGCTCGATCCCAACGTCACGGAGCGCCTCAGCCAGTATGGCGCGCTCTTCAACAGCCAGCTCGGCGACCCGGTGCTGCAGAGCGCGCAAAGCACCAGCCAGCTGCAGACGGTGGCGACGCTGCAGGCGAACGTACTGGCCTACAACGATACCTATTTACTGACGGCGGCGCTGGCGCTTATTACCCTGATGTGGGCGCTGTGGCGTCTCTCCCGTCAGCGATACCTCACCTGGCGACAGGCGCGCTTTAACCTGATGGAACAGCGCCTGGCGGCAGCGTCACAAGCACCTATGGAGTCACGATGAGTCAGCAGGATGAACTTCAGGCGGCAGAGCGCGATCGCGCTAACCGTCGCCGCATACTTTCGATTGCGGCGGGAAGCGGCATCGTCATTATTGGCGTGCTGATTATTTTATACGCCTGGCAGCTCTGGCCCTTTACCAGCGCGATACAGAGCACCGAGAACGCCTATGTGCGCGGTCAGGTAACCTTTATCAGCCCGCAGGTTAATGGCTATCTCACCTCGGTGGAGGTGGTGGATCTCCAGCCGGTGCGCAAAGGGCAGCTGCTGATGACCATCGACGATCGCATCTACCGGCAGCGCGTACATCAGGCGCAGGCGCAGCTGGCGATGAAGCAGGCGGCACTGCGTAACAACCTGCAGCAGCGCCGCAGCGCGGAAGCCACTATCGTCAGCAACAAGGCCGCGCTGGAAAATGCCAGAGCGCAGGCGCTGAAAGGGGGCTTTGACCTGAAGCGCGTGGAAAATCTGGCCGCCGACGGCTCGCTCTCGGTACGCGAGCGCGACGCGGCGCGCGCCGCTAACGCGCAGGCGCAGGCGGCGGTGCGTCAGGCAGAGGCGCAGGTTGCGGTGGCGCAGCAGAATCTGCAAACCGTTATCGTCAACCGCGCCTCACTTGAGGGTGACGTCGCCAGCGCCCAGGCGGCGCTGGAGCTGGCGGAGATCGACCTTGCAAATACCCGCATCGTGGCGCCGGACGCCGGTCAGCTCGGCCAGCTTGCGGTGCGCAAAGGCGCCTATGTTACGGCGGGCACCCGCCTTACCTCGGTGGTGCCGGACCATAAATGGATTATCGCCAATATGAAAGAGACGCAGCTGGCCGATATCCGGCCTGGCCTGCCGGCGACCTTCCGGGTCGACGCGCTCAACGGCAAGCGCTTTAATGGCCACGTAGAGTTTATCTCGCCGGCGGCGGGCTCTGAATTCAGCGCGATTTCACCGGATAATGCCACCGGCAACTTCGTTAAAATCGCCCAGCGTATTCCGGTGCGTATCGCCATCGAAGCGGAGGATATGCGCGAACTGCGGCCCGGTATGTCAGTAGAGGTGAGCATCGACACCGCTGCGCCGCCGCGTGACAAGGCGGTGAAGTAATGAGGCGGCTGCTATGCAGCGCCCTGGCGGCGCTGGCGCTGAGCGGCTGCGTCACCGAGGTGGAGAAGGCGCCCGCCTCGCTGCCGATCCCGCCGCAGTGGCGCAATCAGGTCGGCCCCGCCGCCGCGCCGGAAGCGGAGTGGTGGCGCGCCTTCGGCGACGACAGCCTTAACAGGCTGGTGGCGCAGGCGCTGCGCAACAACCTCGATATTCTTACGGCGCGTTCGCGCGTCGAGCAGTACCGCGCCGAGCTGCGCGCGGCGCAGGGGGATAACTTCCCGACCCTGAGTGCGGGCGTCGGCGTAACGCATCAGCGCGCGCTCTCTTCCGTTACCGGACAGCCCTACGAGAGCGCCGTTTATCAGGGGCTGCTGCAGGCCAGCTACGATGTCGACCTCTGGGGAGCGCGCAGCAGCAGCATTGCGGCCAGCCAGGCGTCGCTGGAGGCGCAGCGCGCGGCGGCATCGGCGGCGGAACTGACCGTGGCCAGCTCGGTGGCGTCGGGTTATATGAGCCTGGTGGCGCTCGACGAGCAGCTGCGCGTTACCGAGGCGACGCTTGCGACGCGCGGCAATTCCCTGCGGCTGGCGCAGCGCCAGTTTGAAAGCGGCTACAGCTCGCGGCTGGAGTGGATGCAGGCGGCCTCTGAGTTCCAGACGGCGAAGGCGCAGGTGCCGCAGCTCAGGCATCAGATCGCTCAGCAGGAGAACGCCCTGAGCATTCTGGTGGGGATGAACCCGCGCGAGATTGCGCGTCGCCCCCGGTTCAACCAGATTATGCCGCAGCAGATGCCGCAGGTGCTGCCGTCGCAGCTGCTTAACCGGCGGCCCGATATCGTTGAGGCGCAGCGCCTGCTGCTGGCGGCGGACGCGACGCTCGCCTCGTCAAAAGCGAAGCTGCTGCCGTCGCTCAACCTGACCGCAAGCGGTACCCTGCAAAGCAGCGAGCTGCACCAGCTGATCGACAACCCGTTCCGCCTCTGGAGCATCGGCGGCAGCGTGCTGGCGCCGCTGCTGAACCGCGAAGCGCTGACGGCGCAGGTGGATGTGTCGATGGCGGCGCGCAACCAGGCGCTGTACGGCTATGAGAAGGTGGTGCGCAACGCCTTCTCCGAAGTGAATGACGCCATGGATGCCATCTTGCAAGGGCAGGCGCAGCTGGCGGAGCTGCAGAAGCAGGAGGAGTATGTTTCAGAGGCGCTGCGCATCGCCCGCAATCGCTATCAAAACGGCTACGCCTCCTATCTGGACGAGCTGGACGCGCAGCGTACGCTTTACAATACCCAGCTCAATCTGGTCGCGGTAAAAAACGATCTGCTGCTGGCACAAATCGCCCTTTATCGCGCGCTGGGCGGCGGCTGGCAGGCGCGTTAAGCCTGTTCCACGCGGCGGTGCAGGCCGCCGCGCCCTCTGGTTTTCAGCACGCGGCTTTCCATAAAAACTTCTTCTCTATTAGATCCTTACCACTCTTTCGCCTTGCGTCTGTCAAGATTTCGCTTGCAATAACAACAAGGCTGCGCATAATCGCAAACCGTAATAATAATGATTATCAGTAACTTTAGCATTGGGGATGCTCTATGCGCCGTGCGCTTTCTTCTTTCAGATGTAAACCAACCCTGCTGGCGCTGCTGGTCAGCGCCGGTAGTTTGCCCGCAATGGCGGCTACCTCCAGCGCCTCGACGCCTGCTGCGTCGACCGGCGAGGCCGTGACTGCCGCGAGCAGCGGCGAACAGACCCTGACCGTGACCGCCGCGCCGCAAAGCGATTTCCAGCCCGGCGGCGATCGGCTGGTGCCCGCTTATCTCGACGGGCAGGTGGCGCACGGCGGCCGTCTCGGCATGCTGGGCGAGCAAAACGCCATGGATGTGCCCTTTAACGTTATCGGCTACACCTCGAAGCTGATCCAGGATCGGCAGGCGAAAACCATCGCCGACGTGGTGAAAAACGACGCGGGCGTGCAGAGCCTGCAGGGCTACGGCAACTTCGCCGAAACCTATCGCATTCGTGGCTTTACGCTGGATGGCGATGATATGACCTTCGGCGGGCTGCCGGGCGTGGTGCCGCGTCAGGTAATGGACACATCGCTGATCGATCGCGTCGAGATCTTTAAAGGCGCCAACGGCCTGCTCAACGGCGCCGCCAGCAGCGGGGTGGGCGGCATGATCAACCTTGAGCCGAAACATGCCGACGATCTGCCGCTGACGCGCGTTGGCGTCGACTACAGCTCGGCGCAGCAGATCGGCACCACCACCGACATCAGTCGCCGTTTCGGCGACGATAACCAGTTCGGCGTGCGCCTGAATGCGGTGCATCGCGAAGGGGAAACCGGCGTTGACGGCGAGCAGAAGCGCACCACCGCCGCATCCCTTGGGCTGGACTACCGTGGCGAGCGCCTGCGCACCTCGCTGGATCTCGGCTACCAGAAAAAAACCTTCCACGATGGCGACAACGGCGTCAACATCAGCGGCGTCGATGCGATACCGAAGCTGCCGTCAAACAGCCATAACTACAGCCAGGACTGGGTCTACAGCGATATCGAATCAGAGTTCGGCATGGCGCGCGCGGAGTATGACGTCACCGACAGCTGGACGCTCTATGGCGCGGTGGGCGCGCAGCACTCCCACGAGCTGGGCGACTACGCCTCGCCGAAGCTCACCGATGCGGACGGCAATGCGCAAATCGGCCGCCTCGACACTAACCGCATCATCAACAACTTCAGCGGCATGGCCGGGCTGCGCGGCCGCTTTGATACCGGCTTTATCAGCCACAAGGTCAACGTCGGCTATGCCGCCTATACGTCGCGCAATAATACCGCGTGGCGCATGGCCTACGGCACAAATACCGAGTCGACCAATATCTACCACACCAGCAAGGTGCCGAACCCGACCAATAATCTGAGCGGCGGCAACTACGGCGATCCGCTTACCACCGGCCGCAACCGCACGCAGGGCTATCTGCTGAGCGACACGCTGGGAGTGCTGAACGACCGCGTGCAGCTGACGCTGGGCGCGCGTCATCAGAAAGTGGTGGTGCGCAACTACAGCAACGCCACCGGCGCCGAAGATACCTCGAGCCGCTATACCGACAGCCGCTGGATGCCGACCTACGGCATTCTCTATAAGCCGCTTGAGTCGGTGGCGCTCTACGCCAACCACACGGAATCGCTGCAGCCGGGTGAGGTGGCGCCAAACAACGCCAGCAACTACGGCACCACCACCGGCATTGTCCATGCAAAGCAAAACGAGGTGGGCGTGAAGGTCGATTTCCAGCGCGTGGGCGGATCGCTGGCGCTGTTTGAGATCAAAAAGCCGTCGGGCATTCTCAACCGCGACGGCAGCTATGGCCTGGACGGCGAGCAGCGCAACCGCGGCGTGGAGCTGAACGTCTTCGGCGAGCCGGTGCTGGGCGTGCGTCTTAACGGCAGCGCGACCTGGATCGATCCCGAAATGACGAAAACGGAAAATGGCAGCAACAACGGCAAGGATGCGATCGGCGTGCCGCGCTATAACCTGGTGCTCGGCGCCGAGTATGACATCAGGCCGGTTGAGGGCCTGACGGCGACGGCCCAGCTGCAGCGCACCGGATCGCAGTGGGCGGATGCCGCCAACAGCAAAAAGGTCGACAGCTATACCACGCTGGATCTGGGGATGCGCTACCGCATGAAGGTCAGGGAGAATGACCTGGTGTGGCGCGTCGGCCTCGACAACGTAACCAATGAGAAATACTGGTCCTCCGTTGACGATACCGGCACCTATCTGTTCCGCGGCGATGGCCGCACGCTGAAAGCCGGCGTCAGCTACGACTTCTGACCTGCTAACGGGACGCGCTTCGCGTCCCGCTTTTTTTTTGCACAAGAAAAACGTGGCGGGCGGGCCGGTTTCCATTACACTGGTCGCCGCCGCAAGCCTGTGGCGATCCACCGATTTCTGTTGAGAATCTATGCTTCCACTGTCGCCGCACGAACCGCAAGATGAGCCTCTTCGCCAGACAATGGACGATGCGCAGTTCGCCATTGTGGTGCTTGCTGTGACCTCTGTGACGCTTATAATCGTCGTTCTGATGGTCACGCTTGGATGAGTTAAAGAGAGAGTCGCCTGCGGCAGGGATGTTCAGAAGGAGAAAGTATGGAATCGCGAGATGACAAACTGATCGCCATTATTGGTCTGCTGGCCGCCTGTCTGATTGGCGTGGTCTTTCTCTTTACCATGACCTGGCTTACCGATGTCCGCCATCCCGCCGATCCTTCACTCGAAGTACAGAGCTGCACGCCGAAAAAGCCGCCCGTTCACACCTCCTGAAATCGGGTCTGAAACTTAATCTGCTGGCTGCGCAGCACCAGCGCTAACCCCTCGTGCAGCGTACGATTGCCGTTGGGATCCCCCAGCCCAAACAGCGCGCCCGGCGAACGGCGATCGTCAGCCCAGGCGGGATATTCCACCACCGGATAGAGCGACACCCCCTCCAGGCCGATCCCCTGATCGAGCGCCAGCATCACCTCTTCGCTGATATGCTGTAGCCAGGGGGCGCGCGCCTCGCCTTCCGCGCCGGTTTCCGCCAGCAGCAGCGGGCGCTGGTAGCGCTGCCAGCACTGCGCCAGCAGGCGATGCAGCGGCTGGCGCAGCGGATGCGTCGCCGACATCGGCTCGCCGGGAAAGAACCAGTGATTATCGGGATAGTAGTTGAGGCCGAGAATATCGAGGCAATCTTCGCTGCCGCCAAGTTCGCTGTCGATGCGGCCCGCCAGCATATCCCAGGCTTCGAACTGCGCCTGATGCTGTACGTCGGCGTAGGGTTTGCTGTCGGGGTTATGGGGATCGCTGGCGATCTGCACCAGCGGATCGGTGAGTACAAAGCGCGCTTCGGGATAGACCTCACGGATAGCGTGGATCGCCGCCAGCGAGGCGCGTACCAGCTGCCGCTTCAGCTCTCGGCCGCGGTTGGCGACGTGGGGATTGAACCAGGCGACGTCGGCCCCGGCCCATGACCAGAATGAGATCTGATTAATGGGCGTAAAAAAGGGGCGCTCGATGCCTTCGTCACGCATCACCTGCGCCATGGCGCGGGCAAAGCGGGCGAAATGTTCAATAAATGACGCCTTCCAGATATTGAGGTGGTCGGGATAGCCGAAGTGCGCCAGCTCCCAGATAATCTCCATCTCATGCTCTCTGGCCGCCTGCACCATCGGCAGAAAGCTGCTCCAGTCGTAGCTATCCGGCTCTTTTTCAATCAGATACCAGCGCGCACCGTCGCGCGCCGTATAGAGACGCTGCGCCGCCAGCGCGGCGTAATCTTTCTCCAGCAGCATATCGTGGCCGCTGCTGATCACCATATCCAGCCGCTTGCCTGCGGTGCGGCAGGCGGTAGAGCAGGGGAAGCTGCCCTGAAAGAAACTTTTAAACAGCCGGGGATGATGGCGCTGAAGCAGGGGATCTGACGTCATGGTCCGCTCCTGTAACTGGCCGGTCGTGATAGTCTGGCTAAGTCTAGCTGAAAAAACGGCGCTGTCTGGCTGCTCTCAGACTGCGCGTATAGCCATATCTGGTGAAGCGTTAAATAATAAGAGCGTGTCGATTATTCAGGGAACCCCAATGACCGAAGCGTTAAATCTGCAGACTGAACTGCCTGACGTCAGCTGGCTTGAGAAGACTATCGGCCCGCGCAGCGCCCGCCATCCCGGCCTGAGCGGCATTCATCCGTTGGCGGACGGGCTCGACGCCTTTGCCGCGCGCTATCTGTTGATGGGCAAAGCGGAGCGCACGCTGGACGTGCAGTACTACATCTGGCAGAACGATATGTCGGGCCGTCTGCTGTTCAGCGCGCTGCTGGAGGCGGCCGGGCGCGGCGTTAAGGTGCGACTGCTGCTGGACGATAACAATACGCCAGGCCTGGACGATACGCTGGCGCGCCTCGATCGCCATCCCAATATCACGGTAAAGCTGTTTAATCCGTTCTCGTTCCGCACCCTTCGCGCGCTGGGCTATCTCTCCGATTTCGCCCGGCTCAATCGCCGCATGCACAATAAGAGCTTTACCGTGGACGGCGTGGCGACCATCGTCGGCGGGCGTAACGTCGGCGATGAATATTTCGCCACCGGCAGCGAACCGCTGTTCGCCGATCTCGACGTGCTGGCAATTGGCCCGGTGGTGGCCGAGGTCTCGGAAGATTTCGAGCGCTACTGGCAGAGCAAGCCGGTGACGCCACTAAAAAAGGTGCTGGAGGAGAGCGAGCATGAGGATGGCGAGGTGGCGCTGCCGCCCGACTGGCGCGACAGCGAGGCGGTGCAGCGCTATCTGGCGCGGCTGGAAAGCTCGCACTTCGTCAGCCATCTGGAGCAGGGAACGCTAAGCATGACCTGGGCGCGTGCGCGTCTGCTGAGCGACGATCCGCGTAAAGGGCTGGGTCGGGCGAAGCGCCGCAGCATGCTGCCGCAGCGCATGCTGGAAGTGATCGGCGTGCCGCAGCGGCAGTTCGATATTATCTCCGCCTATTTTGTTCCCACGCGCGCCGGCGTCGCCCAGCTGCTGGCGCTGAAGCGGCGCGGCGTGAAAATCGCTATCCTGACCAACTCGCTGGCCGCCAATGACGTCTCGGTGGTGCATGCGGGCTACGCCAAATGGCGAAAGAAGCTGCTGCGGCGCGGTATCGAGCTGTATGAGCTGAAGCCGCAGTCGGGCGTGCCCGACGCGCCGCACGATCGCGGCCTGACCGGTAACTCCGGCTCCAGCCTGCATGCCAAAACCTTTACCGTCGATGAAGAGACGCTGTTTATCGGCTCATTTAACTTCGATCCCCGGTCGGCGGTGCTGAATACCGAAATGGGGCTGGTGATTGAGAGCGAGGCGCTCGCGCAGCAGACCCATCAGCGCTTTAACACGGCGATGCGCGATCGCGCATGGACGCTGCGGCTCGATAAGTGGGGGCGCGTCAACTGGGTAGAGTACGCAGGAGAGGCGCAGGAGATTGTGCATAAGCATGAGCCGCGCTGCACCTGGGTGCAGCGCCTGCTGGTGCGGCTGGTGTGGCGTCTGCCGATCGAATGGCTGCTCTAGGCGTTGGCTGAGGCGGACGCCAGGGCGCGACGCTAGCGTCACCCTGACCTCCGCGCGGGTGCCCGGCTATTTTTTCTGCGGCTTGCCGGAAAACAGAAAGCGCAGCAGCGGAATGCGCAGGTGGATCTCATAGAGCAGGAAGGCGACGCCAAACACCATCGCCAGCCCGACAAAGAAGCCCAGCGTGTTATTGCCGATCTGCGGCGTGATGAAAATGCCGTAGAGCAGCGTCAGCGGGTGGTGTACCAGGTAGATAAACAGCGAGGCGTTCACCAGATACATAATGCGCGGCGAGTGGGCGTTGAGCATGCGGTGGCCGAAGCTAAAGCAGACGTTCAGCATACAGAGGCCCATTAGCGAGGTAATTAAGGCGTCAAGCTCATAGAGCCAGCCCTCGCCGCTGCTGTAGCGCTGATTAAGGCTGTAGGCGATAAAAACCAGAATTGCGCCGAAACAGACCGCCGGATTGAAGCGCACAAACAGCTGCTTCAGGGCAGGGTGCTTCCACGCCAGCGCGCCCAGCATAAAGAAGGGCAAAAACAGCAGCGTCTGCATCACCATAATGCTGAACAGGCCATCCATCAGCAGCGCCGGGAAAAAGGTAAAGATCGCGCGGCGGAAGATGTCCCACAGCAGCGCATAGCCCATTATCGCCAGCGTTACCTTGCCCCAGCCGATGCGGCTGTAATCGATATGGCGATGCTGGCGGCGCAGCCAGTTAAAGGTCAGCATGCCGAGCGCGGTAAGGATCACCAGCACCACCAGGAACCAGAGGTGCGAAATCAACTCCCACATCAGGTTGTTAAATTTGCCGTAAAGCGTCAGCTCATCCCAGTTGCTCATCTTGTCCGACAGCGTGCGCAGCATAAAAAACTGCGGCAGCGTAATCAGCGGCACGGCGGTGAGCAGCGGAATACCGACGCGCTCCATACGCACTTTCAGCCAGCGCTTCGCTTCATAGCGCAGGTAGAGCATATAGGAGAAGTAGCCGGAGATAACGAAAAAGACCTGCATGCGGAAGGAGTGAATAAAATCGTTCAGCACCGTCAGCCAGAGCGACGCTTCCTGGCTGTTAACGGCCCATTTCTGTGTGGAATAGATGAGGGAAACGTGAAACGGCACCCCCAGCAACATTAAATACGCCCGAATCGAATCGAGAAAATATTCACGTTCAGGTTTTGCTGTACTCATAAAGTTCCAGTTTGTTAGCACGTTGCGGCCAGTTTCACCCTGAAACTGGTTTATGCCGGAGGGAAATTTTACCCGCTGTAAACAGCGTATACTATCAGTTGATTCTGGAACGTTTAATTGTCCTAAAAGCAGGCGTAGTCCTGACGAAACCGTGGAACATTCTTTTGGATATGCTGTCGGAAAAGCGAATAATCCTTTAAGATAAATGGGTTTGTACTTGGCACACGAAAGGGGGGGATGTGCTGATTAATGTAGAAAAAAAAGGCGGAATGATGAAGATGCGCTGGCTTGGCGCGGCAGTTCTGCTGGCGATGTACGCCAATAATAGCTGGGCGTTTAACCTTGATGATGTCGCAAAAGAAGCCAAAACGCTGGCAGGGAAAAGTTTTGAGGCGCCTAAGAGCAATTTACCCTCTCAGTTTCGTGAAATGAAATTTGCTGACTATCAGCAGATCCAGTTTAACCACGATAAAGCGTACTGGGGCAAACTGCGTACGCCGTTCAGGCTTGAGTTTTACCACCAGGGCATGTATTTCGACACGCCGGTAAAAATCAACGAAGTGGCGGCCAACGCGGTGCGCGAAATCAAATACAGCCCTGACTATTTCAACTTCGGCAACGTCAAGCACGACGCCGACTCGGTGAAAAATTTAGGGTTCGCCGGTTTCAAAGTGCTTTATCCGCTGAACTCGCGCGATAAAAAAGATGATGAAATCACCAGCTTCCTGGGAGCGAGCTATTTCCGCGTTATTGGGGCAGATCAGGTTTATGGCCTCTCCGCGCGCGGTCTGGCTATCGACACGGCGCTGCCGTCCGGGGAGGAGTTTCCGCGCTTTAAGGAGTTCTGGATCCAGCGGCCTAAGCCGCAGGACAAGCAGCTGGTGATCTATGCGCTGCTCGACTCGCCGCGTGCCACAGGCGCCTACCGCTTTACCGTGCATCCGGGCAAAGAGACCACGGTTGACGTGCAGTCGAAAGTCTATCTGCGCGACAAAGTTGGCAAGCTTGGCGTCGCGCCGCTGACCAGTATGTTCCTGTTCGGCGCCAACCAGCCTTCGCCGGTGACCAACTTCCGTCCGGAGCTGCATGACTCTGACGGTCTGTCGATTCACAACGGCAACGGCGAATGGATCTGGCGGCCGCTCAATAACCCGCGCCATCTGGCGGTGAGCACCTACACTATCGAAAGCCCGAAAGGCTTCGGCCTGCTGCAGCGCAGCCGCGACTTTAACCGCTACCAGGATCTCGACGATCGTTACGATATGCGTCCGAGCGGCTGGGTTGAACCGATGGGCGACTGGGGCAAAGGCCGCGTCGAGCTGGTGGAAATCCCGACTGCGGATGAAACCAACGACAATATCGTCGCCTTCTGGACGCCGGAGAATCTGCCGGATCCGGGCAAAGCGATGAACTTCAGCTATCGCCTGCACTTTACGCGCGACGAGAGCCAGCTTCACTCTGACGATATCGCCTGGGTGAAAAACACGCTGCGTTCGGCGGGTGACGTGAAGCAGTCCAATCTGGTGCGTCAGCCGGATGGTTCGATCGCCTTTACCATCGATTTCGTTGGTAAAGCGATGAGCGAGATGCCGGCTAACAGCCAGGTCGCGCCGCAGGTCAGCGTGGGCGATAACGGCGAAGTGGTTGAGCAGAGCGTACGCTATAACCCGGTCACCAAAGGCTGGCGTCTGGTGCTGCGTCTGCGCGTTAAAGATAACAAACAGCCTACCGAAATGCGCGCCGCGCTGGTTAGCGGCGATAAGACATTGACGGAAACCTGGAGCTATCAGTTACCTGCCAATGAATAATCCGACATTTATTCCTGAAAACTACGTGGAAGCCCTGCCGCTGGATGCGGCAGGGAAGGCCCGGTTAAGCGCCTCGCTGCAACACGCCGAGGCGTTTCACTTCATACACGATACGCTTGGCCAGGATGTAGCCGCCAGCGATCGTCCTGACGATGCGCCGCTCAAGTCGGTCTCTGCCCGCGTCAAAATGGCGTGGCCTGACTCGCTGGCTAATGGCGAGCAGTTCGGTAAAGATTATCTCGATCGCACCACGCTGAAGGCGATGCCGAAGGTTAAGCGCTCGCTGATGTTCCCGGAAGCCTGGCGGACTAACCCGCTGGTGCGCGCCTGGCGTTCGCTGCGCGGCGAAAAGCTGACCCATCGCTACGCGACGGCGGAAGAGCAGCGCGCCGAGGAGAAGTGGCGTCACGTCGGCTCTATCCGCCGCTATGTGCTGCTGATCCTTACCCTGTTCCAGACGGTGATCGCCACCTGGTACATGAAAACCATCCTGCCTTATCAGGGCTGGACGCTGCTCGACCCGATGGAGATGCTGAACCAGAACTGGCAACAGTCGGTAATGCAGATCCTGCCCTATGTACTGCAGACCGGCATTCTGTTCCTGTTCGCCATTCTCTTCTGCTGGGTTTCGGCGGGCTTCTGGACCGCGCTGATGGGCTTCCTGCAGCTGCTGATTGGCCGCGACAAGTACAGCATCTCCTACTCGACGGTGGGCGATGAGCCGCTTAATCCGGCGCATCGCACCGCGCTGATTATGCCGATCTGTAACGAGGATGTGGAACGCGTCTTCGCGGGCCTGCGCGCCACCTGGGAATCGGTCGCGCGCACCGGTAACGCGGAGCACTTTGACGTCTACGTGCTGAGCGACAGCTACGATCCCGATATCGCCATTGCGGAGCAGAAGGCCTGGATGGAGCTGGTGCGCGACGTTGGCGGGGCCGGCAAAATCTTCTACCGCCGTCGCCGTCGCCGTCGCCGCGTGAAGCGTAAAAGCGGCAACATCGACGACTTCTGCCGTCGCTGGGGCAGCAACTACAGCTACATGGTGGTGCTGGACGCGGACAGCGTAATGAGCGGCGAATGTCTTACCGGCCTGGTGCGCATGATGGAAGCGAACCCCAATGCCGGTATTATCCAGTCGTCGCCGAAGGCGTCAGGCATGGACACGCTCTACGCGCGCTGTCAGCAGTTCGCCACGCGCGTTTACGGTCCGCTCTTTACCGCCGGTTTGCACTTCTGGCAGCTTGGCGAGTCGCACTACTGGGGCCATAACGCCATTATCCGCGTGAAGCCCTTTATCGAGCACTGCGCGCTGGCGCCGCTGCCGGGTGAAGGCTCCTTCGCGGGATCGATCCTGTCGCACGACTTCGTCGAGGCGGCGCTGATGCGTCGCGCCGGCTGGGGCGTCTGGATCGCCTACGATCTGCCGGGGTCCTATGAGGAGCTGCCGCCGAACCTGCTGGACGAGCTGAAGCGCGACCGCCGCTGGTGTCACGGTAACCTGATGAACTTCCGCCTGTTCCTGGTGAAAGGCATGCACCCGGTGCACCGCGCGGTGTTCCTGACCGGCGTGATGTCCTATCTCTCGGCACCGCTCTGGTTTATGTTCCTGGCGCTCTCCACCGCACTGCAGGTGGTGCATACGCTGATGGAGCCGACCTACTTCCTGCAGCCGAGGCAGCTTTTCCCGGTCTGGCCGCAGTGGCGTCCTGAGCTGGCGATCGCGCTCTTCTCCACGACGCTGGTGCTGCTGTTCCTGCCGAAGCTGCTCAGCGTCGTGCTGATCTGGTTCAAAGGGGCGAAGCCTTACGGCGGCGCGTTCCGGCTGTTTATTTCGCTGCTGCTGGAGATGCTTTTCTCCGTGCTGCTGGCGCCGGTGCGTATGCTGTTCCATACCGTGTTTGTTGTCAGCGCCTTCCTGGGCTGGGAAGTGGTGTGGAACTCGCCGCAGCGCGACGATGACGCGACGCCGTGGAGCGAAGCCTTCCGTCGTCACGGCTCGCAGATGCTGCTCGGCATCGTCTGGGCGGTGGGCATGGGCGTGCTGGACCTTAACTTCCTGTGGTGGCTGGCACCGATCGTCTTCTCGCTGATCCTGTCGCCGTTTGTTTCGGTGATGTCGAGCCGCGCGACGGTCGGTCTGAAGAGCAAGCGCGCGAAGCTGTTCCTGATCCCGGAAGAGTACGAGCCGCCGAAAGAGCTGGTGGATACCGATCGCTACCTGCAGATCAACCGCGAGCGCGCCCTGAAGCACGGCTTTATGCACGCGCTGTTCCATCCGGCGTTTAACGCGCTGGCGACCGCGCTGGCGACATCGCGTCACAGACAGAGCCAGCTGCTCGATTACGCGCGCGACCGCCGCGTCGATCAGGCGCTGAGCGATCGCCCTGAGAAGCTGAACCGCGAACAGCGTCTGCAGCTGATCAGCGACCCGGTGGTGCTGGCGCGCGTTCACTCGCGCCTGTGGGAGAACGGCGACAAGTATCATCAGTGGGTAGAGAGCTATCAGAAGCTGGCGCTCAATCCGCTGGCGCTGCCGCCTCAGGCGGGCTAACCTGCACAAACGTAAAGCGGCAGCAATGCCGCTTTTTTTATGCGCGCTATTTAACGATACTATTACGCTTTGGTGGCGTAACACGGCGATAAAATACCCGCGCCATTATCTACAATAGCTGCTGGCTGAAATGAGTATCGCGAGTGAAAAGTTTGCTGAAAATGGTGATGGTCGCGCTGATGGCGCTGATATTAAGCGGCTGCGGCAGTATTATTAGTCGCGCCGTGCCCGGACAGGGGCACGGCAATCAATACTATCCTGGCGTGCAGTGGGATGTCCGCGACGGTCCATGGCGCGTTCTGACCATTCTCGATCTGCCGCTGTCGCTGGTGGTGGACACCATGCTGCTGCCGGTTGATGCCCACCACGGGCCCTATGAGTAATCAGAGCAGACGGTCGGACTCGCTGTTGTCATCTTCCCACTCTTGCGCTGCTGCTTCGCCTTCTTCGCTGTCGAGCGGCGGCTCAAGCTGAAACTCGCCCTCGTCCCATTCGTGCAGCGTATTTTCGGCTAACCACTCCTGGCGCAGCTCGACCTCGTCGAAATCGCCGTCAAATATCGCCTGCGCCGCCTCGCCGCTGCGGATCGGCAGACATTCGCCGCTCTCGCCTTCCTCTTCAAAGAACTCTGCCTGCCACATAATATCGCCATCCTGCATAACATACTTTTGCAGGCCAAACTGACTAATGCTGGCATCCTCTTCATCAATGTCGGGATGATCGGCGAGAAACTCTTCACGCGCAGCCTCGATGGCTTCTTCTAAGGTGCTGAACATGCTCATTACTCTTCTCCTTGCCTCATTAACGGGATGTCAGAGAAGGATAGACGAAAATTTTCAGGAGAAAGCGTGAAAAAGAGACGGCGGGCGAGAAAGTCGTCCCGCCGTACCCGATTAGAGCGATTTTTGCGGGAAGTGAAGCACCGGCCGCACCGTTTCGCGCATAACGGGCGCCGCATAGCGAATACAGCACTTAATACAGGGTTTAACCTTTTTAAAATTAATTCGCGCAATAGATAATGCCTGATTCAAATTATATAACGTGCCGATAAATACGATGTCTTCTTTATCCGGCATACGTTTACACTCTTTGCGGTGTAAATAATGATAATTATCCTGATCGGTACTGATTGTCACGTAGTAATAAATGCCTTTATTCATTTTATGTTCCTGCTAGAGGTTTGCTGTGTGTAATCTTTTTATATTTTTAGAAGGGCAGTTAAATTATTAACTGTCACGACCGAAACTTACCGAGATGTATCAAAATGTTCAAATTCCATAAAAGTATAAAGAAGTGAAATATTTGTTATATTGAGTATATGTCAGAGGTCTAATCAGACAATGCCTTGTAAAATAAGTTAATTTTACTGGATACATAAGCTAAAGCAAAGAATCTTCACTGAAGAAATAAGAAAAGACCTGGATTCAATATAAATCAGGTCCAGTTAAGAAAAATCGCAAACATTAATTTTCCAGCGGCTTATTAGCGATATTAAGCGCTATGGCTCACTTTTCCCCATAATTAATTTAGCGGGCATGAACAATAATTATCAGCGGTAAATTAGCACAAGTCCGACTTTAGTTCTGGGCGGACCTTACCAACAGGCATTAATGATTTTACCTATATAAAACAGGAGGTTGAGCCAAAATTGCTGGCGCGGTAAGCGTAAGTGGCCGTTATGCTTAACGCGAGCGGGCGGCGAGGCACCCGCTCGCGGCAGGTTAGTAGCGCGAAGGCTCGCCTTCGGGACGAGTTTTGAAGCGGCGGTGCAGCCACATATATTGCTCGGGTGCCAGCAGAACGCCTTCTTCCACCACTTTGTTCATCTGCGCGGCGGTGGCGACGTCGCTGTCGAGCGGGATCTGCTCGCTGACGTCGGGCAGGATCAGCATCTGGTAGCCGCGGCCGTGCGGCAGGCGGCGCGGCACAAAGGGCACCACGTGGGGCTTGCCGCTGCGGATCAGCAGGTAGGTACCTACGGTGGTGGCCGCTTTCTCTACCGCGAAGAAAGGCACGAATACGCTGCTGCGCGGGCCGTAGTCGTGATCGGGCGCGTACCAGATAATATCGCCGTTTTTCAGCGCGCGGATCATGCCCTTCAGGTCTTTGCGATCCAGCATGCTTTTATTGGAGCGCATCCGGCCCCAGGTCTGCAGCCAGTCGATCAGCTTGTTGTCGTTGGGGCGATAGACGCCGATACCGGGATTGTAGATGCCGAAAATACGCGCCCCCAGCTCCAGCGTCAGAAAATGCATGCCAATCAGCAGCACGCCGCGCTGCTCATCTTTGGCTTTTTGTATATGCTCAAGGCCGGAAACATCGAACCACTTCTTAACGCGCCAGTCGGGCCAGAACCACGCCATGCCGGTTTCAATCAGCCCCATGCCGACCGACTCGAAGTTATGCTTTACCATCGCTTCACGTTCGCTGGCGGGCATATCGGGAAAGCAGAGCTCCAGATTGCGCTGGGCGATGGCGACGCGGCGTTTCAGAAAGCGCATCGCAATACGCCCTAATCCGCAGCCCAGCACATAGAGCAGCGGGTAGGGCAGGAGCACCAGCAGATAGAGAAACGCGATGCCCAGCCAGGTCAGCCAGTAACGGGGATGAAGGAGTTCTCGGGAAAATTGCGGCAGTTGAGTCATATGAAAAAGCTTATCCTGCGTAATGCGCCTGAGGGCGTCAATATCTCGTTGATTTTCCCCTATTGTGCCAGCTTTTCGTCTGCGCTGAAATAAATGCGGGACGATTGCCCAGGCGGCCATTTAGAAATAGCCTCGCCGGAAGGCGCAATAAAAAGCGATCCAGATCAATTTTCTTTGCATCCCGGCGCATTGCTGTATCATGTGCCGCGCAATTTTTTATCCCGAACAGGAACGAACACCATGCCAGTGTTACATAACCTTGTTAACAATAAAGAGCTGAAGGCGCGCATGCTGGCGGAGACCGAACCGCGCACGACCGTCTCGTTCTACAAATATTTCCACATCGCCGATCCTAAAGCCTTTCGCGACGCGCTCTATCTTGGCCTGACCGACCTTAAGGTCTTTGGCCGCGTCTACGTGGCGAAAGAGGGGATCAACGCGCAGGTCAGCGTGCCGGCCAGCCTCTATGAAAAGATGAAAGCCTTTCTCTATGGCTTCGATCCGGCGCTGGACAATCTGCGCATGAATATCGCGCTCGACGACGACGGCAAATCTTTCTGGGTGCTGCGCCTGAAGGTGCGTGACCGCATCGTAGCGGACGGCATTGAGGACGAGAGCTTTGACGCCAGCGACGTCGGCACCTATCTGAAAGCGGCGGAAGTCAACGCGATGCTGGACGATCCCGACGCGGTATTCGTCGATATGCGCAACCACTACGAATATGAAGTGGGCCGTTTCGACAAGGCGATGGAGATCCCGGCCGATACCTTCCGCGATCAGCTGCCGATGGCGGTGGAGATGCTGCAGGAGCAGAAAGATAAAAAAATCGTTATGTACTGCACCGGCGGCATTCGCTGCGAGAAGGCGAGCGCCTGGATGCGGCATAACGGTTTCGAGGATGTTTACCATATCGAAGGCGGCATTATCGAGTATGCGCGCCGCGCCCGCGAGCAGGGCCTGCCGGTGCGCTTTAAGGGGAAAAACTTCGTCTTTGATGAGCGGATGGGCGAGCGTATCTCCGACGATGTGCTGTCGCAGTGCCATCAGTGCGGCGCGCCGTGCGATACCCACACCAACTGCGTCAATGACGGCTGTCATCTGCTGTTTATTCAGTGCCCGAGTTGCGCCGAGAAGTTTCACAACTGCTGTAGCCCGCTCTGTATGGAAGAGTCGCAGCTGTCGCCGGAAGAGCAGCGCGCGCGCCGCGCCGGTCGCGAAAACGGCAACAAGATTTTCAATAAGTCGCGCGGCCGTCTGACAATGGCGATCCCGTCGCCGGAGAAAGAGTAACGGTCTGAGCCTGACGCAGATGCGTCAGGCTTTTTTATCGCTTCAGCGGGTAAAGCGAGCGAGCGAGAAGGGCGTGAGATCAAACGAAAAGGGTTTATCGAGCGCAAACTCCGTCGCCAGCTCCCCCAGTACGCTGGCGAACTTAAATCCATGTCCGCTCAGGCCGGTGATAATCAGCCGGTTCGGCTCACCCGGCAGGGTATCGATAATAAAGTCTTCATCCGGACTGATGTCGTAGCTGCAGGCTTCGCCGTGCAGACAGACCCCCACCCCAGGCAGAAATTTACGCAGAAACGCAAAGGCGTCGCTGCCGTCTTCGGCGAAGCTGCCGAAGGGTTTGCGATCTTCCGGCTGGCTCATCGGCTGGCCGCCGTCGTGACGTCCCACCTTCAGAGCATTGTTGTCCGCCGGAAAGCCGTAAAATTGGCTGCCGTTCTCCATCTCAACCGTAAAGCCGGGAAACTTATTGTTTTCGCTGTAGCGCCCGTCAGCCTGATACCAGGCGAACACTTTACGCGTCGGCTTAAGCGGCAGATCCGGCACCAGCTTACCGACCCAGGTACCGGCGCTGATTAGCAGCTTGCGCGCGCGGAAAGTGCCGTCTGCCGTCACCACCTGCTGCAGGTCGCCGTCGCGGCCAATCTGCGATACGCCGCAGTTAAACAGCTGCGCGCAGCCCGCTTTTTCGGCGAGGGCGATCCAGCTGCGTACCGCCTGCTCGCACTTCAGATAGCCGGACTGGGGTTCAAAAACGCCGATATAGCCGTCCGGCACGCCGATCTGCGGCCAGCGCTGGCGAACCTCATCCGCCTGCAGCAGCTGCACGTCCAGCTTCCAGGCCTGCGCGCTGTCGATAACGTTGCGGATGAATGCAGAGTGAATGGGCGCAAGATTGATAATGCCGCTGCGGTGCATAATGCGTTCGCCGGACAGCTCTTCCAGCTCATCCCACAGCTTCTGCGCGCGCAGCACCAGCGGCACATAGCGTTCGCCTTCGCCATAGGCGTGACGGATCAGGCGCGTTTCGCCGTGATGCGCGCCCTGGGTATGCGGCGGATGGCTGGAATCGATCATCAGCACCGACAGGCCCGCCTGGGTGGCGTAAAAGCCTGCGGCGGCACCCACGGACCCGCTGCCCACCACGATCAGATCATAAATCATTGAATGGAAACTCCTGAAAGCCGTAACACGGCCAGCAGCATACCAGAATCAGAAATGAAAAAGGCACCCCTGAGGGTGCCCGTTCATCTGGCGGAGACTAATGTTTGGACTGATAGCGCTCCATCTGCTCGGCCGATTCGATCTTGGCAATGCCAGCTTCAAGGATAGAAATAAATTGCCTTGCCACGTCTGTTGTCAGCCAGTAGGTCGGTCCGACGTCTGCTTCTTCTTCTTTTTGATCCTGCGAGGAGAGCGAATGCAAACGGATCATCATAGCGTCGTAGCTGTCTACAGTACTGATATCCCAGCCCACCAGCGGGTGAGTCTGAATAACGTCTTTATGATTACTGTCCATTATAACCTCCTTATTACTCGTTAAACGAAGTGCATGATGAGGTTCAATGCGGCTTTTTTATCCAGTAGCGAGACAATTATAACAGAAAAAGCGGTCTATCCGACTAAAAAGTGCGGCGAACAAAAAGTGAGCGAAATATTCGCCGTTAAAAAAGCGTTTAAAACAAATAAAATGCCTGACGCATCAGGCAGTTTATTATGCGCCCACCTGTCGCCAGCAATCAGGCCAGCGGTTCAGCCGGCTGTACGCTGTGAGGCTTTTGCAGCGTCAGCGCCAGACGCGCGAAGTGCTGCTGCAGAGGTTCGTCGTGGTTCTGGTTTTGCGCCTCAAGCGTCAGGTGATGCACCAGCAGCTGAGCGGCGCGTTCGTCGAGGCAGAGGGTAAGGCTGGAAAAGGCGCTTTCCAGCACCGTCAGACGACGCTGTTGATCGGCAATTAGCGCCAGCAGTTCACCGAAGGTCATGGCCTCTTCCGGGTTGTCTGTCATCATTTCATCTCACCTCCTGTTAAGCATAACGAGCGGAAGAATAGGCGATTGATCGATCAGAGTCTAGATGCAGGGAAAAGTTCTGGCGAGGGGGAGAAGCGATAAAAAAGCCGGATGGCGACACCCGGCAAAAACTGCGCAGTGGCGGTTAATCGGTAATAAACCAGTCGTCAGCGCTTTCCCAGGTTTCCTGGAGAATATCGCTGATGCGATCGCGCGTCTCTTTACCGCCGCCCAGCACGCTGAGCTGGTTTGCGGTGGCATAGCGCACCTTGACGTGGTTTTGGCCGTCGGGAAATTCTTCATCGATACGGCGGGATAGTTCTGCCGTCAGCGCTTCCATTGCGCCGGACGGAAGCGGGGACGTTTTGGCAACGGTAATTTCAACACGCATAGCAGCCTCCGGATTAGATGCTGTATATATTTACAGTATATTCCGGCCGGAGGCAAGCGAAAGCGCCGATTAGATTTCCACGCGCCAGTTCAGGGTTTCGCCGGCAAGGAAGGGCACCAGGGCGTGCTCGCCCATGCTGATGCTCTCTTCAACTTTCCAGGGCTCGCGCACCAGCGTTACGGTTCCTTCGTTCAGCGGCAGGCCGTAAAAGCGCGGGCCGTTTTCGGAGCAGAAGGCTTCGAAATGCTGCAGGGCGTTCAGCTCTTCGAAAACGGTGGCGTAGGCGGGCAGCGACGTTGGCGCGTTGAAGACGCCCGCGCAGCCGCAGCTGGCCTCTTTCAGGTGGCGCAGGTGCGGGGCGGTGTCGGTGCCGAGGAAGAAGCGCGGATGGCCGCTGGCGACCACCTTACGCAGCGCCTCCTGATGCACGTTGCGCTTGAGGATCGGCAGGCAGTAGAGGTGCGGACGCACGCCGCCCACCAGCATATGGTTGCGGTTAAACATCAGGTGCTGAGGGGTGATGGTGGCGCCCAGCTTGTCGTTGCCCGCCTCAACGTACTGGGCAGCTTCTCGCGTTGTAATGTGCTCAAAGACCACCTTCAGTTCCGGGTACGCTTTGCGCAGCGGCTCCATAACGCTGTCGATAAAGCGCGCCTCGCGGTCGAAGATATCGATGTCGGCGTGGGTCACTTCGCCGTGGATCAGCAGCGGCATACCGATCTTCTGCATACGCTCCAGTACGCCGCTGATAGCGTCGATGCTGGTGACGCCGTGGCTGGAGTTGGTGGTGGCATGCGCCGGGTAGAGTTTGGCGGCGGTAAAGACGCCCGCGTTAAAGCCCTGCTCGATCTCACTGGGATCGAGCGAGTCGGTGAGGTAGCAGGTCATCAGCGGGGTAAAGCGATGTTCTGCCGGCAGCGCGGCCAGAATACGATCGCGGTAGGCGACCGCGGCGGCGACGCTGGTGACCGGCGGCACCAGGTTAGGCATCACGATGGCACGTCCGTTAACCGCGCTGGTATAGGGCAAAACCGTATTCAGCATCGCGTCGTCGCGCAGGTGAATATGCCAGTCGTCAGGGCGGCGGATAGTAAGTTGCTGAGGGTGTGCAGTCATCAGTGAAGCTCCGGCTAGTCAGGAAACGTAGAGGCGCGTTTTGGCCGGGTACAAAGCATAAGGTGTCGGGCAACCGTTTGCACTTCTTTTCTTGCAGGAAAAGCAAAACGCCACGGGCGTGGTTGAGTCTGGCATAAGGTGCCGCCCACGCCGATAAGCACCTTATCCCTGAGGCGCGCCCGCTATCGGGCCAGGGCGCAGCGCTCTCTGCGTTCTTTTTCCTGTCACCGGGGGAAATTTTCCCCCGGTCAGAGCAAGGTTCCGCCTTTCAGGCGACCTACTGCGTAAACGGGATCACCAGCTGGCCCGGCTCGACTTTTAGCCCTTTGGCAAATTTCTTCGCCAGCGCCTCGCCTTTGCTGCGATCGACGCTCAAAACGTAAGCTGGCTTCTGGTTAAAGTAGCTTTTCAGCGACTGATTCAGGTAGGGCGTCAGGCTTTTCATCACCGCCGCCATCTTTTCCGGCTGCACCTGCGCGTCGACGATCTCCAGATCGCGCAGAAAGATGGCGCCCTGCTGCGCGTCAAAGACCGGCTGCGCTTTCATCTTCAGCTGCATATCCGCTTGCTGCGGGCCAAACAGTGACGTGACGTTGATTTTTGCCTTACCGGTCACCGTGACGCGGTCTGGCTCCTCGCGGCCAATCTGGCTGTTAAGATCGGTCAGCAGGATATGGGCGTTCACCAGCCCGGCGACGCCGATATCTTTCTCATAATTGTTGTGTTTCGCCAGCGCCTGATTCACTTCCTGCTCGCTGATGGTGTACTGGGTAAGCTGATTGCAGCCGCTAACCAGCACGGCGAAAAACAGGGCCGTCAGCCCCAGAAATGCCTTTCTCATTTTATCCTCATCCGTAGTGATGCTAATGCAGCGCATAGGGTGCCTGAATGCGGATGAGGTGTCATTAAGAAGGCGATGAGAAACGCCAGCGCGCCTCTCATCAGAACGCGTCAAAGGGCGATAGAGGAGAGCAGGTTCACCTGCGTCTGCTTGGCCATATTGTCGCGGTAGTCGGCGACGCGGCTCGGCCAGTCGATGCCAGCCACCAGCGTCAGCGAGCGCAGCAGCGGAAAGAGGTGAATGTCATCTTCCGACAGCTCGCCGTTAACCGCGTTGGGCTTCACAATCAGCTTGTCGAGCTGGCGCAGATCGTCGCTGATCTTTTTGATCAGGCCGGGCGCATGGCTCTTCAGCTCGGTGAAGTCGCCAATGGCCGCCTCTTTCTTCTGGCGGAAATAGCTGCGCGCCTCCGGCGTGGCGAATTCGGCGAAGGCGGCTTCCGCGATGCGCGGCAGCAGCAGCTTATTAACGTAGCCGTTAACGCTGCGCAGCCAGTCGCCGATGGCCGGATTGATTTTGCCGTTCAGCAGCGGTTCACGGTCGATTTTATCGACAAAGCGCACAATATCGAGGCTTTCCGGCATCGCGCTGCCGTCATCTTTTTGCAGGATGGGTGCCACCTTCTGGCCCACCAGCTTTTTCGGCGTCGCTTCATCGTCGTTAAGCATGACGATCAGCTCTACCGGCAGATTTTTCAGGCCGAAAATCATGCGCGCTTTGACGCAAAAGGGGCAGTGGTCGTAGATGTAGAGTTTCATCCCGGTCTCCTTTGTCGGGTCAGGGCGACGGGCGTCACCCTGATTGAGGGCGTGCCAGAAGTATGGAAGAGATTCCAGGGGAGGGCAAACCGACGCAGCAGGCAGAGCGGCTTTTGCAACGTAAAATCAAGACCTTTTATGCCCGGCGTTAACGAATATTTTACCGCGGCAGGGGCGGCGGTTATAGTGAAAGTCATGTTGCAGGCACCGCTTTCTTAAAGCCCTCGATTTCAGGAGTGATGATGTTTGGCTATCGTTCTGCCGCCCCCAGGGTGCGATTAACCACCGACCGACTGGTGGTGCGTCTGGTTCACGAGCGCGACGCCTGGCGACTGGCGGATTACTACGCCGAAAACCGCGCCTTTTTAAAACCCTGGGAGCCGGTGCGCGACGAGAGCCACTGTTATCCTTCCGGCTGGCAGGCGCGGCTGGGCCTGATCACCGATATGCATAAAAGCGGCTCCGCCTACTATTTCATTCTGATGGATCCCGAAGAGTCTGAAGTGCGCGGGGTTGCGAACTTCAGCAACGTGCTGCGCGGCTCGTTCCACGCCTGCTACCTCGGCTATTCGCTGGGCGAAAAGTGGCAAGGGCAGGGACTGATGTTCGAGGCGCTGCAGGCCGCTATCCGCTATATGCAGCGCCAGCAAAATATCCACCGTATTATGGCGAACTATATGCCGCATAATCAGCGCAGCGGCGCGCTGCTGGCGCGTCTCGGCTTTGAAAAAGAGGGTTATGCGAAGGACTATCTGTTAATCGACGGCCGCTGGCAGGATCATGTGCTGACCGCGTTGACTCGTCAGGAGTGGACGCCGGATCGGCGCGGCTAATAAGGAGAGTGGAATGAAAATGGCGCTTTCGCCGCTGGCGTTGCGTGTTCTTGGTTGCCTGCTGGAGAAGCAGGTCACCACGCCGGAGCAGTACCCCCTGTCGCTGAATGCGGTGGTGACAGCCTGCAATCAAAAGTCGAACCGCGAGCCGGTGATGAACCTGAGCGAAAGCGAAGTGCAGGAGGAGCTGGATCGGCTGACGAAAAAGCATCTTGCCACCGCTAACAGCGGCTTCGGCCAGCGCGTGGCGAAGTATGAGCAGCGGTTCTGCAATTCGACCTTCGGCAATCTGCAGCTCAGCAGCGCTGAGGTGGCGATCCTGACGCTGCTGTTTTTGCGCGGCGCCCAGACGCCGGGCGAGCTGCGCACGCGCAGCGGCAGGCTGCACGAATTCGCCGAGGTGGCGGAGGTCGAAAGCGTGCTGGCCGGACTGGCCGAGCGCGAGATGGTGGCGCGCCTGCCGCGCGAACCGGGCAAACGCGAAAGCCGCTATATGCATCTGTTCGGTGACGAGCAGGTCGCCAGCCAGGCGGAAAAGCCGCTGGAGGATAACGGCGATCTTAGCGCGCGCGTCGCGGTGCTGGAGCAGTCGCTCGCCGCTCTCCAGACGCTGGTGCAGACGCTGCTGCATAAAGGAGGCTGAGATGAGATTGCGAATTGGTGTGGTCGGGCTGGGCTCGATTGCGCAGAAAGCCTGGCTGCCGGTGCTGGCGCAGGCGGAGAGCTGGACGCTGGTCGGCGCCTTCTCGCCAAATCAGCAGAAGGCGCAAGGGATCTGCGACAGCTACCGCATGGCCTGTTTCTCCTCGCTGAGCGCGCTGGCGGACGCCTGCGACGCGGTGTTTGTCCACACCAGCACCGCCACCCACTATGAGATTGTCAAAGCGCTGCTGCTGGCGGGAAAAGATGTGCTGGTGGATAAGCCGCTGGCCGATAATTTTAGCCAGGCCGAGGCGCTGGTGGCGCTGGCGGAGAAGCGCGGACGCCGGCTGATGGTGGGCTTTAACCGCCGCTTTGCGCCGCGCTATCAGCAGCTGCGGCTGGCGATGCCGCAGGCCGCCAGTCTGCGCGTGGAGAAACACCGCAGCGACAGCGTCGGGCCGAACGATCTGCGCTTTACGCTGCTCGATGACTATCTGCACGTGGTGGATACCGCGCTGTGGCTGGCGGGCGGTAGCGCCGCTCAGCGTCATGGCTATATCGACACCAACGAGCGTGGCGAAATGCGCTATGCCGAGCACCATTTCGTCGCTGACGGGGTGCAGATCGCCACCAGCATGCATCGTCGCGCTGGCAGCCAGCGCGAGCGCGCCAGCCTGGTAGGCGACGGCTGCTGTATCGACGTGCTGGATATGCGCGACTGGCAGGAGGAGCGCGGCGACGGCGTGCGCATCGATCCGCCGCCCGCATGGCAAAGCCATCTGGCGCAGCGCGGCTTTAGCGGCGCGGCGCACCATTTTATCCAGTGCGTGCAAAATCAGACGATGCCTGAAACCAGCGGCGAACAGGCGCTGCTGGCGCAGCGCGTGGTGGAAAAAATGTGGCGCGAGGCGGAGAAGGAATAACGCCTTGTAACACTCCGTGCTGGTCATTTCCCGCCGTGGCAGTAGACTATCGCCGGGCGCCGCTGGGCGCCCGCGCTAAGTAGCTCATTTTGCCGACTCTTTTCAGGACGCGCGCCAATTATGAATCTGTTGAAATCGCTGGCAGCGGTCAGTTCCATGACCCTGTTTTCCCGCGTATTGGGTTTTGCCCGTGACGCCATTGTGGCGCGGGTGTTCGGCGCCGGGATGGCCACGGACGCCTTTTTCGTTGCCTTTAAGCTGCCTAATCTGCTGCGGCGTATTTTCGCCGAGGGTGCCTTCTCGCAGGCCTTCGTGCCGATCCTTGCCGAGTATAAAAGCAAGCAGGGCGAAGAGGCGACGCGGCTGTTTGTCGCCTACGTCTCCGGGCTGCTGACGCTGGCGCTGGCGCTGGTGACGATCGCGGGGATGGTCGCCGCGCCTTGGGTGATTCTGGTCACCGCGCCCGGCTTTGCCGACACCGCCGATAAGTTCGCGCTTACCAGCGCGCTGCTGCGCGTCACCTTTCCCTATATTCTGCTGATTTCGCTCGCCTCGCTGGCGGGCGCCATCCTCAACACCTGGAACCGCTTCTCCGTTCCCGCCTTCGCTCCCACGCTGCTGAATATCAGCATGATCGGCTTCGCGCTCTTCGCCGCGCCGCACTTCCATCCGCCGGTGATGGCGCTGGCGTGGGCGGTCGTGGCGGGCGGCGTGCTGCAGCTTTTCTATCAGCTGCCGCACCTGAAAAAGATCGGCATGCTGGTGCTGCCGCGCATTAACCTGAAGGATGCGGGCGTCTGGCGCGTGATGCGCCAGATGGGACCGGCGATCCTCGGCGTCTCCGTCAGCCAGATTTCGCTGATTATCAATACTATTTTCGCCTCGTTTCTCGTCTCTGGCTCGGTCTCCTGGATGTATTACGCCGATCGCCTGATGGAGTTTCCGTCGGGCGTGCTGGGCGTGGCGCTCGGCACTATCCTGCTGCCCTCGCTGGCGAAGAGCTTCTCCAGCGGCAACCACGACGAGTATTCCCGCCTGATGGACTGGGGCCTGCGCCTCTGCTTTCTGCTGGCGCTACCGAGCGCGGTGGCGCTGGGCATTCTCTCTGGTCCGCTGACCGTGGCGCTGTTTCAGTACGGCAAGTTCACCGCCTTTGATGCCCTGATGACGCAGCGCGCGCTGATTGCTTATTCAGTGGGGCTGATGGGGCTGATTGTGGTGAAAGTGCTGGCGCCGGGATTCTACTCGCGCCAGGACATCAAGACGCCGGTGAAGATTGCCATGATTACTCTGGTGATGACGCAGGTGATGAACCTGGCCTTTATCGGCCCGCTGAAGCATGCCGGTCTGTCGCTCTCTATCGGCCTGGCGGCCTGTCTTAACGCCGCGCTGCTCTACTGGCAGCTGCGTAAGAAGAACATTTTTCAGCCGCAGCCGGGCTGGGCGAGCTTTCTGCTGCGTCTGCTGATCGCGGTCGTGGTGATGGCGGCGGCGCTGCTCGCTATTCTCAGGGTGATGCCGGCCTGGGAAGAGGGCGCGATGGTGTGGCGTCTGCTGCGCCTGGCGGCGGTCTGCGCGGTGGGCGGCGGCGCCTATTTCGTCACGCTGGGGCTGCTCGGCTTCCGGCTGCGCGACTATGCGCGCCGGGCGCACGCGTAACTAACTAACCTTGTGTGCGCCAGGCGCATGCGTAACTCACTAACCCGCCTTCAGGCGGGTTTTTTACAGACAGCGCAGAAGCTGAAAAGCGGGTGATATGGACCGAAGAGCAAAGCGTCCCGCGACAAGGAAGTCGCGGGCCGAGCGCGCATGGATGCCCTGAGCGACTTTGCGATCGGGCCATATCATCCGCGCAGGCACACCGCCCACAGGCAAAAAAAGTGCGCGGAAGTTAAAGCGCGAATAGCAAAGCGTCCCGCCACAAGGAAGTCGCGGGCCGAGCGCGCAGGGATGCCCTGAGCGCTTTGCGATCGGGCCATATCATCCGCGCAGGCACACCGCCCACAGGCAAAAAGTGCGCGGAAGTAAAAGCGCTATCCCCCACGCCAGCTCCCCTGCTACAGACAAAAAAATCCCGCCGGCAGGCGGGATTTTTTATGCTTTACGGCTGAGGGTAGCCTGACCTTTCCCCAGCCCGTCCGGGCCGTAAAACGCCTGCGTCTGATGCGGCTTAAGCACGGTCAGCGCCTCTTCAGTAAAGCGGATCTGCTGATTAAGCAGCAGACCATTATGGGTATTGGCGTCGTTTAAGCGACGCGTCATCAGGCCGATACTCTGCCAGCGGCGCGTCATATCGCTGTGACCAGCATAAGGGGCCTGGGTGCCGAGCTGTCGCTCGGTACTGCGACGCATCTCATCAAGATAGCTCAGCGTCGCCAGCAGCGCGCCTTTATCTTCGGTAATGCGCTGTAGCAGATTACTGTTAATCTTGCCCGCGGCCAGTTGGTGCTGCTCCTCTTCGAGAACGTTCGAAAGCGAGGAAAGCACTTCCTGCATCTTATCTAGTGTGGTCAACAGGTTGCTCATGGGGATTATTTACCCTCTAAATACGCCTTAGTGTCGGCAATCAGCGCATCGGCGATCTTGCCGGTATCCATTTTCAGTTCACCATTACGAATGGCGGTTTTCAGTTGTTCAACGCGCGCCACGTTGATGTCCTGGCTGCCCGGCTGGGTCAACTGCGACTGTGCGTTGCTCAGACTCACCTGAGCGGCGGCGGGCGTGGTTGCGGTAGCGTTCGACGCCTGGCGCGTTTTACCGGCTGCGGACTCATTGCTTTCGCGGGTCTGCACGGTGGCGACGGGCTTCAGAGGTTGCGTTCTGTCGATGCTCATATTCGGGCTCCTGTACGGTCAGGGGAAACTGCCACCTGAATCAGAATAGCGTAATCGCTTAATTGATTTCTCTATCGGCAGAAAAACAGTGTTCTTTAGCGCCTTATAGCGATATCAGAATATTCCCATCCGCATCGACTTTCCCGCTTACCACCTGACCGTTGCCCATGCGCACGCGCACCGACTGCGCCAGAATCGCATTATTTAACGCTTTGCCTTCGCCGCTGGCGTTAAAGCCCTCGCCGCTGGCGATCACCATCACGCTCTGACCCGCCTTAACCCGCCAGGGCTGACGCATCATCGACAGCGTCACCGGCTGACCCGGCTGAATATCGCGCAGCACAATCGCATCCGCCACCGAACTGACGTCCAGCAGCGTGCGCGCCGGCAGCGTGTCAAGACGGCCGCTCTGCAGGCGGAAATCGGCGGCGCTGGCGGTGGTGCCGCGCGCCAGCAGACGCGTCGCCACCAGATACTGACCGGTGACCTGCACCTGAACCTGCAGAAAACGTCGCGTATCGCCGCAGGTGGCGGCCACGCTCATCGGTCCCCACAGGCGGCTGTTGCCGGGCAGGGAGAACTGCGGCGCCTCGCAGGTCGGCCACTGCGCCTGCGGCGTCTTAATCTCTACCGTCATGCCCGCAGCATGCTGCGCATCGCGAGCCTGAAAAAAACCCGTCAGCTGGGCGGGAAGATCGGCGGCGTTGGCGGGCAGGGCGAACAGCGCCAGCAGGCCGGCCAACAGGGCAGTAATGTTACGCATCAAATGACTCCTTGCTGCTGATGGCGACGAGTCTACTCGCATCGCGGCAAAATCAAGACCAAAAATAGCCCCGGTTTTTGGCTTTATTCAGACGATGGCTATTGCTTTTCCCAACATAAGCTGTCCGCTCGAAATTCTCATTCGCGGAGGAAGCATGCTCGACAAACTGGATGCTGCGCTGCAGTTCGGCACTGAAGCTCTCAACCTGCGTGCTCAACGCCAGGAGATCCTGGCGTCAAATATTGCCAACGCCGATACCCCTGGCTATCAGGCGCGGGATATCGACTTTGCCAGCGAGCTTAGTCGGGTAATGAAAAACGGCCGCACCGAAGGCAGCAGCATGGCGCTGAAGGTGACCTCGCCGCGCCATATCGAAGCGCAGGTCAACTCGGCGGCGTCGGCGAACCTGCTCTATCGCATTCCCGATCAGCCTGCGGCCGACGGTAACACCGTCGATATGGATCGCGAACGTACTCAGTTCGCGGACAACAGTCTGAAGTACCAGACCGACCTCACCCTCATCAGCAGCCAGATCAAAGGCATGATGAGCGTGTTACAAGGGCAATAAACATGGCACTGCTGAATATTTTTGACATTGCCGGGTCAGCGATGACCGCGCAATCCCAGCGTCTCAACGTCAGCGCCAGTAACCTGGCGAACGCCGACAGCGTCACCGGCCCCGACGGCAAGCCGTACGTGGCGAAGCAGGTGGTATTTCAGACCGATGCGGCGCCCGGCGCCGCGACCGGCGGCGTCAAAGTGGCGCAGGTGCTGGACGATCCCTCTCCGGCGAAGCTGGTGTACGACCCAGGCAACCCGCTGGCGGACGACAAGGGCTACGTGAAGATGCCGAACGTGGACGTGGTGGCGGAAACCGTTAACACCATGTCGGCGTCGCGCAGCTATCAGGCCAACGTCGAGGTGTTGAACACCGTGAAATCCATGATGATGAAAACCCTGACGATGGGTTCCTGAGGGAGATAACAGATGGGCATTGCAGTAGGCGTTAATGAAAAGCTGGACCCCACGGTCCTCAGCTCTTCCAGCACCGGCACCAGCAACAGCGCGCAGGATCTGCAGAACCAGTTCCTGACCATGCTGGTGACGCAGTTACAGAATCAGGATCCCACTAATCCGATGGACAACAGCCAGCTCACCACCCAGCTGGCGCAGATCAACACCCTGAGCGGCATTGAAAAACTCAATACCACGCTGGGATCGATCTCTGGGCAGATCAGCACCAGCCAGTCGCTGCAGAGTTCGACGCTGATTGGCCACGGCGTAATGGTCAACGGCTCGCAGGTGCTGGTTGGCAAAGGCACCACCACGCCGTTTGGCGTTGAGCTGGCCAGCGCCTCGACCGCCACCAGCGCCACGATTAAAGATGCCAGCGGCAACGTGGTGCGCACCATCGATCTGGGCGCGCTCTCTGCCGGCGTACACACCTTCTCGTGGGACGGCACGCTGGCGGACAGCTCCACCGCGCCGGACGGCAAATATACGGTTTCAATCGCCGCCAGCAATGGCAGCACACAGCTGGTCGCTCAGCCGCTTAACTACGCCTACGTCAATGGCGTATCGACGGCAGACAGCACCACCAGACTGGATCTCGGCACCATGGGCGCCGCAACCCTTGATGAAGTACGTCAGATTCTCTGATTCATCTCTAAACAGGAGAAATAAACATGTCATTTTCCCAAGCGGTGAGCGGCCTGGGCGCTGCCTCCAGCAACCTGGACGTTATCGGCAACAACATCGCCAACTCCGCGACGGCCGGCTTTAAATCCAGCACCATCGCCTTCGCCGATATGTTCGCCGGTTCCAACGTCGGCCTCGGCACCAAGGTGGCGGCGGTGATCCAGAACTTTAACGACGGCTCCACCACCACCACCAGCCGCGGCCTCGACGTCGCGCTGAGCGGCAACGGCTTCTTCCGCATGGCTGACGCCAGCGGCGCGGTCTACTACTCGCGCAACGGCCAGTTCACGCTGGATGAGAACCGCAACCTGGTCAACACCCAGGGGCTGAAAGTGACCGGCTATCCGGTAAACGGCACGCCGCCGACCGTGCAGACCGGCGCTAACCCGGTTGCGCTGAGCATTCCGACTACGCAGATGGGCGCGCGCGCCACCACTACCGCGACTCAGGTGGCGAACCTGAACTCCACCAGCGCCATCCCGACCGTGACGCCGTTCAACGCCAGCAATGTCGACAGCTACAACGCTAAAAGCACCATGACCGTCTATGACTCGCAGGGTAACGACCACACCCTCGACATGTACTACGTCAAAACCGCTGACAACAGCTGGACGGTGCACGCGATTGACTCCACCACCGGCACCAGCGCAGGGGATTTCACCACGGCGTTCGACAGCAACGGCAACCTGACGGGCATCAACGGCGGCACGGCGTCAACGGTTAACCTGACCATCAACGGCTCCAACGGCGCGGCGGCGGGTCAAACCATTTCGCTGAGCATGCTGGGCAGCCTGCAGCAGAACACCGGCACCACCACCTTTGGTAACCCGACGCAGGATGGCTACGCGCCAGGCGACCTGACCAGCTACGCGATTAACGATGACGGCACCATCACCGGTACCTACTCCAACCAGAAAACCCAGCTGCTGGGTCAGATCGTGCTGGCCAGCTTCTCTAACCCGGAAGGCCTGCAGTCACAGGGCGACAACGTCTGGGCAGCGACCAGCTCATCAGGGCAGGCGGCCATTGGTGTGGCCGGTACCGGCACCTACGGTTCACTGACCGCTGGCGCGCTGGAAGCGTCGAACGTCGATATGAGCAAAGAGCTGGTGAACATGATTGTGGCGCAGCGCAACTATCAGGCCAACGCCCAGACCATCAAAACTCAGGACCAGATCCTTAACACCCTGGTCAACTTGCGTTAATTCACTAACGGGATTGCTTTATGGATCACGCGATATATACCGCAATGGGCGCGGCCAGCCAGACGCTGGATCAGCAGGCCGTCACGGCCAGCAACCTCGCCAACGCCTCAACGCCAGGCTTTCGCGCGCAGCTCAATGCGCTGCGCGCGGTGCCGGTCAGCGGCTGGTCGCTGCCGACGCGTACGCTGGTGGCCGCCTCGACGCCCGGTGCCGATATGAGCCAGGGCGCGATGGACAATACCGGACGTACGCTGGACGTGGCGATGGGGCAGGACGGCTGGCTGGCGGTGCGTACCGCTGACGGCAGCGAAGCCTATACCCGCAACGGCAATATGCAGATCAGCCCGACCGGCATTCTGACCGTGCAGGGCAATCCCGTCATGGGCGATGGCGGCCCTATCGCGGTGCCGCAGGGCGCCGAACTGACGATCGCGGCCGACGGCACCATCACCTCGCGCAACGCGGGCGATGCGCCGAACGCCACGGTGCAGATCGGCCGTCTGAAGCTGGTGAAAGCCACCGGCAAAGAGCTGCAGCGCGGCGACGACGGCATGTTCCGTCCGACCCAGCAGACGCAGGCGACGCGCGGCGCGACGCTGGCCACCGACGCCACGGTGCAGGTGATGCCGGGCGTGCTGGAGGGCAGCAACGTCAAGCCGGTTGAGACCATGGTCGATATGATTGCCAACGCCCGACGCTTTGAGATGCAGATGAAAGTCATCACCAACGTCGACGAAAACGAACAAAAAGCCAATCAGCTGCTGAATATGAGCAGCTAAGGCAGAGGAAAAAAAATGATTCGTTCTTTATGGATCGCCAAAACCGGTCTTGACGCCCAGCAAACCAATATGGACGTGATCTCCAACAACCTGGCGAACGTCAGCACCAACGGCTTTAAACGTTCGCGCGCGGTGTTTGAAGACCTGATGTACCAGACCCTGCGTCAGCCGGGCACGCAGTCCTCGGAGCAGACTACGCTGCCGTCGGGCCTGCAGATCGGCACCGGCGTGCGCCCGGTCACCACCGAGCGCCTGCATACCCAGGGCAACCTGTCGCAGACCAGCAACTCCAAAGATGTGGCGATCAACGGTCAGGGCTACTTTGAAGTGCAGCTGCCGGACGGCACCTCTGCCTACACCCGCGACGGCTCGTTCCAGGTGGACCAGAACGGTCAGCTGGTTAACAACGCCGGCTATCCGGTGCAGCCGGGGATCACCATTCCGGCCAACGCCACCAGCATCACCATCTCGCGCGACGGCGTGGTGAGCGTGACGCAGCAGGGACAGACTAACCCGGCGCAGGTGGGACAGCTGACCCTCAGCACCTTTATTAACGACGCCGGCCTCGACAGCATGGGTGAGAACCTCTACCAGGAGACTCAGGCGTCAGGCGCGCCGACCCAGAGCACGCCAGGCCAGAACGGCGCGGGCCTGCTCTATCAGGGCTTTGTGGAAACCTCTAACGTCAACGTGGCGGAAGAGCTGGTCACGATGATCCAGACGCAGCGCGCTTATGAAATCAACAGCAAAGCGATCAGCACCTCCGATCAAATGCTGCAGAAATTAACGCAGATTTAATTGCGGTTATCAGGGCCAGCGCTGGCTGGCCTGAAGTCAACACATCTATAAGGTCGTGACTCCGTGGCGAAGCAACTGAATATAAAGCCTGGACATTGGTTGGCGGCGGCAATGCTGCTGACTCTTAACGGTTGTGCGTTAGTGCCGCGCACGCCGCTGGTGGAAGGGGCAACGACGGCGCAGCCGCTGCCTTCCGCGCCGCCGGTGGTCAACGGCTCTATTTTTCAGGGCGTCGCGCCGCTCAACTACGGCTATCAGCCGCTGTTTGAGGACCGTCGTCCGCGCAATATCGGCGATACGCTCACTATCGTATTGCAGGAGAACGTCAGCGCCAGCAAGAGCTCGTCAGCCAACGCGACGCGCGACGGCAGCGCCAGCTTCGGTCTCGACGCTATTCCGACCGGCCTGAACGGCCTGGTGGGCGCAGACGGCTCGAAAGCCAACGTCGGCGCCAACGGCAAAAACGATTTCGCTGGCAAAGGCGGCGCAACCGCCAACAACACCTTTACCGGCACCATTACCGTCACCGTGAATCAGGTTCTGTCGAACGGCAACCTGCGCGTGGTCGGTGAGAAGCAGATCGAGATCAACCAGGGCACCGAATTTATTCGCTTCTCTGGCGTAGTGAACCCGCGCACCATCAGCGCCAGCAACTCGGTGCTGTCGACGGCGGTGGCTGATGCCCGTATCGAATATGTCGGCAATGGCTATATCAATGAAGCGCAGACCATGGGCTGGTTCCAGCGTTTCTTCCTGAACATCTCGCCGATGTAATGAGGTCATGATGAAAAGTGTGAAAAGTTTACTGCTCGGCCTGAGCCTGACGCTCGGCCTCTGCCTGAACGCCCATGCGGATCGCATCCGCGATCTGGTCAGCGTGCAGGGCGTGCGCGACAACCAGCTGATCGGCTACGGCCTGGTAGTGGGCCTCGACGGCACCGGCGACCAGACCACCCAGACGCCGTTCACCACGCAAACCGTCAGCAACATGCTCTCCCAGCTCGGCATTACCGTGCCGCAGGGCACTAACATGCAGCTGAAAAACGTTGCGGCGGTCATGGTGACGGCGCAGCTGCCGGCCTTCGCCCGTCAGGGACAGACCATCGACGTGGTGGTCTCCTCGCTGGGCAACGCCAAAAGCCTGCGCGGCGGCACCCTGGTCATGACGCCAATGAAGGGCGTCGACAACCAGGTCTACGCGCTGGCGCAGGGCAATATCCTGGTCGGCGGCGCAGGCGCGTCGGCGGGCGGCAGCAGCGTGCAGGTCAACCAGCTTAACGGCGGCCGCATCACCGGCGGCGCCACCGTCGAGCGTGAACTGCAGAGCAACTTCGGCAGCCAGAACACCCTGAACCTGCAGCTGAACAATGAAGATTTCTCCATGGCGCAGCGTATCGCCGACTCCATCAACGGTCGCGGCGGCTACGGCGCGGCGACGGCGCTCGACGCCCGTACCGTACAGGTGCGCGTCTCGCCCAACAACAGCTCGCAGGTCCGCCTGCTGGCGGAGATCCTGAATATCGACGTCTCGATCCCGATTGAAGATGCCAAAGTGATCATCAACTCGCGCACCGGCTCTGTGGTAATGAACCGCGAAGTGACGCTGAACAGCTGTGCGGTGGCGCAGGGCAACCTGTCGGTCACGGTCAACCAGTCGCAGAACGTCAGCCAGCCGAATACGCCGTTTGGCGGCGGTCAGACGGTGGTGACGCCGCAGACGCAGATCGATCTGCGCCAGAGCGGCGGGGCACTGCAGCGCGTCAACGCCAGCGCCAACCTGAACAACGTGGTGCGCGCGCTCAATGCGCTGGGTGCATCGCCGATCGAGCTGATGTCGATTCTGCAATCGATGCAGAGCGCAGGCTGCCTGCGCGCCAAACTGGAAATTATCTGACGATGGATATGCAATCGCTGACGAAGGCGGCTTTTGACAGCCGCTCGCTAAACGACCTGAAGCGCGAAGCCAACACGGATCCGAAAGGCAAAGCGCTACAGGTGGCCAGGCAGGTCGAGGGAATGTTTGTGCAGATGATGATGAAGAGCATGCGCGAAGCGCTGCCGCAGGACGGTATCTTCAGCAGCGAGTCGAGCAAAATGTTTACTTCGATGTACGATCAGCAGATTGCGCAGGAGATCGGCAAGCGCGGCCTCGGCATGGCCGATCTGATTGTAAAACAGATGCAGCCGGCGCAGGCGCCAGACGAGCGCGCCGGCACCGTGCCGATGCCGCTCGACGACAGCTTTATCTACAGCGCGGCGCCCTCTAGCCAGCTGGAGCAGATGGTACGCAAGGCGCTGCCGCGTCTGCCGGTATCGCCGACCAACCTGCCGGCCGACAGTAGCGAGTTTATCGCCCAGCTGGCGCAGCCGGCCCAGGCTGCCAGCGCCCAGAGCGGCATTCCGCACCACCTGATTCTGGCGCAGGCGGCGCTGGAGTCGGGCTGGGGCCAGCGCCAGATCCTGACCCGCGACGGCAAGCCGAGCTATAACGTGTTCGGCATCAAGGCGAGCGGCAACTGGAAAGGCGAGAGCACCGATATTATGACCACGGAATATGAGCAGGGCGAGGCGAAGAAGGTGCGCGCCAGCTTCCGCGTCTACCACTCCTATTTCGAGGCGCTTACCGACTACGTCAAACTGCTTTCGAACAACCCTCGCTACGCCGCCGTTACCAGCGCGCAGACCGCCGAGCAGGGCGCGCACGCGCTGCAGGCCGCCGGTTACGCCACCGATCCGAAATATGCGCAGAAGCTGGTGGGAATGATCCAGCAATTCAAAAACATGGGCGAGAAAGTAGTGAAGGCGTACAGCAAAGATTTAAACGACCTCTTCTAGCGGCTCAGCCTCAAGTTTCACTCAGGCTTGCCGATAATATCAGCAGATGCCAGACGCGTTTTCGCGCACGGGCGAGCATTGATTACTGCCAGCCCGCTTAACGGGAAAGAAAGGAACCGAGATGTCCAGCATAATAAACTCTGCGATGAGTGGGCTGAGCGCCGCACAGGCGGCGCTGAGCACCACCAGCAACAACATCACCAACTACACGGTCGCGGGCTACTCGCGTCAGACCATTCTGCTGTCGCAGGCCAACAGCACCCTGCAGGGCAGCAGCTACTACGGCAACGGCACCAGCGTTACCGGCGTGCAGCGCGAATATGATGAGTTCATTACGGCGCAGCTGCGCGGTTCCAGCGCCACCTACAGCGCGGCCAACACTCAGTATTCGCAAATCTCCAATATTGACGATCTGCTCTCTACCTCGACCACCAGCCTCTCAACGTCGATTCAGGGTTTCTTTACCAACCTGCAGAACGTGGTGAGCAACGCTAACGATCCGTCGGCGCGTCAGTCGATGCTGAGCAATGCCCAGGGGCTGGTGAATCAGTTCCAGACCACCGCGCAGTATCTGACCAATATGCAGAACAGCGTTAATACCGATATCGGCTCGAACGTCGATCAGATCAACACCTATACCAGCCAGATCGCCAACCTCAACAAGCAGATCGGCAAGCTCAGCACCGCAAGCGGCGCGCAGCCGAACGATCTGCTGGATCAGCGCGACCAGCTGGTGAACAGCCTGAATAATATCGTCGGGGTGAGCGTCTCTAAACAGGACGGCAACTATATCGTCTCGATGGGCAGCCTGACGCTGGTCAACGGCAACAAAGCCACCAGCCTGGTGACCATGCCTTCCGCCAGCGATCCAACGCGTACCGCGGTTGGCTATGTGGATAACAGCGCAGGCAACGTCGAGATCGCCGACAGGAACATTACCACCGGCTCGTTAGGGGGCCTGCTGGCTTTCCGCTCGCAGGATCTCGATGCCGCACAGAACCAGCTGGGTCAGCTGGCGGCCGCCTTTACCACCAGCTTCAACGAGGTGCACAAGCAGGGCTACGACAGCAACGGCGATCAGGGCAGCGACTTTTTCACCATCGGCAGCCCGACGGTGCTGAGCAACAGCAAAAACAGCTCCGCCACCACCGTGACGGCGGCCTGGACCGATACCAGCGCCCTGAAAGCCTCTAACTATACCGTCAGCTACGACGGCAGCAGCTGGAACGTTACGCGCGCCTCTGACAACGTAAAAATCACCGCCACGGCGGGCACCGACGCGTCCGGCAACGCCACGCTGAGCTTTGACGGGCTGCAGCTGACCGTAAACGGCACGCCGAGCGCACAGGACAGCTTCCTGGTGAAGCCGGTACAGAACGTCATCGGCGATATGTCCGTTGCCATTACCGACGAGTCGCAAATTGCTGCCGCAGGCGCAACGGGCGGCGCGAGCGACAACCGCAACGCCCAGAAGCTGCTGGCGCTGCAGGACGCGAAGCTGGTGAACGGCAATTCTACGCTGTCGCAGGCCTACGCCAGCATCGTCAGCACCGTCGGCAACAAAACCAGCACCCTGGAAACCACCAGCACCACGCAGAAAAACGTCGTGACCCAGCTGACCGATCGCCAGCAGTCGGTCTCTGGCGTTAACCTGGACGAAGAGTACGCCAACCTGACCAAATATCAGCAGTACTACATGGCGAACGCGCAGGTGCTGCAAACCGCCAGCTCGATTTTCGACGCGCTGCTTAATATCCGCTAAGGAAAAGAACCATGCGACTCAGTACAAACATGATTTTTAACCAGCAGGTGCGCGGCATCAGTGATTCGCAATCCTCCTGGCTGAAAGTGGGCGAGCAGCTCTCCAGCGGCCGCCGCGTTAACAATCCGTCAGACGATCCTATCGCCGCGTCACGCTCGGTGGTTCTGGCGCAGAGCCAGGCGCAGAGCAGCCAGTACGCGCTGGCGCGCACCTTCGCCAACCAGGGCCTGTCGATGGAAGAGAACGCCCTCGGCGGCGTGACCAGCACGATTCAGGATGCACAGACGCTGATCGTATACGGCTCGACCGGCACGCTGAGCGACGACGACCGCGGCTCTATCGCCACCCAGCTGGAGGGCCTGCGCTCGCAGCTGATGAACCTGGCGAACAGCAAAGACGGCAACGGCCGCTATATCTTTGCCGGTTATAAAACCGACAGCGCGCCTTTTGTCGACAACGGCAGCGGTGCCGTTACCTATGCGGGCGGCAGCGACGCCATTACGCAGAAGGTTGATACCAGCCGCACCATGACCGTAGGGCACACCGGCGACGATATCTTTATGTCCATCACCGGCAACGCCACTAAGGAGCCGGACGGCAGCGCCAGCGAAACCAATATTTTTAATATGCTCGACAGCGCCATCGCCGCGCTGAAAACGCCGCAGGCGAACGCCGACGACGCCGCGAAAAAGACGTTCCAGGATGCGATGGATAAAACCAACCGCGGCCTCGGCAACTCGCTGAACAACGTGCTGACCGTACGCGCCGAGATCGGTACTCAGCTCTCTGAACTGAGCGCGCTGGATGGGCAGGGCGGCAATCGCGACGTTATCCTGAGCAGCGAAATGAGCGACCTGGTCGACACCGACTACACCTCAGCTATCTCCAGCTACACCATGCAGCAGACGGCGCTACAGGCCTCTTATAAGACCTTTACCGATATGTCGAAGATGTCGCTGTTCCAGCTCAACGCCTGATAAGACCCTATTCGAGCATGCCTGAACCGGACATGCTCTTTTTTGTCCCACGACCCTGACCGGTATCGTGGGATTTTTTTTGCCCGTAGAAATAAAAAACCCCGGCAAGCCGGGGTTTTTTGTCAGTCGCGTCAGGTGATTACGCGCTTTCAGGTCGGGTCGCCGGAGCGGTGGCCTGATGGGTCGCGCTGTGACCGCCTGCGGCGCCTTTGCCTTCAAAGGCGAAAGGTGAACGCACCCAGTCGCTGTGACGCGCTGGCTCTGGCTGCCAGGCAGGAGCCGGGGCTTTAGTCATCGGCGCGGAGGCGTGATGCGTAAAGCGGACGGCTTCTTGCTGCGGCGCACTCTTCTGCGGCGCGGCGTCGCGTGCCGGAACGGGCGCATGCGGCTCGCTGATCGGCTCAGGTATGCTCTCCGCCGCAACCGGCGCGTTCAGCACTTCCTCAACCTGCGCTTCAGCTTCCGGCGTCACGTCGTGCGCCGACTCAGCGGCGATCTCAGTGGCGGCGGCTGGCGTCGCTTCTTCAGCAACCGGCGCGGCTGGAACAGCCTGCCCGGCGATGGCGTCCGCGACAGCTTCGGCAGCGGCCGGGATAACGGCTGGTTGACGATCGACCGGCGCCTCAATCGGCGCGGTGTTATCGGTATTCACCAGCGTGACCGGCGTTTCCGCCTGCGGTTCAGCCTGTTGCACAGCGTCAGCTGGCTGTGCTTCAGCCACATTTGCCTGCTGCTGGTTTTCAGCCTGCTGTGCTTCAGCAACCTCAGCCTGTTTCACATCGCCAGCTGGCTCTGCTTCGGCTACCTCTGCCTGCTGCAGCTTTTCAGCCGGCTCTGCTTTAGCAACGTCTGCCTGCTCTGCCTGAGCCACATTCACCTGTGGCGCAGCCTCAGCGACAGACGGCGCAGCTTCAGCAGCGGCGGCCGGCAGCGCGATAGCGCCTGCGGTCTCCTGCTGGCTGTTGTGCGGCGCATCCTGCTGTGGTTCCTGCATCTCTGCTGGCTGAGCAACCGGATAGCGTACCCAGACTTTGCCGGAGGCCATCTCTGGCGACGCGGCGGCGGCGGCCAGCGGCATGGCGGACTCGCTCGGGTAACGCTCATCACGATAGCGACGACGACGCTGACCGCTGACGCGCAGGTGGCGCGGCGAACGGCGCGAGCGGCGTGGCATATTGCCGTTGTCGCGGTTTTCTGCCTCATCCTGTTCGACCAGTGCTGGCTCTTCGCTCTGCGGCGCGCTGCGTACAGCCTCTGGCTGCGTCTCAACGACTTCCGCTGCCGGCTGCTCGCTCTCACCGCCGATACGCACTTTCTGCGTCAGCTGGCGCGGCTTGCGGCGCGGCATAACCTGAACGCGCTCATCATCCTGCGCTTCCGGGGTCTCGGCGATATCAGCAACGGCTGGCTCAACGGCTTTGCTCGCTTCCTGCTGCGCGCGTTTCTCTTCCTGACGACGGCGCTGGCGCTCGGCACGCTGTTCGCGGCGCTGCTGCTGCTGCTCTTCGCGCTGCTGGCGCGCTTCGTCGCTCAGAACAGGGCTACGCTCTTCGCGCGCTTCGTTCTGTGACGCCTCCTGGCGCTTGCTGCGACGCGCATCATTGTCGCGCGGCTCGCGGTTTTCACGCGGCTCACGGCTGGCGCGCGGTTCGCGGTTTTCACGCGGCTCACGGCTTTCACGCGGCTCACGGCTTTCGCGCGGTTCGCGATTTTCACGCGGCTCGCGGTTGTCGCCGTTGCGCGGCGTACGCTCACGACGGTTGTTGTTGTTGCGGCGGTTGTTGCGACGCTCGCCGCGCTCTTCTTTGGCGCTGCTGTCGCCTGCTTCGCTGCTGGCCTGCGGTGCTGGCGTCGCTTCTGCGGCTGGTGCCGGAGCGGGCTGGTCGTTGCCGAACAGTTTTTTCAGCAGACGGCTGAAGAAGCCGGTACCGCTGGCGGCGGCTGGCGCTGCGGCGGCCGGTTTAGCGTCAGGCTGCTTTTCGGCGGCTTTAGGCTGCTCGGCCGGGGTTTCGGTCGGCACCGGCGGCGCGTCAGGCATAACAAAGGCGGCCAGTGCAGGCTGCTCAGGACGACGGCGCTCGGCGTGCTCCTCTTCCGACGGCATCGCCATTTCGGCTTCATGCAGCTTCGGCAGGTGATAGCTGAGGGTCTGCGTCTCTTCGCCCTTACGCACGCGCAGCACGGAGTAGTGCGGCGTCTCCATGCGATCGTCCGGCACGATAATCGCGCGGACGCCGCCCTGGCGTTTCTCAATCGCATTTACCGCTTCACGTTTTTCGTTCAGCAGGTAAGAGGCGATCTGAACCGGAACGATAGCGTGAACTTCTTTGGTGTTGTCTTTCAGCGCTTCTTCTTCAATCAGGCGCAGAATCGACAGCGACAGCGATTCGTTGTCACGGATGGTGCCGGTGCCGCTACAGCGCGGACAGACGTGATGGCTTGACTCGCCCAGCGACGGGCTGAGGCGCTGACGCGACATCTCCAGCAGGCCGAAGCGCGAAATATGGCTAATCTGAATGCGCGCGCGATCCTGACGCACCGCTTCACGCAGGCGGTTCTCCACCGCGCGCTGGTGGCGCACCGGTGTCATATCGATAAAGTCGATAACGATCAGACCGCCCAGGTCGCGCAGGCGCAGCTGACGTGCGATCTCATCAGCGGCTTCCAGGTTGGTGTTGAACGCCGTCTCTTCGATATCGCCGCCGCGCGTGGCGCGCGCCGAGTTGATATCGATGGCGGTCAGTGCTTCGGTGCTGTCAATAACGATAGAGCCGCCCGACGGCAGGCGCACTTCGCGCTGGAAGGCGGACTCAATCTGCGACTCGATCTGGTAATGGCTGAACAGCGGGATCTCGCCGGTATAGAGCTTGATTTTGCTGCTGAAGTCGGGACGGCCGAGCGCGGCGATATGCTGGCGCGCCAGCTCAAGCACTTTCGGATTGTCGATCAGGATTTCGCCGATGTCCTGGCGCAGGTAGTCGCGGAAGGCGCGCACGATGACGTTGCTTTCCTGATGGATCAGGAAAGGCGCAGGGCGGTTTTCAGCGGCTTTTTTAATCGCTTCCCAGTGCTTGAGGCGGAAGCTCAGATCCCACTGCAGCGCGTCGGCGGATTTGCCTACGCCCGCGGTGCGTACGATCAGGCCCATACCGTCCGGCAGCTCCAGCGAAGAGAGCGCCTCTTTCAGCTCGGTGCGATCGTCGCCTTCGATGCGGCGGGAGATGCCGCCTGCGCGTGGATTATTCGGCATCAGCACCAGATAGCTGCCCGCCAGAGAGATAAAGGTGGTCAGCGCCGCGCCTTTGTTGCCGCGCTCTTCTTTATCGATCTGAACGATCACTTCCTGACCTTCGCGCAGCACCTCTTTAATATTGGGACGGCCTTGCGAGTTGTAGCTGGCGGGGAAGTATTCGCGGGAGATTTCTTTCAGGGGGAGAAAACCGTGGCGCTCTGCGCCGTAATCGACAAACGCAGCTTCGAGGCTGGGTTCAATGCGGGTGATCTTACCTTTGTAGATGTTGGCTTTTTTCTGTTCGTGTCCGGGGCTTTCAATATCCAGATCGTACAGGCGCTGTCCATCAACCAGGGCAACGCGCAACTCCTCCTGCTGAGTTGCATTAATTAACATTCTTTTCATCGTTTCTGACTCGTTATTCTCACATGAGTGATAAAGCTGCGGGCATAGTTACCCTGGACGAGTTCTGACCGATGGCCCCGTGACTAAGTGCCTTACGTCAACCTCCCGGTTGTCGACTGCGCGAGGGGCGCAAATAACGTCGGTGGCCTGTTTTTCATAAGGAAAAACAGCGCCGTTGCGCTGAAATGCCTGAGAGAAATTGATAACTCCTGCATTTCAATCTTCCGTCCAGGCTGCAACCCGCAGCCCGCTAAGCGCCTGAATTAACATCACGTCTTACGCCATTGCTGCGTGCCCGTTTCATTCGGCAAAATGACTAATTAGCTCTTTTTCTGGCCTGAAATGCATCAGGCGAGAAACTCAGGCATTATTCCATTGCTAACCTTCATATAGCAAGGCGACTTTTATCGCCAGATGAAGATTAGTGATGCATAACACCTTAATATGTCGGACGAATGAGCAGGCTGCTGAAAAAGCCAGCGCACGCTGCGCTTTATCGCGCGACAAGTGGAGAGTTAAGCACAGAAAAAGGGGTGGCGCTATCACAGGACACTATTTAGAATCGCCGCCATGAAAACAGAGAATCCCGGCGTACAGCTTGTCGCCATTTCGGCTGAAAATGCCGGACAACGCATCGATAACTTTTTACGCACCCAGCTCAAGGGCGTGCCGAAAAGTATGATTTACCGCATCCTGCGCAAAGGTGAAGTGCGGGTGAATAAAAAACGCATCAAGCCAGAATATAAGCTGGAAGAGGGCGACGAAGTGCGCATTCCGCCGGTGCGCGTCGCCGAGCGCGAAGAGCAGGCGGTGTCGCCGAAGCTGGAGAAGGTGGCGGCGCTGGCCGAGGCGATCATCTTTGAAGATGACCATATTCTGGTGCTGAACAAGCCTTCCGGCACGGCGGTACACGGCGGCAGCGGGCTGAGCTTCGGCGTAATCGAAGGGCTGCGCGCGCTGCGTCCCGAGGCGCGCTTCCTTGAGCTGGTGCATCGCCTTGACCGCGACACCTCCGGCCTGCTGCTGGTTGCCAAGAAGCGGTCGGCGCTGCGTTCGCTGCATGAGCAGCTGCGCGAAAAGGGCATGCAGAAAGATTATCTGGCGCTGGTGCGCGGCAGCTGGCCGTCACACCTCAAGAGCGTACAGGCGCCGCTGCTGAAGAATATCCTGCAGAGCGGCGAGCGCGTGGTGCGCGTCAGCAGCGAGGGCAAACCCTCGGAAACGCGCTTTAAAGTAGAAGAGCGCTTCGCCTTCGCCACCCTGGTCAAGGCGAGTCCGGTCACCGGGCGCACCCATCAGATCCGCGTGCATACGCTGCATGCCGGTCATCCTATCGCCTTCGACGATCGCTACGGCGAGCGCGAGTTTGACAGCCAGCTGGCCGCGACCGGACTGCGTCGTCTCTTCCTGCACGCCGCCGCGCTGACCTTTACCCATCCCGGCAGCGGCGAAACGCTGCGCCTAGAGGCGCCGCTCGATAACGAACTCAAGCGCTGCCTGCAGGCGCTGCGTCAGCAAAAAGGCTGACGCGCTGTCGGCGTTACTCCAGGGGAGTGATGCCGACCGCCCGCAACATGCCGCTGAGCGCAATCAGCGGCAGCCCAACCAGCGTATTTGGGTCACGCCCCTCCAGCCGCTCAAACAGGCAAATGCCCAGTCCCTCGCTTTTAAAACTCCCGGCGCACTGCAAAGGCTGTTCCTTCTCTATATAGGCGCGTATCTCCCGGTCGCTGAGATCGCGGAAGTGCACCACAAAGGGTTCGCAGCACTGCATCAGCGTTGCGCTGCGCGGCTGGTAAAGCGCCAGCCCGGTATAGAAGGTGATGGCGTTGCCGCTCGCCTGGCGCAGCTGGGCGAAGGCGCGCTCGGGCGTATGGGGCTTGCCGGTAATCGCGCCGTCGAGCACGCACACCTGATCCGAGCCGATAATCCAGCTGTCGGGATAGTCAGCGGCCAGCGCCTGCGCTTTGGCAACGGCAAGGCGCGACACCAGGGCATCGGCCGCTTCGCCGGCGTGGGGCGTTTCGTCAACGTCTGGCGCAGCGGTAATAAAAGGCAGGCCAAGTTTACGCAGCAGCGCCTGGCGAAAAGGCGAGGTTGAGGCTAAAAGAAGAGAGACAGGCATTTTTTCACAATAGTAATGGCGAATTGGTGACACTCATTTTAAACTGTGCGCCGCACTGGATGCGAATAACTGGTGAAAGATGCTGTGAAACGGCCTTTTTCTTTGACTCTATGACGTTACAAAGTTAATATGCGCGCCCTATGCAAAAGGTAAAATTACCCCTGACGCTGGATCCGGTCCGCGCCGCTCAAAAACGCCTGGATTATCAGGGCGTTTACACCCCTGAACAGGTGGAGCGCGTAGCCGAATCAGTTGTTAGTGTGGACAGTGACGTGGAATGTACCATGTCGTTTGCGGTTGACAGCCAGCGCCTCGCCGTACTGCAAGGTACAGCGGAGGTGCAGGTTACATTGCGCTGCCAGCGCTGCAACCAGACATTCCCCCACGCTGTCCACGTAAGCTATTGCTTCAGTCCTGTCTCAACCGATGAGCAGGCCGAGGCACTGCCGGAAGCCTACGAGCCGATCGATGTCGATGATTTTGGCGAAGTCGATCTGCTGGCGGTGATTGAGGATGAAATCATTCTCGCGCTGCCGGTCGTTCCGGTGCATGATTCTGAACACTGTGAAGTGTCCGAGGCGGACATGGTCTTTGGCAAATTGCCTGCAGAGGCGGAAAAACCAAACCCATTTGCCGTATTAGCCAGTTTAAAGCGTAAGTAATAGGAGTAAGGTCCATGGCCGTACAACAGAATAAACCCACCCGTTCTAAGCGTGGCATGCGTCGTTCGCACGATGCGCTGACCACTGCAACTCTGTCTGTAGATAAAGTTTCTGGCGAAACGCATCTGCGTCACCACATCACTGCGGATGGTTACTACCGCGGTCGCAAGGTTATCACCAAATAAGACTTGCGCTTAGCAAGGTGATACTTTGACACGTTTGACCCTGGCTATTGATGCCATGGGCGGGGATTTCGGTCCCTGCGTGACAGTGCCTGCAGCTTTGCAGGCACTGGCCTCTCATTCGCATCTCAATCTTCTTCTGGTCGGCATTCCCGACGACATCACTCCATTGCTTGCCAAAGCGGATTCCTCCTTAACAGGACGTTTGCAGGTCATTCCTGCGGAGTCAGTTATTGCAAGCGATGCACGGCCCTCTCAGGCCATCCGCGCCAGTCGCGGCAGCTCGATGCGCATTGCGCTGGAGCTGGTGAAAGAGGGGCGCGCACAGGCCTGTATCAGTGCCGGCAATACCGGCGCCCTGATGGGGCTGGCGAAATTAATGATAAAACCGCTGGACGGCATTGAGCGCCCGGCGTTGATGACCGTGCTGCCACATCAGCAGCGCGGTAAAACGGTAGTGCTCGATTTAGGCGCTAACGTGGACTCCGATAGCGATATGCTGGTGCAGTTTGCCGTAATGGGCGCGGTGATGGCGGAAGAGGTATTAGCGATCGCCAACCCGCGCGTCGCGCTGCTCAATATTGGTCAGGAAGAGACCAAAGGGCTCGAGAGCATACGCGCCGCCGCCAGCATGCTAAAGGCGTCCGGGCAGATTAACTATATTGGTTACCTGGAAGGCAACGACCTGCTTACCGGCAAGACAGATGTGCTGGTGTGTGACGGATTCGTCGGCAACGTCACGCTGAAAACTATGGAAGGCGTGGTGAGAATGTTCCTTTCCCTGCTGAAGTCTTCAGGGGAGGGGAAAAAACGGTCATGGTGGCTGAAGCTGCTGGGGCGCTGGATTCAGAAACGTCTGGCGCAGCGCTTCGGGCATCTCAACCCCGACCAGTATAATGGCGCTTGTCTGTTAGGATTGCGCGGAACAGTGATCAAAAGCCATGGTGCGGCCAATCAACGCGCCTTCACCGTGGCGATAGAACAGGCAGAGCAGGCGGTGCGACGGCAGGTTCCCGAACGAATCGCCGCGCGCCTTGATGCTGTATTAGCCAGGAGTGACAAAGCCTAGATGTTTACCAAAATTATCGGTACGGGCAGCTATTTGCCTAGCCAGGTGCGTTCAAATGCGGATCTGGAAAAAATGGTGGAGACCTCGGACGAGTGGATCGTAACCCGCACCGGCATCCGCGAGCGCCGCATTGCTGCGCCGGATGAAACCGTGGCCAGCATGGGGTTCGCCGCCGCGCAGCGCGCGCTGGAGATGGCGGGCGTAGAAGCCAGCGAAATCGGCCTGATTATCGTCGCCACCACCTCATCCAGCCATGCGTTTCCCAGCTCGGCCTGCATGATCCAGCAGATGCTGGGGATTAATGACTGTGCCGCATTCGATCTCGCTGCGGCCTGCGCCGGCTTTACCTACGCGCTGAGCGTGGCAGACCAGTACATCAAAAATGGCGCCGTCAAACATGCGCTGGTAATTGGCTCCGACGTGCTGGCGCGTACCCTCGATCCCAACGATCGCGGCACCATCATCCTGTTTGGTGATGGCGCAGGCGCAGTAGTACTGGGCGCGAGCGAAGAGCAGGGCATCATTTCTACCCATCTGCACGCCGACGGCCGCTACGGCCAGCTGCTGACGCTGCCTTACCAGAATCGCGCCCAGCAGGATGAACCCGCCTATCTCACCATGGCCGGCAACGAAGTATTCAAGGTCGCCGTAACCGAACTGGCGCACATCGTTGACGAAACCCTGCAGGCTAATAATCTCGATCGCGAAATGCTCGACTGGCTGGTGCCGCATCAGGCTAACCTGCGCATCATCAGCGCCACGGCGAAAAAACTCGGTATGGGCATGGATAAAGTGGTGGTCACGCTGGACCGTCACGGCAATACCTCGGCGGCCTCGGTGCCCAGCGCGCTCGATGAAGCGGTGCGCGACGGCCGTATCAAACCCGGACAACTGATTCTGCTGGAAGCCTTTGGTGGTGGTTTCACCTGGGGTTCTGCGCTGGTTCGCTTTTGATTCACAGGAACTGAAAATGACGCAATTTGCATTTGTTTTCCCCGGTCAGGGCTCACAGACCGTTGGTATGCTGGCTGAGCTGGCTGCAACCTATCCGCAGGTGGAAGCTACCTTCCGCGAAGCGTCTGACGCGCTGGGATACGATCTGTGGCAGCTGGTGAGTAACGGGCCGGCCGACGAGCTGAACAAAACCTGGCAGACGCAGCCTGCGCTGCTGGCCGCGTCGGTCGCTATCTATCGCGTCTGGCAGCAGCAGGGCGGCAAACAGCCGACCCTGATGGCTGGCCATAGCCTTGGCGAATACTCCGCGCTGGTTTGCGCTGGCGTGCTTGATTTCGCCGACGCCATTAAACTGGTGGAGCTGCGCGGCAAGCTGATGCAGGAAGCGGTGCCGGAAGGCACCGGCGCAATGCAGGCGATTATCGGTCTGGACGACGCCGCGATCCGCAAAGCATGTGAAGAGAGCGCGCAGGGCCAGGTGGTCTCGCCGGTCAACTTTAACTCGCCGGGCCAGGTGGTCATCGCCGGGAATAAAGAAGCGGTTGAACGCGCGGGCGCAGCCTGCAAAGCGGCGGGTGCCAAGCGCGCGCTGCCGCTGCCGGTCAGCGTGCCGTCGCACTGCGCGCTGATGAAGCCTGCCGCAGACAAGCTGGCGGTAGCGCTGGAAGAGATTGCGTTCAACGCGCCGTCCGTTCCGGTGGTGAACAACGTTGACGTAAAATGCGAAAGCGACGCGGCGGCCATCCGTCACGCGCTGGTGCGCCAGCTCTATAGCCCGGTTCGCTGGACCGAGAGCGTCGAGTTTATGGCGTCGCAGGGCGTTACCCAACTGCTGGAGATGGGGCCGGGCAAAGTGCTGACGGGTCTGACCAAACGCATTGTGGACAGCCTGACGGCCGCCGCGGTTAACGACCCGACGTCGCTTTCTGCAGCACTTGAACAGGAATAAGAGGATAAACATGAGCTTTGAAGGTAAAGTTGCGCTGGTAACAGGCGCGAGCCGTGGCATCGGCCGTGCGATCGCTGAAACGCTGGTCGCGCGCGGCGCTAAAGTTATCGGCACCGCGACAAGCGAAAGCGGCGCAGACGCCATCAGCGCTTACCTCGGCGATAACGGCAAAGGTCTGCTGCTGAATGTGACCGATCCCGCATCGATCGACAGCGTGCTGGAGAAGGTTCGCGCAGAATTTGGCGAAGTAGACATTTTGGTCAATAATGCAGGCATTACGCGTGACAATCTGTTGATGCGCATGAAAGATGACGAATGGGCGGATATTCTTGATACCAACCTGACGTCGGTCTTCCGTCTGTCGAAGGCGGTTTTGCGCGCCATGATGAAAAAACGTGTGGGTCGTATCATTACCATCGGTTCCGTTGTTGGCACCATGGGCAACGCGGGCCAGGCAAACTACGCAGCAGCCAAGGCGGGTTTGATTGGCTTTAGCAAATCACTGGCGCGCGAAGTTGCGTCACGTGGCATTACCGTAAACGTCGTGGCTCCGGGCTTTATTGAGACGGACATGACGCGTGCACTGAGCGAAGATCAACGTTCCGGCATTTTGACGCAGGTTCCTGCAGGTCGTTTAGGCGACGCGCAGGAAATCGCCAATGCTGTTGCATTCTTAGCCTCTGACGAAGCAGCCTACATCACGGGTGAGACGCTGCACGTCAATGGCGGCATGTACATGGTCTGATATTCACGAAATCATTTGCATTATTTGCGGTAAAAACCGCAAAATAGCGTAAAATCGTGGTTCGACCAGCCGGGATTTTGTTGCATCTTTTTCAACATTTTATACACTACGAAAACCATCGCGAAAGCGAGTTTTGATAGGAAATTAAATAGTATGAGCGATATCGAACAACGCGTTAAGAAAATCATTGCTGAGCAGCTGGGTGTGAAAGAGGACGAAGTAACAAACTCTGCATCTTTCGTTGAAGACCTGGGTGCTGATTCTCTTGACACCGTTGAGCTGGTAATGGCTCTGGAAGAAGAGTTTGATACTGAAATTCCAGACGAAGAAGCTGAGAAAATCACTACCGTTCAGGCAGCGATCGACTACATCAATAGCCACCAAGGCTAATGAATATCTTCAGGCGGTCACTCGACCGCCTGAGTTTTATATTATTTCCTTAGAGTTTTTATTCCCCCTCCCTGGAGGACGAACGTGTCTAAGCGTCGTGTAGTTGTGACCGGTCTTGGCATGTTGTCTCCTGTCGGCAAAACCGTAGAGTCTACCTGGAGTGCTCTCCTTGCCGGTCAGAGCGGCATTAACCTGATCGACCATTTTGATACGAGTGCCTACGCAACCCGTTTTGCTGGCATCGTAAGAGATTTCAATTGTGATGAAATCATCTCGCGCAAAGATCAGCGCAAGATGGATGACTTCATCCAATACGGCATTGTTGCCGGCGTGCAGGCTATGCAGGATTCGGGTCTGGTTGTGACCGAAGAAAACGCTGGACGCATCGGTGCGGCAATTGGTTCCGGCATCGGCGGACTGGGTCTGATCGAAGAGAACCATACCTCGCTGGTCAATGGCGGCCCGCGTAAAATCAGCCCGTTCTTTGTACCTTCCACCATCGTAAACATGATCGCCGGCCATTTGACGATTATGTACGGTATGAAAGGTCCCAGCATCTCCATCGCTACCGCCTGTACGTCTGGCGTGCACAACATCGGTCATGCGGCGCGTATCATCGCCTATAACGATGCTGACGTGATGCTGGCGGGCGGCGCTGAGAAAGCCAGCACCCCGCTGGGCGTTGGTGGTTTCGGCGCGGCGCGTGCGCTCTCTACCCGCAACGACAACCCGCAGGCGGCAAGCCGTCCGTGGGATAAAGATCGTGACGGCTTCGTACTGGGCGACGGCGCGGGCATTATCGTGCTGGAAGAGTATGAGCACGCGAAAAAACGCGGCGCGAAAATCTATGCGGAAATCGTCGGTTTCGGCATGAGCAGCGATGCTTACCACATGACGTCACCGCCGGAAAACGGCGCTGGCGCCGCGCTGGCGATGGAAAACGCGCTGCGCGACGCGCAGCTGTCGGCAGAGCAGATCGGCTACGTCAACGCGCACGGCACCTCTACGCCGGCGGGTGACAAAGCGGAAGCGCAGGCGGTGAAAACCATTTTCGGCGCTGTAGCGAAAACGGTTATGGTCAGCTCGACCAAATCGATGACCGGCCACCTGCTGGGCGCGGCGGGCGCGGTAGAATCTATCTACTCGATTCTGGCGCTGCGCGACCAGGCGATCCCGCCGACCATCAACCTGGATAATCCGGATGAGGGCTGCGATCTTGACTTCGTGCCCCACACGGCGCGTCAGGTTAGCGGTCTGGAGTACACCCTGTGTAACTCCTTCGGCTTCGGCGGCACTAACGGCTCGCTGATTTTCCGTAAAATCTGACGATTCACGTTCTGGCAAAAGGCTCGCAAATGCGGGCCTTTTTTCTATCTGGAAAGGCTCTGAAACGGATTATCACACCACAACGCGCTACCATAGCGCTTTTCTTGACGGGAGAGCCTTATGTGGATAAACGGAGCGGAGCAGCTCAGCTTGCCCGCCACGGATCGCGCAACGCAATTTGGCGACGGCTGCTTTACCACGGCGGCGGTGCATAACGGCCGCATCCAGCTGCTGGAGGCGCACCTGCGCCGTCTGCGTGAGGGATGCGAACGCCTGCTGATACCCGACGTCGACTGGGGCAGGCTGGAAGCGGAGATGCGCGCAGCCGCGCAGCCGCACGCGCAGGCGGTGGTAAAAGTTATCCTTAGCGCCGGCTCTGGCGGCCGCGGCTACAGCCGCAAAGGCGGCAGCGGCGCTACGCGCATCGTCTCGGTTGCGCCCTGGCCGCATCACTATCAGACGCTGCACACGCAGGGCGTCAGGCTGCAGAGCAGCCCGGTGCGGCTGGCGCAGAGCCCGCTGCTGGCGGGCATCAAACACCTGAATCGTCTGGAGCAGGTGATGATCCGTGCGCATCTCGAGCGGAGCGACGCCGACGAGGCGCTGGTGCTTGACACTGCTGGCTACGTGGTGGAATGCTGTGCGGCCAATTTATTCTGGCGGCAGGGCGAACGCGTTTTTACCCCTGATCTGACGCACGCTGGGGTCGACGGCGTGATGCGGCGTTATCTGATGGCGCAGATGGCCGCCGCCGGCCTGCATTGCGAGGTGGTGCGCTGCGAAGCGTCTCAGCTGCTGGCGGCCGACGAAATCGTGATCTGCAATGCCCTGATGCCGGTTTTGCCGGTGCGGCAGCTGGACGACAGAGAATACAGCGAGCGCACGCTCTACCGCTGGTTTCAGGAGCGCTGCAATTTAATGGAAGCAAAATGAGTCGAACAAAAAAAATCTTCGTCGTTATCGCGGCGATTCTGGCCCTTGCGGCGGCGTTTAGCTACTGGCAAATCCAGCGCTTCGCCGCGACGCCGTTAACCATTGACCAGGAAACGATCTATACCTTGCCAGCGGGCACCGGGCGGGTGGCGCTGGAGGCGCAGCTGGAGAGCCAGCACCTGATCCCACAGAGTGTCTGGTTCGGCCCGCTGCTGAAGCTGGAGCCGGATCTGGCGCGCTTTAAAGCGGGCACCTATCGGCTACAGAAGGGGATGACGGTGCGCGCGCTGCTGCAGCTGCTCGCCAGCGGCAAAGAGGCGCAGTTCCCGCTGCGGCTGGTTGAGGGGCAGCGCCTGCGCGACTGGCTCGCCGAGCTGCGCGCCGCCCCCTATATCAAACACACGCTAAAGGATGATCAGTTCGCGACGCTGGCGAAAACGCTGAACATCGATCCGCTGGCGCTGGAAGGCAGCTTCTACCCGGACACTTATCTCTATACCGCCAACACCAGCGACATCGCGCTGCTGCAGCGCGCACACCTCCGCATGACGGCGCTGGTGGACCAAATCTGGCAAAAGCGCATGGCGGATCTGCCCTATAAAAATCCGCTGGAGATGGTGACCATGGCGTCGGTCATTGAAAAAGAGACCGCCGTCAGCACCGAGCGCGCGCGCGTCGCGTCGGTATTTATCAATCGCCTGCGCACCGGTATGAAGCTGCAAACCGATCCGACAGTGATTTACGGCATGGGCGACAGGTACACCGGCACGCTAACCCGTAAAGACCTTGAGACGCCGACCGATTACAATACCTATACCATAAACGGCTTGCCGCCTGGCCCGATCGCCGTGCCGAGCAAAGCCTCGCTGGAAGCGGCCGCGCACCCGGAAAAAACGGATTACCTCTATTTTGTCGCCGACGGCAAGGGCGGCCATACCTTTACCACCAACCTTGCCAGTCATAACCAGGCAGTACAGGCTTACCGGCAAACGCTAAAGGAAAAAGATGAAAAGTAAGTTTATTGTCATTGAAGGCCTGGAAGGCGCCGGAAAAACCACCGCGCGCGAGGCGGTCGTCGCCGCGCTGCGCGAACGGGGCGTTCAGGATATCGTCTTTACGCGCGAGCCGGGCGGCACGCCGCTGGCCGAGCAGCTGCGCGTACTGGTGAAGCAGGGGATCGAAGGCGAGCAGGTCACGGACAAAGCCGAGCTGCTGATGCTCTACGCCGCCCGCGTTCAGCTGGTGGATACCGTGATTAAGCCCGCGCTGGCGCGCGGCGCCTGGGTTATTGGCGACCGGCACGATCTCTCTTCGCAGGCCTATCAGGGCGGCGGACGGGGGCTGGACGCCGCCCTGATGCGCACCCTGCGCGATGCGGTGCTGGGGGATTTCCGTCCCGATCTTCAGCTCTATCTCGACGTCACGCCGGAAATCGGCCTGCAGCGCGCCCGCGCGCGCGGCGCGCTGGATCGCATCGAGCAGGAGTCGCTGCGCTTTTTCGAGCGCACGCGTGCGCGCTATCTGGCGCTGGCGGCTGAAGACAAGAGCATCCTGACGGTGGATGCGACGCAGCCGCTCGAGAGCGTCACCCAGGCGATCAAAGCGACCCTGACGCGCTGGCTGGATCAGCAGGCATGAACTGGTATCCCTGGCTGAATCAGCCTTACCGCTACATCATCGGCCAGCATCAGGCGGGACGCGCGCATCACGCGCTGCTGATCCAGGCGATTGACGGCATGGGCGAGGAGGCGCTGGTATGGGGCGTCAGCCGCTGGCTGATGTGTCAGCAGAAGGATGGGCTAAAAAGCTGCGGCCAGTGCCACGGCTGCCAGCTGATGCAGGCGCAGACCCATCCCGACTGGTACCGGCTGGAGGCGGAAAAGGGCAAAAGCACCCTGGGTATCGACGCGGTGCGCCAGGTGACCGAAAAGCTCTACCATTTCGCCCAGCAGGGGGGCGCAAAAGTGGTCTGGCTGCCCGATGCCGCGCAGCTCAGCGAATCGGCGGCTAACGCGCTGTTGAAAACCCTGGAAGAGCCGCCCGCCAACAGCTGGTTCTTTTTAGGCTGTCGCGAGTCGTCCCGGCTGCTGGCCACGCTGCGCAGCCGCTGTATGGCGCTCTCGCTGACGCCGCCGGACGAGGCGCAGAGCCTGCAGTGGCTGGGCAAGCAGCAGTCGCACGCGCCCGCCGCGCTGCAAACCGCGCTGCGCCTTAGCGGCGGTGCCCCGGCGGCGGCGCTAAGGCTGCTGGAGCCAGCGCGCTGGCAGGCGCGCCAGAGCCTGTGTGACGGGCTGCCTGCCGCGCTGCGGCAGGATATTTTACTGCTGCTGCCGCTGCTTAATGCCGAGGATGTCGCCGCGCGTATCAGCTGGCTGATGGCGCTGCTGGTGGATGCCATTAAGTGGCAGCAGGGCGCCGCGCGCTGGCTGAGCAACCCCGACCGTGAGGATGTGGTCGCGCTGCTGGCAGAGACCTTTTCTGCTCGCGCGCTGGATGAGAGCGCACGCGAGTGGATGCAGTGCCGGGAAGAGCTGCTGCACGTGGCCGCCGTTAACCGCGAACTGCTGTTAACCGACCGACTTCTTAGCTGGGCGGATAAACGCAAGCCCGGCGTAGTCGCTTAACGATTTAAAGAGACACCTTATGTTTATTGTTGATTCACACTGCCATCTTGATGGCCTGGACTATGAAAAGCACCATCGCGATCTCGACGATGTGCTTGCCAAAGCCGCCGCGCGCGACGTGAAATTTATGCTGGCCATCGCCACAACGCTGCCCGGTTTTCATACCCTGAAGGCGCTGGTGGGCGAGCGAGAAAATATCGCGCTTTCGGTCGGCGTACACCCGCTGAACCAGGAAGAGCCGTACGACGTCGAGGAGTTTCGTCGTCTGGCCGCCGATCCGCGCGTGGTGGCGCTGGGCGAAACCGGCCTTGACTACTATTATCAACAGGAAACCATGGCGCAGCAGCAGGCGTCGTTCCGCGAGCATATTCGCACCGGCATCGCGCTGAACAAGCCGATTATCGTCCATACCCGCGACGCGCGTGACGATACGCTGGCGATTCTGCGCGAAGAGCAGGTAGAGCGCTGCGGCGGTGTACTGCACTGCTTTACTGAAGATCAGGCGACGGCGGCGAAGCTGCTGGATATGGGCTTTTATATCTCTTTTTCCGGCATCGTCACCTTCCGCAATGCCGAACAGCTGCGCGAAGCGGCGCGCTATGTGCCGCTGGATCGCATGCTGGTGGAGACCGACTCGCCCTATCTGGCACCGGTGCCGTACCGCGGCAAAGAGAACCAGCCGGCCTATACGCGCGACGTAGCGGAGTATCTCGCGGTGCTGAAGGGGGTCGATATCGAGACGCTGGCCGCGACCACTACGCAAAACTTTTCGACGCTATTCAAGGTACCCATGAGCCGTCTCGGCGGTTAAGGTTTTATTTCAAAGCCTGTAATAATTCGGTAACACCGACGGATCGCCCTGTTTTTTACCGCAGGGCGACCTTTTTATGGGGTCAAAAGGCGCGCTGTCAGTCAGAATATACTGATATCCGGCCCGGCCGATTCAGGAAACGTGATAGTCATCAAAGTAACGCCAGCTGATTTATTTTACCCTTCGTAATAATTAAAAGGCGGTCACCGTCAAACGGGTTGCGGATCCTCCCCCACGACCCAGCGCATAGCGCAAAATCGCACTCATACTCAGGAGCTTCAGGCTATGTTCAAGAACGCATTTGCGAACCTGCAAAAGGTCGGTAAATCGCTCATGCTGCCGGTATCGGTTCTGCCGATCGCCGGCATTTTATTAGGTGTTGGTTCGGCAAACTTTAGCTGGCTACCGGCCGTCGTTTCCCACGTCATGGCGGAAGCGGGTGGTTCGGTGTTTGCTAATATGCCGCTTATCTTCGCTATCGGCGTGGCGCTCGGCTTTACCAACAACGACGGCGTCTCGGCGCTGGCGTCGGTGGTGGCCTACGGCATCATGGTGAAAACCATGGCGGTGGTCGCGCCGCTGGTGCTGCATCTCTCCGCTGAAGAGATTGCCGCGCACCATCTGGCGGATACCGGCGTGCTGGGCGGCATTATTGCCGGTGCGATAGCGGCCTATATGTTTAACCGCTTCTACCGTATCAAGCTGCCAGAATATCTGGGCTTCTTCGCCGGTAAGCGCTTTGTGCCGATCATCTCCGGCCTGGCGGCGATCGTGCTGGGCGTGCTGCTCTCCTTTATCTGGCCGCCAATTGGCTCGGCGATTCAGGAGTTTTCACAGTGGGCGGCCTACCAGAACCCGGTTGTTGCGTTCGGTATCTACGGCGTCGTTGAACGTGCGCTGGTGCCTTTCGGCCTGCACCATATCTGGAACGTACCTTTCCAGATGCAGATTGGTGAGTTCACCAATGCGGCGGGTCAGGTGTTCCACGGCGATATTCCGCGCTATATGGCGGGCGACCCGACCGCGGGCAAACTCTCTGGCGGCTTCCTGTTCAAAATGTACGGCCTGCCGGCGGCGGCAATCGCCATCTGGCATTCGGCGAAGCCTGAAAACCGCGCCAAAGTGGGCGGCATCATGATCTCCGCCGCGCTGACTGCGTTCCTGACCGGTATCACCGAGCCGATCGAATTCTCATTTATGTTCGTTGCGCCGATCCTCTATGTGATCCACGCAATCCTGGCCGGTCTGGCGTTCCCGATCTGTATCCTGCTCGGCATGCGTGACGGCACCAGCTTCTCGCACGGCCTGATCGACTTTATCGTGCTGAGCGGCAACAGCAGCAAAATCTGGCTGTTCCCGGTTGTAGGCATTATCTACGGTCTGGTTTACTACACCATTTTCCGCGTGCTGATCGTCAAGCTGAACCTGAAAACGCCTGGCCGTGAAGATGTCACCACCGAGTCCTCTTCAGCAACCGGCAGCGAGATGGCGGGCAAGCTGGTTTCCGCTTTCGGCGGCAAAGAGAACATCACGAACCTGGATGCCTGCATTACCCGTCTGCGCGTCAGCGTGGCGGACGTCAGCAAGGTTGACCAAAACGAGCTGAAAAACCTCGGCGCCCGTGGCGTAGTGGTGGCAGGCTCAGGGGTTCAGGCGATTTTCGGCACCAAGTCCGATAACCTGAAAACCGATATGGATGACTACATCCGCAGCATGTAAAGCGTAATAAAGATAAAGCCCCGCATAAGCGGGGCTTTTTTTTAGCTGTCTGCGCGCGGCGCTCAGAGATAGACGCGCAGGTACTCCGTCAGGCAGAGCAGCGCCATCGCCTGACCGTAAGGCATCGAGGTGAGCGGCACGTTGCGGTAGTAGTCGAGATCGCTGCCCATCGCGGTGCCGAACGAAACCTGCTTCAGCTCGCCCTCTTCGTCGATGTTGGCGATTACGCCGCGCAGCGCGTTTAGCCCGGTGGGCAGATAGTCCGCGCTAAGGTAGCGCTTGCGCACCGCCTTGATAATGCCGTAGGCGAAGCCCGCGGTCGCCGACGCCTCCAGATAGCTGTCGGGATCGTCCAGCAGCGTGTGCCACAGGCCGCTCGGATGCTGGCAGGCGCGCAGCGCTTTCACCTGGCTCTCCAGCACCTGCAACAGGAAGCGCCGCGTCGCATGCTGTTCCGGCCAGTTCATCATCTCCAGGAAGTCGGGGATCGCGATAGTGAGCCAGCTGTTGCCGCGCGCCCAGCGCGCACTGGCGAAATTATGGCGCCCCTCGAAGCTCCAGCCGTGAAACCAGAGGCCGGTCTGGCGATCCATCAGATATTGCGTATGCAGCAGGAACTGATAGCTCGCCTCCTCGATAAACTCTTGACGATTGAGCAGCTGGCCGATTTTTGCCAGCGCCATAACGCTCATCATCAGCGTATCGTCCCAGAGCTGCTGGTGGTTTTCATTGTTGTAGACGATATGCTGCAGGCCACCCTGCTCGGTGCGCGGCATCTCATACATTACCCACTCCGCCCAGCGCTCCAGCACCGGCCGCCAGGCGGGGTTGCCCGTCTCTTCGTAGCGCCAGGCGAGCGTCAGGAAGGGCGCCACGGTATTTACGTTTTTGGTTGGGGTGCCTTCCGCAAGGCGCGCGGCGAACCAGTCGTCAATAATGCTTAGCGTCTGCCGATCGCCGGTTTGCTGATAATAGTGCAGCATACCGTAGAGACCGATGCCGTGGGTCCACTCCCAGCCCGCCCAGCCTTTGGTATCAATCACGCGTCCGTCGTCGAGGCGCAGCAAAAACTCTCCCGTCTCGTCGGTAATATTCACCAGGTTTTGCGTCAGCTTGTGAATCAGTTGCAGCAGCTCCCGGCGCGGCAGCAGAAATTCGGGTTGGCACAAAAGCGCACTCTGTTTCACAGGAAATACAGTCATGGTTCATTCCTATCGTTTCAAGGTGGTAGTCAGGGGAGAAGCGAGCGGACGCGCGGCGGTTAGCGGCGGCGCGGCCGGTTTATGACGGTTAAGGAAGCCGATGTTGTTGTTGCCCCACAGATTCTCATAGGGCATCCCGGCCAGGGTCTCGACGATATCGCGCGCTTCAGGCGTGATGCGCTCCGGCAGGACGCGGTCAGCCTCGCGTATCTTCAGCGTCTCTTCGCGCAGCACGGTGTGGGTCTGCAGATTGAGCTTAAAGCGCAGCGAAACCAGGAAGCCGCAGACCAGCACGCACAGGGTGCCGAGGCTGAGGATGCCGAGAATGGTATGGCTGACGCCCGGCGCCTGGGTCGCCTGACCCGAGACGAAGCCGGAGAGCTGCAGCACGATGCCGACCAGCATCACCGCGCCCGCCTGGGAGGCTTTGCGGGTCAGAGTCATAATGCCGGCAAAAATCCCCTCGCGGCGCTGGCCGGTAATCACCTCATCCACGTCAGCGATGTAGGTGTAGATATTCCAGGGTACATAGTTGATGCCGCCGCGTCCCAGACCCGCCAGCGCCGAAATCAGCAGCAGCAGTGAAAAGCTGTCGCTCATGCCCGCATACCAGAGGCCGGCGTAGGAGAGGGCGGCGATGCCGAACAGCGTGACCACCAGGCGGTAGGCGGGCGCTGGCCCCATACGGATGCAGAGCGGGATCATGCCCATCACGGCGATAAACTGCAGCAGCGCCATGGTGCCCATCAGGTTTGAGGCGACCTGCGCGCTCTGCATCAGCACGAACACCACATACCAGGTAAAGACGGCGTTAAAGACATCCTGTGCAATATAGCCGCCCAGATACATGCCAAGATGCTGACGGAAAATGCGGATGCGCAGCGTCGAGGCGAGCTCAACATAGAGACGCTTCAGGCTCTGCATCAGAGAGAGCTGCCGCTTCTCCTCTTCGGCGCGGCGCGACTCTGCGGAGAAATCGCCGGGATCGCGCTCCCAGGTAAAGAACCAGACCAGCGTCAGCACCAGCGCGCAGATCATGGAAAACACCAGGCTGGCATAGAAAAACGAGAGCGGATTATCTTTGCCCAGCGCGCCGATCAAGATGCCCGGCAGGAAGGCGGCGAGGATCGCCGACAGCTGCGCCAGCGCGATACGCGCGCCGGAGAAGCGGGTTTTCTGTTTAAAATCGTCGGTCATTTCCGGCACCAGGGTTTCATAGGGCACCAGAATCATGGTGTAGACAATATCGAACAGCAGGTAGGTGGCGAGATACCACCAGAAGCTCATATCGCCGATCCACATCAGGCTATAGCTAAAGACGCAGGGAATGCCGAGCAGAATAAAGAATTTGCGGCGGCCGAAGCGCTTGCCCAGCCAGGTCGAGCCGAAGTTATCGGTGAGAAAGCCCATCAGCGGGCTGACTACCGCGTCCAGCACGCGCGCGGCGGCGAAGATAAAGGTCGCTTCAATAGGCGTCAGACCGCAGAAGGTAGTATAAAAATAGAGCAGCCAGGCAGCGGTAAGCGCCGTGGTGCCTGCGCCGAGAAAATCCCCGGAGCCGTAAGCCAGATAGTGGCCAAAACCAATTTTACGTGAGCGCATACGGATGCTCCTGTTTAGCCATAGTCATTACATCCCTTGTTATCCGGACCACACACTCGGAATAAATAGAAAGTAGAGCCGCAGCGCGGGGCAAACCTTCGCAATTACGCCAGGCGTCGCTTCTGGCTGGCAGTAACGCAAAGAAAAGGGCGGCGTGTTTCTAATTTATGAAACACTGTTTCATTTTAACTGCGCCCACGGCGGGAATGTGCGAAGCGGCGCACAGGAAAAAGAAGCGGTGAAAAATGGCGCAAAGGCAGGCAGTTAATCGGGGAAAAGTGGTACTGAGCTTGAAAGAAAACAAATTCCTCACGCATACTGATTCACTGTCAATCAGGCTTAAGGAATTGCACCATGGCTGAAGAAACTATTTTCAGTAAAATCATCCGTCGCGAAATCCCCGCCGACGTGGTGTATCAGGATGAGCTGGTCACTGCGTTTCGCGATATCTCTCCCAAAGCGCCGACCCATATTTTGATTGTCCCTAACGTATTAATCCCGACCGCTAACGACGCGCTGCCCGCCCACGAGCAGGCGCTGGGCCGCCTGTTCACCGTCGCCGCCAAAGTCGCGCGCGCCGAAGGCATCGATCAAGACGGCTACCGCCTGATCGTTAACTGCAATCGTCATGGCGGTCAGGAGGTGTACCACATTCATATGCATTTACTCGGCGGTCGTCCGCTGGGTCCAATGCTGGCCGACTGATTTTCCATACGGAAGCGAGTTATGCGTCAATGGCTGACAGGCTTGCCGCTCCTGCTGACTCTGGCAGGCTGCAGCAGCGATAAACCGATGATCGACACGTCGCAGTCGCTGGTAATGGAGTCCTCTGTGCTCTCTGCCGGCATCATTACCGACGAGCCGGTAATCGACGAGCAGGATGGGCAGCAGCGCGCGCGCAGCGTGCTCTATAATCAGCGCGAAACGCCGGTGGTGATCCACTATCGTTATTACTGGTACGACGACAAAGGACTGGAAATTACGCCGGGCGAACCGGCGCAGCGGGTCACCGTTCCGGCACACGGCAGCATTGTTGCCGCTTCCCAAATGGGCAACCTGACGGCCAGCAAGGTTCGTCTCTACCTTTATCTCTGAGGACTGTTACGTGATTCGCCGACTCCCTCGTTCCGGAGCGCTTCTGATGGCGCTCATTCTTTCCGGCTGCGTAATTAAGCAGCAGCAGCCCGCCCCCGTTGAACCGACGCAGCCTGCCGAACCGACGCAGCCACAGCCCGTTCCGCAGCCGGAGCCTGTACCGGAGCCAACGCAGCCGGTGCCGCAGCCGCCGAAGCTGAAAACCATTAACTGGGACGCCAGCGTGCAGCCGCTGGTGGCGCAGATGCTGCGCTCCGCCAACGGCGTCACGCCGGGCAGCGTGCTGATGGTGGATCGCATTAAAAACAGCACCAACGGCGCGCTGCAGGGCGAAAAAGCCACCGATGCGATTCAGAACGCGCTGGCCAACAACGGCAAGTTTACGCTGGTAACCAACGATCAGCTGGCGCAGGCCAAGCAGACGCTGGGCCTGTCGCCGGACGATAGCCTGAACTCGCGCAGCAAGGCGATTGGCCTGGCCCGCACGCTCAACGCGCAGTATGTGCTCTACAGCACGGCGCAGGGCGATGTGAAGACCCCGACGCTGCAAATGCAGCTGATGCTGGTGCAGACCGGCGAAATCGTCTGGTCAGGCAAAGGTGTCGCCCAGAATTGATCCCTTGCTGCTGGCGCGTATCGAAGCACGACTGCCGGGCGTCGCGGCGGGCAGGCTGACGCCGCTGCAGGGGCTGACCGGCCACAGCAGCAAACTGGAAAGCGAGCGGGGCGCGTTTATTGCGCGCCCTGCGCCACAGCCGGCGATCCCCTTTGTCGATCGCCAGCGCGAAGCCCGCCTGCTGCGTAAACTGCATCCCAGCGGCCTGACGCCGCGCCCGCTGCCAGGCGACGCGCAGCTATTGCTGCTGCCGTGGCGCGCGGGTGAGCCGCTCTCGCCGCAGGCGTTTCAGCAGCGGCGTGACGAGGTGGTGACCCTGCTGCTGCGGCTGCATCAGCAGCCGCCTACCGGCTATCGCCTGCTGCTGCTGCCGCTGCTGTGGCGCTACTGGCAGCTGTGCCGCCAGCGGCACCCTGGCTGGCAGCGCGCCCTGCGTCGGCTGGCGCGCGTGGGCGAACCCGCGCCGCTGCGGCTGGCGCCGCTGCATATGGATGTCCACGCCGGCAACCTGATTGCAGACGGGGAAGGGCTGCACCTGATCGACTGGGAGTACGCCGCCGATGGCGACGTGGCGTTAGAGCTGGCTGCGCTGTGCGCCGCCGATCCCGCCCATGCGGATCGCTGGCTGGCCGCCTATGCCCGGGCGGCACATCTGCCGCCCGCGACGCTGGCGCGGCAGGTGACGCGCTGGCAGCCCTGGCTGCGACTGCTGATGGCGAGCTGGTATCAGCTGCGCGCCGAGCAGAGCGAGGATGCGGAACTGCGCCAGCTGGCGCGGCAGAGCTGGCAATACATTTAATACGCGCGGCGAGAACGCCGCGCCAGGAACAGATTATGACGACACAACTTCCCGGCCCGCTGATGCTGGATGTCGAAAGTTTTGAACTGGATGCCGAAGAGCGCGAGATGCTGCAGCATCCCACGGTCGGCGGCGTGATCCTCTTTGCGCGCAACTACCACGATCCGGCGCAGCTTGCCGAGCTGGTGCGCCAGATCCGCAGCGCGTCGCGCACGCGGCTGGTGGTGGCGGTCGATCAGGAGGGCGGACGCGTGCAGCGCTTCCGCGACGGCTTCACCACCTTGCCCGCGATGCAGTCTTTCGCGGCGCTGCACGATGCGGAAACCGGCGGCGAGCTGGCGCAGCAGGCGGGCTGGCAGATGGCGGCGGAGATGATCGCCATGGATATCGACATCAGCTTCGCGCCGGTGCTGGATCTGGGCCATATCAGCGCGGCGATCGGCGATCGCTCGTTCCATGAGGATCCGCAAATTGCGCTGGCGATGGCGCGCCGCTTTATCGCCGGCATGCATGAAGCCGGCATGAAAACCACCGGCAAGCACTTCCCGGGGCACGGCGCGGTCAGCGCCGACTCGCACAAAGAGACGCCGCGCGATCCGCGCGATCTGGAAACCCTGCGTCGTCACGATATGGCGATTTTCCAGGCACTGTTCGACGAAGGCGCGCTGGATGCGGTCATGCCGGCGCACGTTATCTATACTGAAGTCGATCCACTGCCCGCCAGCGGTTCGCCTTACTGGCTGAAGAAGGTACTGCGTCAAGAGCTGGGCTTTGACGGCGTCATCTTCTCTGACGATCTGTCGATGGAAGGTGCCGCGATTATGGGCAGCTATGCCGAGCGCGCGCAGCAGTCGCTGTCGGCCGGATGCGACATGATCCTGGTCTGCAACCATCGCGAAGGGGCGATCAGCGTGCTGGATAATTTGATCGCGATCGGCGCCGAGCGCGTGCCGCGGCTGTACCATCGGGGAACCTTCACCCGCCAGAACCTGCAGCAGAGCACGCGCTGGAAGCAGAACGCGCAGCAGCTGAGCAACCTGCAGGCGCGCTGGCTGGAACACAAAGCGTCAGGGAAGTAGTCTCTGCTCCCGGCGCGCACAACGCTGAGGAGTGTCATGATTATTTATCTGCACGGTTTCGATTCCAACAGTCCGGGCAACCATGAAAAGGTGCTGCAGCTGCAGTTTATCGATCCTGACGTCAGGATGATTAGCTACAGCACCCGCCATCCCAAACATGATATGCAGTTCCTGCTGAAAGAGACCGACAAGCTGCTGACGCAGGGCGGCGGCAGCGCCCAGCCGCTGATTTGCGGCGTCGGCTTGGGCGGCTACTGGGCAGAGCGCATCGGCTTTCTCTGCGGCATTCGTCAGGCTATTTTCAATCCCAACCTCTTTCCCTTTGAAAATATGGAGGGAAAAATTGACCGCCCGGAAGAGTATCTCGACATCGCCACCAAGTGCGTCAGTGACTTTCGCGACAAGAACCGCGACCGCTGCCTGGTATTTCTGTCGCGTCGCGACGAGGTGCTGGAGAGCCAGCGCAGCGCAGATACGCTGCATCCCTTCTATGAAATTGTCTGGGATGAGCATGAAGGCCATAAGTTCAGGAATATCTCGCCGCATCTTCAGCGCATTAACGCTTTTAAAACATTAGGTTAAGCGTGCGGGCGGCGAGCGGCCGCCCATATTTTTTGCGTAATAATCTGAGATATCTGCCCACTAATTGATGTAAATCAATTTTGGTATGACCATCTTCCCTGCCCATGCTATCCTGCCTTCAGCAGCGATTTTAACTTCGCCAACCCTATGTTTCTTAAGGTTTAATTTAACCATTAATTAACTATTGGTTCACATTTTGAGGGGGTCTTGTTGACTACATCCATGAAAAAAATCGTTATTGTCGGTGGCGGCGCGGGCGGGCTGGAGATGGCTACGCAGCTCGGTCACAAGCTGGGCCGTAAGAAAAAGGCCGAGATTATTCTGGTGGATCGTAACCATAGCCACCTGTGGAAGCCGCTGCTGCACGAAGTGGCGACCGGATCGATGGACGAGGGCATCGACGCCCTGAGCTACCTGGCGCACGCGCGCAACCACGGCTTTCAGTTCCAGCTCGGCTCGCTGACCAATATCAACCGCGAGCGCAAAACCATCGAGCTGGCGGAGATGCGCGACGACAACGGCGAAGTGCTGGTGCCGCAGCGCGAGCTGGCCTACGACACCCTGGTGATGGCGCTCGGCAGCACCTCAAACGATTTCGGCACGCCGGGTGTCAAAGATCACTGCATCTTCCTCGATAACCCGCATCAGGCGCGGCGTTTCCACAATGAAATGCTCAACCAGTTCCTGAAGTTCTCCGCCAGCGAGGGCCGTCTGGAGAAGGTTAATATCGCCATCGTCGGCGGCGGGGCGACCGGCGTTGAGCTGTCGGCCGAGCTGCATAACGCGGTTAAACAGCTGCACAGCTACGGCTATAAAGGGCTGAGCAGCGAGGCGCTTAACGTCACGCTGGTGGAGGCGGGCGAGCGTATTCTGCCTGCGCTGCCGCCGCGCATCTCTGCCGCGGCCCACAGTGAACTGACCAAGCTGGGCGTGCGCGTGCTGACGCAAACCATGGTGACCAGCGCCGATAAAAACGGCCTGCACACCAAAGGCGGCGAATTTATCGAGGCGGATCTGATGGTTTGGGCGGCGGGCATTAAAGCGCCGGACTTCCTGAAAGAGATTGGCGGGCTGGAGACCAACCGCATCAACCAGCTGGTGGTGAAAGAGACGCTGCAGACCACCCTGGATGACGATATCTACGCTATCGGCGACTGCGCCTCCTGCGCGCTGCCGTCGGGCGGCTTCGTGCCGCCGCGCGCCCAGTCGGCGCACCAGATGGCGTCGCGCGCCATGGAGAATATCCTCGCCCAGCGTAGCGGCAAGCCGCTGAAAGCCTACGTCTATAAAGATCACGGCTCGCTGGTGTCGCTGTCGCGCTTCAGTACCGTCGGCAGCCTGATGGGCAACCTGATGCGCGGATCGATGATGGTAGAAGGGCGCATCGCGCGTTTCGTCTACATCTCTCTCTATCGCATGCATCAGATTGCGCTCCACGGCTACTTCAAGACCGGCCTGATGATGCTGGTGGGCAGCCTTAACCGCGTTATTCGCCCGCGCCTCAAGCTGCACTAATGATTCCCAGGCGGCGCAAGCCGCCTTTCCTTGTGACAGAGGCTTGTTAAGCTTCTGACACATAACAGAAATTAATTAAAACCCTCGGGCTACACCCTGCTCAGAACTCTCCGAAAAGGTGGTCCTGATCCGCTTCCGGTGCGTTTTCCTCCATTAATCTGATGTTGCAATTTCGGGCCATCTGCAAAACTTCCTGCAACGATACGGCGGGTCGTGCACGCCGTTCTGTGCCATAGCGACAGGGGACATCGTCGCGGCACGCATGCACGGTAACAACTTCAGGAGGACAATCCTGTGAATAAATCAATGTTAGCGGGTATCGGTATCGGCGTTGCAGCTGCTTTGGGCGTGGCCGCCGTTGCCAGCATGGATGTATTTGATCGTGGTCCGCAGTATGCGCAGGTGCTTTCGGCGACGCCAATCAAAGAGAGCATCAGGCAGCCGCGTCAGGAGTGTCGCAACGTTACGCTGACCCATCGTCGCGCGGTACAGGATGAGAACCGCATCGCCGGTTCGGTGCTGGGCGCGGTGGCGGGCGGCGTGCTGGGCCATCAGTTCGGCGGCGGACGGGGTCGCGATGTGGCAACGGTCGCAGGCGCGCTGGCGGGTGGCTATGCCGGCAACCAGGTGCAGGGCGGTTTGCAGGATCGCGATACCTATACGACATCAGAGCAGCGCTGCAAAACGGTATACGATAAACAAGAAAAGATGCTGGGTTATGACGTGACCTATAAAATAGGCAGCCAGCAGGGCAAAATCCGTATGGAAAACGACCCTGGCACCCGCATCCCGCTGGACCGTAACGGCCAGCTTATCCTGAACAACAATCAGGCTTAACGGGCAAAGACTCCCACACAGCACACGCATAGTAAAAAGGCACATCTTAAGGATGTGCCTTTTTTTTTGCCACTGTGCTGAGGCGGATAAGAGGGCCCGATAAGAAAGCGGCAAAAACGCCATCTCTCCCCGCGTGGCGCGGGCGCCCCTGAAGAGGCCAGCGCGTTGCGTCTGTTAAAAACGCGCCCGGCGTGTTTGTTGCTGACGCCGGACGCTTTGCTTCTCGCAGCGCCTTATCCGCTGGCGAGAGGTATTAACCGATGGTCATCAGGCTGGCGTTGCCGCCGGCCGCCGCGGTATTGACGCTCAGGGAACGCTCAATCAGCAAACGTTCCAGCAGCAGCTGGGTCTCGCCGCGAGCAAAGCCCTGCACCGACACAATCGCGCCGTCGCGCGCCGCAATCTGCTCGCACAGGGTGCGCAGCTGATCGGCGTCGCCGTGGTAGATCACCGCGTCGAAGTGCGTGGCGAAGAGATCCTTCTCCAGCGCGATGCGCGCCTGTACCGCCTGCGGCAGCCCCTGGCGCAGCTTGCGATGCAGCTCATCGTCCGGCCACAGCGCCTGGCTACCGACGCTGGTCACCGCCGCCAGCTGCACCAGCGCGTCCTGCTCGTTATCGGCGAGGCAGAGCACGCGTTCACGCGGCAGCAGCGAGAAGGTGTTGCGCTCGCCGGTCGGGCCGGTCAGCAGCCGCACGGTGCCCGCCTGCGCCAGCGTGGCGTAGCGCTGGCAGACGGCGGCCAGCTCGGGCTTGTCCTGCTGCGCCCAGGCGGTAAAGGCTTTATGCGGCTCCAGCAGCGCCTCGCGCAGCGTGCCGTCCGCCGGACGCTCGGCGTCCTGGCGCTCAAAGGTGGTGCTCAGCGCCGTTTCCGGACGGCTGGCCAGCAGACGATAGAGATAGAGCGGACCGCCCGCTTTCGGACCGGTGCCGGACAGCCCTTCGCCGCCGAACGGCTGCACGCCGACCACTGCGCCCACCATATTGCGGTTAACGTAGAGGTTGCCGACTTTGGCACTGGCGGTGACCTGCGCGATGGTTTCATCGATGCGGGTATGCACGCCCAGCGTCAGGCCGTAGCCGCCAGCGTTGATCTGATCGATCAGCTGCGGCAGCGCGTTGCGCGCGAAGCGCACCACGTGCAGCACCGGGCCGAAGATCTCCTTGTCGAGATCGCTGACCTGATCGATCTCGATCAGCGTCGGCTTGATAAAGGTGCCGCTTTGCCACTCTGCGCGATCCTGCGGGTGCTCCTGCGCCGCCTGGTAGACGGTATTGCCTTTATTGCGCATCGCCTGGATATGACGCTCGATGTTGGCCTTCGCCTCGGCGTCGATCACCGGACCGATATCGGTAGAGAGACGCTCCGGGTTGCCCATGCGGCATTCGGTCATCGCGCCGCGCAGCATCTTCAGGGTGTGATCCGCCACGTCCTCCTGGATGCAGAGCAGACGCAGCGCCGAGCAGCGCTGTCCGGCGCTGTCGAAGGCTGAGGCGAGAATATCGACCACCACCTGTTCGGTCAGCGCGGAAGAGTCGACGATCATCGCGTTCAGACCGCCGGTTTCGGCGATCAGCGGCGTTGGACGCCCCTGCGGATCGAGGCGGCCAGCCAGGTTGCGCTGCAGCAGGGTCGCCACGGCGGTGGAGCCGGTAAACATCACGCCGCGCACGCGCGGGTCGCGCGTCAGCTGCGCGCCGACGGTCTCGCCGTCGCCCGGCAGCAGCTGCAGCACGCCCGCCGGCACGCCGGCATCCAGCAGGATGCGCACCGCCTGCGCGGCGATCAGCGGCGTCTGCTCCGCAGGCTTGGCCAGCACGCTATTGCCCGCCGCCAGCGCGGCCGCGATCTGACCGGTAAAGATCGCCAGCGGGAAGTTCCACGGGCTGATACAGACCACCGGGCCAAGGGGACGGTGCGTTTCATTGTCGAAATCGTTACGCACCATGCCAGCGTAGTAGCGCAGGAAGTCGACCGCCTCGCGCACTTCGGCGATGGCGTTGTTGTAGGTTTTGCCCGCTTCGCGCACCAGAATGCCAATCAGCTGCTGCATCCCATCTTCCATATGCTGCGCAGCGCGATCGAGGATCGCCGCGCGCTCGTCCGGCGGCGTGGCGAACCAGATAGGACCGGCGTTCACTGCCGCATCCAGCGCCAGCGATACTTCAGCTTCGCTTGCTTCGCGCACCTGGCCGACGATATCGCCCGGCGCGGCCGGGTTGATCACCGCGCGGGTTTCGCCGTCGCCCAGCTCGCCGTCGATAATCGGCTGCGCCAGCCAGGGCTGCGCGGCGCTGCTCAGCAGGGCGCTGGAGAGCGAGGCCAGACGATGTTCGTTGGCCATATCAATGCCCGCCGCGTTGCTGCGTCCTGCGCCGTAGAGATCGCGCGGCAGCGGAATTTTCGGATGCGGCAGGCCAATTGCGCCTTCGCTCGCGCCCAGCTTTTCAACCGCCGCCACCGGATCGGCCACCAGCTCGTCAATCGGCAGCGACGTGTCGGCGATACGGTTAACGAAAGAGGTATTGGCGCCGTTTTCCAGCAGGCGACGCACCAGGTAGGCGAGCAGGGTTTCATGGGTGCCGACCGGCGCATAGATGCGGCACGGACGGTTCAGCTTGCCGTCCGCCACTTTACCGACCACCTGCTCATAGAGCGGTTCGCCCATGCCGTGCAGGCACTGGAACTCATACTGACCCGGATAGTAGTTATTGCCCGCCAGCTGATAGATCGCCGCCAGGGTATGGGCGTTGTGCGTGGCGAACTGCGGATAGATCAGGTTGGGCACCGCCAGCAGCTTGCGCGCGCAGGCGATATAGGAGATATCGGTGTAGACCTTGCGGGTATAGACCGGATAGCCTTCGAGACCTTCCACCTGGGCGCGTTTGATTTCGCTGTCCCAGTAGGCGCCTTTCACCAGGCGGATCATCAGGCGGCGACGGCTGCGCTGCGCCAGATCGATCAGCGAGTCGATCACGAACGGGCAGCGTTTCATATAGGCCTGGATAACGAAGCCGATGCCGTTCCAGCCCTCCAGCTCCGGCTCGAAGCAGAGCTTCTCCAGCAGGTCGAGGGACAGCTCGAGACGGTCCGCCTCTTCGGCGTCGATATTGATGCCGATGTCGTAAGAGCACGCCAGCAGCGTCAGGGATTTCAGAATAGGGTAGAGCTCCTCCATCACGCGGTCGTACTGCGCGCGGCTGTAGCGCGGGTGCAGGGCGGAGAGCTTAATAGAGATGCCCGGCCCTTCATAAATGCCGCGTCCGTTGGAGGCTTTGCCGATAGCGTGGATCGCCTGCTGGTAGGAGACCAGGTAGGCTTTGGCGTCGCTGGCGGTCAGCGCCGCTTCGCCCAGCATATCGTAGGAGTAGCGGAAGCCTTTCTCTTCCAGCTTGCGCGCGTTCGCCAGCGCCTCGGCGATGGTTTCGCCGGTGACGAACTGTTCGCCCATCAGGCGCATCGCCATATCCACCCCTTTGCGCACCAGCGGCTCGCCGCTCTTGCCGATAATACGGTTCAGCGAGCGCGACAGGTTGGCTTCGTTGTGGGTCGAGACCAGGCGTCCGGTAAACAGCAGACCCCAGGTGGCGGCGTTCACGAACAGCGAGGGGCTGCGGCCCAGGTGCGACTGCCAGTTGCCGTTGCTGATCTTGTCGCGGATCAGCGCGTCGCGCGTCGGCTTATCGGGAATACGCAGCAGCGCTTCCGCCAGGCACATCAGCGCCACGCCCTCCTGTGAGGAGAGGGAGAACTCCTGCAGCAGGCTTTGCACCATTCCGGCTCGTCCGGTTGCACCTTTCTGGTGCCTCAGCTTGTCCGCGAGGCTATAGGCGAGCTGGTGCGTCTTCTCTGCCAGCGCCGCCGGCAGACGCGCCTGCTCCAGCAGCATCGGCACCGCGTCGGTCTCTGGTCGACGCCAGGCGGCGGTAATGGCGGCGCGCGTGACCGACTGCGGCAGAATATGTTCAGCGAAGTCGAGGAACGGCTGGTGCGTCTCGTCCGGCACGCTCTCATCTTGCTCCGCCTGCGCGCCTGCCGTCATGGGGATCTCTGGCAAGGCGTCGCCGCTCTCCAGCTGACCGAGATAGTTGAAAATGGCCTGCTTGATCAGCCAGTGCGGCGTGCGGTCAACCTTCTGTGCCGCCAGTTTAATCCGTTCGCGGGTGGCTTCATCCAGCTTCACCCCCATCGTTGTGGTACCCATGACCTGTCAGCTCCTCTCTTTACGCTCATACTACGTGGCCAGCACTATCTCTGATGTTGCAACTTTGTGCAACCGTGTTAAGTGTGACCTGCTTAACAGCCTTTTTAATGATTAATTTGCTAACGCTTTAAAAGGCGGCACGGAACTTGCTGCAAGAATCTCGCCAAAATTGCATGGCGCTAACTTACTGCATTAAAGAAGGTTTAAAGAGGTGCAACTATGGAACTGTGAGCGAGTGCAACCTGTTAACAAAATTTAGCCATTAACAGGTGAAATCGCTGTAATGCCTGTGTTAAATCCATTGTGCGTATCGCACCTTTCCGGCAGGATACCGCGCCTTGGGAAAGGTCAGGCGCCTGAAGCTGGACAAAACCTGTAGCGTTGTCCCGTTCCGACAAGGCCACAGCGTACGGTTTCTCTCGGGAAATCAACTATAAAGTGGAGAGATGAATGAGTGTAAGCACACCGATGCTGGTGACTTTTGTAATTTATATCCTTGGGATGGTGCTGATAGGCTTCGTGGCCTATCGTTCAACCAAAAACTTCGACGATTACATTCTGGGCGGCCGCAGTCTGGGCAGCGTGGTGACCGCGCTCTCTGCGGGCGCATCCGACATGAGCGGCTGGCTGCTGATGGGGCTGCCGGGCGCCATTTTTCTCTCCGGCATCTCGGAAAGCTGGATCGCTATCGGCCTGACCATCGGCGCCTGGCTGAACTGGAAGATCGTGGCGGGACGTCTGCGCGTGCAGACCGAACACCATGACAACGCCCTGACGCTGCCCGATTTTTTCACCAGCCGCTTTGAGGATAAAAGCAAACTGCTGCGCGTTATCTCTGCGCTGGTGATCCTGATTTTCTTCACCATCTACTGCGCCTCCGGCGTGGTGGCGGGCGCGCGCCTGTTTGAAAGCACCTTCGGCATGAGCTATGAAACCGCGCTGTGGGCCGGCGCCGCTGCGACCATTCTTTATACCCTGGTGGGCGGCTTCCTGGCGGTTAGCTGGACCGATACCGTGCAGGCGAGCCTGATGATTTTCGCACTGGTGCTGACGCCGATTATCGTGATTGTCGCGGTAGGCGGGCTGGACGACTCGCTGGCGGTGATCGAGGCGAAGAGCATTGAAAACATCAATATGCTGAAGGGGCTCAACTTTGTTGCGGTGATTTCGCTGCTGGGCTGGGGCCTCGGCTACTTCGGCCAGCCGCACATCCTGGCGCGCTTTATGGCGGCGGATTCGCATCGCTCAATCCGCACCGCACGCCGCATCGGTATGGCCTGGATGGTGCTCTGCCTGGCGGGCGCGGTGGCGGTCGGCTTCTTCGGCATCGCCTACTTCCAGAATCACCCGGAGCTGGCGGCGAACGTCAGCGGCAACGGCGAGCGCGTCTTTATCGAGCTGGCGCGCATTCTGTTTAACCCGTGGATCGCCGGCATTCTGCTCTCGGCCATTCTGGCGGCGGTGATGTCGACCCTTAGCTGCCAGCTGCTGGTCTGCTCCAGCGCGCTGACTGAGGATCTCTATAAAGGCTTCCTGCGCAAAAACGCCAGCCAGAAAGAGCTGGTCTGGTTTGGTCGCGCGATGGTGCTGCTGGTGGCGCTGGTTGCTATCGCGCTCGCCTCTAACCCGGATAACCGCGTGCTGGGGCTGGTGAGCTACGCCTGGGCCGGTTTCGGTGCCGCCTTTGGTCCGGTGGTGCTGTTCGGCGTCTGCTGGAAGCGCATGACGCGCAACGGCGCGCTGGCTGGCATGGTGATCGGTGCGGCGACGGTGCTGATCTGGAAACAGTATGGCTGGCTGGGCCTGTATGAAATTATTCCGGGCTTTGCCTTCTCCAGCATCGCCATTGTGCTCTTCAGCCTGATGGGCCGTGAGCCGTCTGCCGCCGCGCAGCAGCGCTTTGAGGCGGCCGAAGCGGAGTACCAGACGAAGTAATTCATTACAACATACAAGCCCGCGACCTGAAGAGGCGCGGGCTTTTTTTATCTCTGCAGGGCCGTAAATAATTTCGCAGCATTACTTGTTTTTTCCACCGCGATAATGATAATCGGTATCGTTCGCATTTTACCTAACTTTACCTGCGATTGACGCTGCTTAACATTCAAGAGGTCGGCGATGTTTGTTCCCTTTCTTATCATGCTGCGCGAAGGCCTGGAAGCGGCGCTGATCGTCAGCCTGATCGCCAGCTATCTTAAGCGCACCGGCCGCACCCGCTGGTTTCCCGCGCTGTGGGCGGGCGTATTTATCGCGGCGGCCCTCTGCCTGGCGCTCGGCATTATCATCAATCAGACCACCGGCGAATTCCCGCAGAAACAGCAGGAGCTGTTTGAGGGCATCGTGGCCGTGGTGGCCGTGGCGATCCTTACCTCAATGGTGTTCTGGATGCGTAAGGTGGCGCGCAATATGCGCGCGCAGCTTGAGCAGGCGGTAGATCAGGCGCTGAGTCAGAGCGGGCGCGGCGGGCTGGCGCTGGTGCTGATGGTGTTTCTCGCCGTGGCGCGCGAAGGGCTGGAGTCGGTGTTCTTTCTGCTGGCGGCCTTCACCCAGGATGTCGGCTATGCGCCGCCGGTGGGGGCGCTGCTCGGTCTGGCCACGGCGGTGGTGCTGGGCGTGCTGCTCTACTGGGGCGGCGTACGGCTGAATATGGCGCACTTTTTCCGCTGGAGCAGCCTGTTTATTCTCTTTGTCGCTGCCGGGCTGGCGGCGGGCGCAATCCGCGCATTCCATGAAGCGGGCCTGTGGAACCATTTTCAAGGCGTCGCCTTCGACCTGAGCAACGTGCTCTCCACCCATTCGCTGGCGGGCACGCTGCTTGAGGGCGTACTTGGCTATCAGGAGACGCCGAGCGTCAGCGAAGTGGCGGCCTATTTTCTCTATCTTATTCCGGCGCTGCTGCTGTTTTTACTGCCGGCACGTCCGGCGCGCCAACTCTCGACTAAACAGGGATAACTCTATGATGATTCGCTTTCGCCGCAAAACCCTGCTGGCCTCGCTGCTGGCGCTGACGGGAACCGCTGCGGCTGCTGATATTCCGCAGGTCGCCGTCAGCGTGACGGATACCCAGTGCGAACCGATGCAGCTGACGGTCAAGCCAGGCAAAACCCAGTTTCTGATCAAGAACAACAGTCAGAAAGCGCTGGAGTGGGAGATTTTGAAAGGCGTGCTGGTGGTGGAAGAGCGTGAGAATATCGCGCCGGGCTTCAGCCAGAAGCTCACCGCCAACCTGGAGGCGGGCGAGTATGAGATGACCTGCGGCCTGCTGAGCAATCCGAAGGGCAAACTGATCGTGCAGGGCGAGGGGGCACCAGCCGCGAAAGGGGACAAACCTGACGTGCTGGCGCTGGCCGGTCCCATCACCGCCTATAAAGCCTACGTGACGCAGGAAGTGGCGCAGCTGGCGGCGAGCACCGAAGCCTTTACCCATGCGGTGAAGGCGGGCGATATCGAGAAAGCGCGCGCGCTCTATGCGCCGACCCGCCAGCACTACGAGCGTATCGAGCCTATCGCCGAGCTTTTCTCCGATCTCGACGGCAGCATCGACGCGCGCGAAGATGACTATGAGAAGAAAGCGGAAGATCCGAAGTTCACCGGCTTCCACCGCCTGGAGAAAGCGCTGTTCAGCGATAACAGCACCAAAGGCATGGAGGGCTATGCCACCCAGCTCAACCGCGACGTGCAGGATTTGCAGACCCGCATCAGCGAGCTGGCTTTCCCGCCGGTAAAAGTGGTCGGCGGCGCGGCTGGCCTGATTGAAGAGGTCGCCTCCAGCAAGATCTCCGGCGAAGAGGATCGCTACAGCCGCACCGACCTGTGGGATTTCCAGGCGAATATCGACGGCGCGCAAAAGATTGTCGATCTGCTGCGTCCCCAGCTGCAGCAGGCGAATCCGCAGCTGCTGGCGAAAGTCGACGGCAACTTTAAAAAAGTTGACGCTATTCTGAGCAAGTACCGCGAGGGGGCGGGCTTCGCCTCCTATGAGAAGCTCACCAGCGCGGATCGCAATGCGCTGAAAGGACCGATTACCGCGCTGGCGGAAGATCTCTCTTTACTGCGCGGTACCCTGGGTCTCGATTGATATGAGTCGTCAAAAGGATGAGGCGCAGCCCGCGCGGCGGCGCCTGTTAAAAGGGCTGGGGCTGTTTGGCGGCGCGGCCGCCCTGAGCGGCGGCTGTCCGTTTCACGCGGCGGCCGAGAGCTTCTCTCCCGGTACGGTTGCGCCCGACGCGCGACGTCAGGTGCAACCCTTTTATGGGCAGCATCAGGCGGGTATCACCACGCCGCAGCAGGCGTCGATGATGCTGGTCGCCTTCGACGTGCTGGCCAGCGATAAAGCCGATCTGGTGCGGCTGTTTCAACTGCTCACCGCGCGCATCGCCTTTTTGACCAGCGGCGGCCCGGCGCCGGCGGTGACCAATCCCAGGCTGCCGCCGATGGATTCAGGCATTCTGGGGGCGGAGATCGCGCCGGACAACCTCACCATCACGGTTTCGGTGGGCGCGTCGCTGTTTGATGAGCGTTTTGGCTTGCAGGCGCTGAAGCCGAAAAAGCTGCAAAGCATGACGCGCTTCCCCAACGATTCGCTGGATGCCGCCCAGTGCCACGGCGATCTGCTGCTGCAGATCTGCGCCAATACCCAGGACACGGTGATCCACGCGCTGCGCGATATTGTGAAATATACGCCTGACCTGCTGGGCGTACGCTGGCGGCGCGAAGGCTTTATCGCCGATCACGCCGCGCGCAGCCAGGGCAAAGAGACGCCCATCAACCTGCTGGGCTTTAAGGACGGCACGGCCAATCCCGATACGCAGGATAAGCCGCTGATGGACAAGCTGCTGTGGGTCACGGCCGATCAAGACGAGCCGGCGTGGACCCACAGCGGCTGCTATCAGGCGGCGCGGATAATCCGCTTCCGCGTTGAGATGTGGGACCGCACGCCGCTGGGCGAACAGCAGGCCATCTTCGGCCGCGACAAGCTGAGCGGTGCGCCGCTGGGCATGCAGCATGAGCACGACGTGCCGGACTATACGAAAGATCCCCACGGCGAGGTTATTGCGCTCGACGCCCATATTCGCCTCGCTAACCCGCGCACGCGCGAGACGGAGAGCAGCCTGATGCTGCGCCGTGGCTACAGCTATTCGGCGGGCACGACCGCATCAGGGCAGCTGGATATGGGGCTGCTGTTCGTCTGCTATCAGCATGACCTGGAAAAGGGCTTTATCACGGTACAGAAGCGGCTTAACGGCGAAGCGCTGGAGGAGTATGTGCGTCCCATTGGCGGCGGCTACTTCTTTGTTTTGCCGGGCGTTCCCGACGCTAAGCACTATCTGGCGCAGCCGCTGCTGGAAGCCTGATGTCACCTGCGCCGCCGTCGCGGCGGCGCAGCTTCTGCGCGCAGCGCAAAATATTTTTTTCCCGCCTGAAAATCTAATGCCTTGATCGCTATAACAAACTCTTTTTTTTCCCGCCCGTCGTCGGCTGTTATTTCTGAATTCCGGGCTGGCGCGTAAAATTAATGTTGCCAAATCTGTTAAAATTAGTGCAGTTTAATGGATAAGCGTGTTGTATCGCAGACTGGAGTCGCGCATGGGAAGGTCCTTTACAGGACAGACGGTTTTACTTCAGGTTCCACACTCTTCAGCGAGGGCTTGCGCGCCTTCGACAGCCACCCCTTCTTTAACAGATTACTGTTTCACCTCAAACTTTACCGGTGTGCGTTTGCGCCTCGGTGCGGCGACACATCTTTATCAACGGTACGTCATGGCTCTAAAGGAAGCCAATCAAACCTCTAAAGCGTTCAGTTAATCGTGGCGGGCAAGCGCCCAACGCGGGAAATGAAACCAACTGTAAGGTGCGACTATGGGAAGACAGAAAGCAGTGATCAAAGCGCGTCGTGAAGCCAGAAGGGTGCTTCGTGGTGACTCTCGCAGTCATCGTCAGCGCGAAGAAGAATCGGTCACTTCGCTGGTGCAGATGGGTGGGCTGGATGCTATCGGTATGGCGCGCGACGTGCGCGACCGTTCGCCGATCGCCGCCAGAAACGACGCTCAGGCGCACTATCTCCAGGCCATAGAATCGAAACAGCTGATCTTTGCAACCGGCGAAGCTGGATGCGGTAAAACCTGGATCAGCGCCGCAAAAGCGGCAGAGGCCCTGATACATAAGGATATCGACAGGATTATCGTTACGCGTCCGGTGCTACAGGCCGATGAAGATCTGGGGTTCCTGCCAGGGGATATCTCAGAAAAATTCGCCCCGTACTTCCGGCCGGTCTACGACGTTCTGGTTAAACGTCTTGGCGCTTCCTTTATGCAGTACTGTCTGCGACCCGAAATCGGCAAGGTGGAAATCGCGCCTTTCGCCTATATGCGCGGCCGTACCTTTGAAAACGCGGTGGTGATCCTCGATGAGGCGCAAAACGTAACCGCAGCCCAGATGAAGATGTTCCTGACGCGCCTTGGCGAAAACGTCACGGTGATCGTTAACGGCGATATTACCCAGTGCGACTTGCCCGCTGGGGTGCCTTCCGGTCTTGCGGACGCGCTGGCGCGATTCGAAGAGGACGAGATGGTGGGCATTGTTCGCTTCGGCAAAGATGACTGCGTGCGCTCGGCGCTGTGTCAGCGAACGCTTCACGCGTATGGTTGATTGATTTGAGTGAGTCTGTGTAGCAAGCAAAACCCGGCGCAAGCCGGGTTTTTTTATGGGCACCGACTCACGCTTTCTGGCGCAGAGTTAACTGAGCGGATCCCGTGTGCGCCAGTGGCGGCCCGTTAAGCGGCATAGCGGGGTATATAAAAGAGAAATGCCTGAACCTGCGTTCAGGCATTTTCCTGAAGGTGCAGGGCGGTGTGAGGGCTGGCGACCGATAAAGCGATCTTTTCACGGCCCACTGTGGTTATAAACCCTCAGCAAAGCGCTGCCTGTCTCGGTTAGTGATATGCGTTGACAGGCAGAGAGTCAGATGAGGATTAATTATCTTTCCATTTGGTGGAAATGGGGTTTGTTACGGTATTTTTTTCCTGGGTATAAGTGCCGTTCTGTTGGGCAATGGCTTCGCCAGTATCAACAATCGCGTTCTGAATAAACACGTTCTGCTTTTCTCCCCGAACGAAGGTTAACTGATGAAAGGCCGTTTTATTACCCCAGTCGCCTGAAGGGAGTGAAATGAAACGGACGGTGAAGGTTTCATCTTCAAACTTGCCCTGCATGGAGTAAACACCATAGTGGTCTTCACCCTGTGAAATGATTTTATAAACGCCGTTATCGTAATAGTAGATCTCGGCATCGGGGAACGGTTTTTTGTCGTACATTTTACGGTAGTGCAGCACCTGCTTAATGGTGGGCTGACCGAAGGTGACGGTCAGTTTTTTGCCATCCGCTGAGGTCGTCAGCCCTTCAGCGTGAGCGCTGCTCATAAGCATTAACAGGCTTGCGGTTGCGGTTGTGATTATTTTCACTTCACTTCTCCTGGTCTGATTAATGGATGATGTGCGTCTTAAGCGGAGCCGTTGAGCGTTTTTTTAACACGCCATCATCGTTTCAGCCAGTGCCTGTTTCTCGTACCCAACACGCTTCTGCCGGTACAGATTAACCATCCCGTCGATCTTCTTATGCGCTCTCCAGCTCGGCCTTGCGCTGCAGGTACTCATCGGTAGCTCTTTCGAGCGTGGCAGACTGGTTCGCCAGCCCTCTTATTAATGGACAGGTAAAAAAATGCCTGAACGTCAGTTCAGGCATTTTCCTGGATTTGTGGCGGTGAGAGGGGGATTGACTCGCTGCGCTCGCCCTGCGGGCAGCGTCGCAGGCTCCGCTGTCCAGCGTGCTTCGCCCGCTGTCGAACCCCGGCGGGGGTTCTCATACCCCTCTCATCGAAGAATATGTAAAAAAAACGCCTGAACGTCAGTTCAGGCATTTTCTTGAATTTGTGGCGGTGAGAGGGGGATTCGAACCCCCGATACGTTGCCGTATACACACTTTCCAGGCGTGCTCCTTCAGCCACTCGGACACCTCACCACATTTTTTCCGCTGACCTTGCTGGGTCAACGGGGCGCTACTATAGGGAGTCGGCCCAAAAGGGTCAAGCACTATTTTTCTCTTTTTTTCTATCCGCTTAAGCTCTGTTCGAATCGTTTTATCCCTGCGCATTCCGGCCAGATTGTCATCAAAAAGAAATCCCACAGCCACAAAAATGTCACCAAAGCATCACAGACTTAACGCCTGATACTTCTGGTAAATTTTACTTATAAGGGAATACAAGATGAAACAGATGCGCACTTTCACCTTCTCACTGCTCGCTTCGCTGGTCAGCCTCTCCGCACACGCCGAAAACAACAGCGCGCCGGCGGACGCCGCCTATATCCGCGCCGCGACCGGTGATATTACCCTGCACGGCGGCGCACGCCGCCTGACCGGCGATCAGACCGCGGCGCTGAAAGCGTCGCTGCGCAACAGCACGGCGAAAAATGTCATCCTGCTGATCGGCGACGGCATGGGCGACTCGGAAATCACCGCCGCGCGCAACCTGGCGGAAGGGGCAGGCGGCTTTTTTAAAGGACTGGACGCGCTGCCGCTTACCGGCCAGTACACCCACTACTCGCTCGACAAAAAGAGCCACAAGCCGGATTACGTGACTGATTCTGCCGCGTCCGCCACCGCGTGGGCTACCGGCACCAAAAGCTATAACGGCGCAATCGGCGTCGACGTCAACGGCAAAGATCAGCAAACCCTGCTGGAGATCGCCAAAGCGGCAGGCAAAGCGACCGGCAACGTCTCAACCGCGGAGCTGCAGGATGCCACGCCCGCCGCGCTGATGGCGCACGTCACCAGCCGCAAATGCTACGGCCCGGAGAAAACCAGCGAGCTGTGCGCCAGCAATGCGCTGGAGCAGGGCGGAAAAGGCTCCATCAGCGAACAGATCCTGAAAACCCGTGCCGACGTGGTACTGGGCGGCGGCGCGAAATCCTTTAACGAGGTGGCAAAAGCGGGCGACTATCAGGGCAAAACCCTGCGCGACCAGGCGCAGGCGCTGGGGTTCCAGCTGGTAAGCGACTGGCAGGGGCTGAACGCCGTTACGGCGGCCAGTAAGGACAAACCGCTGCTCGGCCTGTTTGCCGACGGCAATATGCCGGTGCGCTGGAAAGGGCCGAAGGCGAGCTATCACGGCAATATCGACCAGCCAGCGGTAACCTGCGAGGTCAATAAAGATCGTCCGGCCACTACCCCGACGCTGTCGCAGATGACCGCCAAAGCGATAGATCTGCTCAAGGCCAACCCGAACGGCTTTTTCCTGCAGGTAGAGGGCGCGTCGATTGATAAAGAGGATCACGCGGCGAATCCGTGCGGCCAGATTGGCGAAACGGTGGATCTCGACGAAGCGGTGCAGCAGGCGCTCGCGTTTGCGCGCGAAGAGGGGAATACGCTGGTGGTGGTGACGGCGGATCATGCGCACAGCAGCCAGATCATCGCCAATGAGACCAAAGCGCCCGGCCTGACGCAGGCGTTGAACACCAAAGATGGCGCGGTGATGACCATCAGCTACGGCAACTCCGATACCGATTCGCAGGGCCATACCGGCACCCAGCTGCGCGTCGCGGCCTACGGCCCCTGGGCGGCGAATGTGGTGGGTCTGACCGATCAGACCGATCTCTTCTTTACGCTGCGCGACGCGATGGCGCTGAAGTAAATCAAGCCACGTCTCCCGCTGGCGGGAGACGTGACTATGTCACTAAACGCGGTTTTCGCGCAGCTGTGCCATAAAGCTCTGCACCCACTCCATGCGCAGCTTGCGCTCGGTCAGATCGCGCGTAAAGCGCAGTCGGGTCGGGCCATCAAGCTTCCACTGCTGCGGATCCTTCTGCAGCAGGCTAATCAGCCAGCCGGGATCGACGCTGTTCTGCGGCGCAAAATCAAAGAAGCCGCCTTTATCGCTGACCTCGATCTTGCGGATGCCGAGGCTGCGCGCCACCAGCCGCAGCGCAGCGATATCCAGCAGATTGCGCGCCGCGTCCGGCAGGATGCCGAAGCGATCGATCATCTCAACCTTCAGCTCCTGCAGCTCCTCTTCGCTGTCGGCGCTGGCGATGCGCTTATAGAGCGAAAGGCGGGTATTGACGTCGGGGATAAACTCCTCCGGCAGCAGAGCGGGCATGCGCAGCTCAATCTCGGTCTGATTGCTGGTGAGATCCTCCAGCGACGGCTCGCGGCCCGCCTTCAGCGCCTCAACCGCGTTCTCCAGCAGCTCCATATAGAGCGAGAAGCCCAGCGTCTCCATCTGGCCGCTCTGCTCTTCGCCCAGCAGCTCGCCTGCGCCGCGGATCTCCAGATCGTGCGTTGCCAGCGCAAAGCCCGCGCCCAGATCCTCCAGCGAGGCGATCGCCTCCAGACGCTTCTGCGCGTCGCTGGTCATCGCTTTAGGCGGCGGCGTCAGCAGCCAGGCGTACGCCTGATGGTGCGAACGTCCGACGCGGCCGCGCAGCTGATGCAGCTGCGCCAGGCCGAAATGGTCGGCGCGCTCAATAATAATGGTGTTGGCGGTCGGGATATCGATGCCGGTCTCGATAATGGTGGTGCAGACCAGCACGTTGAAGCGCTGATGATGGAAGTCATTCATCACCCGCTCAAGGTCGCGCTCGCGCATCTGGCCGTGGCCGATGGCGATACGCGCCTCCGGCACCAGCTCCGTCAGCCGCTGCGCCGCCTTCTCAATATTCTCAACGTCGTTATAGAGGTAGTAGACCTGGCCGCCGCGCAGCACTTCACGCAGGATCGCCTCACGCACCACCAGCGCGTCATACTCGCGCACAAAGGTCTTCACCGCCAGGCGGCGCGCGGGCGGCGTGGCGATAATCGACAGATCGCGCATGCCGCTCATCGCCATATTCAGGGTGCGCGGGATCGGCGTCGCGGTAAGCGTCAGAATATCGACGTCGGCGCGCATCGCCTTGATGCGCTCTTTGTGGCGCACGCCGAAGCGGTGCTCTTCATCGACGATCAGCAGCCCTAAGTCGTGCCACTTTAGATCGCTCATCAGCAGCTTATGGGTACCGATCAGAATATCGATCTTGCCCTCGCTCGCCGCCTGCAGCACCTGCGTCTGCTCTTTGGCGCTGCGGAAGCGCGACAGCATCTCAATGCGCACCGGCCAGTTGGCGAAGCGATCGCGGAAGTTGTCGTAGTGCTGCTGCGCCAGCAGCGTGGTCGGCACCAGCACCGCCACCTGTTTATGGTTCTCGACCGCCAGGAAGGCGGCGCGCATCGCCACTTCGGTCTTGCCGAAGCCAACGTCGCCGCACACCAGTCGATCCATCGCCAGCGGCTGACACATATCGCTCAGCACCGCGTTGATCGCCTGCGCCTGATCCGCCGTGGTTTCAAACGGGAAGCTTTCGCAGAAGAGCTGATACTGCTCGCGGTCGTGCTTAAAGGCGTAGCCCGCTTTCGCCGCGCGCTGGGCGTAAATATCCAGCAGCTCGGCGGCAACGTCGCGCACCTTCTCCGCCGCTTTCTGCCGCGCGCGCGACCAGGCGTCGCTGCCCAGCTTGTGCAGCGGCGCGTTTTCATCCGCGCCGCCGGCGTAGCGGCTGATCAGATGCAGCGACGAGACCGGCACATAGAGTTTGGCGTCGTTGGCGTAGGAGAGCATCAGATACTCCGCCATAATGCCGCCCGCCTCCAGCGTGGTCAGGCCGATATAGCGGCCAACGCCGTGCTCCAGATGCACCACCGGCTGACCGGGCGTCAGCTCGGCCAGGTTGCGGATCAGAATATCCGGGTTGATGGTGCGGCGCGTATCCTGGCGGCGACGGCTGACGCGTTCGCCCAGCAGATCGCTTTCGCAGATCAGGGCGCGGTCGCGCAGCGTATCGACAAAGCCGCGCTCGCTGGCACCGATCATCAGGGTATAGCGTTCGCTCTGTGCCTCATCGAAGCGCCGCACCGTCTGCGGACGCAGCTTAATGCGCGCCAGCAGCTCCTGCAGGCTTTCGCGGCGGCCTTCGCTCTCCACCGAAAAGGTGACCTGGCCGCTGAAGTCGTCGAGGAACTGGCGCAGCGGATCGAGCGGCGCTTTGGCCTGCGCCTGCACGGCGATATCCGGCAGCGGCCGGTAGCCAAGATTGGTATTGCCCGCTTTCTCCGGCAGCGATTCATTGGTCATCTGCATGCGCGGCCAGCGGTTCAGCTCGCCCAGCAGCGCGTCGGGCCGCAGCCAGAGCGTGGCTGGCGTCAGCAGCGGGCGCATCGGGTCGACGCGGCGATTCTCATAGCGCGCCTCGACGTCCTGCCAGAAGCGCTCTGCGCTGCCGTTAAGATCGCCGCAGTTCACCACCAGCGTATTGTCGGGCAGATAGCTGAACAGCGTCGGCAGCGCCTGCTCGAAGAAGAGCGGCTGCCAGTATTCGATGCCGGCGGGCAGGGTGCCTTTGCTCACCTGCTGGTAGATATGCTCCGGCTCGCGGCGCACGTCGAACTGCTCGCGCCAGCGGGTGCGGAATAGCTCGATCGCCGCTTTGTCGGTCGGAAACTCATGGGCCGGCAGCAGGTTAATCGCCGGCACCGCTTCCAGCGTGCGCTGGCTGTCAACGTCGAACAGCCGCAGGCTGTCGATCTCATCGTCGAAAAAGTCGATGCGGTAGGGCTGATCGCTGCCCATGGGAAAGAGATCGAGCAGCGCGCCGCGCGTGGCGTACTCGCCGTGCTCCATCACCTGATCGACGTGGCGATAGCCCGCCTGTTCCAGCTGATCGCGCAGGCGATCGCGCGAGAGTTTCTGTCCCTGCTTCATCACCAGCGCGTGGCCGTGCAAAAAAGTATGGGGACAGACGCGCTGCATCAGGGTGTTTACCGGCATAATCAGCATGCCGCGCGTCATGGTTGGCAGCTGGTAAAGCGTCGACAGACGCGCCGAAATAATGTCCTGATGCGGTGAGAAGCTGTCATAGGGCAGCGTTTCCCAGTCGGCGAGATGGCTGACGGGGAGATCGGTAAACTGGCGGATTTCGTCCAGCAGGCGCAGCGCGGTTTGCATATCGGGGGTGATCATCAGCACCGGACCGGCGTGGCGCTCGGTAATGCTGGCGCACTCCACCGCGTGCGCGGCACCGATTAGCTCACCAAGCTGGCGGCGATCGCCAGATTTTACGGGCAGGGCATAGCGAATCTGTTCGGACATGGGATCTTGTGGTTCTCTCCATTTTTTCCAGGGCGTCATGATTCCACATTACGCCCTGGCGATCACCTGCTGCGGCGGTTTTTCCTTTGCGCGGTGGCCGGTTATTTAGCGGATGGTTGGGTATAGTGCATGCGCGGACGATCGATATTCGCCCAGCTCAGCTCCATTTCCAGGTGGTAGCTGTGGTTGCCGTCGTCCCACTTGACGTAATAGCCGGTGGGTGCGTCTCCCTGTTCAAAAACGTTAACAATCTCGCCTTTTATCTCTCCCGATTTGTGTTTCACAATACTGCCTTTGGGATATTTGAACATGGTGTTTACTCCAGCGCCCAGGGAGCACGTTGCTGACTTCACCTTATAGTGTAGCCTACCCGGACGGCAGGCGATTAAACGTACAGTTGAGGCCAGCAGCATATCTTTTTAGCGAAAATCGGCCACACTTTGCCGCGTACTCAGAGGGTTAGAGGTTTCATAAACCAGACGCCTCCTTTATCATCACTGGTCTACTTTCAGGCAACTGCCAAGACGGAATACATGTATCAACCTGTCGCGCTATTTATCGGCCTGCGCTATATGCGCGGGCGAGCATCGGATCGCTTTGGTCGCTTCGTTTCCTGGCTCTCCACTATCGGCATTACGCTCGGTGTGCTGGCCCTGGTCACCGTACTGTCGGTGATGAACGGCTTTGAACGCGAGCTGGAGGGCAATATTCTCGGGCTGATGCCGCAGGCGCTGGTCACCAGCGACAAAGGCAGCATCAACCCGCAGCTGCAGCCCGCCGCGAGCCTTAAGCTGGCGGGCGTCAGCCGCATGGCGCCGCTCACCACCGCTGACGTGGTACTGCAGAGCGCGCATAACGTGTCGGTTGGCGTGATGCTCGGCATTCAGCCCGACGAAAAAGATCCCCTGACGCCTTATCTGGTCAACACGCCGCAAAGCGTGCTGCAGTCGGGCCAGTACAATGTCATCCTTGGCGAACAGCTGGCGACGCAGCTTGGCGTGAAGCGCGGCGACGAGCTGCGCCTGATGGTGCCGTCGGTCAGCCAGTTTACCCCGATGGGCCGCGTGCCGAGCCAGCGTCTGTTTACCGTGGCGGGCACCTATGCGGCCAACAGCGAGGTGGATGGCTACCAGATCCTGGTCAACCAGCAGGACGCCTCGCGCCTGATGCGCTATCCGGCGGGCAACGTCACCGGCTGGCGTCTCTGGCTGGATAAGCCGCTGGCGGTGGATGCGCTAAGCCAGCAGCCGCTGCCGGCCGGTCTGGTATGGAAAGACTGGCGCGAGCGCAAAGGCGACCTGTTCCAGGCGGTGCGCATGGAGAAGAATATGATGGGGCTGCTGCTGAGCCTGATCGTCGCCGTCGCCGCCTTTAATATCATTACCTCGCTCGGCCTGCTGATTATGGAGAAGCAGGGCGAGGTGGCGATCCTGCAAACGCAGGGGCTGACGCGCCGTCAGATTGTCGCGGTGTTTATGGTGCAGGGCGCCAGCGCCGGGATTATCGGCGCGCTGCTCGGCACCCTGCTGGGCGTGCTGCTGGCCAGCCAGCTCAATAATCTGATGCCGGTTATCGGCCTGTTTTTAGATGGCGCGGCGCTGCCGGTCGACATCAATCTCTGGCAGGTGATCACTATCGCCGTAACGGCGATGGCTGTCGCGCTGCTGTCGACGCTCTATCCCTCCTGGCGCGCCGCCGCCGTTCAACCCGCTGAGGCTTTACGTTATGAGTAACACCCCTTTGTTGCAGTGCCGCGAGCTGTGCAAACGCTATCAGGAAGGCAGCGTGCAGACTGACGTGCTGCGCAACGTCACCTTTAGCCTGCAGCCCGGTGAGCTGGTGGCGATTGTCGGCAGCTCCGGCTCCGGCAAAAGTACGCTGCTGCATCTGCTGGGCGGGCTGGACGCGCCCACCTCTGGCGATGTGGTATTTGACGGCCAGTCGCTGAACGCCATGTCATCCTCTGCCAAAGCCTCGCTGCGCAACCGCGAGCTGGGCTTTATCTACCAGTTCCATCATCTGCTGCCCGACTTTAACGCGCTGGAAAACGTGGCGATGCCGCTGCTGATCGGCAAAACCGGCAAGGCGGAGGCGCAGCAGCGCGCGCGCGAGATGCTGGCGGCGGTAGGCCTGGAGAAGCGGGCGCATCACCGACCGTCGGAGCTGTCGGGCGGCGAGCGCCAGCGCGTCTCTATCGCCCGCGCGCTGGTGAACCGCCCGCGTCTGGTGATGGCGGATGAGCCAACAGGCAACCTCGACGCGCGCAACGCCGACGCCATTTTTGAACTGCTGGGCGAGCTGAATGTCCGTCAGGGCACCGCCTTTCTGGTGGTGACGCACGATCTGCATCTGGCGAAGCGCCTGTCGCGCCAGATGGAGATGCGCGACGGTCAGCTAAGCGAGCAGGTGACCTTAGCAGGAGCGCTCTGATGGGTTCGTCGTTATCCCTGTTGTTAGGGCTGCGTTTTAGCCGCGGCCGCCGCGGCGGCGGCATGGTGTCGCTGATCTCGATTATCTCTACCCTCGGCATCGCGCTGGGCGTGGCGGTGCTGATCATCGGCCTGAGCGCCATGAACGGCTTCGAGCGCGAGCTGAACAACCGTATTCTGGCGGTGGTGCCGCACGGTGAGATCGAGGCGGTCAATCAGCCGTTCCGCAACTGGCAGGCGCTGATAGCCCCCGTGGAGCAGGTGCCCGGCATCGCCGCCGCCGCGCCCTACGTTAACTTTACCGGCCTGATCGAGAGCGGCGCGAAGCTGCAGGCGCTGCAGGTGAAAGGGGTCGATCCGGCGCAGGAGCCGCGCCTCAGCGCGCTGCCGCAGTTTGTGGAGGGGGACGGCTGGAAAACCTTCGCCGCGGGCAAACAGCAGATTATTTTAGGCGGCGGCATCGCCCGCACCCTGAACGTAAAGCAGGGCAGCTGGATTACCATCCTGATCCCCAACAATGATGGCGGCACGAAACTGCTGCAGCCGAAGCGTATTCGCCTGCAGGTGAGCGGCATCCTGCAGCTGAGCGGCATGCTGGACCACAGTCTGGCGCTGGTGCCGCTGGCGGATGCCCAAAGCTATCTCGATATGGGTGACAGTGTCACGGGCATCGCCCTGAAGATGCAGGACCCCTTCCAGGCGGTGAAGCTGGTGCGTGACGCGGGCGAGGCGACTCACAGTGACGTCTATATCCGCAGCTGGATCGGCACCTTCGGCTATATGTATCGCGATATTCAGATGATCCGCGCCATTATGTATCTGGCGATGGTGCTGGTGATTGGCGTAGCCTGTTTTAATATCGTCTCGACGCTGGTGATGGCGGTGAAGGACAAGAGCAGCGATATTGCGGTGCTGCGCACCCTGGGCGCTAAAGACGGGCTGATCCGCGCCATCTTTATCTGGTACGGCCTGCTGGCCGGGCTGCTCGGCAGCGTCAGCGGCGTGGTGATCGGCGTTTTGGTGGCGCTGAATCTCACCACGCTGGTGCGCGGGCTGGAATCGCTGACCGGCCATCATTTGCTGGCGGGCGATATCTACTTTATCGATTTTCTGCCCTCTGAGCTGCACTGGCTCGACGTTGGCTCGGTGCTGCTGACGGCGATTGTGCTTAGCCTGCTGGCAAGCTGGTATCCGGCGCGGCGTGCCAGCCGCATCGATCCGGCGCGGGTGCTGAGCGGTCAGTAATCCGGCGAAAACGGCGGCATTGCGCTGTCATACGCGGCCGCTACACTTGAGATTTTCTGGCGGCGACCCGACGTCGCCCACAAGGAGTTTTTATGCGCACACCGCGTCGACGCTTGCGGCTCGCCCGCTATAAGAAGACCCGCCGCAAGGTGCATCAGCGTTTTCGCCAGCGTATTTTTGAGCGCGATCGTCAGGCGGAGCTGGCGGCCCATCCGCAGCCGTTCGTGGTGGTGCTGACCGGCGCGGGTATTTCAGCTGAGTCGGGCATTCAGACCTTCCGCGCCGCCGACGGCCTCTGGGAAGAGCATCGCGTGGAGGATGTGGCGACGCCGGAAGGCTACCGCCGCGATCCTGAGCTGGTGCAGCGTTTTTACAACGCGCGCCGCCGCGCCCTGCACGCCAGCGAGATCCAGCCCAACGCCGCGCACAGGGCGCTGGCCGAGCTGGAGCAGGTGCTGGGCGATAACTTTTTGCTGGTGACGCAGAATATCGACAATCTGCACGAGCGCGCGGGCAACAGCCGCGTGCTGCATATGCACGGCGAACTGCTGAAGGTGCGCTGCACCAGCAGCGGCCAGGTGATCGCCTGGAACGGGGATCTGACCACCGACGATCGCTGCACCTGCTGTCAGTTTCCCGCGCCGCTGCGTCCGCATGTGGTGTGGTTTGGCGAGATGCCTGTCGGCATGGAGGAGATTTATCAGGCGCTGGAGCAGGCGGATCTCTTTATCGCCATCGGCACTTCCGGCCATGTTTATCCGGCGGCGGGCTTTGTGCATGAGGCGAAACTGCAGGGCGCCCATACCGTGGAGCTGAATCTGGAGCCGAGCCTGGTGGGCAACGAGTTCGCCGAGCGTCACTACGGGCTGGCGAGCGAGGAAGTGCCGCGCTTTGTGGATGGTTTCTTGCGGAGTTTGTATAAGTAAAAATCAAAAACAATCGCTACAGGATGGGCACCTGACGCGGGTGACAGGGCCGATCGCCAGGACGCAAAAAGCGGCATCCCTGCCCGCGACATCCTTGTCGCGGGACGCTTTACTCTTCGGTCCCTGTCACCCGCGGGTAAACTCTGGCGTGGCTGTTAAGCGACAATTCCTGTTCCCCGCCTTTTTGTTACCGTCCCGCCTTTAGCTTCTGGAACAGCGTCTCATACTGCACGCTGGCGTCGCCGACATCATCCTGCCATTCGCCCTTGTTGATCACCTCGGCGGGGGGATAGAGCGACGGATCGCTCGCCACCGCCTTCGGCAGCAGCGCCTTCGCGGCCAGGTTCGGCGTCGGGTAGCCGATGGTTTCCGCCACTTTCGCCGCCACATCGGGACGCAGCAGGAAGTTAATCAGCTTCAGCGCGCCCGCCTTGTTTTTCGCGTTGGCCGGAATCGCCAGATTATCCATCCAGAAAATGCCGCCCTCTTTCGGCCAGACCACCTCCAGCGGCGTGCCCGCCTGGCGCGCCACGTAGGCGGAGCCGTTCCAGATCATGCCGAGATTCACTTCGCCTTCCATAAACGGATTGCCTGGGTTGTCGGAGTTAAAGGCGAGCACGTTGGGCATCAGCTTCTTTAGCTCTTCATAAGCGGCGTTAATCTCTTCTGGATCGCGGGTATTGCCGGAAAGCCCCAGCTTGCGCAGCGCCATCTGGAACACCTCGCGCGCATCGTCGGTAAGCAGCAGACTCTGCTTATACTCCGGCTTCCACAGATCGGCCCAGCTCTGCACAGACTTCGCGTCCAGCGCGTCGGTATTAACGCCGATCGCCGTTGCGCCCCAGATATAGGGGATCGAATAGTCGTTACCGGGATCGAACGGCTTATTCAGCAGATTGGGATCGAGATTTTTAAAGTTGCTCAGCTGCGCCTTGTCGATCTTCTGCAGCATGCCCTCGTTGCGCATCTTCGCCACGAAATAGGTGGAAGGCACCACCAGATCGTAGGCGCCATCTTTCCAGGTCTTCAGCCTGGCATACATGCTCTCGTTGGACTCGTAGGTGGAGTAGATCACCTTAATGCCGGTCTCTTTAGTGAACTGCTCCAGCAGCCCCGGCGGCACATATTCGGTCCAGTTATAGAAGTAGAGCGTACTGGCGTCGTCAGCCTGCGCGCTCTGCATGCCCAGCGCCAGCGCCCCAGCCGCCAGCCAGTGAGACCATCTCTTCATTATTTATCCTCTATTTGGTTTTATCACGGAGCAACAGCTGGCTGACGCCGACCAGCAGCAGCGACAGCAGCAGCAGAATTGTCGCCAGCGCGTTCACCTCCGGCGAGACGCCGACTTTCACCATTGAATAGATCTTCAGCGGCAGGATCTCAAACGTCGGCCCGGTCACAAAGGAGGAGACCACCACGTCATCCATCGACAGGGTAAAGCTCAGCAGCCAGCCCGCCGCTACCGCCGGCATCGCCAGCGGCAGAATAATTTTACGCAGGATGGTGGTTTCGCTGGCGCCCAGATCTTTCGCCGCTTCCAGCATGCGCACGTCAAAGCCCTTTAGCCGCGAATAGACGGTAATCACCACAAAGGGCAGACAGAAAGTGATATGCGAAAAGAGCAGCGACCAGAAGCCGAGCGAGATGCCGAGCAGCATAAACAGCACCAGCAGGGAGATCGCCATCACGATATCGGGCGACATCATCACCACGAACAGCATGCCGCTGACAAAGGGTTTGCCGCGAAAGCGGTAGCGGTAGAGCGCCACGGCGGTGAGCGAGCCGATTAGCGTCGCGCAGCTGGCGGAGATCACGCCCATGATCAGCGAATGCTGCGCCGCCTGGATCAGGCTGTCGTTATTCATCAGCAGGCTGTACCAGCGGGTGCTGAACCCCTGCCAGTTGATGCCGAAGCGCGAGGCGTTGAACGAGTTAACCATCAGGATGGCGACAGGGATATAGAACCAGGCGTAAATCGCGGCCATAAAGCCGCCGCGTAGCAGGCGCGCGATCATTCCAGGTCCACCTTTTTATTCAGCAGGCGCGCGGCGCGCCAGTAAAACAGCAGCATCAGGCCCATCAGCAGCGTCATTACGATGCTGGTCGCCGCGCCGAACGGCCAGTCGCGGATATTCAAAAACTGGCTCTTGATAACGTTACCGATCAGCAGGTTCTTCGCGCCGCCCATCAGGTCCGCCACGTAGAACAGCCCCATCGCCGGGATCAGCACCAGCAAACAGCCCGCGACGATGCCCGGCATGGTCAGCGGCAAAATAATGCGGAAAAAGGTCTGCGCTTTGCTGGCGCCGAGATCGCGCGCCGCCTCCAGACAGGCGCGATCCAGCTTCTCCAGGCTGGAGTAGAGCGGCAGCACCATAAAGGGCAGCAGAATATAGACCAGACCGAGGATCACCGCCTGCGGCGTATACATAATGCGAAACGGCGTCTCGATGACCCCCAGCCACAGCAGAAAGTCGTTTAGCCAGCCGCGCGGGCTGAGGAAGATTTTCAGCCCGTAGATGCGGATCAGCGAGTTGGTCCAGAAGGGTACAATCAGCAGAAACAGCATCAGCGGCCGCAGGCGCGCCGGCAGTTTCGTCAGGCACCAGGCGAAGGGATAACCCAGCAGCAGGCAGCAGAGCGTGGCGATAAGCGCCATATTGAGCGAGTGCAGCAGCACGTCGCCATAAAGCGGATCGAGCAGCCGCGCATAGTTGCTGAGGGTGAACGCCATACGCACGAAGTGCGCGTCGTCGCGCGTCAGAAAGCTGGTGACGACGATCATCAGGTTGGGCAGCAGCACGAACAGCGCCAGCCAGCCGACGATCAGCGCCGTTACCCCTTTCTGAAAACGGTTACGCATCAGCTTCATAGGGCAGTACCACCTCCCAGCTCGGCACCCAGTTCACCGCCATCTTTTGATTCAGGGAGTGATCGAAGTCGGGGTCATCCTCGTTGAAGAATTCACTGACCGTCACCAGCTTGCCATTCTCCAGCTCGACGGTCGATTCCAGCGTCATGCCTTTGTAGTTACGCTCGCGCACGTAGCCGATCAGGCCTTCTACCGCCTGGTCGCTATGCACCTCGTCGACGCGCAGATCTTCCGGGCGCAGCAACACATGCAGGCGATCGCCAGCGCTGACCGGGAAGGCGCAGTGAATATCGCATTCACGGCCCTCCACGCGGGCGCGCACGCGCGGCGCGTCGCGGGCGTCGAGGACGTCGGCGTCAAAGACGTTAATTTCGCCGATAAAGCGCGCCACAAAGAGATTCTTCGGCTCTTCGTAGATTTCGCGCGGCGTGCCGTCCTGCTCGATCTTGCCGTCGCGCATCACCACGATGCGGTCGGACATGGTAAGCGCCTCTTCCTGATCGTGCGTCACGAAAACAAAGGTAATGCCGAGCTTGCGCTGCAGCGCCTTCAGCTCGTTCTGCATCTGCTTGCGCAGCTTATAGTCGAGCGCCGAGAGCGACTCATCAAGCAGCAGCACCTTCGGGCGGTTCACCACCGCGCGCGCAATGGCGACGCGCTGCTGCTGGCCGCCAGAGAGCTGATGCGGGCGGCGATCGGCGAAACGCTCCAGCTGCACCATCGCCAGCGCCTCGCTGACGCGCGCGGCGATCTCCGCATTGGGCGTTTTCTGCATGCGCAGGCCGAAGGCGACATTTTCAAACACCGACATATGCGGGAAGAGGGCGTAGCTCTGAAACACCGTATTGACGTGGCGATGCTCGGCGGGGGTACCGGTGATGTCGCTGTCATCCAGCATCACCCGACCGCTGTCGACCGCTTCCAGCCCGGCGATCAGCCGCAGAATAGTGGTTTTGCCGCAGCCCGACGGACCGAGCAGGGTAATAAATTCGCCGTGATCGATGGTCAGGTTGAAGTCGCTGATAATTGACTTGCCATCAAAAGCTTTACTGATGCCAGAAAGCGTAACCAGCGCCTGCTGCGCGCGTGTTTGCGTCATTTTAGTCACTCAGTCGGTAATAGGGTCGAACAGGTTTAAGCATAGCCGTTTGCGTCGGCCAGCCAGCGAGAGGGCGCGATGATACCTCAAAAAGAGGGCAATGCCATGTTTTGCTGGAGAAAAGAGACGATCAGGCCGTTATCCGCTACCCTGAATAACGATGTTTACAGCCGGGTTAAAAGATCCTTCTGCAAACGCGCAGCGCAGGTTAACCTGTCAGATAATGATATGACGCAACATGCGTCGGACTCGGCTGTTGATAATGATAGTCGGCTTCTTTTGAAGGATGGCATATGGATCAGTTACTTGAACGTTTTTTAAGTTACGTGGCGATAGAGACGCAGGCAAAACCCCAGGCGCGTCAGGTGCCCAGCAGCGAAGGGCAGTGGACGCTGGCGCGCAAGCTGCAGGAAGAGCTGATTGCGCTCGGTTTTATCGACGTCACGCTCAGCGATCACTGCTGCGTGATGGGCACGCTGCCCGCCAACGTCGACTGGCCGACGCCGGTGATCGGTTTTATCTCGCATATGGATACCTCGCCCGATTTTACCGCCAGGAATGTGAAGCCGCAGATTATTGAGAACTACCGCGGCGGCGATATCGCGCTCGGTATGGGCGAAGAGGTGCTGTCGCCGGTGATGTTCCCGATCCTGCATAAGCTAATCGGCCATACCCTGATCACCACCGACGGCAAGACGCTGCTCGGCGCCGACGATAAGGCGGGCATCGCCGAGATCATGACCGCAATGGCGCGCCTCGCCAGCAGCGATATTCCGCACGGCGCCATTCGCGTCGCCTTTACGCCAGATGAGGAGATTGGCCGCGGCACCTCCCATTTCGACGTAGAGGGCTTCGCCGCCGACTGGGCCTACACCATCGACGGCAGCGATCTCGGCGAGTTTGAATATGAGAACTTCAACGCCGCTTCAGCGGTGGTGAAGATCGTCGGCAATAATGTGCATCCCGGCTCGGCGAAAGGGGTGATGGTGAACGCGCTGGACGTGGCGACGGCGTTTCATGCCGAAGTACCGGCAAAAGAGCGTCCGCAGTTCACCGACGGCTACGAAGGCTTTTATCATCTGCACCAGATAAAAGGCACGGTAGAGCACGCCGAGCTGCAATATATTATTCGCGATTTCGATACAGAAGCGTTTGAACAGCGCAAGCAGGTGCTGACGGCGATTGCCGAGCGCATTAACGCCGGGCTGCATAAAGACTGCTCCGTCACGGTGGAGATCAGCAACAGCTATCGCAATATGCGCGAGAAGGTTGAGCCGCATCCGCATATTATCGAACTGGCGCTGCAGGCGATGCGCGACTGCGGCATTGAGCCGAAGGTGAAGCCGATTCGCGGCGGCACCGACGGTTCTGCGCTTTCCTGGAAGGGGCTGCCGTGCCCGAATATCTTTACCGGCGGCTATAACTACCACGGCAAGCACGAGTTCGCCTCGCTCAATATTATGGCGCAGGCGGTGGATGTGATTGTCCGGCTGGCAGAGCTGGCGGCGGAGAAAAAAGGGTAAAAACCTCTCCATCAGGAGGCGCAGCGCTTATGGGGGTGGCGTGGTGCGATCGCAAAGTCGCTAAACGCATCCCTGCTCACTCGTCCCGCGTAGCGACGCACCTCATCCCTGAGGTGCGCCCGTTACCGGGCCAGCGCGCTGCGTTGTTTGAAACCGCCCGGCGTTTTTATCCCTGGCGCGGGACGCGTTGCACTTCGCCCCACGCCACGCGCGTTTTAGCCTTTGAGTCGTCTGGTGGTGTTACTCAGCGTCGCCGAAATACCAGTAGCCGGCGTTAACCAGCGCGGCAAGCTGCGCCAGCAGCGACGGATCGTCCAGCGCGTCGCCGAAATCCTCCAGGCTCAGCGTCTGACGGCGCGCCAGCGCCTTCAGCACCTCTGGCTGTGAACACTCGACGCGCTCGCCGTTGACAAACACCGCATCGCCGATGGTCAGCACGCGCAGGCCGCCCAGGCGCGACAGCGTATCGCCCTGCTGCAGGGCATCGTAGATCTCATCGGGCTGATAGGGCGGCTCCGGCGGTGCCACATCCAGTTCGTGACGCGACTGGGAGATAAACTCCCCGAACCAGCTGGCGAAATGCTCCGGCTGGTCGATGACGTCGAGCATCACCTGGCGAATACCTTCGATCTCCTGCGGCAGGATCTGTGACGGGCAGTCGCGCGTCGGCACCTCAGGATCGCTGTAGCGGTAGCTGCCCAGCTCGCGCGCCAGCACATAGTCGGCGAAGCCGCTGATCAGCTCGCGGCCGTTCGGCGCGCGGAAGCCGACAGAGTAGTTGATGGCGTTCTCCAGCGAATAGCCTTCGTGCGGGAATCCCGGCGGGATATAGAGAATATCACCCGGCTCCATCTCTTCATCGATAATGGCGTCGAACGGCTCGACCTGCAGCAGGTCGGGATGGGGGCAGTGCTGCTTCATCGGCACTTTCTCGCCGACGCGCCAGCGACGACGGCCGGTGCCCTGAATAATAAACACGTCGTACTGATCGAAGTGCGGGCCAACGCCGCCGCCCGGCACGGCGAAAGAGATCATCAGATCGTCGATGCGCCAGTCGGGCAAAAAGCGGAACGGGCGCATCAGCGCCGCCGAGGGTTCATGCCAGTGGTTCACCGCCTGCACCAGCAGCGACCAGTTGTTTTCGCCCAGATGATCGTAGCTCTCGAAAGGACCGTGGCTCACCTGCCACTTGCCGTCGTTATGGCTGACCAGACGGCTGTCCACCTCGTTTTCCATCGCCAGTCCGGCCAGCTCGTCAGGAGAAATGGGGTCAATAAAGTTTTTAAAACCGCGCTTAAGCAGCACCGGACGTTTTTGCCAGTAGCGCTGAATAAAGTCGGGCCAGTTAAGATCGAGCTGATAGTCCATAGAGTGGTTCCATGCAGGGCTGTAAATGCAGCCAAGTATAACAGCCCGCGCACCTTTCTACTCGCGGCGATGTTCGACTTCCTGACGCCGGAAGATCACTTCCATTCGCGCGCCGCCCAGCGGGCTGGATGTAGCGATAATCTGGCCCTCATACTGCTCCAGAATATCGAGCGCGACCGCCAGCCCCAGCCCCTGGCCGGGACGCAGCGTATCGGCGCGCTGGCCGCGCACAAAGACGAGGTTGCGCTTGCTTTCGGGAATGCCGGGGCCGTCGTCGTCGATAAACAGATGCAGCGCCTGATCGGTCTGACGCGCGCTTACCTCGATAAACTCCAGGCAATATTTGCAGGCGTTGTCCAGCACGTTGCCCAGCACCTCCATAAAGTCGTTTTTGTCGCCGATAAAGATCACCTCCGGCGAAACGTCCAGCGTAATCTCGACGCCTTTGTGCTGATAAACCTTGTTAAGCGCCGAGCAGAGGCTGTCGAGCAGCGCCGATACCGGATGAAGGTCGCGCAGCAGCGGGTTGTGATCCGCCTGCATGCTGGCGCGGTGCAGGTAGTAGCCGATCTGCTGCGAGATACGGCTGATCTGCTCCAGCATCACCGGCTCGGCCTGCTCGATGGTCAGATCCTTGCCGTTGCGCAGCGAGCGCAGCGTGCTTTGCAGCACCGCCAGCGGCGTTTTCAGGCTGTGCGTCAGATCGGAGAGGGTGGTGCGGTAGCGCGTATAGCGCTGGCGCTCGTTGCTCAGCAGCAGATTGAGGTTGCGCACCAGGCTGCGCAACTCCTGCGGCGGCGCATCGTCGAGATTTTCACGCTGGCTGGTTTCCAGTTCACGTATCTGGGTGGCGAGATGGCCAATCGGGCGCAGGCTCCAGTGCGCCGCCAGCCAGAGCAGCGGGATCACCAGAATAAGGTTGGCGGCCAGCACGTAGCTGAACCATGACCAGACCACGTCCGAGTGCTGCAGCTCCTGCGGTATCGAGTCCACCACCACGATGGTCAGCGCGGGCAGATTGGTGGTGGCGTCATAGCGGTTGACCGCAACGGAGTGGGTGAACGTATCGTTGTTGTCGTTATCGATAGCGTGCAGCCGCTTCTGCGCCGACAGATCGTTGCCTATCGCCACGGCGCTGGTGCGATTGCTGGTGTCGATTTCGTAAAAGTCGGGCTTCAGCAGCCACTCGTGGCGGATTTTGGTGCGGATCTCCGGCACGTCGCGCTGCTGCCACAGCAGCTTGCCCTGTTCATCATAGATAAACACCAGCGTCGGGAAGTTGAGCGTCATGCGCTCCGGCTGCGCGATGGTCAGGCGATTATTTTGCCACTGCGCCAGCGTAAAGAAGAGATTGCTTTCGCCGCGCATCACGCGATAGGTGTTCTTGTCGAAGCTGACCACGTAGCCGATCACCGCCACCATGCCGTAGGAGAGCGAGAGAAACAGCACAATAGCCGAACAGGCCAGCAAAAAGCGGGCGCGCAGCGAGAGGGGACGATAACGTTGCAGCCAGCTCATCAGAGATCGAAGCGGTATCCCTGACCGCGTACGGTGGTGATCACCTCATCCGCGTGCAGCGCCTGAATTTTTTTGCGCAGGCGGCCCATCAGCACGTCGATGGTATGACTTTCGCGCAGTTCGGCGTCGGGGTAGAGCTGCAGCATCAGGGAGTCTTTGCTCACCACTCTGCCCGCGTTGCGGATCAGCGTTTCGACAATGGTGTATTCAAAGGCGGTCAGCTTGACCGGCTGGTCGTGGATGGTCAGCTCGCGGCGCGAGAGGTCAACCTGAAACGGCGCCATGGCGATAATTTGCGAGGCGTGTCCGCTGTTGCGACGCATCAGCGCCTGCAGGCGCGCGGCCACTTCTTCAATATGGAAAGGTTTGGTGACGTAGTCGTCGGCGCCCGCTTCCAGCGCTTCGACTTTGGCCTGCCAGCCTTCGCGCGCGGTGAGCACCAGAATCGGCTGCCGCACCGACTGACCGCGCCAGCGGCGGATCAGCGACATGCCGTCTTCATCCGGCAGCCCCAGGTCGACCAGCGCAATATCGGGCAGATGCTCCTGTAAAAAATAGTCGGCTTCCTTTGCGTCCTCTGCGGCGTCTACCTGATGGCCCATTTCACGCAGTTGAACTGCAAGATGATGGCGCAGCAGAGCATTATCTTCCACAACTAAAACACGCATGCCTTTTCCTTACTCTCGGAGCATTTAAGTAAAGGTAAAGTATACGCAAAAACATCTAAACAACAGCACAACGCAGGCGGGACCGGCCCGCCTGCGTCCACGCTTATTTCAGATCGTCGACCATCTGAACGGCGCGGCCGAGATAGTTAGCTGGCGTCATCTGTTTCAGGCGCACTTTTTCCTCTTCCGGCAGCGCGAGGCTGTCGATAAAGGCCTGCATTCCCGCCGCGTCGACGCGCTTGCCGCGCGTCAGCTCTTTCAGCTTCTCATACGGTTTCTCGATGCCGTAGCGGCGCATCACGGTCTGGATCGGCTCCGCCAGCACTTCCCAGTTATGATCCAGCTCGTCCAGCAGACGCTCGCGGTTCACTTCCAGCTTGGAAATGCCCTTCAGCGTCGCCTGATAGGCGATCAGCGCATAGCCGACGCCCACGCCGAGGTTGCGCAGCACCGTTGAGTCGGTGAGGTCACGCTGCCAGCGCGACACCGGCAGCTTGCTCGCCAGGTGCTGCATCACCGCGTTCGCCAGGCCCAGGTTACCTTCGGAGTTTTCGAAATCGATCGGGTTGACCTTGTGCGGCATGGTGGAAGAGCCGATTTCGCCCGCGATGGTTTTCTGTTTGAAGTGGTTGAGCGCCACATAGCCCCAGATATCGCGATCGAAGTCGATCAGGATAGTGTTGAAGCGCGCAATGCAGTCAAACAGCTCGGCGATATAGTCGTGCGGCTCGATCTGGGTGGTGTAGGGGTTCCAGGTAATGCCCAGCGAGGTGACGAACTGCTCGCTCAGCTGGTGCCAGTCCACTTCCGGATAGGCGGCGATATGGGCGTTGTAGTTGCCGACCGCGCCGTTGATCTTGCCCAGAATCTCGATTTTGCTCAGCTGGCGCTGCTGACGCTCCATACGGTAGGCGACGTTGGCCATCTCTTTGCCCATGGTTGAAGGCGTAGCTGGCTGGCCGTGGGTGCGCGACAGCAGGGGGATATCGCGATATTCGTGCGCCAGGCCCTTAACCGCGTCGATAAGCTGCTGCCAGTAGGGCAGGATCACGTCGCGGCGTGCGCTTTCCAGCATCAGCGCGTGTGACAGGTTGTTGATATCTTCGGAGGTGCAGGCGAAGTGGATAAATTCCGATACCGCGTGCAGCGCCGGTACGCTCTCCACTTTCTCTTTGAGGAAATATTCGACCGCTTTTACGTCGTGGTTGGTGGTGCGCTCGATGGTTTTGATGCGCGCCGCATCCTCTTCGCTGAAATTAGCGACGATTGCGTCGAGGAAAGCGTTTGCGTCGGCGTCAAATGCAGGAACTTCCTTGATCTCTGCGGTAGACGCCAGTTTCTGTAACCAGCGTACTTCAACCTCAACGCGGAACTTCAGCAAACCGAATTCGCTGAAGATAGCGCGCAGCGGGCTGACTTTATCGCCGTAACGACCATCGACGGGTGAGACGGCGGTCAGAGAGGATAATTCCATCAGTGCAACTCCTGAATCGTTTAACAGAATAGACTTCGCCGGCTTAATAAGCCGGAGAGAGCCGGGATAAAATGGTTTTTGCTTCGCGCAGCAGGCGCTGGCGCGACAGCATTAGCTGAAAGCGGCCGCCGCCCACCTGCTGCCACAGCACGGCGGCGCGGATGCCCGCCAGCAGCGTGGCGCGCACGCGGCTCTGCAGCAGTGGATTCTGCAGCACCGCGGGCGAGCCGGTAACCTGAATGCGCGGCCCGAGCGGGCTGACCACGTCGACATAGATTGCCGCCATGGCGCTGGTAATGGTTTCCGAACCGAGTTCGTAGTGCGCCAGCTGGCGATCGAGCTGGCTGATGCGCTGCGCCAGCGTGTCGAGCGCGCTTTTATTGCCGCTCAGCTTGCGCTCCAGCACCATCAGGCTCAGCGTATAGCGCGTCAGCTCAGCGCCCATGCCCTGGCGGCTGCTGCTGTTAAGCACCGCCATCAGCGTTTCCAGTCCGAGGCGCAGATTGGCTTCATCATTGCCGAACACCGCCAGCGTCGAGCCGGGGTTCAGGTCAATTACGCTGCGCAGCGAGACGTTGAGCGCCTCCGGCTGGCACTGGCCCTGATGCGCCAGCTGCTGTACCAGATGCGCCGCCTGGCAGATGCCCGCCAGCGCCAGCGTGATCTCATAATAATTTTTAGCCACGGTTACTCCTGTCTACGCGTCAGCCATGCCGACTTAGTCTGCGATCAGCGGCAGGCGCTCTTCGATAATGCCGCCGCCGAGGCAGACGTCGCCGAGATAGAACACGGCGGACTGGCCCGGCGTCACCGCCGCAACCGGCGCGTCGAAGCGCACCTCAATGCGGTCTTCGCCGCGCGGCACGATTTCACACGGAATATCGGTCTGGCGATAGCGCGTTTTCACCGTACAGCGCAGCGGAGCGACGACTGGCTGGCGATCGACCCAGTGCAGCTGCTGGGCCACCAGGCCCACCGACATCAGGCGCGGATGGTCGGCACCCTGCGCCACGATCAGGCGGTTGCGCGCCACGTCTTTGTCCACCACGTACCAGGGATCGTCGCTGCTCTCTTTCAGCCCGCCGATGCCCAGCCCTTTGCGCTGGCCCAGGGTGTGATACATCAGGCCCTGGTGCTCGCCGACCACCTGGCCATCCACGGTTTCAATCACGCCCGGCTGGGCCGGCAGATAGCGGCCAAGGAAGTCGCGGAACTTGCGTTCGCCGATAAAGCAGATGCCGGTGGAGTCTTTTTTCTTCGCGGTGACGAGATCGAGCTGCTCGGCGATGCGGCGCACTTCCGGCTTCTCCAGTTCGCCTACCGGGAAGAGGCTCTGGGCGATCTGCTCGTGGCTCAGCGTATAGAGGAAGTAGCTCTGATCTTTGTTGCCGTCGAGGCCGCGCAGCAGCTGGCTTTTGCCGTCGACGTCCGCGCGGCGCACGTAGTGACCGGTAGCGATGTAGTCCGCGCCGAGATCCTCCGCCGCGAACTCCAGGAAGGCTTTAAATTTGATCTCTTTGTTGCAGAGAATATCGGGATTGGGGGTGCGGCCCGCTTTGTACTCTTCGAGGAAGTGTTCGAAGACGTTGTCCCAGTACTCTGCGGCAAAGTTGATTTTATGCAGCTTGATGCCGAGTTTATCGCACACCGCCTGCGCGTCCGCCAGATCGTCCGCGGCAGTGCAATACTCCTCGCCGTCGTCTTCCTCCCAGTTCTTCATGAACAGGCCTTCTACCTGATAGCCCTGCTGCTGCAGTAGCCAGGCGGATACGGAAGAATCGACGCCGCCGGACATACCGACGATCACTTTTTTCTGGCTGTTGTCAGACATGACGCACTCTTGATTACGATAAAAAAACAGGCGGCATAGTCTATCACGCGTCGGCGTGGCGCGCACCCTCGTGAAACGGCCACTGGAACGGCGCGATCAGATGCAGCGGATAGCGTGCGCCCTGTTGCCACAGCCGGACGCTTTCGGCGACCAGCGGCGAACGCAGGTTATCTGCGGCGATAATCTGCTCAGGCGTGCGCCACCAGCAGCAATCGATATCGCTGTCCTGCGGCGCGGTAGGGCGCTTTTCCGCCAGGTCGACGCCAAACAGAAAACGCACAAAAGGCGTATTGTCCGGCGCGATCCACTGCTGGACGCCGAGAAAATAGTCGAGCGCGCAGTCAAGGCCGGTCTCTTCATGCAGCTCGCGCCGCGCCGCCTCCAGCAGGGTTTCGTCCGCTTCCAGATGACCGGCGGGCTGGTTCCAGGTGGCGCGGCCTTTTACCCGCTCCTCCACCACTAACAGTTCGCCCTCGGCCTGCACGATACAGGCGACGGTGACATGAGGTTTAAACATCGATCCTCCGGGATTGTTAACCTGACGTTATCGAAAAACGCGGCGCTGCTTACGCCGAATCGGTTATTTCGCGCCACTCGCCTGGCGCTAAGGCGTCGAGCCAATAGTCGCCCATCGCATAGCGGATCAGGCGCAGCGTTGGATAGCCGATATGCGCCGTCATGCGGCGCACCTGGCGGTTACGGCCCTCGTAGAGCGTAATTTTCAGCCAGCTGGTAGGGATCGCTTTACGTTCACGGATCGGCGGCTGGCGCGGCCACAGCCAGGCCGGCTCGTCGACCTTTTCCACGCCTGCCGGCAGCGTAGGGCCATCTTTCAGATTAACGCCACTGCGCAGCGCCGCGAGATCCGCCTCCTGCGGCTCGCCCTCAACCTGAACATAGTAGATTTTGCCGGTGCGCTTGCCGGGCTGCGTCAGCGCCGCCTGCAGCGCGCCGTCGTTGGTGAGCACCATCAGGCCTTCGCTGTCGCGGTCCAGACGCCCTGCGGCGTAGACATCGGTAACAGGGATAAAATCCTTCAGCGTCTGGCGGCCGGCTTCGTCGCTAAACTGTGGCAGAACATCGAATGGTTTGTTAAATAATATGACGCGTCGCGGTCCGCGCGGGCGTGACGGTTTGCGCTGAGCGCCGCGCGGCGCGCGGTCAGGGCGTTTATGCTGGTGAATTTGCTGAGAACTTTTTCGCATGAGCTTTGCAGTCGGTGACAATCGGCGCATTATAACGCGAAACAGTGACGATTGGCGCGGCGTAAATATTCAAGTATCATGACCCCACATCTTACAATTTATTAACAAAACGCCCAGGAGAGGTTAATGGAAAGCAAAGTAGTTGTTCCGGCGGAAGGTCAGAAAATCACCCTGGATCAGGGCAAGCTCAACGTACCAAATAACCCGATCATTCCTTACATCGAAGGTGACGGCATCGGCGTTGACGTTTCTCCGGTGATGCTGAAGGTGGTTGATGCCGCTGTGAAGAAAGCCTACAACGGCGAGCGCAAAATCTCCTGGATGGAGATCTACACCGGCGAGAAATCGGTAGAACTCTACGGCCAGGATGTCTGGCTGCCGCAGGAAACCCTCGACCTGATCAAAGAGTACCGCGTCGCCATTAAAGGCCCGCTGACGACGCCGGTTGGCGGCGGCATCCGTTCTCTGAACGTGGCGCTGCGTCAGGAGCTCGACCTCTATGTTTGCCTGCGTCCGGTTCGTTACTACAAAGGCACCCCGAGCCCGGTAAAACGTCCTGAAGATACCGATATGGTGATCTTCCGTGAAAACTCCGAAGATATCTACGCCGGTATCGAGTGGAAAGCCGGTTCTGCCGAAGCGGACAAAGTGATCAAGTTCCTGCGCGAAGAAATGGGCGTGAAGAAAATCCGCTTCCCGCAGGATTGCGGCATCGGCGTGAAGCCGTGTTCGGAAGAGGGCACCAAACGCCTGGTGCGCGCAGCGATTGAGTATGCGATCACGAACGACCGCGACTCGCTGACGCTGGTGCACAAAGGCAACATCATGAAGTTCACCGAAGGTGCGTTCAAGGACTGGGGCTATCAGCTGGCGAAAGAAGAGTTTGGCGCTGAGCTGGTAGATGGCGGCCCGTGGATGAAGATTAAAAACCCGAACACCGGCAAAGATATCATCGTTAAAGATGTCATCGCCGATGCGTTCCTGCAGCAGATCCTGCTGCGTCCGGCAGAGTATGACGTTATCGCCTGTATGAACCTGAACGGTGACTACATCTCCGACGCCCTGGCGGCGCAGGTTGGCGGTATCGGTATCGCACCGGGCGCGAACATCGGCGACGAGTGCGCGCTGTTCGAAGCGACCCACGGCACCGCACCGAAATATGCAGGTCAGGATAAAGTGAACCCCGGTTCCGTTATCCTTTCTGCAGAAATGATGCTGCGTCACCTGCAGTGGTTCGAAGCGGCTGACCTGATTGTTAAAGGTGTTGAAGGCGCAATCGCTAACAAGACCGTGACCTATGACTTCGAGCGTCTGATGGAAGGCGCTAAACTGCTGAAATGTTCAGAGTTTGGCGACGCTATCATCGAAAATATGTAATACGCCTGTCGCTCCGATCGCCCTTGCGGCGATCGGAGTTTTTCCCCGCCGTGCTTTTCCCGCGCTTGTTTCCCTGCTGTTTAATTAAGATTTCTTTCTTTGCCTCTGCCCGCCTGAAAAGGCGCACCCTTATTTGCGGCGTACCGCAGGAATAATCGCCGCTGTTATCGTTTAATTTTTTTTATTCTGCGCGCTTTCTCCTTTTTATAAGGGTTGTTTTTTACCCTGTGGGCCAGGTTATAGTGACGGCGGACCCGCCGCGACAGGTAATTTAACAAGGAGTTAACTTATATATGAAAAAGAAAGTGCTTATACTTTTTCTTGCTGCAGCGCCGCTCTTCTCTTTTGCTGCGACCCGCTCCTGCAGCGATAAGATTACTGCGCTGGAGAAAAAAATGGCGCAGGCCAAAAAATATAATAACCGTGCCGAACTTTCCCGGCTTAATATCGCCCGGCATAAGGTGAAAACCTATTGCATCGACGAACGACAGGCGCAGCGGGCTAATAAGGCTATCAGCGAGCAGCAGCGAAAGGTGAAAAAGGCAGAGTTCGAGCTGCAGGATGCGCGGCAGGAGCTGAAAGAGGCGCAGGCAGACGGACGGCTGGATAAGATTTCTGAAAAAATGCACAAGGTAGAGGAGAAAAAAGTAAAGGTTGCGTCGGCGAAGCGCGCGCTAATCCAGGCGCAGGCTGCTGCGTCGCACCTTAATTAATACTCTGCCTTACGCAATGTGATTAAGTCAGGCCCGCTGCGCTGAGCCTGCTTCAGGCTGCTTATTATCCCGCCGCACGCGTTATTCTGCACGCGCCTGAGCGCGGCCGCTTTTTACGCAAAGCGGGCAGGAAATAATCTCGCGGGCAAGAATAAAGTTTAACCGTGAAGAGGCTGCGATAGAAAGAGTGGCGGCGGATGAGCACAGCTGCCATAACGGCAGATAAATAATTAAGCCGCGATAGCGCCGCAAATAACTTACGCCGTTGTTACTGACAGTCGGGTGAATTTTCTTCGCTCTTTCCTGCTATCGCGTTATCGGCTCGCTGGCGACGCCGCCCTGCAGAGAAGGGCGGCGAAAATCCGCGCCAGTCAGAGTTGACGAAGATCATAAAAGAGAGCGGCGGAATAGTTATAATTAGCGGCGAGCGTTGTTATGTGACCCGAATCACACAACCTCATCAAAATGTAATCTTTGTGTTTTTGGCTTTTTTAAATTTACCCTGTTTATTCAGGGTATTTTTTTGTCAATTTTCAGACCGGCAAAAAACAGGCGTGATAAGCATCGGCAGGCGTTATTTCAACGCGAAGGCCAATAAAAATTAACCGTTTTGTTCAGACTGGCGTGCGGGTAGTTAACGCGCGCCATTATTGTTGTAAAAAACCAGGGGTATATGATGTTAAAAAAAACTGCGGCTGAATTTTTCGGCACGTTCTGGCTGGTATTTGGTGGTTGCGGAAGCGCGCTGTTCGCCGCCACCTTTCCGCAATCAGGCATTGGCTTCGTCGGGGTGGCGCTCGCCTTCGGCCTGACGGTGCTGACCATGGCCTGTGCGGTTGGGCATATCTCCGGCGGCCATTTCAATCCTGCCGTGACGCTGGGCCTGTGGGCGGGCGGTCGCTTTAGCGTGAAAGGCGTCGTTCCTTATATTATCGCGCAGGTTGCTGGCGGTATCGCCGCAGCGGGCATTCTCTATCTTATCGCCAGCGGCAAAGCGGGCTTTGATGCGACCGCCAGCGGCTTCGCCTCTAACGGCTTTGGCGAGCATTCGCCGGGCGGCTACTCCTTACAGGCAGCCGTTATTATCGAGCTGGTGCTGACCATGTTCTTCCTGATCGTTATTCATGGCGCAACCGACAAAAAAGCGCCGGCAGGCCTGGCACCCGTCGCGATCGGTCTGGCGCTGACCCTGATCCACCTGATCAGCATTCCGGTAACCAATACCTCGGTCAATCCGGCGCGCAGTACGGCGGTTGCGCTTTTCCAGGGAACCTGGGCGCTGCAGCAGCTCTGGCTTTTCTGGCTGGTGCCGGTTGTCGGCGGCTGTATCGGCGGCCTTATTTACCGCTTCCTGCTGCAATCTAAAGATTAATTATCGCGCGCACTGCCGGTCATTTAAAAACCTCGCTATCTGGCGAGGTTTTTTTATCCGCATTATCTGATCAAAAAGGCCTTATTATTTCTATGGGGAAATGACGTTAAGCGTAACGGCTGAGCGCCAGCTAACAGCAAAATAAGCGCTGCGTTATAAATATATATTTGTAATAGCGTAGGTGATTCAGCATAAAGAGTGCTACTCTTTGCTTTCTGGGTACGTTGTCATGAGCGCAGGAAAACCCTTTGCGGCGTCGCTACAAGACGCTGCTCACTATTAGACATACATGAGTGTCTTTAAAACAGCGTTAGCTGAGCGAGTCACTGATGAAAGAGGGTTTCTACTGGGTGCGATCGGGCAGCGAGCCTTTGCAGGTCTGGTACTATTTATCGCAATACGGCTGGTATCGGCCACAAACGGCAATTCCCATTACTGCCACTTATTTTCGACAAATGGCCTTTGAAATAATTGGCGACAGACTGGTGCCTCCCTCCTCTGTTGACGCAGAAAAGTCTATCTTGTGATCGTTTAAAACGAAACGGTAAAAATACCGCTGCATCTGGCGCAACGCAGCGGCACAACGCTAAATATCTTTAAGAAAGATGCTTTATTCCGTTTACAGCCTGGGCTATGCATGCCCTGTGAAAGCGTAAGCGGAAAATGACTTTTTTGAACAATTATCTTTTATCTCCCTGCATTATAATGCTCAGGCCCGGCTTATACCCGGATGCGCGCATTAATTATTATCAGGTGAATAAAGTGAACTATAAGCAGTTTCAAAATAAAATAGAGTCCTGGGAGAAAATCTCTTTTACCGCCATTATATACAGCCAGTATGGCGCGGATTTTGAAGTGTATGCCATTGATGAACACAGCAATACTAAAAGCCGCATCTTTCTCTGCTACGCCGAAAATGAGGCGGAAGCGCAAAGGCTTGTCGACCAATATTCTGTATGGCTGGCGAAATTCAATAGTCTTGCACGCAAACGCCTCAGCAGCGAACAGGCGATGAAGAGCGCGCTGCTGCAGCAGGAGTAGCGGCGGCACAGGCGAGATGACGCGCGAAAGAGGCGGCCGAGGCTGCCTCTCTGCGTAGCCAATAGCCCGCGGTGCGCTAATATCCTCTGGGGAGACAGATTGACTTTTAGCTTGCTTATCTGTGGCGCGCGTGCGTTAATCGTCTGTCAGTCTGATTAGCAGACAATTTCAGAGTTAGTTTATATTGTATTTCTCATCTCAGTGGGCGCCACAACAAGCCTTTCTTTTTGAGTCTACCTCAGGTTCTGATTTATTTCTGCCATTCAGCCTCTTATGCCGTAAGGCTAACTAAAAAGGTTTTATATTATGTCGAATAAAATTTTCGGAACCGTGAAGTGGTTTAACGCAGAGAAAGGTTTTGGTTTTATCTCTCCGGAAGATGGCGGTAAAGACGTTTTCGTCCACTTTTCTGCTATTCAGGGCACGGATTATCGCTCGCTTGACGAAGGTCAGCGCGTTGAGTTTTCTGTTGAGCAGGGGCCAAAGGGGCCGTCAGCCGTAAACGTTGTGGGGCTTTAAGATTAGCCTTGCAGCCAGACGCTTCCGGTGACCGGGCACAGCATCCTGTCTCTGCGTTCGAACGGTGCAATAGCAATCCTTATGGCGCGACATGCATTTTTTGCAAAAGCGCTATGATTCTTGCCGACATCTCCGAACGTTAAGGGTTTTGCCGCTCTCTTGCAGAAGAGAGAGTAAAAGCCGCGCATCCGCCTGTTAAGGCATCCTCCGGGATGCCTTTTTTATTGCCGCAGGAACAGCGGCACGCCTGATGACGTCAGCGCCTTACGCCAGCAAAAAAAAGCCCCCAAAAGGGGGCAAGGGGTTGGAGTAACAGCCGCTCAGTAAGGTTCGTGGATTTCATTACCGAGCCGCTTAAATATAGCCAACCCCTGGGATAATTGCCTGCCTGAAGGGCGATATATATATGTAGAGGTCTAACCATTAGGTTTCTGTAGAAATGGAGTGGTTGAAATATATTGCTTTTTTAATTCTGAAAACGATTACTAAGAATGCTCCGCAAGTCGCCTCTGACAGCAAGATAACTGGAGCGTGCTGGATGGGCCACGCTTTCCTGCTGAGCAGCAGCTGCAGCAGAGGTGACGCGCGCTGTCGTGGAAAAAAGAGATAAAAAAGCATCAGAGGTGAGCAAAGAAAATAAAAAATACCCCCGCAAAGCAGGGGGGAGTCATAGCAGATATAAAACGGACTCGTCGAGCAATATCTCTGGTGGAGGCTTCGGCTCAGAATTAATTTTAAGCATAACACAGTTAATAAAGGCCGCTATTGATTTAAAAATAAATAATTGTTTTAGCCTCTAACGATCTGGCTTCTACCTTTCAAGGTGATGTTATTATATGGCTGCTATTAATATAGCGATTTTAGCCTTTTCCAGTAAAGAAAGGGGGGATTAATACCTCTGGCGATAGCGTACCTCTCTTTTATCTGCAACAACGACTCAATCCATTTTGACCGGACGACAGAAAGAGAGGGGAGGCGATACGGCAGAGGAACAGGCAACGGCATCGCGGCGTCGCCAGCAGATAAAGCTGCGCGTGAGTTGAGCAGGCGTCGCGCATATTATCGCCATATCAGTTTGAATTAAGTCGATATTTTGTTCAGGACGGCGCCGCAGGCTCCAGGCTTACAAAAAATAATCCCTTCGGCGTCAGTGGCTTCAACATTTTTGCTGTCGCTGCGCCTTGCCTAAACCATGAGTTTGATATTACTGTATTTATATACAGTATCCAGCAGAAGGAGTCTTTCTCATGAAGTTATATCGCCCCGCGGAAGTCCGCGACCTGTTGCCTTTGCCGCTTTATATTGAGCGCGTGCCCTGTGGTTTCCCGTCGCCGGCGCAGGATTACATCGAAAAACGTATCGACCTGAATGATCTGATGGTGCAGCACCCCAGCGCAACCTACTTTCTCCGCGTCAGCGGCGATTCAATGATCGACGCGGGCATCTGCGAAGGGGATATGATTGTCGTCGACTCCTCGCTGACGGCAAAACATGGCGATATTATCGTCGCCGCCATTGACGGTGAATTTACCATCAAGCAGCTTCGCATCCACCCCTCGGTGCTGCTGATGCCCGCCAACAGCAAACACAGCCCCATCCCCATCAATACGCCCGAAGGACTGCAGGTATTCGGCGTCGTCACCTACGTCATTAAATCGACGCACTGATATGTACGCGCTGGTGGACGTGAACAGCTTTTACGCCAGCTGTGAAACCGTCTTTCGCCCCGATTTACAGGGGGTTCCCGTCGTGGTGCTCTCTAACAACGACGGCTGCGTTATTGCCCGCAGCGCAGAGGCCAAAGCGCTCGGCATCAGCATGGGCGCCCCCTTTTTTAAGCTGAAAGAGGCGCTGCGCCAGCACAGGGTGCAGGTTTTCAGCTCTAACTATGCGCTCTATGCCGATATGAGCCTGCGGGTCATGACCACGCTGGAGGAGATGGCACCAGCGGTGGAGATGTACAGCATCGATGAGGCCTTTCTCGACCTGAGCGGCGTCAGCTTTTGCCAGCCGCTGGAGGCCTTTGGCCGGGCAGTGCAGGCGCGCGTGAAGCGGGAGCTGCATCTGCAGGTGGGCGTTGGAATTGCGCCCACCAAGACGCTGGCGAAGCTGGCCAACTACGCGGCGAAAAAATATCGCGCTACGCAAGGCGTGGTCGACCTGTCGCTCGCCGAGCGGCAGCGTAAGCTGATGGCGCTGGTGCCGGTAGAAGAGGTGTGGGGCGTCGGCGCGCGCATCGGGAAAAAGCTGCAGCAGATGGGCATCGAAAACGCGCTGCAGCTGGCTGACAGCTCTACCTGGGTCATACGCAAGCACTTCAACGTGGTGCTGGAACGCACGGTGCGCGAGCTGCGCGGCGAAGCCTGTCTGGACCTGGAGGAGATGGTGCCGACCAAACAGCAAATCGTCTGCTCACGTTCGTTTGGCACGCGCCTTACCGAGTACGGTGACGTGCGGCAGGCGGTTTGTCAGTACGCCGAGCGGGCAGCGGAAAAGCTGCGGCAGGAAAACCAGTATTGCCGGCAGATCGCGGTATTCCTGAAGACCAGCCCGCACGCGGAAAACGAAGCCTACTATGGCAATCAGGCTATGGGGCAGCTGCTGACGCCGTCAAACGACACCCGCGATATCGTCCGCATTGCAACAGAGGCGCTGGATCGCATCTGGCTGGACGGCTACCGCTATATGAAGGCGGGCGTTATGCTGGGGGATTTTTTCAGCCAGGGCGTGGCGCAGCTCCAGCTGTTTGACGCTTACGGGCCGCGAGCCAACAGCGAGGCGCTGATGCAGGTGATCGACAGAATTAATCAGGCGGGCAGGGGAACGCTCTGGTTTGCCGGGCAGGGCATCGAAAAGAGCTGGGCCATGAAGCGAGAGATGCTGTCGCCAGCTTATACCACGCGCTTTTCAGATTTGCCGATCGTCAAATAAGCGAGCGGCCTGATGTCTCAGTGTTTCTTCACGCTGGAGGGGAGCGGTTCGCTATAGCCGCGCGGGGGTTCGGTGACGGCGCGCGCCGAGGGGAACTCCTGGCGTATCTCCGCCAGCGCCAGCGCCAGCGCCTGTTTCCTGTCGCTGTCGCGCTCCGTCATCGCCATCGCTTTCAGGCGATTCGCCAGCGAGGCGCCTGAAATTGAGGCATTTTGTTCAAGCAGCGCGGTGACCGCTTCGCCAATCAGGTAATCAGTGAGTTTTTCAATCTTACTTCTTTGCATAGCCGCATCTCTTATTACAGTGTTGCCCGTTAACGGGAGAGAGACGGAAGGCGCGCTGGCTGTGTGCAACTTCGCCTGTGGCCAGTGTCCGTCAACATGCTCTCCCTGACACGTTCCACTGTGAATCATGCTGCGGGCGGGGGACGAACGCAATGGCAGCCTGCAATTTATCATTAACGCTTAAATAGCAGGCCAATAAGTTTTTGATAGTGCTGCTCTTCTTCCGGAGTGGATGCCAGCTCAAGACGCGCAAGCAGCTTTGTGCAGAGCATTTTCCGATTGAGCTGTTTACCGGCGCGCAGAATCTCGACCACAATTTCACCTAAGGTTTCCTGCTGGCACGGCAGCACGGCCTGATTGAAGTAGTGAGCAATATCACTGGCTGCGGTTGACCTGTTTCCAGTCTGGCGCATAAGCAACCCTTAAATATCCGTATGGTTAAAATGTAATCAGCTAAGCGATGCTTAAAGTTATACAACTTATGCAAGCTTGTACAGAATTACCTGCACTGGCGGGCGTTTATTTTTTGTGCTTTATCGCTATAGCAATATTAACAACGGGTTAGCTGAGAGCGGGCACGGCCTGGCGTCAGTTTAATTTACTGGCCAGCAGGCGAATGGCGCGCTCGCAGGCGGCTCTGGTCTCTTCATCCTGCGCCCGCGCGCCTGCGCGGTAAAGCGCGCCAATAATTTCCTGTAGCGGAAGCGCTTCGCCAGGTTGCAGAAGTTGCGCCACCACGCGGCCTAGCAGAGCATAAACTTCCTGGTTGTCAGCAGTTTCATTGTGGTTCACTCTGTCTCCTGGAAGGCGATAGCAAATAGGTAATCTCTGGTACATTAACTTTTTTACTGCTTTATCGAAAATCGGCCGTGTGAAAAAAAGATGCGGCGCGCAATATATTTAGGAAATAATTATTTCCTAATAGGCCAAATGAATTAATCCAGAATGCCAAGCAGCATATTAATCGTTTCTGCTCCATTAGTCACATCCTGAACTTTGCCAACCACGCGCATGCCGAACGCCACGCACAGCAGCAGGCCCGCTGCCGTCTCCGCATCCAGCGCAGCAGAGACCGATCCATCCTCTTGCCCTTCGCGAATCAGGGAGATTAAAAAGTTGCGGTTGCGCAGCACCGCCTGACGCACCAGGTCGGAGAGTTCAGTATCCAGGCTCTGCAGCTCGACGGTGCTGCCGACCACCAGGCAGCCGCGGCGACCTTCGATTTCACGCGCGGAGTCGAGGTAAAACTGCAGCAGCTCGGCAATGCGCGCTCTGCCGGTGGTATGCGGCTGAAGACGCGCGCGCAGGTCGGCACCGCGCACGCTGATATAGCGCTCAAATACGCGCAGGAACAGGGTACGCTTGTCTTTAAAAGCCTTATAGATACTGCCTGCCGTCAGGTTCATCGCTTCGCTGAGATCGGCCACCGACGAGGCGTGGAAGCCTTTTTGCCGGAAGACAATCATTGCGTTATCGAGGGCGGTATCGGTATCGAAGGCTCTGGGCCTGCCGCGCTCTCTGACCGGCGCGGCGGATGTCCGGGATGTCGTCATTGCTCAGTTTGAAAAGGTATTTGCTGCCAAATTACCACAATCGCAAGCCTCAGGAAAAAAATAAAAGTCTGGCGGTGCGGTGCGTGGGTTAAAACAAATGCGTCACAGGCGACAGCGAGAGAAATAAGCAGGCTAAATAATTACTTTTATTAACCAGAACGGGCAGCGCTATGGCGGACGCGCGCGCTCAGAAATTTCAGATATGCAGCGATAATTTTTACGCTGCCGGCGCGCTGGCCTAACCTGTGGACGTCAACATAAAAAAGGATGACTTATGAAATCTCTCTCAACGTTTGGTGCCGCAGCGCTTGTGGCATTCACTTTCTCTGCCACGGCGGCTGAACCTGCCACGATGAAAAACCCGATCAGCGTTCACGTGCTGAATTTGCAAACCGGTATTCCTACCGCTGGCGTGGCGGTGGAGCTGGATCAAAACCGCAACGGCAGCTGGGTTAAGCTCGCCGAGGGGGTCACCGACGCCAACGGCCGCATCAGCGCGCTCTATCCTGCGGGCAAGCAGGCGGAACAGGGCACCTATAAGGTGGTGTTCAAAACCGGCGACTACTACGCTGGCGTGAAGCAGAAGACTTTCTTCCCGGAAATCCCGGTGATCTTTACCCTGGAGAACACCAGCCAGCACTACCATATCCCGCTGCTGCTCAGCCCTTACGGCTACTCTACCTATCGCGGCAACTAAGACCTGTCGCGGCAACTAAGCGGCATCAGATAAAAAACGGCCTGACGCGGGATACCGCTCAGGCCTTTTTTTTACCGGGCCGGGTAACAGATCAATCGCGGACCGGCGCGCAACGCGGCGAAATTAAGCGAAAACTAATCTTTATTACGTAGGCTGCAGCAGCTGATAACGGCAGGTCAGGCGCCTGCTCAGGAGAGAGGGAACGCCTGGTGCCGTAGCGCACTTTGTCAGTCAAACCAGATGCTGATTGTTTTGACCGGAGCCTACCTTTTTGCTGCGACTGCTTTTTTTGTTAATCGGCGCGCCAGTGCTGCGCGCCAGCTGGCCAGCTCTGCTGGCGGCCGGCACGCTGTGCCTCGGTGCCAGCGCGGCCATTGTGCTGGAGAGTTTTTATCACGCCACCCTCTCCGTACCGCTCTGCCTGCTGAGCCTTTTTCTCCTCGCCGAAGGACTTATCCAGGCCTGGCGTGCGTGCGCCAGGTTTGAGCGCGGCTGGGCGGCGCAGAGCAAAGCGCTGACGCTGCTGCTGCTGGGCGCGGCGCTGCTGGCTGCGCCGCACGAGAAAGGGAGCTGCGGCGCCTGGCTGTTTGCGCTCGCCTTTTTGCTGGACGGCGGTTTTCGCATTATCGCCTGCGCGCTGATGCGCTGTCGCCGCTGGCACTGCAAGCTGGCGATCGGCGGCGGCGAATGGCTGCTCAGCCTGATGATCGTTACGGACTGGCCGCTGCCCCATCGCGTGCTGATCCCGGCTGGATTCGCCGTGGTGCTGCTGGGCTGGGCGCTCTCGCTGCTGCAGATCGCCTGGCAAATCCGCGCCTTGCCGCCGGAGACCAGCGTAGCGGCGCTGCCGCTGTTTACCCGTAAAGGGGTGCGTAATCCGCACGGGCTCGATTACCGCCACGTTCCCTGCGACGGCGCGCCCGCCAGCGAGCCGCTGACCATCTATATCTGGACGCCGCTGGGATCGGGCAGCGTCGCCGGTCGTCGTCCCTGGTTTGATCGCTGGGTCGCCGCTATCGATCACCGCGGCCAGGTTTCTACCGGCCATACCTCGCTGGCGATGGGCGACAGGCTCTACGTCAGCCTCTATCCGGTGGAGGATATAACCGGCACGCTGGGCGGCGTGCTACAGATGCTGCACGCGCGTGAAGAGAATGACGTTGCCGGCTTTCACCAGCGCTCGCTTGAGCGGGAGATCAAAGAGTGGTGCCTGCCCGATAAGCGCCTCTCGCTGCCGCACTATAACCAGCAGGCGCTGATCAACTACTGGGCGAGCCAGGGCCAGGATTGTCGCTACAACCTGACGTCGCGCAACTGCTCCACCAGCGTAATGCAGGCGCTGGACGTCGCCACCGAAGGCCTGCTGGGGCTGCGCGGCGTGCGCGGCTACGCGGCGCTGCTCGATCCTGACTTCTGGCTGCTGAGCCTGATCCGCAGCCGGGCGGAGGGGATGACGTGGACGCCGGGTCTGGTCATGGATTATGTTCAGGTGCTGCGCCGGGTGCTGGCATCTCAGCTGGGGGGTAATAAGGGTCGGGACCGGGTTGCGGAGCGCGTGCGGAAAAATAATCATGCCTGCCAGACAGAGCGCGGCTAATTATTTATTAAATGGACGACCTGAATAAAAGAAGAGAGTAAGAAAAAATAAATAGCGGCTGAGTGCGGTCAGCCGGAAATAAAAGGCCGGGAGGATAACGCCCGGCCTTTTATTTTTAACTGGCGCTTTTATCCACCGCAGTACGGCGGCTGAGTTTGCCGCCGACGCGTCCCGCCTCGACCGCGCGCTCGCGGTTATATTTAAAATTACCGCTGCTCATCTGCCCGCCTTTTTTTTCCGCTTCACGCGCTCTGTCGGGATTTTCAGCAAAGTTACCTGCTCCACCACGTCGCTGAGTCATATCAATTCCTCTCTGTATAAAATAATAATTAAAAAAGAGTTTCAATGCGTTTTAACTATGTAAGGTGAAGAGCAATTTAGCAATGTAGCATAATGGATGAAACTTAAGGCGTGGAGGAGGGGGTGAGTAATCGTTTCCTAATAGTGAGGTTTCTAATCATCTATCTCAGAAAGAGATTTTTTCGCATTTTGTACAACTGTGAAATGACTTGTACAATTTGTCCCATTGTGCGGAAATGTGATGTTGATCACATTAAAAAAGGCGGTTTTTTATCTCCAGCTTAAAAAAACAGCGCCCGGGGATCGGGGCGCTGTTTACACAGGACGCGGGGTCAGGTGGCTACCACGGGGTTACGGCCGACGGAACAGCGCAAGACTGCGCCCCTCCAGCTCAAAGTCCTTCTCTTTGGTAATCACCAGCCCCTTGTTGTCGTTGTCGGAGGTGGTAAGCTCCAGCACCCAGCCGCCTTCGCCAAACTGCGGAATGCGGAACGGCACCGTGCCCTCAAACGGGTTGATCAGCATCAGCACGTCGTGCCAGATACCCTCTTCGGTTTGCAGATCAGGACGGCCGATATAGACGCCCAGCGTCGAGCCTTCCTCCCACTGCTCCTCCTGCTGGAAGCCGCCGCCGGCGTTAAACCACTTGATCTCCATGCCGTCACGCCAGCTCTCGCGGCGCAGCAGCGGCTGCTCGGCGCGCAGGCGGATAACGTGGCGCGTAAACTCGCGCAGCGCCTCTGCGCTGGCAGGGAGGTTCTCCCAGTGTACCCAGGAGATCTCGCTGTCCTGACAGTAGCCGTTGTTGTTGCCCAGCTGGCTGCGTCCGAACTCATCGCCCGCCAGCAGCATCGGCGTGCCGTGGGAGAAGAAGAGGGTGGCGAGGAAGTTACGCTTCTGGCGCTCGCGCACCGCGTTAATCCCTTCATCCTCGGTCGCCCCCTCCGCGCCGTAGTTATAAGAGCGGTTATCGTTGTGCCCGTCGTTGTTATCCTCGCCGTTGTCGTCGTTGTGCTTCTCGTTGTAGGAGACCAGATCGTTCAGCGTAAAGCCGTCATGGGCGGTGATAAAGTTGACGCTTGCCCAGGGACGACGGCCGCGCTGATCGTAGAGATCGCCGGAGCCGAGCAGGCGCGCGGCGAAGTCGGTGGAGACGTTGTCGCCTTTCCAGTATTCGCGCACCGTGTCGCGGTATTTATCGTTCCACTCCGCCCAGCCCGGCGGGAAGCCACCGACCTGATAGCCGCCGGGGCCGATATCCCAGGGTTCGCCGATCAGCTTCAGCTTCGACAGCACCGGGTCCTGCATAATGGCGTCGAAGAACCCGCCGCGCTGGTCGAAGCCTTCCGGCTCGCGGCCGAGGATGGTGCCGAGATCGAAACGAAACCCGTCGATATGCATCGATTCCGCCCAGTAGCGCAGGGAGTCCAGCACCATCTGCAGCACGCGCGGATGAGAGGTATTCACCGTGTTGCCGGTGCCGGTATCGTTGATGTAGTAGCGGTGCTGATCGGGCAGGGTGCGGTAGTAGGAGAAGTTGTCGATGCCCTTAAAGGAGAGCGTCGGGCCAAGCTCGTTGCCTTCCGCCGTGTGGTTGTAGACCACGTCGAGGATCACTTCGACGCCGGCGTCGTGGAAGGCGCGCACCATATCGCGGAAGCCCTGAATGCCGCGCGGGCCGTAGTAGCGCGGCGCGGGGGCGAAAAAGCCGATGGAGTTGTAGCCCCAGAAATTTTTCAGCCCCCGGTCCAGCAGGTGCTGATCGTCCGGGAACCAGTGTACCGGCAGCAGCTCAACCGAGGTGATACCCAGGCTTTTAATGTAGTCGACCGTGGCCTGATGCCCCATGCCTTCGTAGGTGCCGCGCAGCGTCTCCGGCAGCGCTGGATTAAGCTGGGTGAACCCCTTTACGTGCGTCTCGTAGATCACCGTGTTCGACCAGGGAATGCTCGGACGGTTATCGTCCTGCCAGTCAAACTCGTTGGGATCGATGACCCGACACTTGGGCATAAAAGGCGCGCTGTCGCGCGTGTCGAACGTCAGATCTTTATCCTCATGCAGCAGCTCATAGGCGAAGTGCGCCTCGTTCCACTCGATATCGCCCGCCAGCTCGCGCGCGTAGGGATCGATGAGCAGCTTGTTGGGGTTAAAGCGATGGCCGTTCTCCGGGTCGTAAGGGCCGTAAACGCGATAGCCATAAAGCGCGCCGGGCTTCAGGCCCGGCACGTAGCCGTGCCACACCTCATGGGTAAACTCCGGCAGCTCGAGGCGCGCGATCTCATTCTTGCCGCTCTCATCGAACAGACAGAGCTCAATGCGCTCGGCGTGGGCGGAAAAGATGGCAAAATTCACGCCTTCGCCGTCGTAGTTGGCCCCCAGCTGCTGTCCCGAACCTGATGTAATAGTAAACTCTGTAGCCTCAGACATTTATCCCTCTCCATTCAGTAACATGCTATCCACAAAAAACGCGATGAATGACATCGTTTTTCATTCTGTCAGACGCTAATCAGCACCAGCGGCGCGCCGCTGTTGAGTGCCTCAAGGCTGAGCCGGTCGGTCAGGTCACAGGTTTCATCTGTGAAAACGTTGCGGTAACGGCGCTGCGCCAGCGGCTCCTTCAGGGTCATCGACGTCGCGTCGCTGAAGCGCTGGCGGGCGAACGCGAGGCGCGGCACCACCACAATCAACGCCTGCTGCGCATCGGCGCGGGCGAAGGCGACCGCATGCGAGGCTTCCGTACCGTTGACCACCAGCGGCAGATAGTCGCCGTGGCGGAACAGGGCGTGATACTGCTGGCGCAGCGGCAGCAGGGTGGCGATGGTCTGCTGCTTGAGCTGGCCGCTTTGCCATCCTTCGGGCGTGGAGAAATCGCCGCGCTCGCCCAGCATGCGCTGCAGCGCGTCGAAGTCAGGCTCCAGCCGGTTATCGGGATCCACCAGGCTGAAGTTCAGCGCTTCGCTGCCCTGATAGATATCGGGCACGCCGGGCGCGGTAAGCTTAATCACCGTCTGGCTGAGGGAGTTGATCAGGCCAGCGGCGATAAAGGGCAGCACTCCCTGGCTGAAGTCAGCGAGGAACTCGGCGTTATCCGGCGAGAGCAGACGGCGCGCATAGTCGAGCACCGCCTTTTCGTAGGCCTCGTCGCCGTCCGCCCAGTTGGTACGCAGCTTGGCCTCGCGCAGCGCTTTTTCAACGAAGGCGATAAAGCGCGGTTCGATAGCCGCCAGCTGGGCGGCGTCCGCCGCGCCAGAGGCGGGCCAGACGCCCGCCAGCGCCTGATAGAGCATCCACTCTACCGCCGGTTCCGGCGCGGGGCCGCCGTCGAGTGCAACCACCGCGCTGCGGTTCATCTGGCGCCAGCGCGCCACATGCTGCGCCCAGCGCTGCGGCGACTCCGTCAGGGTATAGAGGCGCGCGCGCGCATCTTCGCCGCGCTTGGTGTCGTGCGTCGAGGTGCCGGTAAGGCCGTCGGGCTGACGTTCGCGGCGCAGCTGCATTTCGTCGTGAAAGCGCGCCAGCGAGAAGGGGCGCGGCAGCGGTTCCGCGCCCACTTCATTAAGCGCCAGCGCCGTGTGCTGGCGGAAAAAGAGCGTATCCTCGACCGATTTCGCCATCAGCGGGCCGGTCAGCTGCTGGAAGCGGGTGCGGAAGGTGGCGGCGTCGTGCGCGACGGCGTCGTCGAGTTCGCCGGTCATAATGTGCAGCAGCAGGTCGAGCGCCGCAGGCGAAAGGCCGGGCGCGTCGCGGCGCACCGCGTCAGCCACGCGTCGCAGCAGGGCCGCGCCCTCCGGCGGCATGCCGGCCGGGGTGCCGTAGCTGCGATAGACCGGAAACGCCACCAGCAGCTCGCGCAGCGCGGCGCGCAGATCCTTCTCCGCCAGCGGCGTCCCGGCGGCGCTGGCGATCGCGCCTGCCAGCTTCAGCAGGGTGGTAAATTCTCCTTCAAAATTCTTATCCGCCATCAGCAGCTTGGCGGCGCGCAGCTGGGCGCGCATATCGACCGGCTCGCCCACCGTCTGATCGTAGGCCTGGCGCAGCGCGGCGATCTGGCGCCCATCCACCAGCGCGTCGGAGAGCGCGGCGATAAATTCATAGCCGGTGGTGCCGGAAACCGGCCAGTCCGCCGGAAGCTGCTCGCCTTCGCCGAGGATTTTCTCCACCGTGATATAGCACGCCGGGCCGGCATGCTGGCGCAGCTGCTCCAGATAGCCCCTGGGATCGGCCAGCCCGTCGACGTGATCGACGCGCAGCCCGCTGACCGCGCCCGAATGCACCAGCTCCAGAATCAGCCGGTGGCTGTCGTCGAAGACCTGCGGATCTTCCACGCGCACGCCCGCCAGGCCGGTGATTTCGAAAAAGCGCCGGTAGGAGAGGTCGCGCGGCGCATCGCGCCACGACATTAGCCGGTAGGGCTGGCGATCGTGCAGCGCCGCGATCTGCGCCTTATCGGTCAGCGCCAGCACCTCCGCTTCGCGGCCCTGCCAGCTCGCCGGGGAGAGCGGATAAAAGCTTTCGTAATAGGCGAACGCCGGTTTGCCGCTGGCGGGGTCCGCCTTGATGGCAGTTTCACCCTTTTCCAGCACCGCCTCGAAGCTGTCGCCCAGGAAGGGCAGCGTCAGGCGGCGCGTCCAGTCGATATCGAAGTAGCGCGCATAGCGGCTCTGCTCGCCGTGCTCAATCACATCGCGCCACCAGGCGTTTTCCAGCGAGGCGGCCATATGGTTTGGCACGATATCGATAATCAGCTCAAGGCCCGCCTGCTTCAGCGTCTCCACCAGCCGGTCGAAACCGGCGCGGCCGCCGATAGCGGGATCGATCGCATTGGCGTCGGTCACGTCGTAGCCGTGGGTCGAGCCGCTGGTGGCGGTAAAGATCGGTGACGCGTAAAGGTGAGTGATGCCGAGCCGTTTGATATAGGGCACCAGCGCCGCCGCGCGATCGAAGGTCATGCCGTTGCGAAACTGAATACGGTAGGTTGAGGCGGGAATAGTCATTGGGCGTCTCCTTTGGCCAGGCGCACGACGATGGCGTTCTGCGGCAGATCGCGGCTATTCTCCGGCCAGGCGAAAATTGTCTCGCCGGGCTGCTCAGGCAGCGGCTGCGCTGTTTCGCCGATATTCAGCGCCAGCGACAGCGTGCCGGCGGGGAAGCGCCAGCTCACCTGAATAAAGCCCTCTTCGCTGCGCTCCACGCGACCGGCATGGCCGCCCGCCGTGGCGAGCAGCGGCACGATATGCTGCTGGCGCAGCGCCAGCAGGCGGCGCGACAGCATAAGCCAGGCCTTGCCTTCTTCGCTCTGCGGCTTGCGCCAGTCGAGCTTCGAGCGGAGAAAGGTCTCTTCGGCGTTGGGATCCGGCACGCTTTCGCCCTCATGGCCGGCGTGACCAGCAAACTCCTTCGCGCGTCCCTCGCGCACCGCTTTGGCGAGGTCGCCGTGAAAATCGGTGAAAAAGAGGAAGGGGTTGCTCTCGCCATACTCTTCGCCCATAAACAGCAGCGGAATATGCGGTGAGAGCAGCAGGGTGGCGAGCAGCACCTGGTTGCGCGCCGGGCCGATCAGGCTAATCAGCCTGTCGCCCTGCGCGCGGTTGCCCACCTGGTCATGATTCTGGATAAAGTCGACGAAGGCCGCAGGGGGCTGGTCGCGGCTGTCGACGCCGCGCGCCTCACCGCTGTGGGGCGAAACTTCGCCCTGATAAGCGAAGCCTTCCGCCAGCACGCGGGCGACATGCTGTTCCGGGTGCGGGGTGAAATCCTGGTAATAGGCGTGGGTTTCGCCGGTGGCAAAGACGTGTACCGCGTTGTGGAAGTCGTCGTTCCATTCGCCGCTGAACAGCGGCGCGTTGCCCTGCTCATCGCGCGGATGCAGGAAAACCACGTTGCGGCTGTCTTCGGTGGTGAGATGGATCGGGCGGTCGGAAATCTCCGCGCGGATGCGCTCGGCGATCTCGATCAGCGCATGTTTCTCTGAGCTATCTTCGATCTGATCGATGGCGTCGAAGCGCAGCCCGTCGAGGCGATACTCCTGCAGCCAGTAGAGCGGCGCCTCGACGATATAGCGGCGCGCGGCGTCAACGTCATAGGCGATGCCAGCGCCCCAGGGCGTTACGCGCTCTTTATGGAAAAAGTCCGGTGCCAGCAGCGGCAGGTAGTTGCCTTCCGGGCCAAAGTGGTTCAGCACGATATCCAGCACCACCGACAGGCCGTGACCGTGCGCGGCGTCGATAAAGGCTTTGAAGTCGTCAGGGGTGCCGTAGGCGGCGTGCGGCGCATAGAGCAGCACGCCGTCGTAGCCCCAGCCGCGGTTGCCGCCGAACTGCGACACCGGCAGCACTTCGATCATAGTGATGCCCAGCTCTGCCAGACAGGGGAGTTTTTCGATTGCTGCCTGGAAGGTGCCTTCCGGGGTAAAGGTGCCGATATGCAGCTCATACACCACGCTCTCTTCCCAGGGGCGGCCCTGCCACGCCTGATGCTGCCAGACGTAGCGCGTGGGATCCACGACCAGCGACGGGCCGTTAACCTCATCTTTTTGCGCGCGCGAGGCGGGATCGGGCACCACCGTGCCGTCAGCCAGCACAAAGTTATATTCGCTACCGGGCGCGACGCCGGTCGAGAGCAGTTCGAACCAGCCATCCTCCGCAGGACTCATTTGCGTATCTTTGCCGTTAAGACGAAGGTTGACGCTGTGTTGACCGGGGGCCCAGAGAGAGAAGCGGACCGCATCGTTGGCGACATACTCCGCGCCCCAGCTTTTGGTAAATGATGCTGACTCCATTCAATAACCTCGTCTGAATCAAATGTGATCGATAAACCACACCGCGCGGCTCAGGTCCGGCGATGCAGGCTGCAAAGGGTAAGACGGAAACGTATGTGGCGCGCCGTCGGTGCAGAGGACGCGTCCGCCGCGCCGGAACGCGGTGACGGCGCAACCGGCTTTTTACGACGCTATACGCAAATCAATCATAGTCCACGCTGGAGGAGTTGCCGGAGCGGGACGCGGGGCGGGGCGGGAAAAACAGGTGACGGCCGTCACAAATCAAAAAGTGCATCTATACTTGTTACTCTTGCCTGATTTGGTGAAATTATAAGCAAATTCAGGGTGTTGAAACTCATGGAGTGAATGTGGATCAGAATAAACCTGAATCAAACGACAACGGCGCGCCGTCGGCCGATACCGTGCGCCAGCGACTCTTTTTTGTGGTGCTGGTGGCGACAATGGGCGCGCTCGCCTTTGGCTACGACACCGGCATTATTTCCGGCGCGCTGCCCTATATGACGCTGCCGCCTGCGCAGGGCGGCCTCGATCTCACCCCCTTTACCGAAGGGCTGGTGACCTCATCCCTGATCTTCGGCGCCGCGGTTGGTGCCTTTCTTAGCGGCTATGTCTCGGATCGCTTCGGCCGCCGCATCACGCTGCGCAGCCTGGCGCTGATCTTTGTCGCTGGCGCTATCGGCACCGCCGTTGCGCCCAACGTCGAGGTGATGGTGGCGATGCGCCTGCTGCTGGGTGTGGCGGTGGGCGGCGGCTCCTCCACCGTGCCGGTGTTTATCGCCGAGATCGCCGGGCCGCGCCATCGCGCGCCGCTGGTCAGCCGCAACGAGCTGATGATCGTCTCCGGGCAGCTGCTCGCCTATGTGGTCAGTGCGCTGATGAGCTACCTGCTGCACGATGCGAAAATGTGGCGCTATATGCTGGCGCTGGCGATGATCCCCGGCGCGCTGCTGTTTATCGGCACCTTTTTTGTGCCCGCCTCGCCGCACTGGCTGGTGGCAGAAGGGCGCATCAAAGAGGCGATGCGCGTGATGAGGAAGCTGCGCGAAACGCCGCGCGAGGTGCGTAAAGAGATGGCGGCGATGCGCAAACAGGCGCGCAAAGCGGAGCGTGGCCCGTCGGCTGGCGAGCTGCTGCGCGAGAAGTGGGTGGTACGTCTGCTGCTGCTCGGCGCGGGCATGGGCATCGTTATTCAGTTCACCGGCGTGAACGCCTTTATGTACTACACGCCGATTATTCTGAAAACCACCGGCATGGGCACCAGCGCCTCTATTGCCGCGACCATCGGCAACGGCGTGGTGTCGGTGCTGGCGGTAATGGCCGGTATCCGCGCGGTAGGGCGCTTTGGCCGCCGCCCGATGCTGATAACCGGACTGTGCGTCGTGATCGCCGCGCAGCTGGCGCTCGGCTCGGTGCTGGTCTTTATGCCGCAGAATCTGACCCAGAGCCTGCTGGCGCTCGCCTGCATTATGCTGTTCCTGTTCTTTATGCAGATGTGCATTTCGCCGGTCTACTGGCTGCTGATGTCGGAGCTATTCCCGATGAAGGTGCGCGGCGTGCTGACCGGCACCGCCGTCTCTTTCCAGTGGATCTGCAACGCGGCGGTCGCCTTCGCCTTTCCACCGCTGCTGGCGCTGGCAGGCAACAGCACCTTCTTTATCTTCGCGGCAATTAACGTGGCGTCGCTGGCGTTTGTCGCCCTGATGCTGCCGGAGACGCGCGGCAAGTCGCTGGAGCAGATCGAAACCCTGATGCGCGAGCGCTTCGGCGAAGCGGAGGACCCCGCCGCCAGCGGCGCGGCCTGAGGCGCAGGCTGCGGATTATCCCGCTGATAATCCGCAGCTATCACACCAAATACTATTACCGTCTGGCGGCCGATGCGCCGCCCGTGAATAATCTCACCATGGCTACTTATCGAATCAAAGTGGGATTTCATAATCCCTCCGCGCTGACCTTCCGGGAGCTGGATCTGATTCTGGCTGAAGCGTCATTCCGCGCCGCGCAGTCACAGCGCGCCGGCGTTCGTTATTTCACGGAGTATGAATATGAGTCGGAGGGCGATCTCTGTTCGGTCTGTGCGCTGGCCTATAGCCACGCCTGCAAGGTGAGGAAGTGTCCGCTGGTGCTGGTGGAGATGCAGAAGGCCGAGGCGGGCGTTTAGGAGCCTGTTACGCCGCGCCTCAGGCGGCTACAGCAGTTCGTCGGCCTGAATCGGCTGCGGATGCCAGCGTTCGACCGCCTGTTTAACCTCATCTTCGCTGGGGTTCTCTTCCGTCGCCACGTTGTAGCGTTTGCCGTCTACCGCGATTACCGTAACCGGCAGCACGTAGCGCTGCAGCACGTCGCGGTCTGGCGAGGTGCTGCTCTCGGTTTCTTCAGGCGCTTTGATCTCCACCTCAACTTCGACCTGACCCGCTGCAAAGCTTTTGACTTCGCCGTGATAGCCGGCGCCGAAAATCAGATAATCCTGGTTCATAGTCTCTCCTGAGCGTGAACGGCATCGCACCGCGCGATGCCGATGGTGACGCGTTATGCCTGTTTCGGCTGGCCGTTCGAGGCGGTAATGCCGCCGTCGACCGGCAGATTAACGCCGGTGATATAGCGTGCGTCGTCGCTGGCGATAAACAGCACCGCGCTGGCGATATCGTCCGGCTCGCCGGCGCGACGCAGGGCGATGCGATCGTAAAAGCGTTCCATCAGCGCCTCGTCGTTTTTCATCTCTTCGGTCAGATCGGTGAAGGTCAGGCCGGGGCAGATGGCGTTAACGCGCACGCCGTCGGCGCCGTAGTCCATCGCCAGCGAGCGGGTAAAGTTGGTGACTGCGCCTTTCGCCGCGTTATAGACGCTCATGCCCCAGTCGCCGCCGAGGCCGGAAACCGAGGAGATATTCACCACGTTGCCGCGGGTTTTAAGCAGGTCGGGCATAAAGTGGTGGATACAGTAGTAAACGCCGTCAAGATCGACCTTCATCAGCTTGTGCCAGTCGTCCGGCTGCACCTCATGAATGCGGCCCTGCACCACGCTGCCTGCGTTGTTAATAAGCACGTCGACGCGTCCATACTTCTCCGCCACGCGATCGCGCAGCGCTTTAACCTGGTCAACCTCCGCCACGTCGCACGGCGCGACCAGATGATCCCCCGCCGCCAGCAGCCCCAGCGTCTTCTGCAGCTTCTCCTCGGTTCTGCCCACCAGCACCACGGCGGCGCCTTCACGGGAAAACTGTTGCGCCGTAGCCTGGCCAATACCCGAACCCGCCCCGGTGACAACGACCACTTTTCCGGTAAATCTCGACATGTTCTCTCCTTATGGTGGGGTGAATGACATTACCTTTAAGCCTGGCAGCCAGACGAGATCGTTCAAGCCAGACGGCAATATCCCTGCAATAAGTCTGTACTTTATGGCTGACAGCTGGCCTACACTGTCAGGCATTAACCGAGGAGTAACCATGCCATCACAGACGCTTTCCGCCGACTGCTGCATCGTTGGCGGCGGCCCGGCGGGCCTGATGACCGGCTATCTGCTGGCGCGCGCGGGCCTGCAGGTGGTCGTTATTGAAAAACACGCCGATTTTCTGCGCGATTTTCGCGGCGACACCATTCATCCCTCCACGCTGGAGGTGATGCACCACCTCGGCCTGCTGGAGAAACTGCTGGCGCTGCCGCACCAGCGCGCCGAAAAGCTGCAGGCGGAGATGGGTGGAGAAGAGGTCACCATGGCCGACTTCTCGCGCCTGCCGGTGCGCTGCCGCTTTATCGCCTTTATGCCGCAGTGGGACTTTCTTAACTTCCTTGCCGACCAGTGCGCCGCCTTTCCCGGCTTCAGGCTGTTGACCTCGACCAGGCTCAGCGAGCTGATTATCGAGCAGGATCGGGTGTGCGGCGTCACCGCGCTGCGCGACGGCCAGCCGCTGACCATCCGCGCCCGGCTGGTGATCGGCGCCGACGGGCGGCATTCAGCGGTCAGGGCGCAGGCGGGGCTGACCAGCCGCGCGTTCGGTACGCCGCGCGACGTTATCTGGTTCCGGCTCGACAAGCAGCCGACGGATCCGGCGATGGGCACCGGCCACAGCGGTCCGCGCAATAACGTTATCGTGATCGATCGCGGCGACTACTGGCAGTGCGGCTTCACTATTGAGAAAGGGGAGTTCGAGGCGCTGCAGCGCGACGGGCTGGCGGCGCTGAAGCAGCGCATCGCCGCGGTGTCGCCGTTCGACGCCGGACGACTGCAGGCCATCGACGACTGGTCGCAGATCCGGCTGCTGTCGATTCGCATCGACCGGCTGGATAAATGGATGAGGCCCGGGCTGCTCTGCATTGGCGATGCGGCGCACGCCATGTCGCCCATTGGCGGCGTCGGCGTCAATCTGGCGATTCAGGACGCGGTAGCCGCCGCCAATCTGCTGACGCGGCCGCTACAGCGCGGCAGAGTCACGCTGCGCGATCTGGCGCGGGTGCAGAAGCGGCGTCAGTTTCCCACCGTCGCCACCCAGTTTCTGCAGATCAAGATGAGCCGTAAACGAGCGGGCGGAAGCGGGAAAAACCCGATGCCGGGCATGCTGCGCAAATGGCCGTTCCTGCGCTTTGTCTTCGGGCGGCTGCTCGGCATGGGGTTTCGCATGGAAAAACCGCGCCGCTTTGCGCCGCGCTGAGGCTGAACGCGCGGCGCAATCCTGTACGTGAGCCATCAACGGCCCCGTCACCAGGACAGGCCTGTGGAAAATCCTCAGCTGCTGACGTGGGATAACAGCGAGGCGCAGCAGCGGCTCTGGCCGCTAGAGCAGCGCAATGCCAAATCGTTTTAACAGCAGCGCCCACAGAGCGAAAAGCGCGATAGTAACGATGCAGGAGATCCCCAGCGTGGGCCAGAAACCGGTGCGCTGGTAGAGAAACGGAAAAAGGATAAACATCGGCAGGGTCGGCACCACATACCAGAAGGTGTACCAGGCGTGAGCGGCGATCTTCTCCTGCGCCTGTCCCTCCAGCTTCATCCAGATCAGCACCAGCACGGTAACCAGCGGCAGGGCGGCCAGCAGGCCGCCGAGGCGATCGCTGCGTTTCGCCGTTTCGGATATCAGCACCACCATAAAAGCGGTAATCGCATATTTTGAGATAAGCCAGAGCATAATTTCTTCCGTTACTGACCCGACGCAAAGCTGACGGCGAGCGGCAGCCAGTCGACAATGGGGTGAAGGGGATCGTCAGCCAGGAGAGTGGCAGCTTTCAGGCTCGACGGGAAGAGGGAGAAGTGAGGCGGTGCGGACAGAGATCAGGGCGGGGCGCTGACGGGAAGAGACAGACGTCTCTTCCCGTTCTTTCCGCATCAGGCGGAAAGTCGCGCTGGATTATTTACGACCCAGCAGGAAGCCGATAAAAACGCCGACGCCAGCAGCGACCGCCAGACCGGCAAGCGGGTTGGCCTGAACCTGGTCTTTAATGGTGTCAGCCGCGTCGCGCGCAGCGTAGGTCGCCTGGTTAGAATAACGACGCGCCGCACCGCGAACGCGATGACGCGGTGAATCGGTGGCTTCGCCCCATTGCTGCTCAGCGGCGCCAGCAACTTCTTTTACGGTATCTTCGATTTTTCCTGACATTGTTCGTCTCCTTAGGGTTGGCATTCACTCAAAGCGTAGCAAAGCCCGGCGGTTATGCTGCATGTTTACGCTTTTGTTACGCTTTTTCATCTTATGGCGCTGGCTGACCCACCGGGCCGCAGCCGCATGGCGACCCTGGCGGTTGAGGGCCGCCTGGCGCATGAGGCGGCGCTGGGGCGACAGGCGGCGCTGGGGCGACAGGCGGCGGTGGCGCGCAGGCGGTCAGGGCGAGCGCGGCACTCCCGAGTAAAAAAATCATTACCAGCTGTTTCATACCCATCTCCTGCTCAAAAAATCGACCGATAAAAGCGTAGCGGGAGAGTCGCCAGCGGGCAAACGAGACGACGGACGATACGCTGTTTAGGTTCGACGCGAATGCAGCGCCAGCGACCAGATATTCCGGCCACATTCGGGACAGCTGCATGCGGCGCCGGCACGCATCTCCTGGGTCAGGCCGCAGCGCTTACAGGCATAGAGTCCATCCTGGGGAATTAACGTGAAGCAGGGGCGATGCGCGGCTGGCAGAACGGAAAGGCCGGGAATGACATCTTCATCCTTAAAGAAATAGAGGCTGAGCTGGCCATCGACCTCAACCAGTCCCGGGCGGATTTGACCAAGATGTTCTGCGCCGGCATGCCGCAGTTCCATTAAGAATTCATCTTCAGAAATATTAAGTTTGTCGAGATTGCTGGAGACATATTTCCCTTCCGAAATAAGCGTAACCACTTCCCCTTCAATTAATGTCGACAGCGCGGTGGAGCGCGACATAGCCCAGGTAGTCAGACGATAAAGCGTAAGAAGGACGACAAAAACCATGATGACTGGCAGCACCGGCACATCGTCATAAAATGTCACGTCGCCGGAAGCTGAACCCAGCGTCAATATAATCACCACCTCGAAAAGCGACAGCTGTTGAACGCCTCGCCTGCCTGAAATTTTGAGAAAAATAAACACAACGCTATAGGCAATAAAAACGCGAATAACGACTTCAAGAAGAAAGGTATAAGGCAGGTCATTAATAAGAAATTTATGAAGATCGAAGTCGCTCATCTCTTTTCCTTTTCACTATTCCTGATTTTCTCTGCGTGGATAACCTGTCAGTCTGACGTGGCCCGCGGCGAAGCGGGTTAATGGCGCGGGATAAGGTAGATACGTGCGGGCAGGCGAATAATCATCGCCAGCACGACCCGACAAAAGGCTCGTGCTGGCGCCGTTACAGAGGGGCGATAAGCGGGGGTCTCCCTATCGCCACCTCATCACCAGGTGACGCAGATTTTGCCCAGATGGGCGCCGCTCTGCTGGTAACGAAAGGCTTCGCTAAGCTCGGCATAGTTAAAGGTGCGGTCAATCACCGGCTTCTTGCCCATCATCTCCAGCGCCTTAACAAAATCGATCTGATCCTGGCGGCTGGCCACAATCAGGCCTTTAAGCTGCACCTGCTTCGCCAGAAGAGCGAGCACCGAGATGTCCGCCTTGTCGCCGGAAAGAATGCCTATCTGCGCAATATGGCCGCCGACTTTGACCGCTTTCAGGGATTCGTTAAGGGTGGCCGGACCGCCTACCTCCACCACGTGATCGACCCCGAATCCCTGCGTCAGCGCGAGCGCTTTATCGCCCCACTGCGGCGTGGTTTTGTAGTTAATGGTTTCATCGGCACCCAGCGCCCGCACGGCGGCGAGCTTTTCATCGGAGGAAGAGGTGGCAATCACCCTGGCGCCCATCGCTTTAGCAATCTGCAGGGCCGCGACAGAGACGCCGCCGGTTCCCTGCACCAGCACCGTTTCACCCGCTTTCAGCTGGCCATCCGTGACCAGCGCGCGCCAGGCCGTCAGGGCTGAGGTGGTGATGGTCGCCGACTCGGTATGGCTCCAGCCTTGCGGCGCGTGGGTAAAAGCATTTTCCGAACGAACGACATATTCGCTCGCCATGCCATCAACGCCGTCGCCGGGGGTATGGGCAAAGCTGCCGGCTGCGGGCACCGGCTTGCCTGCCGGCCAGTTCGGGAAAAAGGTGGAGACCACAGCATCGCCGGCCTTGAAGGCTTCAACGCCTTCTCCCACTTCTTCCACAATGCCTGCACCATCTGACAGCAGGATGCGGCCATCCTGGGTGGGGAACTGCCCGCTGGCCACAATCAAATCATGGAAGTTTAGCGAGCTGGCTTTAATCGCCACCCGAATCTCGCCTTTGCCGGGCCTGCCGGGATCGGCAATATCTGACAGGGTAATGTTTTCCAGGCCGCCGGGTGCCTTGAGCGTAACTGCTTTCATTGTGCATCTCCTGTGAGCGCGTAAATTTATCGCATAAGGGATTAATTACCATAAGTCACAGGCGCAATTTGTTAAAGCGAAGGCGGAGATTCGCCGGACGCTGGGGGATAAGATCGGCCAGCAGAGAAGGGCAGGCCGAGGCAATCGCGGCCCGCCCGTCGGCCTTACTCTACGGCGATCGGTTTCTCCTCCACAGCCGGTTGTTCATCTCCCTGAATCTGTTTGATGCGCTGCTCGGTGGCGTTAACCGCGCTGGCGCTGCTCAGCAGGGTATAGGTCAGCTCAAACGTGGTGCTTTGTCCGGGCTGGAGCTGCCTGACGCGACCCTGCTCTTTTTCAATCGTCACCGGATAGGCGTAGTTGGTGCCTGGCTCAATGCCGGTAACATAGCCCTGTTTCAGCGTGTCGGTATTCTTCCACATCGTCAGCAGGGGCAGCTGGTGGGTATCAAACTCAATCGAGGCACCCTTGTCGCCTTTGCTGTTGATCACTGCCGCCAGGGTTTTGCCGCTGCTGTCCGCCTTAGGCACCAGGTTAAAGACCATCTCATCGAAATCTCTGGCAGGTGCGCCGTAGGTGTTCCACGTTTTCAGGCCGGTTTTCGCATAGTCGTTAAAAGGCGAAACCGATTTTAACGGCGCGATAAAGCGCGCATCTTTTTCCAGAATCGGCGTGCCGAAGTTGCTGTGATAAATAATCTGATAATCGTGCGGATAGTCGCCGCGGTTGGTCAGCACGTCGTGCAGGGTAAAGGATTTCGCACCGGGCACGTAACGCAGCTCGGTCCAGGTTTCCAGGTTGGCTTTTTTAAAGGTGTGCTCTTTTAACAGACCGCGCACGCGGATTTCATGGGGCGCCTTATCGTCGATGGTGACCTCAACGCGTGACGCTGGCGTATTGCCTGCTTTGCCGTGCAGGGTATAAATCCTGCCGTCTTTGACCACCGGGTGCCCGGTCCACTCGTAGCCGCAGCGCACCATCATTTCGTTGAATCCTTCCAGCCAGCCTAATCCATTGCGGCTTTCGAGATTGATATAGGCGGGGTTAACCACCTCATCTACCGGCGAATCCCAGCCCAGACGGATGCCATCGCCGTTCACATGCAGCAGATCCATGCCGCGCGTCGGGCTGAGGGCGATAGTCAGGCCATTCTTGCTGGTAATAGTCAGTACCCTAGAGCCTTCCTGCTTGCCGCCATGCAGGACTTTCTGCTGCAGGCTGAAGGCATCGCCAGAAAGCTTCAGCTGTTTGCTGTCAATCTGCCAGTTTCCCTTGTCGGTACCCGCTTCAGCATCGGTCAGCACCCACGTTTGTGCTGCTGCCTGACCGCTTATTGCCGCCATTACCATACCTGCTAAAAGTGCTAATTTCATTTTTACGCATCCTGTTGCTGAATTGATTTAGCTTATGCCGCGCAAGAGTATAAATAGCCGCCGCAGGAAAACGTGATGCGCTTCACCTGGCGCAATTTTCTGTTAAAGGAGTGAAATAAATCAGATCTTTGTCACAGGTTTTTGCTCAGGCACTAATGGTTTGTGCAGGAAAAAGAGACAAAGCGTAGGGAGAGGAGGGGGCAGGATTAAATCGTTTCAGCTTTACCGCAGCTTGCCTGCCCTGAGATAAGCCGTCAGCGTCATCCGCCAGCGCCTTACTTATTACGCTGACGGTGACGGCGACCGGTTTTATGCTGGGCCGCTTCTTTTCACCTGCGGATGTTATATATCCCGCAGACGGCTCAGAATAGTGCGCCTGAAGGCGAAAATAATGGCGCACAGCATCAGGCTGAGTAGGGCGGTGCAGATAAAGACGCCCGCGCCGGTCAGCGCCAGCATCACGCCGCCGATCAAGGGGCCGGCAGCGATCCCCAGCGTCGTCAGCATCGAGGCGCCCAGGTAAGCGCCGCGATGCCTGGCCGGCGCCAGCTGATCGAGCAGAATGTTCAGGTTCGGCATAAGAATCGCTTCTCCCAGGCTGAAGATGCCAGTGACCGTCAGCCACAGCCAGATTTCCGTTGAGCGCAGGGCAAAAAAGCAGAGCTGCGACAGGGCAAAAATCATGCCGCCCAGAAGAATGCGTTTCGGCAGGTTCATCTGTGCCATAAAGCGCACGATAAATGTCTGAAACACCAGCACGGTACAGGCATTTGTCACCAGTATCATGGTGATGAGTTTCACTGCCCCGTTGCCGTCAAGCAGCAGCAGGTACTGGGGCAGTATGGCTTCGTAATGGATAAACACCACGCTGCATAAAATGCTGCACAGCAGCGCCGCAATAAAGGTCTTATCCCCGGCGATAATACCCATCATCTCGGTCAGCTTAACCGACGGCTCGCTGCCAGCCTGCTGCTCGCTCAGCAATTTACCGGACGGGATAAACAGCAGCACGTAAGCGAAAAAAGGCAGGTAGCTCAGCCCGGTTAGCAGAAAGGTTCCCTTCTGAGAGGTCAGGCCAAAGGCGATCCCCACCAGCGGACCAAATACCGCCGCGACGTTGATCAGGTAGTAGCGCATTTGCAGCGCCAGCGCACGGCGACGACGATCGCCCAGCAAATCACTCATCAGCGCGCGCAAAGGGGGATCGACCCACGCAAAGGAGACGCCCGTAATCATAAGGCCGACGATAAACAGCCCCAGCCCGGCGGCCTGCGCCAGGATAATATATCCCAGCGCGGAAAAGGCGCAGCCCAGCAGAAGGATCACGCGCCGGCCGAGCCGGTCCGATATCTGCCCGCCATACATGCCCAGCACTACCGAAAACAGCGCGCTGCCGGTCATCGCCACGCCAATGGCGACTGGCGACAGGTGATAATTTTGCGTCATGATCACGGCGATAAACGGCCATGCCATAAAATAGCTAAATCGTATAACCAGCGTAAAAAAAAGCAGCGCATGGACAGCCGCCGGAAAGGATTTTAGCGTCTGGAACAGACCGGGTTCTGGCCGTGCGGCAGCGGCGTGTTTAGTCGGCATACTTTATCCCTGTAATGGTTTTTATTAACACCCTGAAACGCTGTTGAATATAAGTGATTAAATAGTAATAAATTTATTATTTGGCTGCGGCAAGATAAATGTAGCCAGACTGTTTAATTCGTCAGCTTATGATGTGAAGACTCTTTGTTGCAGCGAAATATAAGGGAAAGCGCAACGCAGACAATTAAATGCGGAAGTTAGTGCTGAAATAACGCACGGCCTGCTCTCCCTGTGCACATTTAACTCCTCTTATCAGTGAGACCAATCACAGTAATTGCTGAAGCTCTGGCTAGATGAGTCGATAACCCCTGCTCAGCTCATCTTTTGATGCTGACCAGGGATCATGAGTACTGATTGCGAACGGACCTGCTTTTAGCCCTCTTTTTTACAACACCAGCCTATGCACGCTTTTTAATTACAGTGGAAATAATAATATGTCTGCTTTTAAGACAATGGGTAAAAGTCTACTCGGTTCACGTTTTGCCGGCGCCTCTCAGCCCGCTAACGGCATTTTTAACTGTGAGAGTCTGCCGGCCTCGCTCTCTGCGGCAGGTCTCAGCCCGCGCGCGGCGGGGGTACTGCTGACGTTCGTGCCGCCAGAGGCTGATTTCCAGAAAGTCAGTCAGGCGTGGCAACGCTTTACCTCAGCGGATTTAACCGTCATTACGCTCTCCTCTAACGGCGCCCTCAGCGCCAGCGGCAGAGAGACAACCTACTGCAAAGGGGATGGTCAGGAAGGGAGCTGGCTCTGGTTGCCCCGCAGCCTGATTGCGGAACATGAAACCCATATCGTCGACCTGCACCTCAATGACACCCACACGGCGACCGATCGCATCAGCGCGATTGAGCAGGAGCTGGCCGCGCTGAAGCTGCGTATGCCGCTCTCTGCCGATCGCACCTTCGCCATGATCTACTGCGACGGGCTTTCGGCGTCGGAGGGATTTTTGATGCAGGCCTGGTACAACAGCGGCCGCTTTCCCTGCCTGGCCATCGGCGGCTCTGCGGGCGGGCGAGTCACCTTCGACGGCACCTGGATTGGCGTCGGCGGTCGCGTGCTGCAGGGGAAAGCGGTTATCGTTTTCTGCCGTATGGCGGCGGGCAAATCCTTTGCGCCCTTTAAAAGCCAGAACTTTGAGCCGCTGAATAAGAGCTGGCTTATTGCGGAAGCCGATCCGGTGACCCGCACCCTGACCTCGGTGTTTAATCAGCAGGGGCAGCAGCAGCCGTTTACGCAGGCGCTGGCGCAATATCTGGAGTGCAACGAACAGCAGCTTACCGAACGGCTGAAAGGGCTGACCTTCGCCGTGAAAGTGGGGGAGGCATTTTTTATTCGCTCCGTCGCGAAAATAGCGAGCGGCAGCGTGCAGTTTTTCTGCGACCTGGAATTTGGCGACCGACTCTACCTGATGCGCGAAACCGATTTCAAGCAGGCTACGCTGCGCGACTGGCAGGCATTTACCGGGCGTCACGGCAAACCGGCGGCGATCCTGATGAACGACTGCATACTGCGTCGCGTAGGCAACGCCGATCGGCTGCATGACGCCCACTTTTTTAAAGGCATTCCCGCTGCCGGCTTCTCCAGCTTCGGCGAGATCCTTGGCGTGCCGATTAACCAGACCCTCTCTGCGCTGGTGTTCTTTCATCACGACGCCAATGCGATGGCGCAATTTCCCGTGGAGTATGCCAGCTATGCGGCGCACTACGCCCAGCGCGCCCTGCGTCGCTGGGAGGCGTTGAACCGCGTGCAGTCAGGCGTGCTGGCGCGCGTGGTGAACTATCAGCAGGAGCTGGCGCCTATCGTGCAGGCGCTGCCGGTGCTGGAAGCGGCGACCCAGAGTCAGAGCGAAGCGCTCACCATGGCCGAAAGCACCATCCGCGCCATCAGCGATATCGCCAAAGAGAGCCAGCAGGCGCAGGGCCGTTTAGGCGAGGGGCTGGACGATCTGGAAGAGATCTCAAACGGCATCAACGTCATCACCCATGGCATCAGCAACATCGCCTTCCAGACCAATATTCTGGCGCTTAATGCGGCGGTTGAAGCGGCGCGCGCGGGCGAGGCGGGCAGGGGATTTGCCGTGGTGGCGGGCGAAGTGCGCCGTCTGGCCCACTCATCCAAAGAGCAGGCGGAAGCGACGGCGAGCAATATCAGCGATGCGGTGAGCACCATTTCACGCATTCGCGATGTGGCGACCAACACGGTGCAAACCGCCACCGATATGGCGGAGCGCAGTATTCAGGCTGCCGATACCATCGCGGCAATGAGCCATCGTACGCGCGAGGAGCGCGCAGACATGACGAAACAGCTGGATAGCCTGCGCACCCTGACCGCCGGCATGGACGCCATGCAGGAGGCCGTGGCGGAGCTGAAGGTGCTGCAAACGCTCTCCACCCGCCGGTAAGGCACCGCCGGCGCAGCGCTCTGCAGAGCGGCCGCGCCGGCGGCAAATAGAGCCCTGAGCCTCCGATGCTGTTGCGCCAGCGGCAGGTTTGCGGCGCGCCACGATCCTGACTACTGTTTCTGAGTACTCTTTTCCACGAGCGGCTGGGCCGGCAGGAGGAACGATGAAGCGCGATGCATTAAATGAAGAGGATTACGACGAAGTTTGCCGGGTTATTGGCGATGCGGTGGTGGTGCTGGCCGAATCGGGCCATGAGACCAAACGGGAAGAGATTTCCGCGCTGCTGAAACGTGCGCGGCAGCACCGTTCCCACAGCGAACGCGATGAGCAGCGGATGCTGGAGCACGCGATCCGTCTGGTTAAGCCTTAAACGCGGACTGCGCAGCTGCACGCCACGCTTAAATAAAAGCCCGCAGAAAGCGGGCTTTACCTGTTGGTGAGCCGTTCAGGCGCAGGGGATCCTGCAGGCCCTGCAGTTTTTGCTGCACTTCTTCGCAGGGGCCATGCTTCAAGAGCATTGAGCGCCATTTGCCGGTTTCTTGTTGCTGGACGCCGAAGTGCTGCTTTAAGTAAAGGCCGTCTGAAGTGATAAATCATCGTGCCTTCAGGCGCACCAGATGCCCGGAATAATGTGTCCGACTCGCCCAAAGGCTGAGATGGCAGCAGGTTATTATCCCAGGGCAGGGGGGTGTGCCTGCCCATCAGTCTGTTCGAGACGTCTATTCCCTTTTAAGCAGCCTTGCCCATCACGGTTTTAAACAGCAGTGCATCCAGCAGCGCATCATCATTTTTGTGTAGCGGCGGAGCGAGCGTCATTTCAGCACGCGTCAGCTCATGCTCGATAAAGGCATGCAGCACCGGGCGGCGTGGCCCAAACTGCGCCTCGCCGGCGCGCTGTTTGGCGCTAAGCAGTTCAGCAATATCCTCGAGTAGCGGTCCCGCCTGCACGGTTCCCTCTAGCAGCCGATCGAAGCGCATAGGCGGCGCGCCTTTGCCCGCTTCTATCCAGCGTACCGCCAGCAGCGGACGCAGCACATAAAAGTACTTTTTCAGCCTGACTTCATCGCTCTGCAAATAGTGATGGAAGTTCTTGTGGGCCATCGAGCGGTAGTGCCAGCGCGCGCGCTCGGGCGAAAAGAAACGATCGCCCATCGCCCGCAAGTCAGCCATAAGCTCCTCGTCCTGCTGATAGATAACAGGCGAATCGAGCCAGTCGATCAGCGTCGGGTTGGCACGCTTTAACAGACCCAGCGCCTTGCGCCACTCCCAGCCGCATACGTCGAGTTCGGCATCGACAGGCTTTTCGATAACGTCGCGCGGCGACTCAACGCGCAGGTACCACTCAGGTTTATGCACGTAGAGAAAACGCACGTCATAATCGCTGTCCGGCGAGGCGAATCCCCAGCCCCGGCTGCCTGATTCGCAGGCGAACACTATCCGGACATCGTGCTCGGCTTCCGTCTGCGCCAGAACCGCACGAACGCGGGCGCGCATTGACTCATCGACCCCATGTAATCCCGTTTCTATCTTCATCCTGCTCTCCCTTTTATCCTTTAACGCAGACCACCTGGCGCAGCGTGTGAACGATCTCCACCAGCGAGGACTGCGCAGCCATAACGGCATCAATGTCTTTGTAAGCCATGGGTATTTCATCTATGACGTCACGATCTTTACGGCACTCAACGTGGGCCGTGGCGCGGATCTGATCGTCGAGGGTGAAACGATTTTTAGCGGCGGTGCGGCTCATGGTGCGTCCCGCGCCGTGGCTGCATGAGCAGAAGCTCTCTTCATTGCCAGTCCGCGAACGATAAAGCTTTTGGCGCCCATCGAGCCGGGAATAATGCCCATCTCGCCCTGCTGTGCCGACACCGCTCCCTTGCGCGTAATCAATACCTGCTGATTGAAATGCTTCTCTTTCTGCACATAGTTGTGATGGCAGTTCACCGCCTCCTGATGGGTGGCGAAGGGTTTGGTAATGGTGGCGGACAGCGCCGCCAGCACCCGATTCATCATCACCTCGCGGTTGTGGTGCGCATAATCCTGCGCCCAGCCTACCGCTTCCAGATAGTCGTCATAATGACGGCTGCCTTCCCGGAAATAGGCGAGATTGCGATCGGGAAGATGGGCAATATGCTGCTGCATATCTTTCTGCGCCAGCGCAATAAACAGCGTGCCGATCGCATTGCCCACGCCGCGCGAGCCGCTGTGCAGCATCACCCAGACCCGATCGGCCTGGTCGAGACAGATCTCGATAAAGTGGTTGCCTGTGCCGAGCGTCCCCAGATGCTGGTGGTTATTGGTTTTCAGCAGCTGCGGATAGCGCTCCGTCAGGCGCTTAAACCGTCCAGCCAGCTGCGACCAGTGCGCATCAACGTCAGGCGGCGTCTCGTGCCATGCTCCCTTATCCCGTTTACCGCGGCTGCTGTTGCGCCCGTGCGGCACGGCTTGCTCGATGGCGCTGCGCAGGCCCAGCAGGCTGTCAGGCAAATCGGCGGCGACCAGAGAGGTGCGTACTGCAATCATGCCGCAGCCGATATCGACGCCGACGGCTGCCGGAATAATGGCGCCTAGCGTCGGGATCACGCTGCCAATCGTGGAGCCTTTACCCAGGTGCACATCGGGCATAACGGCCATGTGTTTAAAAATAAACGGCATGCTGGCCGTATTCAGCAGCTGCTGTTTGGCTTCTGGCTCGACGGGGACACCTTGTGTCCACATTTTTATCGGCGCGTCGGCGCCAGACTGGAGCAGGTCAAATTGAGGTTTCATCATTTTTTCGTCATTGGCTCTATACATGACGTTATACATAGCGAATAGCGTGCCAGAATCGGGAATTAGCGAGGAATAGAAATAACTATCTGTATTTAAATGGTTTAATTTGGAAGGAGAGAGTTTGCCAGGCAAGGTCGAGAGAGATATTCTTATTCTTTTGGATAGGCTTTTATACAAAAGGATAAAGCATGAAAAAGCACGTCGTTATCGGCGTTCTGGGCACACAGCTCGACAGACGCGGCAAGCGCGAGCATCGCTGGACCAAATGGCGTCCCAGCGTGGCGCTGTGCCAGCACCATGACCTGCCGATCGACCGCTTTGAGCTGCTGTACCAGCCGCGCGACCTCAGCCTGGCGCAGCGGCTGACGGAGGACATTGCCGCCGTCTCACCGCACACGACGGTGATCCCCCATGAGGTAAGCCTCAATGATCCCTGGGATTTTGAAGAGGTGTATAGCGCGTTTCTCGATTTCGCCGAGCGTTATCCTTTCGACACCGAAAACGAAGAGTATCTGGTGCACATTACGACCGGAACGCATGTGGCGCAGATTTGCTGGTTTTTGCTCACTGAAGCACGCTATCTGCCGGCCAGCCTGTTACAGACTGGCCCAGGACAGCAGGGGGAAGCAACGCCGCAGGGCGTCTATTCGGTTATCGACCTCGATTTAAGCCGCTATGCGACGTTAACCAGCCGTTTTCAGCGCGAGCAGCAGAGCTCGGTCTCCTTTCTGAAATCAGGCATTGAAACCCGCAACCCGACCTTTAACGCGCTTATCGAACAGATTGAACGCGTCGCGCAACGGTCAAGCGCCCCGGTGCTGCTAACCGGGCCAACGGGCGCGGGTAAATCTTTTCTGGCCGAGCGCATTTTCCAGCTGCGGCAGGCACGTCATCAGGTACAGGGAAAGTTTGTGGCGGTAAACTGTGCGACGTTGCGCGGCGATAACGCGATGTCAACGCTGTTTGGCCATGTGAAAGGGGCCTTTACCGGCGCGCAGGCAGCGCGCGTGGGTCTGCTGCGCGAGGCTGACGGCGGCATTCTGTTTCTGGACGAAATTGCCGAGCTGGGCCTGGATGAACAAGCTATGCTGCTGCGTGCGATAGAAGATAAATGCTTTTTTCCCTTTGGCGCAGACCGCGAAGTAAGCAGCGATTTTCAACTGATCGCCGGTACGCACCGGGATATGCGTCAGTGGGTCAGGGAAGGGCGCTTCCGGGAGGATCTTTACGCGCGTATCAACATGTGGACGTTCAGGCTGCCGGGCCTCGCTGAGCGGCGGGAGGATATCGAGCCTAACGTCGATTATGAACTACAGCGCTTTATTCGCGACAATCGCAGCCAGATACGCTTCGACAAAGAGGCGCGCGCCCGCTACCTGAGTTTTGCCAGCTCAGAGGCCGCCGCCTGGCACGGCAACTTTCGCGAACTCGGGGCGAGCGTTGCGCGGATGGCCACGCTTGCTGAAAATGGCCGCATTACCGCCGCGCTGGTGGAGGAGGAGCTTGGCCGACTACAGGAGACCTGGCAGACGCCCGAGCAACCGCAAGCCTCTCTGTCGGTGAAGCAGGCGATCGACCTGTTCGACCGCGCGCAGCTGGAAACCGTTCTTGCGGTGTGCCGGCGCTCAGCCTCACTCTCCGAAGCCGGACGTGAGCTTTTCGCCATTTCCCGCCAGCAAAAAAAGCAGCCAAACGATGCGGATCGCTTGCGCAAGTACTTAAAGCGTTTTGATTTAAGCTGGGAGGAGGCGCGGCAGGCATAAACCCGCTTTCGGTCGTGCCGCCAGGCGCCCAGCGCTATGCCTGCTGCGCCAGCAGCCCCGGACGGCTGGCGGGATACCAGCTCACCAGAAAATGCCGCAGGTGATCGAGGCACCACTCCGCCTCGTCACGCTGCTGGCAGTAGTACATCACCGTCACCTTTTCATATTCCCGCGCGCGCTGGCGCAGCGGCGACCAGCCCCACTCCAGCACGCAGCGGGCGAAGTTAAGCAAGGCGTCCGGTGCCATAGCGTGCTGCGTCGCCTGCTCGCGCAGGTAGCGCCAGAAAGCCTGATCGAGCGTCAGCGTCTCCTGGCTGGCGGCCGGCAGCTCGGGACGAAAGGCAAAATCGATAAAGCCGCACACCGCGTCGGCGCGCTGCTGCCAGTCGCAGGCCAGCGTCATAAACAGCCCCTCCTGCAGATTGACCTCCTCCAGCAGGCGACGCAGATTGGCCGACTGAGTCAGCACCGCAATCTCATCAATACGCTCCGTCTGCAGCGTAAGATCGATGCCGCACGGGTTCAGCGAACCGTCTTCGTTGCGCGTGGCGGGGAAGGGGAAATCGATATAGCCGTTATTGTCCAGTCGCTTTTCCATGAAGGGTGAGCCTGCAGCCTGACGAGCCACGACAATAAACCATCTGGCCCCCGGACGCACGCCTAAGGGCACGTCCAGGTGATCATGGTGTCTTCGTGCGGATTAATCAGGCGGAACTGCTTATCCGACAGCCGCTGGGCGTAGTAGCCTTCGGCGGTGACGGCGGAGGGAACATATTTGAAACGATCCAGCGATTGCAGTGTCCCACTCTGCACGTTAACGCCGTCGCGGCTGATGGTGAAGGCGCTGACCAGGTCGAAAATAGTCGCCTGGGTCTGCCCCATTGGCTGGCCGTAAATAGTGCTGACTTCGCCTGGACACTCCACCCCTTTCGGGCCGGAAGCGCAGCCGGCAAGCAGCGTAATTAAAGTGAAAACCGTGAGTCGCAACATATCCTGTACCTGCTTCAATCCCTGGGAAACCCGTGGCGCTGATTTTGACGCGTTGCGTCCCGGCTATTGTGATCATAGCAGGTCTGGCGCGGCATCCCATTTGTACTTCGATTAATTGTTAAGCGTAAAACGTGCCAAAGGGTGACTTGAGTAGCACATTAAAGGTATTCTTGCCCTCTTTGCGCACCAGTTGGGCGATTTAAGGGAAATTGAATGAAAGAAGAAGAAGCCAGTCTAATGATTATCCGTCATGCGATCGAGAGGCTTGAAGCGGAAAAGAAGCAGCAGGTGATGACCTGCGCAGCGGCAATCCGCGATGTTATGCAGGGGTACGACGAGGAGAACGCCTCGCTGGCGTTAATGCTGGTCGCCGCCGAGGTTGCGGCGGAATAAAAATATTAACCCGGCGTTGCATTATGCGGCGCCGGGCTTTTAGCGGTTCATCTCACCCACCAGCCAGCGGTGGATCACGCTGACAATCCACGCCTGCTGCGTGCTGCTCAGCGGCTGATGGGCTGCAATACCGTGCCACTTCGCCAGGCAGCCGCGACAGCAGGTCGCCGTGGCGTGCTGGGCGATAAACACCGGATGGCCGCGCATCGGCGTCTGCTTACCGTCATTCTTCGGCTCTGCCTGCGCCAGCCGCTGCGCGACAAAATCCGCCGCATGTTGATCGATCACCTCAGGCCCTTTCGCCAGGCAGTAGGCACGCTCTTTAACGCCCAGATGAAAGCGACGGCGAAACGGCGACTGCGCCAGCCGCTGAAACAGGGCATCTTGCCGGTCCATAGGATCTCCTTTAGGAATCAATGCGTTTTAAACCTCTTCCTGGTTTCGCTTTGGCGAGGCTGTGCTAAACCTAAAAGCGAACCCAGGAAGGAGGAAATATGAAAAAAACCGCTATAGCGATCGGTATGTTGTGCGCGGGCCTGATGCTGGCCGGCTGCGCGAACGATCACGTGCTGCACACCAACGACGGCCGCACTATTGTGGCACAGGGCAAGCCGAAGGTAGATGACGACACCGGTATGATCACCTACAAAGACGTCTACGGTAAAGAGCAGCAAATCAATCGCGACAGCATCAAAGATATGTCGCAGGTTGGGAACTAAAGCGCACTTTTGTTACATCTCGGCCCGCCACGCGCGGGCCGTTTCGCTTTTCGGCGCTGGCAGATATGTTATCCTGAAAATAGTCAACTAAATCAGAGCATAACTGCGAGGGAACCTGAAAATGAAAGCGACTCTGCTCACCCTTGGGCTGCTGAGCTGCGCCATTGCGCCCGCCTGGAGCGAAACCCAGTTTCAGATCAACTGTCCCGGCCGACCCACCATGACCATTTCACGCGCGGCCTATGGCCTGAGCACGCTTACCTGGCCGCAGCACCATTTTCAGATTGCCGCTGGCCAGCAGCATACCCGGCTGAAGGACGGCGACAGCGTAGCCATTACCCGCTTCCGCAATGGCGACCAGCTGATCGTCAATAAAGCGAGCGAGGAGACATTCTTCGTTTACCGCGACAGTAACCGGCTGCTACCCTGTAGCCGCAGCGAAACGCGCGATGTCGATCAGCTGTCGCTGGAGCCGTACGACGATCGCGCCCATCCGCACTCCTGACTCGCTTACGCTGGAGGATCTATGCAACTGAATGTTACCGATGCGGTCACGCATCAGGATCTGGATGAGGTACGCCTCGGCCTGAATGCTTTCAACAGCCGTTTTATCAACATCGATGAGATCAAGGCTATCGGCGTGTTCGTCACCGACGAGCAGGGTAAAAAGCGGGCGGGGCTGACCGGCTCGACCACCGGTAACTGGCTGCGTATCGATATGCTGTGGGTCAGCGACGCGCTGCGCGGGCAGGGGGTCGGCACGCAGCTGATCAGAGCGGCGGAAGAGGAGGCGCGCCGGCGCGGCTGCCGCTATGCGCAGGTCGATACCGCCAGCTTTCAGGCGCGCCCGTTCTATGAGAAGTTAGGCTACAGCCTGCGTTTCAGCCTGGATAACTACCCGCGTCATCATCAGCGCCACTACCTCAGCAAGGCGCTCTAATCAAAAAAGCGGCTGCTGGCGCACATCCAGCGGCTGCTGTTCCGCCTCATCAATCGCTGCCAGCCAGCTTTGCAGCGTCACCTCGACCCAGGAGAGATGGCCGCGCGTGGTGCTCATCAGCACCACATCGGGCCGCAGCGTGCGGTAGAACTCCAGCGACTGTTTCAGCTCGTGCGGATTGCTGTCCGCCACCAGTACGGTGATCCAGCGATGGTGATCGCGCGTCAGGGTATCGCCGACGAACAGGTAGGTGCGATCCTGCGGCGATCGGTAAAGAAAGCTGCTGCTGCCCGGCGTATGGCCCGGCGTCGGCAGCAGGTGGAAATCACCGAAGTGCGTCTCCTGCTGGCTGAAGGTGTCGTCCGGCTCCACCACCCGGCTGACGGGGCCAAGCGAGCGGCTATGACAGTAGAGCGCGCTGTTAAAGCGCTGCTGAATAACGGCGGCGGCGGGTGACGCCTCGTGCCAGTGGGTCAGATAGTGGCGGATTACGCCGCCCTCGTCGGCCAGCACCTCATGATCGAGCGGGTGCGTCACGCGGCCAATCAGCAGGTTGCCGCGCGGATGACGCAGCAGAAAGCCGTGCATCATCAAATCACTGGCGGCATCTTCTTCCGGAAATTCCGGCGTGGAGATCCACAAATCGTCGTACAGCGGCTTCAATGGCGATCTCCCTGAGAACGGCTTAATGCTCGGGTAAAACGGGATGGCCAGTGGCCTGCAGTTCGGCCTGATGGTTCGCCACGCGCAGGCGCGCGCGTGCTCCCAGCGGCAGCGTCACGGTATCTGCATCGTGGCCAAAGGCCAGATCGCTGATTACCGGCAGGCCGGTGAGGTCGCGCAGATATTGCCAGACGCTGGCGAAATCAAACCCATTGTCATAGTCGCTGAGCGCGCTGCTGGTAAAGCTGCCGGTGATAATGGCGCGCTGCCGCGCGAGGATGCCGCTCTGCTGCAGCTGAATCAGCATGCGCTCGATGCGGAACGGATGCTCATTAACATCCTCAATCACCAGAATCCCGTCGTCGAACTGCGGCAGCCAGGGGGTGCCGATCAGCGAGCAGATCATCGCCAGATTGCCGCCCCACAGCGTGCCCTGCCACTCGCCGGCGTCTGGCGTCTCGCTGCGCCAGCCAACATTGACTGTAGGCGAAGTCAGCGCCTGCCAGAAGTGCGTCAGGGTAAATTCAGATAAAACCTCTGCGCCGAAGTTGCCGGCCAGCATCGGCGCGCTAAAGGTGATCAGGCCGGTCTGCGCCAGCAGGGCGAGCTGCAGGGCGGTAAAGTCGCTGTGGCCGCACAGCGCCAGCGGCTGATTCAGCAGGCGGCGCTGCAGCCCGACGTAATCGATCTGCGCCAGCAGACGGCTGGCGCCGTAGCCGCCGCGCACCGCCAGCACAATATCGGGCAGCGCGTCGAGCTGCGCCAGCCGGTTAAATTCGGCGAGGCGTTCGGCGTCGGTGCCGGCGAAGCGCTGAAAGCGGCGGCCGATAGTTTCCAGATTATCGACCTGGTGACCCGCCGCGCGCAGCCGCTCGACGCCGCGCCAGGCGGCTGGCTGGTTGTGACAATATCCGGAGGGGGAAACAAGATGGACGGAACGAGAAATCATAAGGCTATTCCTGCGGTTAACGGGCAATTAACGGGCCGATGATGACGAAAAGCGCGACGGAAGTCACTGGGCGACACGCTTTTTAACGCAATTAGGATAAACGGTAATTTTGCTGCGGCGCGCGCCAGGTATGATAGCCTGCGACCACATTGCATCAGGATGAAAAATTGGTGAAATTTCGATACCTTGCTCTCTCCGCGCTGCTGCTGGCGGGCTGCGCCAGCGAACCGTCAAAACAGATTGTCAGGCAACCCAATACGCCGTTAACCCAGGCGCCGCCGTCCAGAATTAACGCGAACTGGGCGATGTTCACCGAAGATGCTGCCAGTCATTATGGCGTTGATGAGAAACTGCTCAGCGCCATTATCACTGTCGAATCGGGCGGCAATCCCGGCGTCGTCAGCCGCTCTAACGCGGTGGGGCTGATGCAGATTAAAGCCTCGACGGCGGGCAGGGAGGTCTATCGCGTGCAGGGGCGCCGCGGTCAGCCATCGAACGCCGAACTGCGCGATCCGGCGAAAAATATCGATATCGGTGCCGCCTATATCAAAATCCTGCAGCAGTCGGCGCTCTCGGGCATTCGTGACCCGCTGACGCTGCGCTACGCCACTATCGTCTCCTACGCTAACGGCGCCGGCGCGCTGCTGCGCACCTTTTCCCGCGACCGCGATCGGGCAATTGCCATGATCAACGCCATGTCGCCGGACGAGTTCTACCAGCACGTCCAGAACAAGCATCCCGCCGCGCAGGCGCCGCGCTACCTGTGGAAGGTCACCACGGCGTACCGCACCATCTGACCTCTTACTCCACCAGCAGCCGCGCGGTGGGGTAATCGACGATGAGCACGTTAACGTAGCCGCCGCGCAGCGCGCCGCGGATAGCGTGCGCCTTCTCTTTGCCGCCCGCCAGCGCCACCACCTGCGGGCAGTTGCGCACCTGTTCCAGCTCCATGCCGATCACCGGATCCTCCTCCTCGCTCAGCACCGGCTCGCCCTGTGCGTCGAAGTAGTGCAGGCAGATATCGCCTACCGCGCCGCGCTGCGCCAGGGTGCGCAGCATCTCTTCGTCGTAATAGTTGCCGGAGTTGCGCAGCAGCGCCGACGGCTCCAGATCGCCGATGCCGACGATAGCCAGATCCACCTGATCAAACTTCTCCAGCACCTCTGCGACATCAGCGTTAGCCGCCAGCCGCTGGCGATCCTGCACCGAATGCTCGATCGACTGCGAGGGCAGCAGCCAGGAGGGGCAGTTGAGCAGCGCCGCGAGATTCTGCGTCAGAATCGTCGCCTGCACGTTGCCGTTGGCGCCGACGCCGCCCAGCAGCTGGATCACCCCTTTGCAGGCGGCGTTAAAGGGGTGCAGCGCATCCACCATGGCGCGGATGGTGCCGCTCCAGGAGGAGATGCCGATCAGCTCGTCGGCGCGCAGCCGCGTTTCCAGATAGTGCGCCGCCGCCGAGCCAATCGCCTGCTTGATCTGCTGCGAGGAGGCGTTTTCCGGCACGTCGACCACAATCGCCTGCGGCAGCCCGTAGCTCTGCTCAATCGCCTTCTCCAGCGCCGGAAAGATATTGGCGGGCGGCACGACGCTGATCTTTACCACACCCTCTTTCACGCTGCGGTTGAGAATGCGCGAGACAAAAGATTGCGACAACTTCAGCATCTGCGCGATATCTGACTGCTTCATCCCTTCGCTGTAGTAAAGCGTGGCAATCTTCACCATCAGCCGTTGCTCATCCTGTTTCGCCATTCATCCTTCCTCTCTGTGTCGGCCTGGTATTGTTAACCAGGATGCGGGAAATCACAACGCGGGACATTTTGTGATCCTTTTCGCTTTTTAAACACTCGGGGTTGCGCGCCCGACAGGAGCGGGTGCATAGTCATCTTGCATATAAAATCGCAATTGAATATTTATTCAAGTGGAGAATAGCCGATGAACGCACCTCTCGTCAAAATTACCCTACTGGCTTCACTGATCGCCTTCTCGTCCGCCGCGTTCGCCGCTGATAAAGGGCTGCTGGCGATCATTACCCCTTCCCACGACAACCCCTTCTTTAAAGCGGAAGCGGACGGCGCGCTGGAAAAGGCTAAAGCGCTCGGCTACGCCACGCTGGTGGCGTCGCATGATGACGACGTCAGCAAGCAGAACCAGCTGATCGAAACCGCCATCGCGCGCAAAGCGAAGGCGATTATCCTCGATAACGCCGGGGCGGACGCCACCGTCGGTCCGGTGCAGAAAGCCAAAGAGGCCGGCATCCCCACCTTTCTTATCGACCGCGAAATCAATAAAACCGGCATCGCGGTGGCGCAGATCGTCTCCAACAACTATCAGGGCGCGCAGCTCGGCGCAGAGAAGTTCGCCAGGCTGCTGAACGGCAAAGGCAACTACGTTGAGCTGCTGGGTAAAGAGTCTGACACCAACGCGGGGGTGCGTTCCCAGGGCTACCACGACGTGCTGGACGACTATGGCGAGATGAAGATGGTGGCGCAGCAGAGCGCCAACTGGAGCCAGACCGAGGCGTTCAGCCGCATGGAAACCATCCTGCAGAAGAACCCCGATATCGTCGGCGTGATTTCCGGCAACGATACCATGGCGCTGGGCGCGGAGGCTGCGCTGAAGGCGGCGGGCAAAACCAACGTCATCGTGGTGGGCTTCGACGGCAGCGACTACACCCGCGACTCCATTCTGAACAAAGGCAATATCAAGGCGACGGTGCTGCAGCCGGGCTGGGCGCAGGCGCAGATGGCGGTCGAGCAGGCGGACTACTACCTGAAAAACGGCAAAGCGCAGAAAGAAGAGAAGCAGCTGATGGACTGCGTGCTGATTGACGACAGCAACGCCTCAAAGCTGAAAAATTTTAGCCTGGCGAAGTGACCGGAGGCGGCATGAAACGGAGCGGAGCGATGCTGGTGGTGACGCTGGCGCTGGCGATAAGCGGCTGTACCGTGGTGGAACTCGACGCCAGCGGCAATCCGATCATGCCGAAAGATCCCCATGCGAAACCAGGCTACAGCAGCCAGACGCCGCAGCAGATCGCCGAGGCGAGCTGGCAGAGCCGGGTGCTCGACGCCGCGCAGCAGCGCGCCATGAGCTGGGCAGATATGCACACCAAAAGCGAGACGGTGAAGGCGGGCAGCAGCGAAAGCGTCTTTGTGCGCGCCAGCGGCACGGTCGCCGCGCTGGACGAGAGCAACAGCCGCGAGCGCATCCTGACGCTGACGCTAAACGGCAGGCCGGTCAGGGTGAGCCTCGGCCCGGTGATCCGCAGCAACGCGCTGCGCGATGCGGCAGGTTTCCGCTTCGAGGAGTTCACTAATCAGGTGCAGTACGCGCAGCTTACCCGTGCGCTTAACCGTCATGCGGTGCAGCAGCTGCCGAAGGTCGATGCCAGCTGGGTGGGCAAACCGGCGCAGGCGCTGCTGGCGGTGGAGATGGGCCACGGCGTAGTTAACAACGTGATGGCGGTGGAGCTGAAGCCGGGAGAGGCGCCATGAGCGACGATATCATCCTGAAGGCCAGCAATATCTCCATGCTTTTTCCCGGCACTCTGGCGCTGGACCGCGTCGACTATCGCGTCTGGCGCGGCAAGGTCAACGTGATTATCGGCGAAAACGGCGCGGGCAAATCGACGCTGATGAAAATCCTCGCCGGGGTGCAGCAGCCCACCAGCGGCGAGCTGTTCCTCAACGGGGAAAAGGTGGTGCTGAGCAGCACGCGCGCCGCCGCGGCGCTCGGCATCGGCATGGTGCATCAGGAGCTGAACCTGTTTGAAAATCTGTCGGTGGCGGAAAACATCTTTCTGGGCCGCGAACTGCAAAGCGGCATCAGGCCGATCAACGAGGCTGAGCAGGCGCGCCGCGCCGCCGCACTGATGGCGCGCCTTGACCAGCCGATTTCACCAAACGAGCCGGTCGGCAATCTCAAGGTTGGGCAGCAGCAGCTGGTGGAGATCGCCAGGGCGCTGGCGGAGGACGCCGATATTCTGATCCTCGACGAGCCGACGTCGGCGCTGAGCAAAACCGAAGTGGAGATTTTGTTCCGCGTGATCCGCGAGCTGACGCGGCAGGGCGTCACGCTGATCTATATCTCGCATCGCCTCGAAGAGCTGATGGCGATCGGCGACAGGATCACCATTCTGCGCGACGGCCGCTTTCAGGCGGAAGCGCAGGTCAGGGATATCGACGTCGCCTGGATCGTGCGCGAAATGCTCGGCAGCGAGCCGATGAGCAACTTTCTGCCGGCTGGTCGCACCTTTGGCGCGGCGGTGCTGGAGGCGGAGCACATTACCTGCGTCAGCCCCAACGGCAACACCCTGGTGGACGACGTCACCTTTAACGTGCGCGCCGGGGAGATTGTCGGCATCTACGGGCTGATGGGCGCGGGGCGCACCGAACTGTTTGAATGCCTGCTCGGCAGCGAACGCAACTACCTCGGTAAGATCTGGCTCGACAGCAAGCTGGTACCGACGCGGCTGGCCCCCGCCGAACGTATCCGCATGGGCATGAGCCTGGTGCCGGAGGATCGCAAGCGCGCCGGCATTTTCCCGGGATCGTCGGTAACGAGCAATCTCACCATCGCCAGCCTGTGGCGTCGCCTGACGCACCGCTTTGCTATCGCCCAACAAGAGGAGCGGGCGGCGGTGGCCAGCACCGTCGGCAATCTGGCGATCAAAGTCTCCTCGCCGGAGGTGGCGATCAGCGCGCTGAGCGGCGGCAATCAGCAGAAGGTGGTGATCGGCCGTTCGCTGCTGACTAACCCGCGCCTGCTGCTGCTGGACGAGCCGAGCCGCGGCATCGACGTCGGCGCCCGGGTGGAAGTCTTTCGCATGATGGTGCAGCTGTCGGAGCAGGGCATCGCGGTACTCTTCTCCACCTCCGACCTGAAAGAGATTATGGCGGTGGCCGATCGCATCCTGGTGATGTCGGGCGGCAAACTTACGGCTGATATGCCGCGCAGCGACGCGGAAGAGTCAGCGCTGGTGAAGGCAAGCGCACAGGGGTTCTGAGCATGAAAGGCAATAACGCGATGACAATGGCAGGGCAACCGGCGAAGGCGTTTAACTCGCGCGAGAGCATTATTCTGCTGCTGCTGAAGCTGCGCACCTTTATCGCGCTCTTTTTGATTGTTGGCTTCTTTGCGATCGCCGTGCCGGACTTTCTCGCCCCCGGCAGCCTGGTGATTATGGTGAAGCATATCGCCATCAACGCCTTTCTGGCGCTGGGCATCACCTTCGTCATTATCACCGCCGGCATCGATCTCTCTATCGGTGCCACCCTGGGGCTGTGCGGCATGCTCGCCGGCTGGCTGATCACCAAAGGGATCGTGCTGCCGATGTTCGGCATCGCCATCTTTCCCAGCGTCTGGGTGATTGTGCCGCTGGTGCTGCTGACAGGCGGCCTGATCGGCGCGGCCAACGGCTGGATTATCACCCGCTACAACGTGGCTCCCTTTATCTGCACGCTCGGCACCATGTATATCCTGCGCGGTGCGGCGATGCTGACCTCGGGCGGCGAAACCTTCCCCGGACTGCAGGGCAATCCGCTGCTCGGCAATACCGGCTTTGACCGCATCGGCGCCGGAACGCTGCTCGGGCTGCCGTACGCCATCTGGATGATGATCGTGCTGGCGCTGGTTATCGCCTATATCGCCCGTCGCCTGCCGTTCGGCCGCCAGGTCTACGCTATCGGCGATAACGAGCGCGCGGCGGAGCTTTCCGGCGTCAAAGTAAAACAGGTGAAAATCTGGGTTTATACCCTCTCCGGCTTCTGCGCGGCGATTGCGGGCATCGTCGTCTCGTCGCAGCTGGTGGCCAGCCATCCGGCCAACGGCACCTCGTTTGAGATGAACGCCATTGCGGCGGTGGTGCTGGGCGGCACCTCGCTGGCGGGCGGGCGCGGTACCATTCTTGGCACCCTGGTTGGCGCCTTTGTTATCGGCTTTCTCGCTGACGGCCTGATCATGATGGGGGTGAGCGAATTCTGGCAGATGGTGATCAAGGGCATCGTCATTATCATCGCCGTCATCATCGACCAGATGCAAAACCGCATGCAGCAGAAAGCGGCGGTGGTGGCGCAGAAGGCGCTGATCGAGGAGGGCGAGGAGGCAAAAAGTTAATCGGTGGCGGTGCAGGCCTCTCTCTTTGCTGCACCCCCTTTTTTTACCCGCTATGAATATATATTCGTGTGTGATTTTTAATTCAGAGGTGATGTATGAATCCTTTCAAACTTCCGGTTGATGAACTGCAGCGGAAGGCGCGCGCCGTACGCCGCCGCATTATCCAGCTTAACGCGGGCAGCCCGGCCGGTGGCCATACCGGCGCGGATCTGTCGCAGGCGGATATTCTGACCGCGCTCTACTTTCGCATTCTCGACTGCGCGCCGGATCGCACTGAGGATCCGCAGCGCGACATCTATATCCAGTCCAAAGGCCATGCGGTTGGCGGTTACTACTGCGTGCTGGCGGAGGCGGGCTATTTCCCCGTCGACTGGCTGCCTCTCTATCAGCACGCTGATTCGCCCTTGCCGGGCCATCCGGTGCGGCAGAAGACCCCCGGCGTCGAGCTGAATACCGGCGCGCTCGGACACGGCCTGCCGGTGGCGGTGGGGCTGGCGCTGGCGGCGAAAAAAGATGGCAGCAAGCGGCGCATCTTCGTGGTGACCGGCGACGGCGAGCTGGCGGAGGGCAGCAACTGGGAGGCCGCGCTGGTGGCGGCCCACTACGGCCTCGACAACCTGATTATTATCAACGACAAGAACAAGCTGCAGCTGGCGGGCACAACGCGCGACATTATGAATACCGATCCGCTGCCGGAAAAATGGCGCGCCTTCGGGCTGGCGGTGACGGAGTGCAACGGCAACGATATGGCGCAGCTGGTCGAGACCCTTGAAAGCCTGCCGCAGAACGGCAAGCCGCAGGTCATCGTGGCGCATACCGAAAAAGGCTACGGCATCTCCTTTATTCAGAGTAAGGCGGAGTGGCATCACCGCGTGCCGAAAGGCGAAGAGATCGAACTGGCACTGGAGGAACTGAAAGATGAGTAATGCACAGCATTTAGCCAGCGTCATGGTGACGGCCTTTATCGACGCGGTGAATCGCGGCGTGGATCTGGTGCCGGTGGTGGCGGACTCCACCTCAACCGCAAAAATCGCGCCCTTTATCAAAGCCTTTCCCGATCGGCTGGTGAACGTCGGCATCGCCGAGCAGACCCTGGTCGGTGCCGCCGCCGGGCTGGCGCTGGGCGGCAAGATCGCCGTGACCTGCAACGCCGCGCCTTTTCTGGTATCGCGCGCCAACGAGCAGGTCAAGGTCGACGTCTGCTACAACAACACCAACGTAAAGCTGTTCGGCCTCAACGCCGGTGCCAGCTACGGCCCGCTCGCCAGCACCCACCACAGCATCGACGACATTGCAGTGATGCGCGGCTTCGGCAACATCGAAATCTACGCGCCCGCCTGTCCGCTGGAGTGCCGTCAGATTATCGACTATGCGCTTGAGCACATCGGCCCGGTCTATATCCGCCTCGACGGCAAAGATCTGCCGCAGCTGCACGATGACGATTACCGCTTCGAGCCGGGCAGAATCGATCAGCTGCGCGCCGGCACTGATATCGCGCTGGTGGCGATGGGGTCGACGGTGCATGAGATTGTACGCGCGGCGGAGCTGCTGGCAGAGAAAGGGATCTCGGCGGGTGTGATCAGCGTTCCATCCATCAGACCCTGCGATACCCAACAGCTGCGCAACCTGCTAAATCACTATCCAGCCGCGATCAGCGTGGAAGAGCACAACGTCAACGGCGGCGTCGGCAGCCTGGTGGCTGAGGTACTGGCGGAAGGGGGCTGCGCTATTCCGCTGCTGCGGCTGGGCATCCCGGACGGGCAGTACGCTATCGCGGGCGATCGCGCCTCTACGCGCGCGTATCACGGCATCGACGCCGCGAGCGTCGTTAACAGCGCAGTGCGCATTTGCGCAGGAGCCTGACCATGCAAGACCCCCTTATTCTGGCGATAGATGAAGGCACGACCAATGCCAAGGCGATCGCCGTCAACCGCCAGGGTCGCGTCGTGGTGCGCGGCAGCCAGCCGCTGACGCTCTCCCATCCGCAGCCGGGGCTGGCGGAGCAGGATGCGCTGGCGATCTGGCTGGCGGTGAAACAGGCGGTGACCGCCTGCCTGGCGCAGTGCGGCGGCGCGCCGGTGGCGGCGGTGGCGATCAGCAATCAGCGCGAGTCGGTGCTGATCTGGCAGCGGCGCGACGGCAGGCCGCTGACGCCGCTGGTGAGCTGGCAGGACCGGCGGTCGGAAGCCTTTTGCCGCGATCTGCGCGCCGCGGGCAGCGCCTCGCGTATTACCGGGCTGACCGGGCTGGCGGTGGACCCGATGTTCCCGGCGGCGAAGCTCACCGGCATGCTGGCGGCGATCCCGGACGGCGCGGCGCGTGCGGCGGCGGGCGAACTCTGCATCGGCACGGTGGACAGCTGGCTCGGCTGGCAGCTCAGCGCGGGGGAGGTGTTCGTCACCGATCACGCCAACGCCGCGCGCACCCAGCTCTACAGTCTGCACAGCAGCGGCTGGGACGATGAGCTGCTGCGGCTGTTCCAGCTGCCGCGCGCCGCGCTGCCGACTATCGTGCCGTCGGCCAGCGCGCAGGGCGCGGTAGCGGTCAGCGATATTCCCGGCCTGACGCCGGGCACGCCGATTCTGGCGCGCATCGGCGATTCCCATGCGGCGCTGCAGGCGCAGCGGCGCGGCGACGAAGAGGTGGTGAAGGCGACCTACGGCACCGGCTCTTCACTGATGATGTCGATGGCGACGCCGCTGCTGACCGACAACGGCCTGAGCACCACCGTCGCCTGGCACGACGGCGCGCTGCGCTTCGCCTTCGAGGGCAATATTACCCATACCGGCTCCGGCGCGGCCTGGCTGGGCAGCATGCTCGGCATCCAGGATCCGCACGAGCTGACCGCGCTGGCGCGCACCACCGACAGCAGTCAGGGGATCTATTTTGTGCCCGCGCTCTCCGGGCTGGGCGCCCCCTGGTGGGATCTGCGGGCGCGCGGCATGGTCTGTGGCCTGACCGACGCCGCCACGCCTGCGGTGCTGGCGCGCGTAGCGCTGGAGTCGATCGTCTATCAGATCGCGGACGTCTTTCTGGCGATGGAGCAGGCGAGCGGCCAGCGGCTGTCGGCGCTCTGCGTTGACGGCAGCGCCACCGCCAACGACTGGCTGATGCAGCTGCAGGCGGATGTGCTGCAGCGCCCGCTGCTGCGCGCGCCCACGGCGGAGGTCTCCGCGCTCGGCGCGGCGCTGCTGGCGGGCAAGGTGCTGGGCTGGTGGCAGCAGGGGGACGAGATGCAGGCGCTGCAGGGGGGCACGCGCGTGGAGCCGCGCAGCGAGCAGGCGCAGGCGATGCGGGAGTGTTATCAGGGATGGACAGAGGCGGTGGCGCGCTGCCGCTTTCAGCCGGCGTGAAGGCTGGCGAAATAGAGGCAGGGTGCAGAGGGGGGTGACAAGGCCCGATGGCTAAGACGCAAAAAGCGTTATCCCGGGCGGCTCGACCCGCGCGTTTACGCCCCTTATCCCTGAGGGGCGCCCGTCACCGCGCCAGCGCGTTGCGTTGTTTAAAAACGCTCCCGGCGTTTTGTCCTTGTCGCGGGACGATTTGCTCTTCGCCCCTTGTCACCGACGTTATGCGTTTCTTAACCGCCTGAAAAAGCCTGGGATGACCAAAGACTAACCCAGGGCTTATAAACAGCCGCACCCATGCTAAGGGGAAAGGGCGAAACGCCCTTGAACCGGCGCGAAACGCAAAGCGACGGGGCCAGGCAGACTACGCCCGTCGCGCCTCTTCCTCGTCGTTCTCCGCGCGCAGCATCTCCACCGGCGGAATGCGGCCGCCGCTGAACTCCACCTGACGGATCGGGAAGGCGAAGCGCACATCGCGCTGCTCCAGCGCCGCCATCAGCTGCAGGTTAATCTCCTGCTGAATATCCATATATTTGTTGTAGTCGGCGTCGAGCACGAAGTAGACCACCTCGAAGGTCAGCTTCGAATCCTCAAAGGCGAAAAAATGGGCGCGGTCGAAGCGGGTCAGCTCAATGCCCTGAATAATCGTCTTCACCAGTTCGCTCACCTCGCGCACCTGCGCCGAAGGCGTGCCATAACTCAGGCCGAAGCGAAACAGGATGCGTCGCTGCTCCATACGCTTGTAGTTGTGGATGGTCTGCTGCAGCAGAATGGTATTGGAACAGACGATCTGCTCGCCGCTCAGGCTGCGCAGGCGGGTGGTCTTCAGGCCGATATGCTCGATAGAGCCGGCGATATCGCCAAACACGATAAAATCGCCGTGCTCGAAAGGCTTATCGAAGCCGATCGCCAGCGAGGCGAAAACGTCGCTCAGCACGGTCTGAATCGCCAGCGCGATAGCGATACCGCCGACGCCAAGGCTCGCCACCAGCGCGGTAATATTGATGCCCATATTCGACAGAATGGCGAGCAGCATCATCACCCACACCACCATGCGCAGCAGAATGCCCAGGATCACCGTGGTCACCGGGTTGCGCACGTGGACCGGATCGCGCAGCAGGTTATGCAGCCACAGCCGAATGCCGCAGTCGATCCACATGGCCAGCTGCACGGCGAACGCCAGGAACCAGCCGTGGGAAATAAAGCCGTCCCAGCTGGCGGGAACGTCAACGAAGCGCAGGGCGATAAGCAGCGAAAAAATCAGCAGCAGCAGCTGGCTGGTGCTGCGCAGGATCTCCACCAGAATCGAGGTGAAGCGCACATGGCGCTGCTCGCTGTAGCGGGCAATGCGGCTGGAGATAAAGCGGATAGCGCTGCGCAGCAGCCAGTAGATCACCAGCGTACCTGCCGTCACGATAGCGCTGTTGATCCAGAAAGCCTGATTAAGAAAAAGGCGTTGAAAATAGCCGGATGAGAGCCAGTTTTCCATTGGGGAATTTCTCCTTGCTGGGAGCCGGTTTAAAAAAAAGAGCAAGGAGAAGCATAGCCTGGATGCGCCGGCTGGCGGCGCAAATCACTGAATAATTACTGAAATCGGTTCGCTTTGTCGCGCGCCAGGCGCTCAAGGGCGAAAATGACCTGCTGCAGCTGACGCTCCTGCAGCGGCTCGATAGCGGTAAAGCGAAAGCTAAGACGCGGCGTAACGCGCGTTTCGTTTTTGCTGGTCACCACGCTGCGCTCGCCAATATGCAGCAGCTGCGCGCCAACCTCGAACTGACCATATTCGCCCAGCTCGACGTGCAGTTTTTTAAACTTGTCGCCGCTGCTCAGGCCCTCCGGCAGCGGCTCGTCCACCAGCACGCCGATGCCGCCCAGCGACAGATCCTGCAGGCGGAAACGCACCTTTTTGCCGCCAGGCCACTCGCTGTGGCAGTAAAAGGTCGGCTCCAGCGGCACGGAGATACGGAAAAACTCGCGGCGCTGGATCTGCCACAGCAGCTCAGGCAGCGGTGCGCTAAAGGCGGGCAGGCCCTCGAAGGTGGTTCTCTCCAGCGACGCCAGGCTGAACTCGACTTTCGCGCCGTAGGTTTCAGCGAAGATGCTCACCTGATCGCAGGAAAGAACGTACTCGTTGTCCAGATTGTTGCTGCCGAGGTCGAAAATAATGCGATCTTCGTCGGCGTCCAGCATACGGCTGATAAACTGACCGCGTGAAAAAGTGACCATTAAGGGCGTCTGTAAACGCAGCAAATCCTTTATCACGCCCAGAACGGCCAGCGTGCCACGTTTGAGATACTGTTCTTTGTCGGCTTCTTTCACTTACGGGCTCCAAAAGAGGGCAAATTTGCTGTTAACAGAGGCTTTATGCACTCTCCGTTATCGGCGACGGGCGCGGAAGCTTTAGATCTTAAGTCAATTTTTGTCGCGGTTTATCCTGCACAAGAGAATTTCCTGTCTATACTTACCTCTGTAATTCTCCTGATTAATCAGGCGGTCACAACCTAAACAGAAAGGAAGGAGTAGTCGATGGGTATCATTTCATGGATCATCTTTGGTTTAATCGCCGGTATTCTCGCTAAATGGATCATGCCGGGCAAAGATGGCGGTGGTTTTATCGTTACGGTGATCCTGGGGATCGTCGGTGCGGTTGTCGGCGGCTGGATCAGCACCCTGTTTGGCTTCGGCCGAGTAGACGGCTTTAACTTCGGCAGCTTTGTGGTTGCGGTAATTGGCGCTATCGTGGTGCTGTTTATCTACCGTAAAGTCCGCAGCTGACACGCTTAGCGTAAGAACTGCAACGGGACGACTTTGTCGTCCCGTTTTACTTTCCCCGTCAGAAATCGTATCCCACCGACACCAGCAGCGAACGCTCCGCGCCCCAGTAGCAGTAGCCCGTGCCGTAACAGGCCGCCACATAGTGGCGATCGGTCAGGTTGCTGGCGTTAAGCTGTAGCCATGCGCCGCGCAGCGCACTGTTCCAGACGCCGAGATCGGCGCGCACCGAGGCGTCAAACAGCGTTACCGACGGCACGCGCCGGCTGTTCCCGTTATCCGCCCACTGCTTGCCGATATAGCGCACCCCGGCTCCCGCGCTGATGCCGGCGTCGAACTGATAGTGTCCCCACAGCGACGCCATGCTGTTCGGCGTCACGTAAGGCGTGTGGCCGTCGTTGCCGTCCACCGTCTCTTTATAGCGCAGGTGGTTAAGGGTATAACCCGCCACCGTGCTCAGGCGCGGCGTCAGCTGATTGTGCGCCTCCAGCTCGATGCCCTGCGAATGCACCTTGCCGGTCGGCGTATAGGTGGAGTCAACGATATTGCGCGTCGCGACATTTTTCTGCGTCAGATCGTAGATCGCCAGGCTGTAGAGATCGCGCGTGCCCGGCGGCTGATATTTCAGGCCCGCCTCATACTGTTCAGAGGTGGTGGGCTGCAGCAGATTGCCGTCGGATCCGGTAAGCGCGGTCGGCGTAATGGCCTGGCTATAGCTCAGATAAGGGGAGAGGCCATTATCGAAGGCGTAGAGCAGCGCCGCCCGCCCGCTGATGTGGTCATCCTGACGGCGCGCCGTGCCGCTGTTGTCGGCGACGATGCGGTCGTAGCGGCCGGAGAGATCGAGATGCCAGCGATCCCACGTCATCTCATCCTGCAGATAGAGGCCGGTCTGGTAGTAGCGGCGCGTCTCGCGCGTCCAGCTGTAGTCCGGCATCGGGCCGAGCGCCTCGCCGGTGGCGGCGTTGAGCGCGCTGGCTGCGTCGCTCGCCTCGCTTAAATCGTTTTTATAGCGGTGATACTCCGCGCCGATCGACAGGCGATGCGACAGCTCGCCAGTGTCGAACTCCGCCGTGACGCGGTTATCCGTCGCCCAGGCGGAAAGCGACGAGCGCTCGCCGGAGTAGTAGCGGTTAAGGATGTTGCTGCCGGGCGCCTGCCAGCCGATCTGATAAACCTGGTCGAGATCGACATTAGCGTGGCTGTAGCTGCCGGTAGAGGTAAATGACCAGACGTCGCTGAAGTGATGCTGGAAGTCATAGCTGTAGATCTGCTCGCGGCGCTTGAACTGGTCCAGCGACGGATCGCCGTCGTAAAAGCCGGTGCTGAGCTTCGCGCCGTTATGGGCACTCAGCGCGCCGTCGCCCGGCACCGAGCCGTGATAGCCGCCCGACGGATCTTTTTGCAGATAAGCGCGCAGCAGCAGCTGCGTATCTTCCGTGGGCTGCCACATCAGCTGCGGCATCAGCGCATACTTCTCCTCGCGCGTATGGTCATACTGGGTATCGCTGTTGCGCGTCATCCCGGTCAGGCGAAACGCCCACTCGTTGCTGATGGCGTTGGTGTAGTCGAAGGCTGCGCCGCGCGTATTCTGCGTGCCCGCCGTCAGCCGAAAATGGCCCGCTTCGCTGAACTGCGGGCGGCGCGTGGTCTGGTTCACCAGCCCGCCCGGCACCGTCTGGCCGTAAAGGGCAGAAGAGGGGCCTTTAATGACGTCGACGCGCTCCAGAAACCAGGGATCGACCTGCAAAACGTTATAGCTGCCGCCGTCGCTCATCAGGCGCAGGCCGTCAAGGAAGGTGTTATCCACGTCGCCGCCGTGGAAGCCGCGCAGCGAAATGGTGTCATAGCGCGTTGCCGCGCCGCCGAAGTTGGTGAACACCCCGGGCGTATAGTTCAGCACCTGGTTGAGATCGATGGCGCCCTGATCGTCTATCTGCTGGCGGGTGATCACCGACACCGACTGCGGCGTCTTCACCAGCGGGCGATCGCTTTTGGTGGCGCCCGCGCTGGTGGTGGCGAGATAGCCCTGGGTCGGGGCGTCGGCGCTCTCCTGGGGGGAGGCGGTCACCATTAGCGTGTCGGCCGCCAGGCTGGCGGCGGGCAGAGTCATCGCCAGCGCGCACAGCAGGGCGCAGCGATGAGGGGGAAACGGCAGCGTCATGTCCTGTCCTTGTTCGGTCCGCCCCTGGCAGGCGGCACATTATTGATAAAGATTCTTAAAATCAGAGTGAGAATTATTATCAATATGTCAAAAATGTTTCAAGGATTGTTAGAGGGGAGGCGTTAAAAAAAGGAAGCGAAGAGCCGGGAGCGGCCCTTCGCCTGAGAGGATTACTTCGCCGTCGCTGCGGCCTGGGGAAGATCCTGCACGCTGTTGCAGGTTTTCTCTTTCGGACAGTACTTGTCGAGCAGCATCAGCGTCACGCCGTTGGTCCAGCCAAAGCCGTCCTGCAGCGGATATTCACCGCCGCCGCCGCCGCCGAGGTTCGGCCCGTCGACCACGTACTTCTCGACCAGCTTATGCTCTTTGTCGTAGGTGGTCTGTACGTTCTGCAGGAAGCGCATGCCAACCTGCTGCGCCAGCTGCGGCTTGTTGTAGTGCTCCAGACCTTCCACCGCCACCCACTGCAGCGGCGCCCAGCCGTTGGGGGCGTCCCACTGCTGGCCATTATTTACCGTGGTGGTAAGCAGGCCGCCCGCTTTCAGCAGCTGTTTCTCAACCGCCGAGGCGGTGCGATCCGCCTGCCGGTCGCTGGCCAGCTGCATATAGAGCGGGAAGAGCGCCGCGGCGGTGAGCTGCGGGCTGGCCTGACGCGTTTTCGTGTCGTAGTCAGCGTACCAGCCCTGCTTCTCATCCCACAGATAGCGGTTTACCGCCGCCTGACGCTTCTCTGCCAGATCGGCAAACTGCTTCGCTTTATCCTGCTGCTTGTCGAGGCGATAAGCTTTGGCCAGCGTCTGCTCCAGATGGAACATCAGGCTGTTGAGATCGACCGGCGCCAGCTGGGTGGTGCGGATCGAGGCGAGATTGTGCGCGTCGCTGAACCAGCGCGAGCTGAAGTCCCAGCCGGAGGCGGCACCGGCGCGCAGGTCGCGGTAAAGTTCGCCTTTGTCGCGCTGTGGCGCTTTTTTCGCGGTATTAACGTCATCCAGCCAGGATTCGGTGCGCGGCACGTCGCGCGCGTCCCAGTAGCGGTTAAGCAGGGTGCCGTCCGCCAGCTTGATGACGCGCTTGCTCGCCTGGCCAGCGGCGACGCTATCGCTGTCCGCCATCCAGTAGTCATACTCTTTCTGCAGCTGCGGCAGATATTTGCTGTAGGCCGCGTCGCCCTCGTGGGTCGCCAGCAGATCGACCATCAGGCTAAAGAAAGGCGGCTGCGAGCGGCTGAGGTAGTAGCTGCGGTTGCCGTTGGGAATATGGCCGTACGTGTCCAGCTCCCACGCAAAGTTATCCACCATATCCTGCACGCGATCCCAGTGGCCGCTCTCCGCCAGGCCGAGCATGGTGAAATAGCTGTCCCAGTAGTAGACCTCGCGGAAGCGGCCGCCCGGCACCACGTAGGGCTTCGGCAGCGGCAGCAGTGAATCGTAGCGGCCGGCGCTTTTGGCGGTGCGCGTCAGCACCGGCCACAGGCCGTCGATATGGGCGCGCAGGCTCTGTCCGGCGGGCGGCACATACTTTTCGCCCGCGGCGGGCAGGGTAAAGTTGCTGGCGACGAAACGCTTCAGATCGAAGTTGCGCTGATTTTTCTGCATCTGCCAGTCTGCCAGAATCGACGCGGGATCGAACTTAGGCACCGCGTCGGCGAAGGTTTTCTGGTCGGGATAGAACTGCGCCTGCTGTACCGCGCTAAATAACGGCCCCAGCCGGACATCGGGCGGCTGCGGCTGGCTGCTGAGCATGCGTGAATTGTCCTCTGCCTGCGCCGTCAGCGCAGGCAACCCCAGCAGCAGAGTCAGCAGCACTGGCGCGACTCCATGACGCCCGACAGGCGCGGTTACCACAGTTTTCTTCATCGGTTTTTCTCCTTGTCCGAAAGGCGGCCGCGCGTAACGCATTGACCACTCAAACAACTTTAGTCGTAAACTGACAACGTGGCGCAACGAGACTGCGGAAATGTGAAGCAGACCGGAACAGAAGCTGGCGGCGGGGCGGTGGTTTTTGCTTGCCCTGACGCCGCTTTTACCGGAGGCTGAGGGCAAAAAACGAGGAGCGAGATGGATATTATCTGGTATCACCCGACGCAGGATGGCGACGTCTGGCTGACGGGCATGCAGCGGCGGTTGCCCCAGGCGCGGGTGCGGCGCTGGCAGCCGGGCGACGACGCGCCCGCCGATTACGCTATTCTGTGGCAGCCGCCGCGCGAGATGCTGGCGCACCGTTCCGGCCTGCGCGGCGTATTCGTTATGGGTGCGGGCGTCGACGATATTCTCTCCCGGCTGGCGCGCTACCCCGATATGCTGCCGCCGTCGGTGCCGCTGGTCCGCCTGGAGGATAGCGGTATGGCGCGCCAGATGCAGGAGTATGCGCTCTGCTGCGTGCTTGGCTGGTTCCGCCGCTTCGACGACTACGCCAGGCAGCAGCGGCAGGCGCAGTGGCAGCCTTTGCCGCCGGTGGCGCGCGAGGCGTTCAGCGTCGGCGTGCTCGGCGCAGGCGTGCTGGGGCAGAGCGTCATTGAGGCGCTCAGGCCCTGGGGTTTTCCGCTGCGGGTCTGGAGCCGCACGCCGAAGCGCATCGCCGGCGTCGAGAGCTTTGCCGGACGCGAGAGCCTCGACGACTTTCTGCGCGGCACGCAGGTGGCGATCAACCTGCTGCCCACCACGCCAGAAACCCTTAACCTGTTTAACGCGCATACGCTGAGCCAGCTACCGCCGCACGCCTGTTTTCTCAATATGGCGCGCGGCGCGCAGGTGGTGGAGGCGGATCTGCTGGCGGCGCTGGAGAGCGGGCAGCTGCGCGCCGCCGCGCTCGATGTGTTCCAGCAGGAGCCGCTGCCGCAGGAGAATCCGCTGTGGCGTCATCCGCGCGTCACCGTCACGCCGCATATTGCGGCATTGACGCTGACGGACGAGGCGATGGACGCCATTACGCGCGGCATCGGTGCCATCGAGGCGGGCGAGCAACCGTCGGGCTGCGTCGACCGCCAGCGCGGCTACTGAGCATTCCCGTTAATTTATTGACCGCCCGGGCGGGCGGCTGAAAGGAGAAAATAATGTACCCCGTTGATTTGCATATGCATACCGTCGCCAGTACCCACGCCTACAGCACGCTGCACGACTATGTCGCACAGGCGAAAAACAACGGCATCCGACTCTTTGCCATTACCGATCACGGCCCCGATATGGCCGACGCGCCACACTACTGGCACTTTGTGAATATGAAAATCTGGCCGCGCGTGATCGACGGCGTCGGCATTTTGCGCGGCATCGAAGCCAATATTAAAAACCAGCAGGGTGAAATCGACTGCACCGGGCCGATGCTCGGCTCGCTGGATCTGATTATCGCCGGTTTTCACGAGCCGGTTTACGCGCCGCGCGACAAGAGCCATCACACTGACGCGATGATCGCCACCATGGCGAACGGCGTGGCGCATATCATCAGCCATCCGGGCAACCCGAAGTTTCCGATCGATATCCGCGCCGTCGCCGAAGCGGCCGCGCATTACAATGTGGCGCTGGAGATCAACAACTCCTCTTTTACCACCTCGCGTCCCGGCAGCGAGCCGAACTGCCGCGCCATCGCCGAAGCGGTGCGCGACGCCGGCGGCAAGCTGGCGTTTGGCTCCGATTCCCACACCGCCTTTACGCTGGGGCAGTTCGAGCACTGTCTGCGCATCACGCGCGCAGTGGATTTTCCTGAAGATCGCGTGTTAAATGTCACGCCGCGCCGCCTGCTCGATTTTCTTGAACAGCGCACCGGCAAACAGATTGCCGAACTGGCAGATTTCTGACCCTTACTGCAGTGGCGTGACGTTTCGCAGAAGAAACAAGATCGCGCATAAGGTCGATGGGAATGCAGGAGGTAAGGGCTACTGTGAGTGTTCTCAGCAGCATCCAGTCAGGCCTGACAAGCGGTGTGAAGTGGTCAACAAAAACTGGCCACCGAGTTAGAGTTTTTCCAGTATCGGTTTTCCGATTCGTTTGGGGGTAACCCACCGTTATACCCATGCGGCCTTAGCGAGCTGTAATACCCGACGA